>NZ_JBYOKN010000006.1:0-130806 GCF_057799285.1 Comamonas sp. 14P8.1.4
CATCTTTGGACATCTGCCCCCATGACAACATCTCCCGGTTTTGAAAGAAGTGTTCAGACCATCCGTGCCGTGCACGAGCAGGGGTGGACGTACCCGTCCAACTACCTGGATATTTACTTCGACAAAATCAGCGTGGAAGAAAACATTGCCTGGACGGAGGTGGGCGCGCACTGCCTGAGCCGCGATGGACAGATGGCCTGGCCCGCCTTTGGCGTGTTTGTGGACGTGGGTCTGTCCAATGCCGCGCGGTCCGCCCTGGGGCAGCAGGCCAGTCTGGCCACGGTGAGCCTGCAGGTCTCGGTCAAGCGACTGCCGGGTGCGGGCATGCTCAAGGCGGTTGGGCGTATCAAAAACACCTTGGACAGTGCCCAGATTGGCGCGGTGGTGACCGAGGTGGATATTTATTCGGACAGCCAGGAGTTGCTGGCATCGGGCAGGGCGCTGATGGGCATGGCGCCTTTTAAAAATGCGCTGAATGTGCAGCACCTGCCGTCGGCGGCCCAGCAGTTTCAGCCCTGGCAGGACTGTGTACCCGCTGTGGACTCGGCCGATTACCCGGTCTATGCGGCGGCTTGCCAGGCGCAGGCGCTGGATAACGGGCAGGCCTTTATCGACAAGTTCTGGGCTGCGCAACCGGTGGCGGGCGATGCCAACGCCGATAGCTTTCGCTTTGACAAGGGCGAGCATCTGTCCAACCGCGCTGGCAATGTGCACGGCGGTATTCTGTACGGCTTGGCCGCGAACGCAGCGCGTGCGCAGGTGCCTGCAGGCTGGTTGGTGGCAGAAAGCACGGTGCAATATTTGAACGCTGCATCGGAGGCCTTCTTCCTGACCCACACCGAGGTGCTGCGCCAGGGGCAGAACACCATGGTGGTGCAATGTGAGGTGCGCTCTAACAGCGGCAAGAGGGTAATTCACTCGCAGTGGACGTTCCTGAAGCCCAAGGTGTGAACGGCCGAGCAGGTGCTGATCTCCCGTAAAAAAGCCATGAACATGGGTTCATGGCTTTTTTGTATGCTCTTGAAAAGAGAGCTGCTAGCGTTTGAATAGATTGGTACTTTGATGAAAAAGTATCTGAAGCCTCATAAAAACAAGCGCTAAGTGCTCACATTTCTTGCAGTGCAGGTTGCAAGCTTGACGCCTGCGGCGGTTTGGCTGTGCCTAAGCACTGTGCCCAGGTGTCCAGCCAGGCATCCATGGCTGGCGCTTGTTCCAGGGCCCACAGTTGCGTGAGCAGGCGGTGCACACCGGGTGCCGCGTTGCCATCAGGGGCGGCGCAGGCCAGGAACTTGTGCTCCAGCCCCTCGTCGCTCAGCGGGCAGCTGGCATGGCCCTGGGGGTTGGGCTGGGTGTGCTCGACACGGCGGCCCTGCGCATCTTGCACGTGCATGTGCACCTGGGCTTTGTGCGGAAACTGCGCGCTCATGGCGGCGGATGGCTCCACGGTCACGCGCTGCATGAAGGCACGTGTGACCGGGTCATGCAGGCGATCACTTTCATAGGCGCCCAATGCGAGTGCGCCGTGTATCCAGGCCATGCCCACGGCGTAGGGCAGGCTGTGGTCTGCGGTTTCACGGTTGTCTGGGGCCCAGCGCTGTGCATCGCTGCCCATGGCCAGATAGGCCGCTTCATAGGTAGTGATGTGAACGCTTTGCACCTGCTGCCAGGGCACTTGCGCGCGCAAGACCAGTGCGGCATCGACGGCCGATTGGCCGTGGTAGCACACGGGGTGCAGCTTCAGGTGCGTGCTGAGAATGCGCGCAGGGCCTTGTCCCACCTGCCAGTCCAGCGGTCCCAGCAGCGTTTGCAGGCCACCTTTGCCTTCCACCGGCGCGCTGGGGCCGGTGATGCCCGCCTGTGCCAGCAGGGCACTGAACACCCCGTTCTTTGCGCCGTTGGGGCCCGCACAGCCCTTCCAGTCCGACAGCGCGCCGCAGCGCACGTTGTACAGGTGCAGATGGGCAGACAGCCCCAGCGACAGCGCATGGGCCGTTTGCGCATGTGTCAGCCGCAGCAGCAAGGCCGTGCCTGCGGTCGCACCAACCGCAGCGGCCGTGGCCTGGTCCAGCCCCTTGGCGGCCATGGCGGTTGCATCACAGAGGCTGCCATACACCTCGTAGCTGGCGACGATGGCTTGCAGCAGCTGCAAACCGCTGCAGCGCTGGGCCTCGGCCACGGCCACCAGCGCGCCGATCATGTCGCTGGGGTGGCCGTTGCTGCGCGAGAGGATGGTGTCGCTCAAGTCCAGATAGCGCAGCATGGTGCCGTTGATGAAGGCGGCCATTTCCATGGTGGTGCGCTGCGGGCTGCCCCAGATGCGGGCGCCGCCGCTGTGCACCGGGTAGAGCTGGGCCATCTGGCGCAGCTGCTGGCAAAACGGCTCTGAATAGGCCGCGCTGGCGCAGGCCACGCTGTCAATCACCCGGCGCTTGGCCTCGTGCAGCGCGGCTGCGTTGGCTGGCTGCTGGGGCAGCCCCACCACGTAGCGCGCAAGGCGGTCAATGGTTGGGTCCATGGTTCAGTCCAGTGCACGCAGCAGTTGGGTGGCATCGGCCACGTGTTCTAGATCACGCACCAGATCGTAGGCCTTGGCAATGCCCGCTGCCGAGGGCGCGTGCGCTGCCAGGGCCGAGCTTTCCTGGAACTTCTGGTAGAGATATTCCCAGCTCATGGGGCATTCGACATCGCCGGGCACGTTCTCACCCACGCGGCTAAGTACGCGGCCATCGGTGGTCGTGATCTCCAGGCGCCCCTTGGGCAGCATTCCCTTCCAGTCAAAGTTTTCGTCCACCACGGCTTCAATCTTGTCGGCCATGGCGCCCACTGCGCGGTCGTGCAGGGCCTGACCAAAGAAGTCGGAGAGCTTGACGGCCCCTTTGCTGGCGGCTACGGCAATGCAGTACGGGATGCTGAACTTGGCGTCGGCAGGCGTGGCGGGGCGGCGGCGGCCAGCGATGGGCTCGCACAGCTGCTTTTGGAAGTCACCCACGTGCACGCGGATGGCGGCGATGTCCTGGGCCTTGAGCTGGTGCTCTTGCATCAGCTCCAGCGTGGCGTGGATAAACCCGTGCGAGGCCCCGCAGGACGGCCAGGGTTTGTAGAGCACATCACCGCCGTGGTAGACCTTGCCCAGGTCTTGGAGCATGCCTTCGCGGTTGTATTCCCCATCAAAGTACACATTGAACAGGCCCGCCTTGCCTTCGAACATGCTTTGCACGCCACGGATGTTTTTCTCTGCCATCAACGCAGCCAGCACCGCCCCCTTGGTCGAAAAACCGGCGTACATGCCGCGCAGATCGCTGCCCACGCCATAGGCCAGCTCCAGAGTGCCGCAGCACTGCATGCCGGCAATCCCGAATGCGCTGATGGTCTGCTCACGGTTCAGGCCCAGAACGTGGGCGGCGGTGGCCGTGGCAGAAAACACGCCGATGACGGTGGTGATGTGCCAGTCAAGGCGGCTGGGCACATTGCGGCGCATGCGCAAAAACATGTCCTGGCCAGCGGCCACAGCGGCAATCAGCTGCTTGCCGCTGATGCCGCCCTGGCGCTCCGCCAGCGCAAATGCGGCGGGCACGATGGAGCTGCTGGGGTGGTGGCCTTCCGGTGCGTGGTCATCAAAATCCAGGCAGTGGGCCATGGCACCGTTGTGGAAAGCGGCCCACACGGCTGGGGCTTTGCCGCCAAAGCCCATCAAGGTGCTCTCAGCGCGTCCCCCGGATTCCGTCACCAAGGCGTTGACGCCTTTGACGGCAGGCTCGACCCCGGTGGCCGCCAGAATCACCCCCAAAGTGTCCAGAATGCTTTTCTTGGCACCGTCAATGGCAGCAGGCGAGAGGTCTTCATACCGGGTATTCACCACAAACTCTGCAAAATCGTGCGACAGCTCTTGGTTTTGGCGTTTCATTAACATTGGGTGCTCCTTGTATTTGATGTATTAATCAATGCTGATATTTTTTTGAATGATCAGGCTGGCATATTTGGTTTCATCTTCAAAAAGGAATTTCTTCAAATTCGCCATATCCGACATGCGCGGCTCAATGCTTTGGCCCAGTTCTTTGAGCTTGCCAATGATGTGCGGGTCTTTTTTGACTTGGTCAATGGATGTGGCCAATTTCTGCACCACATCGGCAGGCATATTGGCCGGACCCACCAAGGAGATGAAAATCATATAAGTGGCTTGTGGAAAGCCAGCTTCCTTGAAGGTGGCGATATTCGGGAATTCCTCGATTCTTTGTTCCGCCGTCACCGCCAGAGGGCGCAATGTGCCGGACTTAATGGCACTCAGCATGGAGGTGGGGGTGCCCATCAATGCATCTACGCGGCCGCCCAATAAATCCACCACACCTGGTGCGATGCCTTTGTAGGGCACATGCAGCATTTTGATATTGGCTTCGCTTTGGAACATCTCCATGGGCAAATGGGAGGTGGTGCCCAGTCCGCCGGAGGCATAGCTGACTTCTCCGGGGTGCTTGCGTGCGTCGTCGATCAAATCCTGCAGGGTCTGGTACTTGGATTTGGCGTTAACCACCAGCATGCCGGGCCCGCGCGCCAGCTCTGCAATGACGGTGAAATCGCGGCTGGGTTTGTAGTCGGCCTTTTGGGATAAATACGGCATCGTAAAAACCGTATTGGCCACCGTCAGCAAGGTATAGCCATCATTGCTGGACTTGATCAGGTTTTTGGTGGCAATCAGGGAGCTGGCGCCAGGGAGATTTTCAACCACAAAACTTTGATTTAACGCTTGACCCAGTTTGTCGCTGTACAGGCGCGTTGCCAAATCCGTTAATGCACCAGCGGTGCTGCCGACCACTATTTTGATCGGCTTGCTGGGATAATCCGCTGTTTTGGCCATGACCCATTGCGGGACAGTGGCGGATGAAAGAAGGAATGCCAAGTTTTTTGAAAAATCTCTGCGCTGCATATCAATGTCTCCTTTTTGAATTTTTATTCTAGAAATGAACGCCATGTACCCTGGTTAGTTTTATTGAACCTCAATTAAATTAAAATAATCAGATTGCTGAAAACAATGGTTAGTGAAGAATATGTATCCATAAAATCGTTATCCCTTAATGGTTAACGTGAGAATTTTTCTGAAAATTACGTATAAACACCCAGATTTTTGGCGCTGCATTTCTCAAGAGATTAAGAAAATTAATCTGTAAGAAATAATGACGCTCCGCGCAAGGGCGGGTTGCGGGCAGATCGCCATTGACAGCAGTTGAAGGGCTGCGCCTGTGCACTAGCAGTGCAAAACACTTGGCGTTTGCGGACCAGTGCATCCGCCCCCGACCATGGGCGTACACAACAAAAAAGGCTCCTTGAAGGAGCCTTTTTGGGGGGAGGGCTGGCCGCTCAGGCCTTGCGCTCTTCCTCAGCAATGCACACGGCCGCAGTGAAGATCACGTCGGTGGACGAGTTCAGCGCAGTTTCTGCCGAATCTTGCAGCACGCTGATGATGTAGCCCACCGCCACCACCTGCATGGCAATGTCATTGGGAATGGCAAACAGCGAGCAAGCCAGTGGAATCAGCAACAGCGAACCACCGGGCACCCCCGATGCACCGCAGGCACACACCGATGCGACGACGCACAGCAAGATGGCGGTGGGGATATCGACAGCAATGCCCAGGGTGTAGGCCGCCGACAGCGACAGCACGCTGATGGTGATGGCGGCGCCCGCCATGTTGATGGTGGCGCCCAGGGGAATGGCCACGCTGTAGGTGTCTTCATCCAGCTTCAGGCGCTTGGCAATGGCCATGTTGACGGGGATGTTGGCGGCTGAGCTGCGCGTAAAGAATGCGGTGACGCCGCTCTCGCGCAGGCACATCAGCACCAGCGGGAAGGGGTTGCGGCGAATCTTCCACCACACGATCAGCGGATTGACCACAAAGGCCACAAACAGCATGGAGCCCATCAGCACCAGCAGCACGTGCACATAACCGGCCAGCACCTGGGTGCCCGTGGTGGCCACGGTGGAGGCAACCAGGCCAAAAATACCCAGAGGGGCCAAACGGATCAGGCCTTGAATGATCAAGGTAATGCCGTGGGACAGATCGGCCATGGTCTGGCGGGTGCTTTCTGTGCCGCGGCGCAGCGCCACGCCAATGGCCACAGCCCAGACCAAGATGCCGATGTAGTTGGCATGCAAGAGCGCATTGACGGGGTTGTCGACCGCGCTGTGCACCAGTTGCAGCAGCACTTCCTGGATGCCGCTGGGGGCGGCAATACCTGTGGCAGCGTCTTTGAAGATCAGCGTGGAAGGAAACACCATGCTGGCCAGCACGCCCACCACCGCGGCGCACAGGGTGCCCATGGCGTACAGCCACAAAATTGGTTTGAGGTGCGTGGTTTGCCCAGGTCTTTGGTTGCTGATGGCCGCAATCACGAGGATGAAGACCAGGATGGGGGCCACGGCCTTGAGCGCCGAGATGAAGAGGGTGCCCAGGATGTCAATCTTCATGGCGGCCTGTGGCCACAGCCAAGCCAGTGCAACGCCGAGGACAAGCCCGATGACAATTTGGGTGACAAGGCCAGTTTTCTTGGTCCAGTTCAGCAATGCTTGAAAGATCATGTGAAAAAGAGAGCGCCGCTTATAAATAGAGGAAGGCAAGGAGTGTATTGGCTTACACATATTCTTTCAGGCATATGTCTTCATAACTGTGCGGCATGAAGTGATGCTGTGCGGGCACGATTGGTCGAAGCGCCAGCAAGGTATCTCACAACTTGCCACCACAACAGGCCGTGGCACTGGATAATCCGGGCACTATGTCGTCCCCTAAAGTTCTTTTCGGCTTCCATGCCGTCGGCGTGCGCTTGAAGACCGCGCCCCAATCCATCATTGAGATTTATTACGAATCCACGCGCCGTGATGCGCGCATGCGCCAGTTCCTGGAAAAAGCCAAGGAAGCCGGCGCGCGCCTGATCGAGGCTGATGCCATGCGCATTGCCAAACTGGTGGGCAGCCACGGTCACCAGGGTGTGGCTGCGCGCGTAGAGGAGGTCAAGGACACTCGCACGCTCGACGAGCTGCTGGACGATTTGGAAGAGTCCGGTGTCAAGAACCCGCTGCTGCTGGTGCTGGACGGTGTGACCGATCCCCACAATCTGGGCGCTTGCCTGCGTGTGGCTGACGGTGCTGGCGTGCACGCGGTGATTGCTCCCAAGGACCATGCTTCGGGCATCAATGCCACCGTGGCCAAAGTGGCCAGCGGTGCTGCCGAGACCGTGCCTTATTTCATGGTGACCAATCTGGCGCGCACGCTCAAAGAGCTGCAGGCGCGCAACATCTGGGTGATCGGCACCAGCGGTGATGCCGACAAAACCCTGTACCAGATGGACCTGAAGGGCCCTGTGGCACTGGTGCTGGGCGCTGAAGGGGATGGCATGCGCCAACTCACACGCAAGACCTGCGATGCGCTCATCAGCATTCCCATGCAAGGCGCTGTGGAGAGCCTGAATGTGTCCGTGGCCAGCGGCGTGTGCTTGTACGAGGCACTGCGTCAGCGCCAATCTGCGCAATAAAGATAGCTGCCAGCCATTGCTATGTCTGCGCTAGAGGTCAAAAACACTGAAAGTCTGGCAACCGTGCGTGCGTGGTTGCAGGCGGCGCAGCAGGTCATGGTGCTCAGCGGCGCCGGGGTGAGTGCGGAATCCGGTGTCCCCACTTTCCGAGACACACACACCGGTTACTGGGCGCAGTTTGACCCGCAGGAGATGGCGTCCGAGGCGGGCTTTCGTGCCCAGCCTGAGCGCGTGTGGCAGTGGTACAGCTACCGCCGTGCGCTGGTTGGGCAGGTGCAACCCAACGCGGCCCACCTGGCCTTGGCCACGTTTGCGCAGGCCCACCCGCACAAGCTGCATCTGGTGACCCAGAACGTGGATGGATTGCACCAGCGTGCGGGCAGCCCGGATGTGGTTGCGCTGCATGGCGATCTCATGCGCAACCAGTGGCTGAATGGCTGTTGTGCGCAGTGTGATGAGGCGCAGGCCCTGGCGCTGGGGGGCGAGCCCCCGCGCTGCAGTGCATGCGGGAATATGCTGCGCCCTGGCGTGGTGTGGTTTGGCGAGCATTTGCCGGCCGATGCACTCGCGCAGGCCGAAGCTGCCACCAACACCTGTGATCTGATACTGGTGGTGGGTACCTCGGGCGTGGTGTACCCGGCGGCAGGTCTGGTCTTTCAGGCGCACCAGCGTGGCGCGAAGGTGGTGGTCATCAATCCGACGGCCACTGAGCTGGATATGTTGGCGGATGCCGTTGTGCTGCAAACAGCGGCTCAGGCCTTGCCTGCCTTGCTGTTGTAGCTCTTTTTTTATTGATCCACGGCCTGGTGCTGTGCGCCCCAAGCGGGCGAACCCCCATCGCCCAGTTGAGGCGGGCTGTGCGCAGCGTTTAGATGATGCCCAGGCCGCCCAGCAGCGCGCCTGCGGCCAGCATCCACAACAGGTGGAGCTTGGTTTTCCACACCAAAGCGGCAGCTGCCGCAGTCAGCAGCCAGGGTGCCCAGGCGTGGGCGGCCCCGGTATCCCGGGCAGCCAAAATCCAGCCAGTGGCCAGCACCATCCCGACGACCAAAGGCATCATGCCCCAGCGAAACGCGCGCACGCTGCGCCGGGTGTGGTTGTGGCGCAGCCAGCGTGTGCTGCACCAGGCAAGTACCGAGCTGGGCAGCAGCATGCTGCCCATGCATGCCAGGCAGCAGGCCAGCGCGGCCAACCATGCCGCCCAGCCGGTGTAGGGCGCCATGGCATTGAGGCCCATATTCCAGCCCAGCAAGGCCACATACATGATGTTGGGGCCGGGGGCGGCCTGGGCAATGGCCACGGAATCCGAGAATTGCTGCGCCGACAGCCAACCCTGCTGCTCGACGGTGTGGCGGTACATTTCGGGGGCTGTTGCCATCGCACCACCAACAGACAGCAAGGACAGCGACAGGAAATAGGCGATCAGATGCAGCCAGCTTGCGGCATCCAGCGCCAAAGGGGTGAGCTGCGCATTCATGGGGCTAACCGCTTCCAGGTCAAGACGCAGCCGATGCCGCCCACCAAAGGCAGCACCCACCACAGTGGCCACTGCAGCAGCACGACCAGGGCAAACGCAGCCACGCTCAGCAACCAGCCCAGCCACAAAGGCAAGGGGTGTTTGTGCAGTGCAGCAGATAGTTTCAGGCCGGTGACCATGACCAGGCCAGCCGCCACAGCGCCCATGCCGCGCAGGGCGCCGCTGACGGCTGGGTGATCGGCATATTGCAGATACAAGCTCCCCACGGCCAGCACCAGCAAAGTGGGGGCAACCAGCATGCCTGCTGTCGCAGCCAGCACGCCGCGCAGGCCAAAGTGGCGCTCACCAAACATGATGGACAGGTTGATCACATTCGGGCCGGGCAGGATTTGCGCCAAGGCCCAGTCCTGTGCGAACTGCTCTTGCGTGAGCCAGCGCCTGCGGTCGACCAGCTCGCGTTGCACCACGGCCATGACGCCGCCAAAACCTTGCAGCGCCAGCCAAGCAAAAGCCCAGAGCAAGGTGCTGGCTGAAGCGGGCGGGGTACTGGCAGGGGGAGTGGTGGTCATGAAGGGCAGCGTGGGGTGTTACCGAAGGGGAAATGACCAAGAGTGCGCCAAAGCGTGGCGCGGTGCATGGGTAGGGCGCAGAACAAGCGGGGCTAGTTGGCGCGGGTCAAGCGGCAGCGCGTTCGGCCAGCCATTGTGCAAACGCTTCATGCAGGTGCGCAGGAATTACGACCAGCTCTTGCTCCAGAACCTGGGCCATTTCTTGCAAGGTCGACAGACGAGGGTCCAGGCCGTTGCTTTCCAGGCGCTGCACCGTCATGCGCGATAAACCCGCCTGGCTGGCCAAGTCGGCCTGCGTCATCTGGCGGGATTTGCGTACAGCGGTCAGCGCGGTGACCAGCGGGTAAGAGGGCTTGGCAGCCAGCTCTGCAGAAGGCGTGGTGTGGTTCATCACCACAATGTAATGCGAATTTGCCCGTGCTAAAGGCTTGGTGCTCAGGCGAACAGGTTCAGTCGTGTGCCCAAGCTGCCAAAGCGCGCCAGCTCAGGCTGCAGCACGGCCAGTTGCGCCGCACTCGGGGCGGTGACCATTTTGGTTTCGTCCTGTGCTTCGGGTGCGCGGCGCTGCAAGTCTTGCATGGTGATGGTGTCGGTGGTGCGGTTTTTAGCCCAAGCGTTGGTGGCATTACGCAGGGCATTGGCGTAGCGGAGATCCATAGGTCAAACTCGTGCAGTCAGAATGGCTTGACTGTAAAACGGCGGTTTCCACGACAAAGGGCTGATAAAAAGCGCAATCCCTGCGTTGATCGGCGTTTGTAACGTTCACGCGGGCCAGAATTTGAGCCAGTCAATACGGCCTTGCCCACCTTCGTTGATGCGCGCCACCAAGGGGGCGCTGAGCGCTTCGGGTGTGCTCCATTGCATGCAGACGCTGGCTTGGTGCTGCACATTGAGCAGTGTTGCGCCTGCCAATTCCAATTCACGCCGCAGCCAACCTTCCATGGCATAAGGCAGGCTGCATTGCAGGGTGAGCGTGCGCTGCAGCGTGATCTTGTCAGCCTGCAGCAGGGCTTGGGCCACGCTGTCGGTATAGGCGCGCACCAGTCCGCCCGCACCCAGTTTGACGCCACCAAAGTAGCGCACCACCGTGGCCAGCACGCCTTCCAAATCCTGGTGGCGCAAAACCTCCAGCATGGGGCGCCCGGCTGTTCCACTGGGTTCACCGTCGTCCACTGCCGCTGATTGGCCGCCGGCCAGCAGGGCCCAGCACACATGGGCGGCTCCTGGGTGTGTTTGCCACAGGCCATCGACGACGGTTTGTGCGCTGGCTCGATCAGGCATCGGTTGCACGCAGCAGATAAATCGGCTTTTTTTGATAACGAGTTCGTGGTGGACAGGGTGGGCGATGGTCTGCGGCATAGGGCTGAAAGCTTAAGGCAAGTGCAAGCCTTCCACGGGCGCTGTGGCGCAAGTTCCTAGCGTGGGCGGGCAGGCAAAGGGACAGCGCAACGAAAAATCGTCCTACGGGCGCAAGGCGCAATATTTTTTACAGTGTCTGCAAGGAGAACGCTGCCATGTCTACACCGCCAACCTTCCTCAGCCCCCTGGTGAGCCACACATTTGGACGCGACCACAGTGCGCCGCCGCCATTGCCAAGCAATATTCAGCTGGGGCAGCGTGTGGAAGGCGGGCAGATGGGCAGCAGTACCTTGCAAAATGTGCAAATGCATGCAGGTTGCCTGCCCCATGATTTCGACCATTTGGTGCGCAGCGTGGGCGAGTGGTAACTCGATAGTGGCTGCACTTGAATGCGATCAATAAAAAACCGCTCCATGAGCGGTTTTTTAATTTCAGTAAATACTGAAAATGTATTAATTATCTGGTTTGCGTGAGCTGAAAATATCCCAGCAGGCCAAGAAAAGGGCTGCAATCGTGGGGCCAATGACAAAGCCGGTGAGTCCAAAAATCGACATGCCGCCCAGCGTTGTAATCAGCACAATATAGTCTGGCAGCTTGGTATCTTTACCGACCAAGATGGGGCGCAGCAGATTATCGACCAGGCCAATCACCAAAACGCCATACGCAGCCAGGATCAAGCCCTGGGTGACATCGCCGGTGGCAATGAAATAAATCGATACAGGCCCCCAGATCAGACTGGCGCCAACAGCGGGAAGCAAGGACAGGAAGGCCATCAACACCCCCCACAGGACGGCGCCTTGAATGTCCAGAATCCAGAAAATAAGCCCGCCCAATGCACCTTGTGCTGCCGCGACTACTAAGTTTCCTTTGACGGTAGCGCGAATGACGGTGGCAAACTTTTCTTCCAGGCTGCGTTTGTGCTCTGCTTCCAAAGGGATAGCTTCGCGCACCCGTGTGGCAAGGCGCGTGCCGTCACGAAGCAGGAAATACAGCAGGTAGAGCATGACACCGAAGCTCACCACAAAGCCCAGCGTGTTCTGGCCAATTTCAACGGCTTTGCCCGCTATCAACTTGCCTGCTTCGGCTGCTACCGAGGACAGCTTGGCCTGAATCTCCTGGGCAGAAGCCAGATCAATGCGTTCGAGCAAGTTTCTGAGCCATTGGGGCATGCCGTCATTGATTTGCTGGAAGTACGTGCCAAAGTCCAGCTGGCCAGACGACATACGGTTGTAAATGACGACGGTCTCACTGACGACCGATGATCCAATCAAGACCAGCGGCAAGATGACGCCGAGCAAGCACAGCAGCAAGGTAATCAGTGCGGAGAGGTTGGGGCTGCGCGGGAAGCGTTTGAGCAGTCGCTTGTTCAGCGGGTGGAACAAGATAGCGAGGGCCACGCTCCAGAAGACGGCACCGATGAACGGCCACAAAATCCAAGCAAAACCCATGCTGACAGCAATCAACAGCAGCAAAAAAGCTTTATTGGTGGTTTGTTCTGATTGCATGTAAGTATTGAAATGACAGGTGCCTGTGAATGGGTGAAATGTACGCGAGTTAATGCGGTCGGTTGAAAAATCAGTGCGATGGTTTTTTTACCCACCTAGACCGCTGGCGTGCGTAGTCATAAACACATTTATGTTGCAGTGCATGATTAATTCCCCTGTGCTTGCACAAGCGCTTGGCGACCAACGGGTGCTTTCAATGGCACAATATCAGCAGCAACATCAGGCCCTTCCTTAGCCACAGTCGCATCCGCCAATCGGTACAGCCGTGTCGCGGGAGGTTTACCAACCAGCTAAAGCTTTCTCAAGGAAAGCAGAGGTCAGCGGAATATGAGCGATCAGCCCACTGTCTACACAGCCTACCAAGGCAACACGTATCTCTTCGGCGGCAACGCCCCTTATGTCGAAGAAATGTATGAAAACTACTTGGCCAACCCAGGTAGCGTTCCTGATTCTTGGCGCGAATACTTCGATGCCCTGCAGCACGTTCCTGCTGTAGACGGCTCGGACGCCAAAGACGTTCCCCATCTGCCCGTTATCAATGCTTTCGCCGAGCGCGCCAAGCAAGGTGGCACCAAGGTGGTGCAAGCTTCGGGCGCCGACTCTGAATTGGGTCGCAAGCGCACAGCGGTGCAGCAACTGATTGCGGCTTACCGCAATGTGGGCCAGCGTTGGGCGGACTTGGATCCCCTCAAGCGCACCGAACGTCCTGAAATTCCTGAACTCGATCCTGCTTTCTACGGCTTCTCTGATGCCGACCAAGAAACCGTGTTCAACGTGGGCAATACCTTCTTTGGCAAGGAAACCATGCCCCTGCGCGAGTTGCTCAATGCACTGCGCGAAACCTATTGCGGCACCATCGGTGTCGAGTACATGTATGCCACCGACCAAGTGCAAAAGCGCTGGTGGCAGCAACGCCTGGAAGCCATTCGCTCCAAGGCCGTGCTCAATGCAGACCAAAAGAAGCGCATTCTGGATCGCCTGACAGCCGCAGAAGGCCTGGAGCGTTACCTGCACACCAAGTACGTGGGTCAGAAGCGCTTCTCGCTGGAAGGTGGTGAGTCGTTCATCGTTGCGATGGATGAACTGATCAACGCTGGCGGTCAAAAGGGCGTGCAAGAAGTGGTGATCGGTATGGCCCACCGTGGCCGTCTGAACGTGCTGGTGAACACCCTGGGCAAGATGCCCAAGGACTTGTTCGCTGAGTTCGATCACACCGCCCCTGAAGAGCTGCCTGCCGGTGACGTGAAGTACCACCAAGGTTTCAGTTCGGATGTGTCCACCATTGGCGGCCCTGTGCACCTGTCGCTGGCGTTCAACCCTTCGCACCTGGAAATCGTGAACCCCGTGGTGGAAGGTTCGGTGCGCTCGCGCATGGATCGCCGCAACGACCCCGAAGGCAAGCAAGTGCTGCCTGTGCTGGTGCACGGCGATGCGGCGTTTGCCGGTCAAGGTGTGAACCAGGAAACCCTGGCGCTGATGCAAACCCGTGGCTACTCCACAGGCGGCACGGTGCACATCATCATCAACAACCAGATCGGTTTCACTACATCGGACCCCCGCGACAAGGGATCGACCACCTACTGCACGGACATCGTGAAGATGGTTGAGTCGCCCGTGCTGCACGTCAATGGCGATGATCCAGAAGCGGTCGCGCTGTGCATGCAGTTGGCACTGGACTACCGTATGGAGTTCCAACAAGACGTGGTGGTGGACATCGTCTGCTTCCGCAAGCTGGGCCACAACGAGCAAGACACACCAGCGCTGACACAGCCGCTGATGTACAAGAAGATTGCCATCCACCCCGGTACACGCAAGCTGTACGCGGACAAGCTGGCTGCCCAGGGTCTGGGCGATTCGCTGGGTGACGACATGGCCAAGGCCTATCGCGCAGCGATGGACGAAGGCCGTCACACCCAAGATGTGGTGCTGACCAACTTCAAGAGCCAGTACGCCGTGGACTGGAGCCCCTTCCTGGGCAAGAAGTGGACCGATGCCGGTGACACTGCCATCCCTCTGGCTGAGTGGAAGCGCTTGGCTGAGAAGATCACGACACTGCCTGAATCCGTCAACCCCCACTCCTTGGTGAAGAAGGTCTATGACGACCGCGCTGCCATGGGCCGTGGTGAGGTGAATGTGGACTGGGGCATGGGCGAGCACATGGCTTTCGCATCGCTGGTCGCTTCGGGCTACCCTGTGCGTCTGTCGGGTGAAGACTGCGGCCGCGGTACGTTTACCCACCGCCATGCGGTGGTGCACGACCAAAAGCGTGAAAAGTGGAGCGAAGGTACTTATGTGCCTTTGCAAAACGTGGCTGAGAACCAGGCGCCTTTCGTCGTCATCGACTCCATCCTGTCGGAAGAAGCGGTGCTGGGCTTTGAATACGGCTACGCCTCCAATGATCCCAATACCCTGGTGATCTGGGAAGCGCAGTTCGGCGACTTTGCCAATGGTGCACAAGTGGTGATCGACCAGTTCATCGCTTCTGGCGAAGTGAAGTGGGGCCGTGTGAATGGCCTGACCATGATGCTGCCCCACGGCTACGAAGGCCAAGGCCCTGAGCACAGCTCGGCGCGTCTGGAGCGCTTCCTGCAATTGGCGGCTGACACCAATATGCAGATCGTGCAGCCCACCACAGCCAGCCAGATCTTCCACGTGCTGCGCCGCCAGATGGTGCGCAACCTGCGCAAGCCTTTGGTGATCATGACGCCCAAGTCGCTGCTGCGTAACAAGGACGCCACTTCGCCATTGACGGAATTCACCAAGGGTGCATTCCAGACAGTGATCAGCGAGCGTGATGAAGCCATTGTGGCCAAGGCCGACAAGGTCAAGCGCATCATTGCTTGCTCGGGCAAGGTCTACTACGATCTGGTGAAAAAGCGCGTTGAGAAGGAAGTGGACGACGTGGCCATCATCCGCGTGGAACAGCTCTACCCCTTCCCGCACAAGGCTTTCGAAGCCGAAGTCAAGAAGTACGCCAACGCCAAGGAGCTGGTGTGGTGCCAAGACGAGCCACAAAACCAAGGTGCGTGGTTCTTCATTCAGCACAACATCTACGAAAACATGCAAGAAGGCCAGAAGCTCGGTTATGCCGGTCGTGCAGCCTCGGCATCGCCAGCAGTGGGTTATGCACACTTGCACGCTGAGCAGCAAAAGAACCTGGTGGAAGCCGCGTTCTCCAAGCTCAAAGGCTTTGTCCTGACCAAGTAATCCAGGCACACCCTCTGCTTAGGCAGAGGGCCTCCCACTTTTTGGAAAGAATTCAAAATGGCAATCGTAGAAGTAAAAGTTCCCCAGCTGTCTGAGTCCATCGCAGAAGCGACCATGATGACTTGGAAGAAGAAGGCCGGCGAAGCCGTGGCCGTCGATGAAATCCTGATCGAGATCGAAACCGACAAGGTGGTGCTGGAAGTGCCTGCACCTTCCGCCGGTGTACTGGTTGAAATCGTGCAAGGTGACGGCGCAACCGTGACCACCGAGCAGCTGATCGCCAAGATTGACACTGCCGCTGTGGCCGGTGCTGCAGCCGCTCCTGCGGCGGCCGCTGCACCCGCAGCCGCGCCAGCTGCTGCTCCTGCTGCAGCCGCCAACAAGGGCGATGTGGCGATGCCTGCTGCTGCCAAGTTGCTGGCTGAAAACAACCTGTCTGCTGCCAGCGTGGCTGGCACAGGCAAGGATGGCCGCGTGACCAAGGGTGATGCCCTGTCTGCCATCAAGGCTGGTGCAACCATTCCTACCGGCGCACCCAAGGCTGCGCTGCCCCAAGTGGCTGCACCTGCTGCCAAGGAAGACCTGTCGGGTCGCCCAGAGCAGCGCGTGGCCATGACCCGTCTGCGCGCTCGCGTGGCCGAGCGTCTGCTGCAGTCGCAATCCACCAACGCGATCCTGACCACGTTCAACGAAGTGAACATGGCCCCCGTGATGGCCCTGCGCAAGAAGTTCCAGGACGACTTCACCAAGGAACACGGCGTGAAGCTGGGCTTCATGTCCTTCTTCGTGAAGGCTGCAGTGCACGCCTTGAAGAAGTACCCCGTGCTGAACGCGTCGGTGGACGGCAATGACATCGTCTACCATGGTTACTTCGACATCGGTATCGCTGTGGGCTCGCCCCGTGGCCTGGTGGTGCCCATCCTGCGCAACGCCGACCAGATGAGCTTTGCCGACATCGAAAAGAAGATCGCTGAATTCGGCAAGAAGGCTGCAGACGGCAAGCTGGGCATTGAAGAAATGACTGGCGGTACCTTCTCCATCTCCAATGGCGGTACTTTCGGCTCGATGATGTCTACCCCCATCATCAACCCCCCACAATCCGCCATCTTGGGCGTGCACGCCACCAAGGACCGCGCTGTGGTGGAAAACGGCCAAGTGGTGGTTCGCCCCATGAACTACTTTGCCATGTCGTATGACCACCGCATCATCGACGGCCGCGAAGCTGTGCTGGGCCTGGTGGCCATGAAGGAAGCGCTGGAAGACCCATCGCGCCTGCTGTTCGACCTGTAATTCACACAGGGTTCGCACCTCCGATGAAAACCCACCCTTGGCCACGCCCTGCGGTGGGTTTTTTCAAGCACTGAATTCAAGAGATTTTTAAGCTATGAGCAAGCAATTTGACGTTATCGTGATCGGCGCCGGCCCTGGCGGTTACATCGCCGCCATCCGCGCCGCCCAGCTGGGCAAGAACGTGGCATGTATTGATGCATGGTCCACCAAGGCAGGCACACCTGCACCCGGCGGCACTTGCACCAATGTGGGTTGCATTCCTTCCAAGGCACTGCTGCAGTCGTCTGAACACTTCGAACACGCCAAGCTGCACTTTGCCGACCACGGCATTAGCACCGGTGAAGTGTCCATGGACGTGGCCAAGATGATTGAGCGCAAGAACGCCATCGTCAAACAAAACAACGACGGCATCCTGTACCTGTTCAAGAAGAACAAGGTCACTTTCTTCCACGGCACTGCTGCGTTCAGTAAGGCCGTGGAGGGCGGCTACGAGATCAAGGTGGCTGGCAAGGCCGAAGAAACCTTGGTGGCGCCTCAAATCGTGGTGGCCACAGGCTCTAACGCACGTGCATTGCCCGGCCTGCCGTTTGACGAGCAAAAAGTGCTGTCCAACGACGGCGCGCTGGACATTGGTGCTGCACCCAAGAAGCTGGCACTGATTGGCGCTGGCGTGATTGGTCTGGAAATGGGCTCCGTGTGGCGCCGTCTGGGTACGGAAGTGACCGTGCTAGAAGGCATGGACAAGTTCTTGCCTGCGGTGGACGAGCAGATCGCCAAGGAAGCCAAGAAGGCGTTCGACAAGCAAGGTCTGAAGATCGAGCTGGGCGTGAAGATTGGCAATGTGGACACATCCGGCAAGGGCGTGAAGGTGGAATACACCAACGCCAAGGGCGAAGCCCAAACCCTGGACGTGGACAAACTGATCGTCTCGATCGGTCGTACCGCCAACACGAACGGCCTGAATGCAGCGGCTGTGGGCTTGAACATTGACGAGCGCGGCATGATCGTGGTCGACGACGAGTGCAAGACCAATCTGCCTGGCGTGTGGGCCGTGGGTGACGTGGTGCGTGGCCCCATGCTGGCGCACAAGGCCGAGGAAGAGGCGGTGGCCGTGGCCGAACGCATCGCTGACCAACATGGTCATGTGAACTTTGCTAC
Organism: Comamonas sp. 14P8.1.4; assembly: GCF_057799285.1. Lineage (NCBI taxonomy): Bacteria > Pseudomonadati > Pseudomonadota > Betaproteobacteria > Burkholderiales > Comamonadaceae > Comamonas > Comamonas sp. 14P8.1.4. The sequence continues at coordinate 18,086 of NZ_JBYOKN010000006.1, forward strand.
CCTCCCATCCGTGATCTACACCAGCCCTGAAGTGGCATGGGTGGGCCGTACCGAGCAGCAACTGAAGGCCGATGGCGTGAAGTACAAGGCCGGCTCGTTCCCCTTCCTGGCCAATGGCCGTGCGCGCGCACTGGGCGACACCACCGGTATGGTGAAGTTCATTGCCGATGCAGAGACCGACGAAATCCTGGGCGTGCACATGGTGGGCCCGATGGTGTCCGAGCTGATCTCCGAAGCTGTGGTGGCCATGGAGTTCAAGGCATCGTCGGAAGACATCGCCCGTATTTGCCATGCACACCCTTCGCTGTCGGAATCGACCAAGGAAGCGGCTTTGGCAGTGGATAAGCGTACGCTGAACTTCTAATTCAATTTAGAAGCAAAATAGCTGCCAAGCCCAGGTTTTGCCTGCGCTTGGCGCTATTGTTTTGAAGAGTCCTGTTTGGGCCGCCTTTCTGGCGCCTAAACAGGGTAAGAAAGCTGGATGAGCATGAGTCTGTCTGTCCGTGCGGCCTACGAGGCCGAACTCGCCGCGAAAGGCTTCACCGCCGACCCCGCTCAGCTGCGCGCTGTGGATGCGTTGCAGCGTTGCGCCGACGACTGGGCGGCCTACAAGTCCAAGCGCTCCAACGCGCTCAAGAAGATTTTCCAAAAGCCTGATATTCCGCGTGGCGTCTATATGTACGGCGGGGTAGGGCGGGGCAAAAGCTTTTTGATGGACTGCTTTTTCAATGCCGTGCCCATCAAGCGCAAGGTGCGGCTGCACTTTCACGAATTCATGCGCGAGGTGCACCGTGAGCTGCACGTGCTGCAGGGCACGCAAAACCCGCTGGATGCCTTGGGCGCCAAAATTGCCAAGCGCTACAAGCTGATTTGCTTTGACGAATTCCATGTGGCAGACATCACGGATGCCATGATCTTGCACCGCCTGCTGGTGTCTTTGTTTGACAACGGCGTGGGCTTTGTCACCACATCCAACTTCACGCCGGATGGGCTGTACCCCGATGGCCTGCACCGCGACCGCATCTTGCCGGCGATTGATCTGCTCAATGCGCGCATGGATGTGGTGAATGTGGATAACGGCACGGACTACCGTCGCCGCACGCTGGAGATGGTCCAGCTCTACCACTGTCCTTTGGGCGCGCAGGCGGATGCCTCCATGACCGAAGCGTTTGAGCAGCTGATGGATGTGCCGGACGAAAAACCGGTGTTCAAGATCGAATCCCGTGAGATTCCCGCGCTGCGCCGCGCCGGTGGCGTGATCTGGTTTGATTTCCGCGAGCTGTGCGGCGGCCCGCGCTCGCAAAACGACTATCTGGAAATTGCCAGCCAATTCCACACCGTGCTGCTGTCGAACGTGCCCTATATGCCCGTGAACATGGCTTCCCCCGCGCGCCGCTTTACCTGGCTGGTGGATGTTCTGTATGACCGCCGTGTCAAGCTCATCATGTCGGCCGCAGTGCCGCCCGAGCAGCTGTACACCGAAGGGCCGCTGGCGCATGAGTTTCCGCGCACAGTGTCTCGCCTCAATGAAATGCAATCGCAGGAATTCCTTGCACTCGAGCGTCGGGTGGTGGATACCGGGTTGACTTGATCGCATCGCTATGAATTTTTCTTCCTTGCTCTTTCGTACTTGCAGCGCACTCGCACTCAGCGCACTGACCCTGGCGGCGCATGCCCAGAGCGCGGAGCCGGATGAAGCGGCCCGCGCTGCGCAGTTACAGCAGCGTGCAGCGGCCCGCGAGAAAGAGCGCGCCGAGATTGCCCAGGTGCGGCGTGAGGTGGAAGCGCGCAAGGTAGCGGCTGAAAAAGAATGCTGGCAACGCTTTGCGGTAGAGCGCTGCCTGAGCAAGGCGCGCACGATGGCGCGCAACGAGGGCAATGTGCTGCGCGATCGTGAATTGCGCGTCAACAGCAAAGAGCGCCAGGAAAAAGCCAGTGAGCGCCTGCGCGAAATCGAGAAAAAGCAGCGTGAGAAAACCGTGCCGGTAGTCACCGTCACACCGCGTGAAGGCACGGGCAAGTTGAATACTGGCGCGCGGCAGGCCGAGGCGCAGCAGCGTGCGGCAGAGCAAGCCCGCCGCGTGCAAGCGCATGAAGCCACGGCGGCAGATAAGCAGGCGGCGCAAACGCAAGAGCGTGCCCAGGCGGTGCAAGCGCACCAAGAAAAACTGGAAGCTGCAGCGCAGCACCGCGCCAGCAAGGCCGACGACATTGCCAAGCGCAAGGGTGCGCCGCTGCCTGTGCCAGACATGCTGTCACCACCTCCAAAACCATAAAAAGCAGAGCAGCTAGCGCTTGTAAGCGTTGGGTTTCAGATCTATAAAAGGCTGAACTCCACTAATTAAAAGCGCCAACAGCTCTTGTTTTTGAACCAACCCGCATTGGCCATGAATTTGCACGACCAAGTTGCTGCCGCCTTCACAGAGGACGGCTGGCTGGCACGTGCGGAGCCGCATTTTCGACCGCGCACCGGCCAGGCCGCGATGGCCATGGCGGTGGCCGAGACGATTGGAGAGGGCGGGGTGCTGGTGGTTGAAGCGGGTACGGGCGTGGGTAAAACCTTCTCTTACCTGGTGCCCGCCTTGCTCAGCGGTGAGCGGGTGGTGATCTCGACGGCCACCAAGGCCTTGCAAGATCAGCTGTACCTGCGCGATCTGCCGCGTCTGGTACAGGCGCTGGGGTTGCCGCTTCGTGTGGCGCGCTTGAAGGGGCGTTCCAGCTACCTGTGCCTGCACCGTCTGGCGCAGGTACACCAAAACAAAACACCGCTGGATCCCCAGGTGCTGCGCGTGCTAGCCCGTGTGCAAGACTGGTCGCATGGCACTCGCACGGGCGATATGGCGGAGCTGTCGGGGCTGGCAGAAAACTCCACCGTAGCGGCCATGGTGACCTCCACCAAAGACAACTGCGTGGGCAGCAGTTGCGCGCATTGGGAGCAGTGCCACGTCAATACCGCACGGGCTCAAGCCTTGGAGGCTGACATTTGCGTGGTCAATCACCACCTGTTCTTCGCCGACATGGAGGTGCGAGACTCTGGTGTGGCGCAGTTGCTGCCATCGGCAGGGGTGGTGATCTTGGATGAGGCCCACCAGCTCAATGAAACCGGAATTCAGTTCGCCGGCTGGGCTCTGGGCACACGGCAGTTGCAGGGATTCATCAAAGATGTTTTGGGCGATGTGACCTTGCACGCGCGCGGCTTGGCAGACTGGATGGAGTTGCTGGGTCAGCTGGAGCAGGCCATCAACATATGGCGCGCTGTAGCGGGTGACTGTGCGCCCGGTACACGTTTGCGCTGGCTGGGGGCCGCCCCCGAACATGTGCCCGAACAAGCCTGGCGGCGCGGCCTGCATGCGGTGGGGCAGTCCTTGCGGGCCTTGTTGCTGGCACTGGCCAAGGTGGCCGAAACCGCCCATGCACTGGTGCCGCTGTACGAGCGCGGCGCACGCCTGCTGTCACAGCTGGCCAGCTTTGCCCAGCCGGTGCCCGATGATGCGGTGCGCTGGCTGGAGGTGACGCGCCAGCATCTGCGGTTGATGGAGTCTCCCCTGAACATTGCACGCCTGATGCGCACACACATTGGGGGTGATGACGCACCGCCCGAGGGTGAGCCGCAGGCATCGGCTGGCCGCAAAGCATGGGTTTTTACTTCGGCCACGCTGGGAGACGATGCGGATCTGCGCTGGTTCATTGAAACCTGCGGTTTGCGCCAGGCACAGGTGTTGCGGGTGGAGAGTCCGTTCGATTACGCGCACCAGGCAGTGCTGTATGTACCGGAAAGCTTTCCGGAGCCTGCGCAGCAAGCAGCGCACAGCGCTGCCGTGGCGCAGCTGGCCGGTGATGGTGCAGCCGCTTTGGGTGGCCGCACCTTGGTGCTGACCACGACGCTGAAGGCGCTGCAAGCCATCGGAGCGCAGCTGCAGCAGCGCTTTGGCCTGCTGGAGCCCATGGATGTGCTGGTTCAGGGGCAAGGCCCCAAGCACATGCTGATGGAGCGTTTTCGTGCAGGTACGGTCAATGGCCGGGGTTGTGTGCTGGTGGCTTCCTCCACTTTCTGGGAGGGGGTGGATATTCCGGGCGATGCGCTGCAACTGGTGGTCATCGACAAGCTGCCTTTCCCTCCGCCGGATGACCCGTTGGTAGAAGCGCGCTCGCGTCAACTGGAGGCGGTGGGCCGCAGTCCTTTTGGCGACTACATGCTGCCCGAGGCAGCCATGGCACTCAAGCAAGGCGCGGGTCGCCTGATCCGCAGGGAAACAGATACCGGTATTTTGGTGGTGGCAGATACGCGACTGCGCACCAAGGGCTACGGCCGACGCCTGGTGCAGGCCCTGCCGCCCATGCACCGCATTGGCAGTGAGGCCGCGTGGCAAGCCATGTTGCATGCGCTGGCGGAAGGCGGCTTGCCGCAGGTATTAACGGGTTGCGATGGAAGTGCTCAAGTGCAACAGACGCCATAGGCATCCACGTCGAACGCGTGGCGTATGGCGGCTTTTCTTGGATGTGTGAAGTACACAGCTTGCAAATCGCAATCCAGGTGAACTTTCTAAGTTCCAGTAAAAAACAAGAAATGAGTAATCGATACGGCTAGCCTGTTACAGAAGATGTAATAACTAAATTATTATTTATCTTGATAATATTTTTGGATTAATATTAGTTTTGCTTTATTTCTCTTAATACTTTCTTAATTTGTTTTTTGTTAAAATAAAAAGTTTTTATAAAATTAATCGAGAAATAATAAATTGTACTGATTGACATATCTCAGTTCTGCGTAATTGGTTTCTCTTTGAAAATAGGTTTATTTCATTAATAAACGGATTTTCAATATGAATGAAAACCGCAATCCCACAAAATCATCTCACAGCAGTAAACGCACTTTTTTGCAAGAGTTGCTGGCTGTGGCAACGGGCTTGGGTTTGGGCGGTACGGCGCAAGCGGTCCCTGTCGAACCTGAGTTTCAGCCCACTCGCCACCCCGGAATGGAGGGCAAGCGTTTTGGCATGCTGGTGGATATGCGCAAGTGCATTGGCTGTCAAGCGTGCACGGTGAGTTGCTCGGTCGAAAACCAGCCACCGATTGGCCAGTTCCGCACCACGGTGCTGCAGTACGAAGTCAATCAAGACGATGGCACTGCCCCAGCCATGGTGAGCTTGCCACGCTTGTGCAATCACTGTGACAGCCCTCCGTGCGTGCCGGTGTGCCCGGTGCAGGCGACCTTTCAGCGTACGGATGGCATTGTGCTGGTAGACAACGAGCGCTGTGTGGGCTGCGGCTACTGCGTGCAAGCCTGCCCGTATGACGCCCGCTTTATCAACCACGAGACCCAAACCGCTGACAAGTGCACGTTCTGTGAGCACCGGCTGGACGTCGGTTTACTGCCCGCTTGCGTTGAAAGCTGTGTGGGTGGCGCACGCGTGATTGGGGATTTGAACGATCCGCACAGCGAAATCAACCAGCGCATGGCACAGCACCCGGATGAGATCAAGGTGCTCAAGCCCGGTATGAAGACGCAGCCGCGCGTGTTCTACATCGGCTTGCCGGATGCGTTTGTGAATGGCATAGATGGGCAAGCCAGCGTGCGCTTGCTGTCGGACCACTGAATCCACAGGAGGCTTGTATGCAAATTATTGAACTCTTGACCCCGCACTACGAAGTCGCGTGGCTGCCTTGGGCGGTGCAATATTTCTTTTTGGTGGGCGTGGCCACTGGTGCTGCATTGCTGGTGAGCGCCTGTGCGTTTGGCCGAGACGGCAGTGCCTTGCACGGGATGCTGCCGGTAGCGGTGCTGACGCTGGCTGTCAGCGGCTTGGCTGCCCCTGTGTCTCTGTTGGCGGACTTGCACCAGCCCGCACGGTTTTGGCATTTTTATGCGTATTTCACGCCTTGGTCGTGGATGTCGCGTGGTGCGGTGTTGCTGCCTTTGTTTGTGGTTTTGGCAGCGGCGATGTGCGCCAGCTGGTGGCAGGGTAAACAGCGCTGGATGCGCTGGTTGGCACCGCTGCTGGTGTTGTCTGCGCTGTCGATTACGGTGTACAGCGGTGCCGAAATGATGGTGGTGCGCTCGCGCCCCTTGTGGAACACGCTGTGGGTGCCTGTGAATTTGGCGCTCACAGGGTGGTTGGCTGCGGTGGGCGTGGCTTTGGTGGTAGAGCGCTTTTTGCCCGCAGCCCTGCGCCCGGATATGCGTGCTTTGCAGGCGCTGCGCGGCGTGGGTTTGGGCCTGGCGGCTTTGCTGGTGTTGGTGGTGGTGGTTTGGGCGGGCAGCGGCTTGCTGGGCATGAGCCCTTCGTTCAATGAAGCCATGCGCTTGGTGGAGGAGTTCCCGGTGTGGCGCTGGACCATGCTGGGCTCTACCGTGTTGGGTGCGGTGGTGCAGGGCGCTTTGCTGCGCGGTAAGCAGCGTTTGGGAGCCAAGGGCTTCACCTTGGTACTGGGGTTGGGTTTGGCTGGTGCAGCGTGGGCTTTCCGCTGGGCGCTGTTCATGGGGGTTCAGGGCGTACCCAAGTTTGGTGCAGGGCTGTATCTGTACCACATGCCTTGGGGCGGTGATGGCTTGCTGGGCATGGTGGGTGTCGCGGGTTTGTGCGTGGCTTTGGTGGCCATGGCTACGTGGGCGCTGGAGGTGTTTCCGGCCCACAACCCACGCGCGGCAACCTAAACCTGGTCATCGAAAGACTTTGAAAGAAATTAGCCTCTAACTCAATATTGACGGGTGCTTGCAGCTATGAAAACTGCAGGTTCCTGCCCTGAAAGGGCAACCATGACTGACAAAAAACACACTTCTGCCCCCCACAATGAACCCGATGTCGCACGCCGACGCATGCTGCTGCGTGGGGGTGCCGTGGCCGGGGGGCTGGCCGCTTTTGCGGCAGGTTATGGGTCAACCATGGCACGCGGTGCCAAGGGCTTGATCGACGGCACCTCGGGCGCACCCACAGCCAGTGCCACGCGTGGCAATTCGCTGCAACCAGAATTTCGCATTGACCTGGTCACCGGTCAGCTGACCACGCAGCCTGGGCAGGTGGTCAGCCCATCCAGCTGCTTGGGTTGCTGGACGCAGTGCGGCGTGCGGGTGCGCGTAGACACTGAGCACAACACCATCTTGCGCATTGCCGGCAACCCTTACCACCCGCTGGCGACGACCAATCCCGCACCGATGGAAACGCCGGTGCGTGAGGTCTACGCCATGCTGGCCGGCGACAACGGGCTAGAAGGGCGCGCTACCAGTTGTGCACGCGGCTCGGCCATGCTGGCGCACCAAAAGGCGGAGCACCGTGTGTTGACCCCGCTCAAACGCGTGGGCCCGCGTGGGGCGGGGCAGTGGAAAAGTATCTCGCTAGAGCAACTGGTCCAAGAAATCACCGAGGGAGGGGATTTGTTTGGCGAAGGGCATGTGGATGGTTTGCGTGCCATCCGTGACCTGACCACCTTGATCGATGCAGAGAATCCGGAGTACGGCCCCAAGGCCAATCAACTGCTGGTGACCGATGCCTCGAATGAAGGCCGCACCCCGCTGATCAACCGTTTCGCTAAGCAAGCGTTTGGCACGGTCAATGTGTCCAATCATGGTGCCTATTGCGGTCAAAGTTACCGCGTGGGGACTGCAGCGGCGCTGGGAGACATTGCGGGCATGCCCCACGGCAAACCCGACTGGAAAAACTCACGCTTTGGCTTGTTCATTGGTACGGCACCAGCGCAGGCGGGGAACCCTTTCCAGCGCCAAGGCCGTGAGCTGGCGGAGGCTCGGTCACGGCAAGAGAGTACGTACAAGTATGTGGTGGTCTCGCCCGTGTTGCCGACTTCGTCCAGCTATGCCTCGGGCGACAACAACCGCTGGTTGCCTATCAAGCCTGCTACTGATTTTGCACTGGTGATGGGCATGATCCGTTGGATCATCGAGCAAGAGCGTTACGACGCCCACTTTTTGAGCCAGCCCGGCCCCGTGGCAATGGCTGCGGCGGGTGAGGCCTCGTGGAGCAACGCGACCCACTTGCTGATCAACGCGCCCAAGCACCCACGCTACGGCCAGTTTTTGCGCGGCGCTGACATGGGTTGGCCCATGCCTGAAGCGGTGGATGAAAAAACACCCGCAGAGGATGTGTTTGTGGTGCAACTGCCCGACGGCAGCTTGGTGCCGCACACCAGCGCCCAAGCTGCTGAGCTGTGGGTGCAAGACAAGCAGGTGACGGTGCAGGTGCCTGCCAAAGACGATGCATCAGCCACGCAGGTGGAACTGCCGGTGTGCACCGCCATGGTGAAACTGCGCGAAGAGGCACAGCGCATGACGCTGGACGAATATGCGGCTGTGTGCGGTGTGCCCGTGGCAGAGATTGAAGCGCTGGCCCAAGAGTTCACCAGCCACGGCAAGCAGGCCGTAGCAAATTCGCACGGCGGCACCATGAGCGGCGCAGGCTTTTACACCGCCTATGCAATTGCCATGCTCAATAACCTGATTGGTAATTTGAACGTCAAAGGCGGCTGGGTGCTGGATGCGGGCCCCTTTGGGCCCTTTGGCCCAGGGCCGCGCTACAACTTTGCCCAATTCAAGGGCGCAGTCAAACCCAGTGGGGTGGCGCTGTCGCGTACCCGCTTCCCTTATGAGAAAACCAGAGAATTCAAACGCAAAAAAGAAGCGGGCGAGAATCCGTACCCGGCCAAAGCACCGTGGTATCCCGCCCCTGGTGGTATGAGCAGCGAAATGCTGGCGGCAGGTTTGCTGGGTTATCCCTACCCGGTGAAAGCGTGGATCAACCACATGAGCAATCCGGTGTACGCCGTTTGTGGTTTTGAAAACACCTTGGCGCAGGCGATCAAAGACCCGAAAAAGCTGCCGTTGTTTGTCTCGGTGGACCCGTTCATCAACGAGACCTCGGCCTTGGCCGACTACATCGTGCCCGATACCGTTACCTACGAAAGCTGGGGGGTGGGTGCGCCGTGGGCTGATGTGGTGGCTAAGAGCAGCACGGTGCGCTGGCCGACGGTGGATGCCGCCACGGCAAAAACTGCGGATGGCCGTCCCGTGAGCTTTGAGAGCTTTGTCTTTACGCTGGCCAAGCAGCTGGAGCTGCCCGGTTTTGGCAAAAATGCCATGTCGACCAAAGAGGGCGAGCCACTGGATTTGGACAACGCAGAAGACTTTTATCTGCGCGGCATGTGCAATATCGCCTACCAAGCAGGCCAGCCTGTACCTGAGGCCAGTGACGACGACATTGCGCTGACGGGCTTGCAAAAGTGGGTGCCTGCGATGGAGCAACGCTTAAAGCCTGAAGAAGTGCGCAGGGTGGCCATGGTAATGAGTCGAGGCGGGCGCTTTGACAAGTTGGAGAACGCGTGGAAGGGCGATCAACTCAAACTGGCGCACAAGTTCCCCGTGCAGTTTTGGCATGAGGGCTTGGCCAAGATGCGTCATTCCATGACGGGTGAGCGTTACAGCGGCTGTCCCACCTGGTACCCCACGCGGTTTGCGGATGGCTCCAGCATGCGCGAGCACTTTCCGGAAAACGAATGGCCGTTGACCATGAGTTCGTACAAATCCAACTTGATGAGTTCTATGTCGATTGCGGCACCACGCTTGCGCCAGGTGCACCCGCACAATCCCATCAGCTTGCATGTGGACGACGCGGCCAAGCTGGGCATTGTTAACGGCGACCACATTGAGGTGCAAACGCCCGGAGCGAAGCTGCAAGGCGTGGCACTGGTGCGCAGTGGCATTGCCAAGGGCGCGATTGCTATTGAGTATGGCTATGGACACAAGCAACTGGGGGCTGTGGCACACACGGTGGATGGCAAGGCTACGCATGCCAACCCGCAGCATGGCAATGGGGTGAATTTGAATACCTTGGGCTTTGCAGACCCTACACGTCCTGCCAAAGACAATGTATGGATTGACTGGGTCTCTGGTGCGGTGGTGCGTCAAGGCTTGCCAGTTAGCGTGCGCAAGGTATAGGTACTGCCAACCTTCAGTGGCTACATGCACCAGAGCACTGGTTTGCCCACCGCATGCGGTGGGCTTTTTTGTGCAGGCTCCACCCATAATCCCAAGGGGAGCTTTTTCGGAGTTGAGCGGAATGGGTAACGTATGCGTGTATTGATCGTCGAAGACAACATGCTGGTCGCCTCAGGCATCAAGGCGGGGCTGGAGCTGCATGGTTTGACGTGTGATGTAGCTCACAGCGCAGCCGCCGCGCAGCGGTCAGTGGCAAGCAGCCAATTTGATGTGTGCGTGCTGGATTTGGGGCTGCCTGACGGGGATGGGCTGCAACTGCTGGCGCAGTGGCGCGGCAAGAATTTGCATATGCCTATTTTGATTTTGACGGCCCGAGGCACATTGGAAGACAAGATTGCAGGGTTTCAATCGGGCTCTGATGACTACATGGTCAAACCGTTTGATCTGCAAGAGCTGGTGGTGCGCTTGCAGGCCTTGCACCGGCGTGCGGCGGGGCGCGCCAGTGATTGGCTGGAATGGTCGGGGCTGCGTTTAAATACGGCGGCCCATGAGGCGTGGGTCAGTGGTCAGCAGGTTGACTTGTCGCGCCGAGAGTGGGCTTTGTTGGGGGCGCTGCTGCAAGCCAATGGGCGGGTTTTGGCCGCCGCGCAGTTGCACGATAGCTTGTACGGTTTTGAGCAAGAGGTGGGGAGCAATACGGTGAATGTGCATGTGCACAATGTGCGCAAGAAACTGGGCGTTGACGTGGTGGAAACCGTGCGTGGCTTGGGCTTTCGCCTAGGCGGTGCGTATTGCAAAGAGGGCCTATGAAAAGCTTACGCCTACGCTTGGTGCTGACTTTGTGCACCGCCATTGCCGTGGTCTGGAGTGCGGCGGCTGCGTGGATGTTTGGCAGCATGCGCCATGAATTGCAAAACGTGTTGGATGATCGTTTGATTGCTTCGACGCGCATGGTGGCCGGCATCGTGGGGCAGTTTTCTCAAGCGCAAATCGAAGCGGCCAGTCAGCCGGGCAAGCATTCGGACCTGGCGTCAGTGATCTCTCGGGATGGTGTGGCGTGTGAGGTTAGCTTGGTGCGTAGCGAGGTCGAGTTGCTGCCCATTGCCCGCACCCACAACAGCCCCGGATTTACCGATTTGCAGGAGCTGGGTTTTGGCACCATCACCAAGGGCGGTAAACCGTGGCGTACTTATGTGCTGGAGGACAACGGTATTCGCATCACCACGGCCGATCGCATAGATGTGCGCGAGCATTTGGTGCAATCGTTTGCCTATGCATTGGTGCTGCCTTTTGTGCTGGTGCTGCTGGGCTTGTTGGCACTGACGTGGTGGTTGGCTACCCGTGGATTGGAGCCTTTAGGCCGACTTCGAAAAGCCTTGGAAGCCAGACCGCCACAAGACGATCACCCCATTGACGTGGGGCAAGATATCAAAGAATTGGCACCTATGGTGCGCAGCTTAAATGCATTGCTGAAACGCAGTCATGACGCGTTAGAGCACGAGCAGCGCTGGACATCAGATGCTGCACATGAATTGCGAACGCCTCTCACCGCAATTAAAACCCATGTGCAGGTGACTCAAGTAATTCTCGATCGAGAATTGAAAAATAGACAGGATGGAGATTATTTAGAATTAAATAAATTAAAAGAATCTTTGGAGCATGTGGAAAAAGGTGTTTCTCATATGCATGGAATGATTGAACAACTTTTGATATTGGCGCGAGTCGAGAGTTCAGGAGTTATTTGTTCAGAAAAATTGAGTATTGTAGAGTTTTTGGCAGAGTTTAAAGAAATATTAATTTTATCTAAACAAAATGCTGTTGCTCAAGGGTATTCAAGTGAATTTAAGTTTTCATTCGAAGTTAGTAATAAAACTAATGTTGAAGATTTAGTTTTATTACCTCCTTTATCTATGAAATTGTTAGGGTGTGTTGTTATTAATTTAATGAATAATGCATTTAGATGCAATGATGCCCGTAAACCGGTAGATGTAAATGTGACTATAGGTGAATGCGATGGTTTATCTATAAAAATTCGCGATTATGGAACGGGGATGACGATCGAAGACTGTGAAATGTCAATGAAGAGATTCTGGCGAAAAATTTCATCTACTCATGGGGCCGGCTTGGGGTTGACAATAGTTAAAAGAATTATTACTACTGTGAAAGGTCGGCTGAAAATTTTACCGGCGCATGGTGGTGGAATTTTTGTTGAAGTATATATTCCTATGAAATTTGATTTCATTAATAATTCTTATTAAATTTAAAGTGTTTTTAAAGTTTCAAAGGATTTTTGGCAAATAAATTGATGTGGTTTGGTGTCACATTCGAAATCCAGTCTTGGCTTTAGCCCTAGGCCCGTGAAAATCAGTAAACCGATTCAATATGGCTGCTCGGATATGCCGCTTGTCGGCATGACGTGCAGGGCATTACGCGCGTGCACCGTCGTTTGATGCAATTCATCTTGGTTTCCGCCACACTTTTGCAGTGATAGTCAGTCTGGGGTTTGCAGATCTCTAGCCACAATCGGCAGCAGGCGGCAATGACTGCTTTGGGTACGTTTAAAGATGTGTCTTTTGCAGATGCGTGCATTCTTTAGAGCGGGCGGCAGGGGGGCTTCACCCTTGTCCAAGAGTTTGAAACTCGCCGGTTCAGTCACTAATCACAGTCCTGCTGGAGCACATGTCTATGGCATCTGAACATTCAGGCCGAGCCACCGGTTGTTTGGTGTGCTGAAGTCTGCTATCTGCCACTGAAGGCACTGTAGTTGCAGCACCGGTTGCACTGAGTCCGTAGCCTGGCGGAATACCAATGCAAACAGGGTTTTGAGTAACAAACCAGACTGGATGGTTGCATCAGGGTGCCGCTTACAAGCCAAGCTGGATGTAGCCAGCTGCTCGTGCTGCTATATAGATAGCCATAAAAAAAGCCCGCTTTTGAGCGGGCTTTTTTTGCAAACTTTGGTCAAGGTTGCGGTATTTGGTAGGCGCGATTGGATTCGAACCAACGACCCCCACCATGTCAAGGTAGATTTTTCATAGGCAGTATGAAAAAATAAACGACTTCATCACTCTTGACTCCCCACCTTATCTCCATGAAAGTGCGCTGTTGTGCGCATGTGTTTTTCATACTTTTTTCATACCAGAGGTGGTGATGAGCAAGAGCTTCCAGAAAGTCGTTGATCGTAAAGCGTTGCCTCCGAGGCGTGATCCTTACTGGATGAAACTCTCGCAAGGGAACTATCTGGGATATCGAAAGATGGAGTCCGACAGTGAGGGGACTTGGACAGCTCGTTCATACGATTCACTCTCTGGGCAACAGCGCAGGCAGCCACTCGGTGACTTTTCAGAATACCCACCCAGTGAACGCTTTGACTTGGCGAAAAAAGCTGCTGAGGATTGGTTTGCACACATTGGAAAAGGTGGCGCATTAGGCACTTACACAATTACAAGCGCATGTAGTGCCTATGTCGATCACCTTATCAGCCGAGGCAAGGAGTCTTCTGCGGCTGATGCCAAGTCACGCTTTGATAGCTATGTGCTGGACGATGCTCAATTCGCGAATCTGGAACTAACCAAGCTAACGCCTGCACACATTGAGGCATGGAGACGCCGCTTGCGAGACCGTCCTGTCACTAGCGGAAAAAATAAAGGGCAAAAGAGGAGCGAAAGCACACTCAACCGTGACATGACACCTTTCAGAGCGGCCCTCAATCATGCATATGGTGATGGCCATGTCACCTCGGACTTCGCCTGGAAGAAAAAGCTCTTGCCCGTTGAGAATGCAGACAAACAGCGCACGCTTTATTTAGACATTGATCAGCGCAGGCGTCTTATCGATCATGCCCCGCCCGATCTTGCGAGCTTTTTAAAAGCACTTTCACTACTTCCACTGCGCCCCGGAAACTTAGCAAAGCTTTGTGTTGCTAATTTCAGTGCCAAGCTCAAGACGATTTCACTGCCGGTGGACAAAGGCAAAGAAAACCGACACATACAACTTTCCAAGCAAGCGTTTGAACTGTGTCGAGAACAAGCGAAGAACGCAGACCAAAGTGCTCCATTGTTTCGACAGCACTCAGGCGAGGCTTGGCACAAGGACGCTTGGAAAGATCGAATCAAAGTAGCAGCAGCAAATGCTGGGCTGCCTGCTGAAACTGTCACCTATACATTGCGACATTCCACCATTACTGATCTCGTACACCAAGGTGTTGACCTGCTGACGGTTGCGCAAATATCAGGTACTTCTGTGAAGATGATCGAAAAACATTACGGACACCTCCGCAACGAAGTCACCAGTCAAGCTTTGGAGAAACTTAGTCTTTGAATGAGTCTTCGGTGAGATGCCAACGCATCGAACACTCATTGAAAGGTGATCGGCAATCAAGCACTTGCGTTATCACACAAAGAGTAAATTTTGATAGCAAGAGTGTTAGAATTCACAGCTTTCGGAGCGTGGCGCAGCCTGGTAGCGCATCTGCTTTGGGAGCAGAGGGTCGCGAGTTCGAATCCCGCCGCTCCGACCAAATGATTCAAGGACTTAGCTGAGAGATCGGCTAAGTCCTTTTGTCTTTTCTGGGCTGAGGGGTAAACAAGAAATTTGCTTCTTGGTCCCTTTCATGCTGCTCAAGCGACGAGCCCTGGCTATGACAAAGTACGCAACTTGCTTTCAGCCACATCCCAAGAATTCGCCCAGCCAATGGTTCGTTGCGGCGTTTTGTTCATCTTGAAGATGATCTCAGTCAGGTCACAGTGTTCAAGCCCGCCCATGTAATCAATCATGGACTGATAGCGCCACACCATATCGTTCATGCAACCCATGGCTGCTCGGTTGTCATTTTTGGCGTAACGAAATTCAATGTACGGATCAATCGCACGTGCAATCGCATCACCGGGCAAGTCCCGCATCTGCAGCAGTTGCACCAAGCCGCCAATCAGCATATCTGGCAAACGCTGTGGTGTCATCGGCACCTTGCCACTGAGCAAAATAAAAGACAGCAATGTGGATTCGCTCATGAAGACATATGCCTTCCTGCGCCCAACCATAAAACGGTTGACCATCCAATGTCCCAGCGGGGCATCTGATGACTCAGTAGGCGAGAGTTGGTCTTTGTGCAGACCGATTGCTTTTTGCACATCGGCTGTGCATTTCAAATAGAGCATACCGTTTAAGTCGTTTAGGGCAACAACACCAATGCCACAGCCTGCAGCTCCTATGCCGTTACGCCGGCGCTTGCTGGTCCAGCCTGTTTAGGGTGGTGGCAGAGCCAATGAGCTGACGCTTTTCTTATCAAGCGCGTGTCTCAGCGCGCATCAACAACCTGTAACTTATTATGGCAAATCCGGATTTGGAGAGCTGAATGCAAACCAAGGAAGTGGCGAAAGGCAGCTCAAGGCTGATCTCAGTCACTGAAGCTGCAGCACCTGAACGACTGCTGCAACACACAGCGGACATTCACATGTCGTCATGTCGCGCGAAGGCTGCACCTCGCTCAGCTGCAGTTCCCTTACTCTCGGTTCGAGCGGCGTCTACCGTGTCTGCTAAGCAGCGGCGGTCGCTGCACAGCTACACACTGATGTTTTCGAGTGCTTCGTTCGGGGTAGAGCCGTTAGTAGAGGCGCCCAAGCGATCGCTGCTTCACCGCAATGAGTTTGCCCCACCAATCCAGCACTTCTTATTTCTGCGGGCGTATTCACCAGTTGACGGGTGAAAACACCCTAGTGCCAAATAACGATAGACGAAGAACCGTATTATTGATAGGCAGTTAGGTCGTCGTGGCAGGCTGGCGCGACTCTTGCAAATGTTGATGGCGGCCACTTTGGTCGCAAATCGGCATGAGAGGTTCAATGGCATTACTTCACTACAACAACCTGGATGTCGCTCGACCGGACATCCTCCTCAAGAGCGTCTTCTTCGGCCTGAAGACGTTCCATGACTTCCTTCGGCGCACGAAGGACTACATGGAGAGCGACGCCGCCGTGAAGCGGCTCGCGTGGAAGCCCGGAGCACCGCCTGAGGGTGATCAGGCCGGCAGCCCGCGTGGCTTCTGGATCCAGCTTGAGGAGCCTAGAGACCGCCCAAACGAGCCGGAGTCCACGTTCCGTGCGTTCATGGACGAAAACGTCCGTGACGTGTTCGAGCGGATCGCCGACGACCCGGATGCCTCGGCTGACCGCCGTAGCAACGGCCGCAAGAAATTTGCTGATGACCGCAGGCTTCTGGTGCTCGATCGGGACCCCGAGACCTCCCAGCTCCTGGTCGATCGCCGCCCCAAGGGCGAAGAGCTGCTCTTGCGACCGAACACACTCACCTTGCTGCGGCAGATTCAGGCACTGCAGGCGCTCCAGAACGCGCCCTCGCCGGCGCATCGGCCGCTGCTGCGCCTGACGGAATCCGCGGAGCATGCACGGTGGCCTTCCTTCGAGCCCGCCGGGATTGAGGACGGCGGCTGGATGGTGCTGACCGATGAGACGCGGCCAGGCACAGATGAGCAACGTCGCTTCGTCGAAATCGCCCTGGCAACGCCTGACTTCGTGCTTTTAGAGGGACCACCAGGCTCAGGCAAGACCACAGCCATCTGCGAGTTGGTGCTGCAGCTGGCCAGGCAGGGCAAGCGTGCGATGCTTTGCGCATCCACCCACGTCGCCGTCGACAACGTGCTCGAGCGGCTGATGAATGAGCGCAACCCGCACCGTGATTGGGTCATCCCGGTCCGAATCGGTGAGCGAAGAAATGTCTCCGAGAAAGCCGGCCCCTGGCAGCTCGAGCGCTTCGTGAAAACCGAACGCGAGCGTCTGCTTAGGCACCTCGACGGCCGCCGAGGCCTGAGCGAGTCCCAACAAGCTCTGTTGGAGGAGCTCAGAAATGGGGCGACCGCCATCGAACGCATGGTGCTCGACGCTGCCAATCTGGTTTGTGGGACGACCATCGGCATCCTGCAACACCCCGACATCAAGGCGAGCGGGCACGCGGCCGTGAACTTCGATGTCTTGATCGTCGACGAGGCGTCCAAGACGACGTTTCAGGAGTTCTTGGTTCCTGCGCTGCTCGCGAAGCGGTGGGTGGTCGTCGGGGACCCGAAGCAGCTGTCGCCCTACGTCGACGATGCCGCGATGTCCGTCAACGTTGAGGCATGCCTCGGCGACGAGGACACCAGGAATGCCTGCATTGATGTCTTCATGGCGAGCCAAGATGACCCACGGAGGCGGCGAGTGGCTGTCGTATCCATCGATGAAGCGAAGGCGATGGAGGTGTATTCCGCGCAGGCCGCCGCTCGTGGTGTTGTGCTCGCGGACGCCAGCAACGATGACGCGATGTGGAGCGCTGCCGTGGTCGCCGGAGCAGTCAACCATCTCGAGCGCCGAATAGAGGAACTACCGCTCGATGTCGCCACGGTACGGCACGCCGGCGATGGCCTGGACGCCATCCGACGCAGGGCTGATGCATGGTTGCGAATCTCAGGGCGTGGTCGCGAAGAGCAGCCAGAGTGGGCCGCCGAGGTCGCCTGGCGCATCGCCCGTCTCTACGAGCAGCGCTTCGTACAAGAGGCCGAGCCAGGTGTGCCCCAAACCCGTTCGACGAGTCAGCGGCTACGCAAGCAGATAGAAGCGCTGCTGCCAGCAGCCGAGACCAGCGTCAAACCGGAGGCGATTTGGGCCGAGATTGATCGTGTCCGCAGGGTCGCACTGCCCTCCATCCTCGAGTCGCTTCGCCAAGGTTTTGAGCGTGACCCGCAGGCGACGAGGCCGACTGCGCTCTCAGACGGGTTGCCGGCGTCAGCGCTCCGAGTGCGCCATGTGCTGCTCAGTACGCAGCACCGCATGCATCCGGAGATTGCGGCATTCCCGCACGAGAGCATCTACGAGGGCGAGGCTCTCTTCACACCGGAGCAGATGGCGGACGAGCGTACCTGGAGCTTTCGTCGCCACGCGCACAGGGCTGTCTGGCTCGACGTTCGGGGCAGTTTCAACAGCCGCTTCAACATTAACCCCGCCGAGGCGGGCGCGGTCATTGATGAACTGCAGGCGTTTGACGCCTGGGCAGCCAATAACCCTCGGCGCGATGGGCGGCCATGGGAGGCCGCAGTGCTGACCTTTTACCGAGGTCAGGAGCGCGAGATCCGCAGTCACCTTCGGCGCTGGACCCGACAAGCGAGCGGCATGCGGCATTTCACGAGAGGACCGAAGGCCAAGCCGCATCTGACCATTGAACTTTGCACCGTGGATCGCTTCCAGGGCCACGAGGCCGACTTGGTGATCCTCTCCTTTGCGAGCGCCCGCCCAACGAGCTTTCTTGAAAGCCCGAACCGGCTGAATGTCGCACTCACCCGGGCGCGGTATCAGCGCATCGTCGTCGGAGATCGTCACGCCATGAAGAGAGCCCAGCCTTCCATGCTGGGCGTGTTCGCCGAACAAGAAGTTTGGGAAGCACAGATCAAAAAAAAGGGAGGAACTCATGCGAGCTAACGGCCTTGCTGATCTCGGCAAGCTATTGAAAACAGCACCTGCCACGGCTGCTCCGGAGAAACGTGCAGCTCAATCAACCCAGCCAACATCCACCGGCGCTGCTGGCGCCATCCGCTTGACCAGGGAGATCCGAGTTGAGTGTTGGCGCGTGATTGGCCAGGTCGCGAAAGCGGCAAAGCGCAACGAGCTGCTCCCCACCCTACTGCGAGCCCGCGAGCGCGGACAGACCGATGCAAGGGACATAGCTGAGCATCTGCTCTTCGAGTCCGGCTCACGCCAGGTCATCGCCCAGCGGCTGCTGCAGATCGCAGAGCGGTATGGGCTTCTCGTGCAGGAGAACCGCCAGTACCGCCTGACCGAGTCCGGGAGCGCGGCGCTGGAAACGAAGCAGATCTTCGTCCCTGAGCACGGAACTTGGACTGTGTGGGTCAGCAAAGATCCGCTGCTCAGCGCCGTCATCCTTCGCGTTGAGCCATGGCGAGAGTCGACTGCTTATGACGAAGTTTGGGGCGAGGGGCGCGACAAGGCTCCAAAGCGTCGCTTCGAGAAGCTGCCGCGGTGGGTGCGAGACGCGGAAGGCGTTATCACGACACCGTTGGTCGGAAGCACATCACTTCGTGTCGACCAGCTCGAGCATGAGGGGGAGGTGGCCGACGCTGAGACGACGCTTCGGGCGACGTGGGATGTCACTGGCGCTCGCATGAGGATCGGCGGAACCTTGGGTGGCATGCCCGTGAATGCTGTCGTTGGCGCGCCGGAGATGGCTGCCGACGCAGTCTGGATGCAACTGATCCAGGCCGAGGGGCTGTGGTCGCAATGGGACGGCGCAGTCGATGCGCTGAGGGTCGGCTTCGACGAGACTATTGCCGGCGAACGCGAGTCTCTCGTCCGAGGTGTCTACTTCAAACGCCCTGACATCGAGTCACTTGGAAGTTTCGACGCAACGACGGTAGAGGGGATCGCGTTGCGAGCACGCTCTGCCCAGGACGCCACGCGCTGGGCGGAGTGGCGGCTTCGAGAGCGCATTCAGGACTACGCAGTCACCGATCACTTCGGCGCCTGGAAAGCGGATGCGGTCAAGCCGTTCGCTGAGTTTGACCCACCCACGCCGACCAGGCATGAGCTTGCAGAGTCGGCCTGGCGTGACCGCACGGACAGACCGACACCGAGTACATGGCACTTGGTTGCTGCCGAGGATTGGAGCCTGTGATGACGATAAAGAAAAACGCCACTTGGCAGAAGCGATTCGTCGAGACCATCGACCAGCGAAAACGTGAGTTGCCACCGGCGTGGGTGTCCATGCCTTCTGTCGCCAACGCGCGCAGCGAACGAGGACAGGCCGTGTTTGAGTCTGGCCGGAGCCGGGAGATGGCGAACGCCGTTGTCGCGTTGCTTTCCCAGGCTCGCGAGAAAGCGGTGATGTCCAGCTTCCTGCTGGCCGACAAGGGTGTCGAGGACGCGATTATGGATGCGGGAAAGCGCGGAGTTCGCGTCTATGTGCTGCTGGCATCCGAGGCGCGACTCGGGCGCGAGGAGGGCGAAGGCGAATTCGACAAGCGCGTCCTCGACCAGCACAAAGCGATGCTCACCCGCCTGGGTGGGCATGCACTATTCCGCTCTGCACCACACTTCCACGCGAAGGTCGTCGTGGTTGATCCGGAAACTCGCCCGGCGGGCTTGTTGCTCACAGCGAATCTCACCACCGAAGCGCTCGAACGGAACGAGGAACTGGCCGTCAACCTCACCGCTTCGGAGGTGTCCGAGGTCACCGGCTACCTGAAATGGGCGATGTGGGAGGCTGCGGAGCACGAGCTGATCGATCCGAAGGACCGTTTCAAGGCGACGCGCCCCCTCGGAAAAGTGCCCCACCCTGACCCCGGCAAATCGATTGTGGCGACCACTGTGAAAGCCAGCGCTATTCAAGAGGAGGCACTGCGACTCATCGATGGGGCCAGGTCGCGCATCGTGGTCAGCAGCTTCGGCTGGGACGAAGATCACGCCGTCGTCAAACGGCTCTGTGTCCGAGCCCGTGAAGGCCTGCACGTCACCGTGTTGGCGCGAGTCCGTCCCTCGTCGATGCCTGCACTCTTGGCGTTGGCCAAGGCTGGCGCCACCGTTCTCGGGTTTCGCTGGTTGCACGCCAAGGCGATCTGGATCGAATCGGGGCAGTCGCTGTTGATGTCGGCGAACTTGCAGAGCGATGGACTGGACCATGGCTTCGAGCTGGGCCTGCGACTGTCCGATGGGCGCTCGCACGAAATGTTGGAGCGGCTCGAAGGCTGGTGTGCCGCTGCGCCGTGGTGCCTCGAACCTAAGCCACTCCTCGGTGCTCTCCTCGGCAAGGTGAAGCTTTGGAAACAGGAGCAGATCGTCGACGCTGAGATCGTCACTTCGGTTGACGTGGATCTCGGTACGGTCACGGCCGAATCTGCCGCTGTGATCGAGGCTCGCCGGCCCCGGCTTCCGGCCGAAACAGCATCGCTGCCGACACTTGCCCACGAGCTGCGTTGCGCTTGGCTGGTGACTGCGCCGAAGTTGGCCGCCAAGGCCAAGGAGAAGATGCGGCCGACCGCAGAGAAGGATCAGTCCGTTACTGGCTATCAGCCGGCCGTGTTCCGCGAACCGCGCGGTCGCCTGGTGGTCGCCGTTCGATCTGTCGACGAGCTGGACCAGGCACGCGTGGTGATGCGTGAGGTCGATGCCGCCACCATCGTGGTCGCCGAAGGGGTGGACTGATGGACCGGCGCACGGGAACTCTGCTCTGCTGGCACGCCGAGCGCGCGGGCATCGAGGTGCTGGACCGCGCCATCAAGGCGCTTCAGAACCGGCGTATCGACATCGATCGCGTGCTCTACCTCGTTCAGGCACAGCGAACTCCTGATATTCCAGCAACGATTGGATATGCTGCGGTCGACCCCATCCACATCCTGCTCGATGATCCAACTCGCCACGCAGCGATCTACGAGCAGGTGCGCGATAGGGTGCTTCCGCGGCTGCGTGATCTTCGGGATAGCCTGCACATCAACGTGTCGCCGGGTACGCCGGCGATGCACAGCGTATGGCTCATGCTTCATGCAGGAGGAGCGTTCCCCGAAGGCACGCATCTGTGGTCGTCGCAGGTGAGTCGCGAGACGGGCCGAGTCCGCATCGACCCAGTCGACTTCTCGATCACGACGTACCTCGCTGAGATACAGCGCGTGGCTCGGCTCCAGCCCCAGCTGGCAGTCTACGAGGCGCAAGCCCGCTCTGCCGCCCGTCGCCAGGCCTTGGATCACCTCGCTCGGTATGCACGCGTTCTCGGCGCGCCCTTGCTGATCCTCGGCGAACGGGGCACCGGCAAGACCCGCCTGGTCGAGACGTACATCGCAACCCTCAAAGGTCGAAAGCGCGTTGTCACCGTCCCATGCGGCGGGCTGGACTCGGCACTCGCAGAGAGCTTGCTCTTTGGCCACCGCAAAGGTGCCTTCACAGGTGCGGCAGGCGATCGGCCTGGTCTCGTGAAAGAAGCGGATGGCGGGATTCTGTTCCTGGACGAAGTGCAGGACCTCCCCAAACCCGTGCAGCGCAAACTCGTTCGCGTGTTCCAGGATTGCCAGCGTCGCTACAGACCGCTTGGCAGCGATCGCGAGGAAACTGCCGATGTCGAGCTGGTCTGCGCATCCAACCTACCCATGGCCGAACTGCGGGAGCGCCTCGACGCGGACCTTTTCGACCGGCTCAGCCACCTGTCCGTCACGGTCCCACCGCTGCGGGAGTGCCGAGATGATCGCAAAGACGATTGGAACCGGGTTTGGCGAGAGTGCCGGCAACGCGAGGACCTTCCTGCCGATCCGCCATGGACACCCGAAATCGATGCTGCGCTTCAACACAGCGCGCTGATGGGCAACCTCCGAGACCTCCAGCGCCTGGCGGTGTTGTGCATTGCTTGGTGGTCGGTGCCGGACCAGAGCGTGGACATCGCTAGCGCAATCAACGAATGGTTGCGATTCACCACAACTAACAAACCCGAGATCAGCGA
This sequence comes from Comamonas sp. 14P8.1.4, assembly GCF_057799285.1. Lineage (NCBI taxonomy): Bacteria > Pseudomonadati > Pseudomonadota > Betaproteobacteria > Burkholderiales > Comamonadaceae > Comamonas > Comamonas sp. 14P8.1.4. Next base: position 40,506 of record NZ_JBYOKN010000006.1, read on the forward strand.
ACTCGGGGAAGGAACCCGTGCGGCGCGGATCCGCTGGTTTCGCGATCGACTCGCCAAGTGGGCTAAAGAGCGGCACGGAACCTGGGCTGCAGCCGCCAAGGCCCTCGGATGTGACGAGAAGACACTTCGTCTCGACTTGGCCACGGCTGGGGGCAACGACTCTGTCTCTGAAGTACCGGACGAGAAGGATCGATAGCGCACTGCAGGTTAAAGAATCCATTCGTGCAGGGGATTGCGATGTCGTTGCCCGTCTGGTTATGGTGGCACAAGCTGCCCATCAATTGCCGGGAGCTGAATGACAGCAGCCGCTGCATAGCCGTCGTTGATAACACTCATGCTGCACTACGTCTCGAGGTCTGTGGGCATCTAAAAAAGATGCTTCTGCGGAGAAATCAGCTTGCTAAAGCTCTCCCCTAATGGAATCAGGATTGCATCTGCAATGGGCTGGAGCTGCTTACTGAGATAGTGCTCGTAGTCAATGGCTGAGGTTTGCACCTCCAGTGGCTCTGGTCCATTCCGGGTCATGACGTACTGAATCCAGCCCCCGTTTTGATACTGCGTGGGCCGCTGCATACGCCGGTTGTATTCATCTGCAATGCGCGCAGCTCTGACTTGGGGGGGCACATTCTTGACGTACTCATCCAAGTGGTGCCTTAGGCGCTTGCGGTAGATGAGTTCATCATTTTTGTGACCCGCCAAGGTGGCTTGCACGTACTCAGCCACAAACGCTTTGTATGGCTCGCCTTTGAAGACCCGTGAGAGCAGGCCATCCTGGAACTGACGCGCCAACAATGTCCAGTCGCTGCGTGCCATCTCAAGCCCTCTAAAAACCATGGCTTCCTTGCCATCAGCATCCACACTTAGCCCTGCATAGCGCTTTTTACTGCCAACATCCGATCCGCGGATGGTGGGCATGAAGAACTTCTTGAAGTGGGTGTCGAATTCAATTTCTAGATGGCTGTCCAAGCCTTGTTCATCCTTCAAGGTTTTGGCCCACCAAGCATTGATATCTCTGACCAACTCCGCAGCAACTGCATGGGCCTGCTCGTTCGTATGTCGAGTTTTAAGCCAGATAAAAATGGAGTCAGTGTCGCCATAAATGGCTTCATACCCTCGTGCCTCCACAAAGTCACGGGTGGCCTTGACCATGGCATGCCCGCGCAAGGTAATGGCAGAAATCAGCTTGGGATTAAAAAACCTGCATTCGAATGCCCCCAGCACACCCGCAAACGAGTTCATCACCAGCTTCAGGGCTTGTGACAGTGGCTCATTCTTGTTGCGTTTGGCTTCATCACGTGCTTGCCACAGTGACGTGACGATTCTGGGCAAGCAATGCTTGTCCCTAGAAAACAAGGTGTCCAGTGGACCCTTAATGGGATTTGGAGAGTCGTTGTAGGTTCCTTCAACCAAACCTACCGGATCGACCAAGAAGGTTCGGATGATGGAGGGGTACAAGCTTTTGTAATCAAGGACTAGAACGGAGTCGTAAAAGCCTGGCTTGGAGTCCATGACATACCCGCCGGGTGAGGACTTACCTTGTACATCCCCTACGTTCGGTGCCACATACCCCAGCCGGTGCATGCGAGGCAGATAGTGGTGGCTAAACGCTGCAATCGAGCCACCAAAATTATCAAGCTGAAGCCCCGTGGTGTGTGCACGCTCCATCGCAAATGACAGCAGCTTGGCCTTGTCAAAGATGCGCAGCACCAATTCGCAGTCTTTGATGTTGTAAGCAGCTAATGCCGGCTTGTCTTCTTGATAGCGACGCTCGATCTCAGCCATCTTGTCGTACTCGGAGCCAATTTCTTTGCCTTCGGCCAGCATTTGCTGGGCCACGTTTTCCAAACTGAATGATGGAAAGCTCCACATGGCAGCTCGCAGCGCTTCAATGCCGTCGACGGCCACACGTCCTGGCATGGGTGCAAACAGGTACTCTTGCTTGCCGGGATGTGCTCGCCAAGCCATGGGTTGGCGCTCCCGCCCCAGCAGCAGTGGCACCTTGGCTGCATCGGCATTCTTTTGCAGCACTCGCAGGTCAAACTGCACTACGTTCCAGCCAATGATGACGTCTGGGTCATGCAACTCAAACCAGTCGTTGAGCGCTTCAATCATGGCTTTGCGAGTGGCAAAGTATCGCAGTGCAAAGTCTGTAGGCCCAAGCTCATTCTCAGCAGCGACACCTAGCATGAACACTACGCGCTCACCCAATCCATCTAAGGCAATGGAGTAAAGCTCGGAGTGCTGACTGGTTTCAATATCGAGAGAGACGACCTTCAGCTTCGGCCTGAAGCTTGGCGCTGGTAGCAGTTTGCAGTCCTTGCAAACATAGCTGTCTAGCTGCCCTCCATGGACTTCCACACCAGCGGTGATGAAGCGCTCCATCAAATAGCGTTCATGGGGGCGAATATCTGCTTCAAGCAGCCTGAGGCCTTGTGTCTGCAGTGAACGCGCAAGTTTTCCCAATTGTCGAAACTGCTGGGCATAGACGCCAACGACGGGCTGATTCTGGAAACTCTTGAGATCCAGATCCCGCAAGTACACGCCAGATGCACCAAGAAGCTGCGCCTGTAGAGCGGCCTTGTGCTGTGCCTCGACAAACGCCACCGAAGTCTGCTGGGTCAACACCACCTTCAGTGGCCCGTTCTCCGTAGCCAACCAATATTCGATTTCTGTACCTGCGCTGGTATCTCTCCAATTGCGGGTCAGGATGAAACCAAAGATGGGTGAAGGTTGCACGAAGCTGAAGGACAGAAATTTGGGGAAGCTAAATTGTCTGCGATGAACCAAGCAGGGCTTGCAGTTCAATTCAGTGGATTGGGCAACTTTGGGGGCATCAGGTCACTGAATTTTTGAAGATCTGTTAGGTCTCTAATGTCTAAAACCCCACGTCAGGCACATAAAAGTGCAGATGTGTGCGCTTATGTACAAGAAATGAAGATTTTTTTCCTTACGCTCCACTTCCATGATTTTTTTGACGAAATGTGCGAATAATTCCTCATCAAGGCGACAGATTGGTTGCGCCCGGCCAAGCACTTACCGCTAGGTCCCACAACAAATTTTCTTGATAGAGGTTTCCTCATGGATAACAAAAACTTTCAACCCACAGACCACTTGCTCAAAGTGGCGGATGTTCAAGCCATCTTGAAATTGAGTCGGTCTGCTGTGTATGCGGCGATTCGCGCGGGCGATTTGCCCAAACCCATCAAGATCGGTAAATCTGCACGCTGGAAGGCGTCGCGGATTGAAAGCTTGATTCATCAGTTGGGTGCCTGAACCTACCGTTGAACACAGAACCAACGGCTTGCATGTGCAGGCCGTTTTTTATGGAGGAATTTGATTTCCTCAGCCTTGCTGCAGCCAGCCTTGAAGCTTTTTCTGCACAACAGGATCAGATAAGCCTAGGGCTGAATTGCACAAGATCAATTGAGGCCAGTCGCCAGGAAAAAATTTTATGACATCGTCCAGGATGACAAAGTCTTCTATGGAGTGCTCGATGACATAGGCCCTGATTGCCTCATCACGTGCTCCATGCCGCACTGCACCGGCAAAGTGGGAGCCAATGCTTGCCAATAGTTCAGCCAACTCCGGCTCTTTGATATAGAGCCGCCACGAGCTGGAAACTACGACACACACGTTGTCATGCTCTGACAGCATGCGCTCCAGCACTGGCAGATGTTCGAAAGTCTTCGGCCAACCCGCTCGAATTTCTGCAGGTGTAAGCGGTGGCTTCGCACCGGCTATGGCTTTGGGCACGTGCAGCACGCCATCAAAGTCCAGGAACAAGACACGTGTTTGATGGGCTTGCAGCATCTATTGGCTCCTCGTGAGTTGTAGTGTTTATGGTCGATGTAGCTCTGTCACTGCTGCCATCACGACACCCCAAACTTCCAATGTCTGCCCTTCTTTGAGCTCAAAGGTCGGGTAGTTGTCATTGGCAGGTTTGAGTGCGTACTGCCCATCTTTAATGCACAGTTGCTTGACGGTGAACTCCCCATCAATCGCTGCCACCACCACATCTCCGTGCTTGGGTTGAACAGAACGATCTACTGGGATCAGGCAGCCATCTGGTATACCTACATCTTTCATACTGTCGCCGCACACGCGCATCACAAATGTGGAAGTTGGTCGGGGTGCAATGCGCGTAGCCAGATTCACTGGCGTAAAAGCAAAATCTTCCGCAGGGCTTGGGAAGCCACCTTGCACGGAGGTTGGGAGCAGTTTGAGATCCATGCTGCCAATGCTGATATCCAGCACTCGGCAGGTGGTGTGGGTGTTTAAGTGATTCATGGCTACTTTGCGTACGCTATCGGGATGTCTTCCCAACATGTGGTGTAGTGCGGCGAGCGCTTGTCCTGCTTCATGCGCCAACTTGCATTGGGACTGTCTTCGAATCCGCTGGAAGCCAATTTGAGGGTCCCACGGCCAAATCTTTGATTCACAGTATCGAGGGCTTGCATCAGCCTTTTTCGCTCTGCAGTGTGCTCTTCAGATGCTTTAAATAGAGATGTCTGTTGCTGTGCATGCGCACTGTGCAGATCCATCAAGATGACACCCGCTTTGGATAATCTGAAGCCCGATTCATAGACGCGCTGCATGCCTTGTAGGGCCGCATTGACCAGCACCGCCGTATCAGAAGTAGGAGTAGTGAATGGAACCGTAGCACTGCCTGTCCAAGGTTCTTGTTTGCTAAAGGGTGATGTATAGGCAAACACCAAGAGTTGCCCTGCGACCAAACCATCACGCCGCGCCTTTTCTGCAGCACGGGTGGCAAATTCGCTGATGGCCTCAAGCAGGGGGTCAAATTCGGTCACTGGATTGCCAAAGCTGCGTGTGCAAGCTATTTGTTGTTTAGGCGCAGGTGCAGTTTCAAGGTCAATACAACTGATGCCTTGCAGTTCCAACACAGTTTTTTCTAGCGTCACGCTCCAGCGTTTTTTTGCTAATGCCGCTGGCATACAAGCCACATCCCAAGCTGTGTGGATGCCAGCTTGTGCAAGCTGTTTGGCTATGCGCTTGCCAATGCCCCATACATCACCAGCAGGTGTTGCTTTGAGCAATTGTTCCTTTTGCGCAGTCGAGACTTCTTGCCAATTGCACACACGCATCAACTCTGCGGGGTAGGTACCGGGCTTGCGTTCAGCATCTTTGGCGATGTGATTGCACAGTTTGGCCAGCGTCTTGGTTGGTGCAATGCCGATGCAGCAAGGAATGCCCAGTGAGCGCTGGATGCGTGCACGTATCACCCAAGCTCTGCGAGTGAGCTCTGGCACACCATGAAGCCCCTCTATAAAACTCTCGTCGATCGAGTAGACCTCTTGCTCAGGCCCCATGCTTGCAGCCAGCCGCATCATTCGGCTGCTGATATCGCCATACAAGGTGAAGTTAGCAGACAGACTGACTAATCCGGCAGACTGTTCCAGATGCTTGATCTGAAAGTATGGCTGGCCCATCTTGATACCCAGCGCTTTGGCCTCTTCACTGCGCGCTATCGCACACCCGTCGTTGTTCGACAAGACGATGACAGGCACGCCCTGCAAGCGCGGGTTAAAGGCCCGCTCGCAAGAGACATAAAAATTATTGCCATCGATGAGTGCAAACATGTCATTACTGTATACAAACACAGTATTTGTCGCAACTGGCTGTTATGGATATCCGAACCACCAACACAGTTCTTTGCTCCATCTCCCGCTCCTCCCCAGTTTCATGCTTCGCATCTTTCGAAGAGAAGTTCCGCCCTTTGCATGTACGCCTTGCGCGTGCATGCAAATTGCGCGTTGGGTGGGTAATCCGTAGGGAGGGCGCGGCGCTACGCGGCCCTCCCTCGTATGCAACTTTGCAGGCGGATAGCAATTAATTGACCTATTTCGGCTCCGTCTCCTGACCATCGCTGTAGACCAGCCAAAACGGACCCGCTTGATCTTCGGCTTTGGCCAAATCACTTTTGAAATTAAGCATCCTGTTCACTGTTTTCACTTTGAAATGCGTATGCGCAGGATTGCTAAGCACGTATCGAATGCTTTCTGCACTCCACTGGGTCTGGCCTTGCGGCCAATGCACCACAGTGGCTTGTGCAATGGCGTGATGGGAGAGATCTCTCAGTCTCTTCACCATCCTGGCTGGATCACTGAACATGCAGCGCTCGAACTCTCCTTTTTTGTTGGTGCCTTGAACCAAGAAAAAATGCTCCGCAGTCAACCTGGCTCCGGTCCAATAGCGATGAGCGTATTGAGTTTCCGTGGGATGCAAATCCTCTTTCTGATGGGTCACAAACAGAGTCGTCATAGCGGCACTCCATGACGGTGCACTTGAATGCTCCATCTAGTTTCAGCATGTAGAAGTGATGAGTTCATATCGATTTATTCCTTTTTAGAATAGTCTATTTTTGACTATTCCAATTTGGTTTGCACCATCGCGGGTTTTCAAGACCCTGTATATGGACAAATCGATTCATTCGGCGCAGTACACGTCGTTTCTCACTTTGATCAAAGCTGCACGGATAGAACGCAACATCACCCAAGTGCAACTTGCGCAGAAGTTGGAAGTAACGCAGGTGTTTGTGAGCAAGTGCGAACGTGGGGAACGCCGCTTAGACATCATCGAAACCATGCGCTGGTGCCAGGCTCTTGGCATATCTTTGGCTGAATTGGCTCGGCAGTTGGAAGACTGCTGAGGCTCCATACACAGATCACTGCTAGATCAGTGCTTTCCGTACAAGGAGTTCCTCGTAACTTGGTCATGTCCCCATCCTTTATGGATGTTGCGCGTAAGCGCCTGCACACGCAAAGTTGCTAAGCCACGCCCCTCGCTATCGTCGACTACGGTTGCCTACTGGCTTTATCCTTACGACTGGATTGCGCTTTCCCTTTTTTAGATGCTTGTGCTTGCTCGATACCAGCCCTGCTGGCTGGGCGCACAGGTCGCGCCGTTTGCAAAAACGCTTTTTGCAGTGCGACTGTAAATTTGGGCCTTTTTGAGCCAGGCCACCGAAGCCCGTAATGCCGGACAGTGTCAGCCGTGATTTCACCCAATACTTTGGCTATATCTGTAGATGTCCATTTTTTGGAGCGCAGATCCGTTGCAAGCTGGTGCCTGAACAAGTAAGCACTGAGACAAATTGCACTGCCATCTGGGCGCTTTGCGCCTTTCAACACTCTTGAGGTCAATCCATTGAGGTAACTGCGAAAGTTATCTGGATGAGCTTGCACGATGGTAGCTACATCAAGTTTCAAACCATCCACAAACCAATCAGGCAAGTCCTTAACATTTAAGGCAAAGCGTCTCCAAGGTTGCCCTGATTTGGGTGTGACTTTTGCACCTCGGATTTCCACCTCGACAACATCTTTGCGCCGAATTACCTGCACACCTTTGTTCAGCTCTTCAGGCCGCATGCCGCAAAATCGCAGTAGCACACATGCATTGCGATAGGTTGTTGAAGTGACGCACTCTTCAATGAAGCGCGTGGGCCAGTAATCGTCGAGGTGTGCCAAGTCCTCCCGTTTGCTTCGCTTGGGTTTAGGTTCCAAGTTCACCTGACCGCTGCAAAACTCATACGTCAGTTTGCGCAACGATGCCAACTCATGCACAGCCACTTTAATTTTTGGAAAAAGCGCTAAGGAGGCATCTGCACCCACGTTGGCCTGCAAGGATTCATATGCATTGAGTAGTCCTTCTAACTCTAGCGCTGCACGCCATGACAAAGCAGCTCTGTATGTATAAAACGTGGACTTGCGCTGGACAAACTGCATCAAAACTTCATACCAAGCCCAATGCGTCTCCTCGAAGAAGTGACATCTAACATCATCTAAAAAATGGCAATCTTTTTGGTATGCAGCAATGGTTTTTGCAGAGGGTTGCGTGTCTTTGCGATGGCTGCGCTGGGCTTGGAGGCCGTCTAATAACTGCCTGCCCTCAGCCAGCCACTCTTGGACTTCTTGCGCACTGAACATGGATGACAGGCTGACTGGCTTTTGCACAAGCTGAGGTGAAACTGCCATGTCCGCCTTTTGCTTTTGCACCAACTCGTGCAAAGTCTTCAGCAAAGGGCGCACTGCAACGGGCAATGCTTCGATTCGAGCCAAGATGCGTCGTTGTTTCGCAGCCGTGTCTTCTTCGAGCACAAAGACCGCATCGTTTGCGGATACCGCATCGCACAGCGATGGTCTCGATGACGAAGTCATCTGCTGCGCATCTGTGATTTCAGCGCTTTTATGATGCTGAGCATCAGGGCTCGCACAAGCCGCGCCCAAATTCACCTCCCGCACGGCGGTCGGAGAATTTGTCACGTCTCCTGCTGCAAAAGAGGTTTTTGTGCCCTGATGGGGCTGGACTGCGCTGCGCGCTCCCCCCTCTGACGCGGGGGGACCGTCCAACATTACCGAGCCTTCCGAAAATGAGGTGGTTGATCCAGCTTCGCTGGGCTTCGGTAATGTGGACTTCCCTTCGTCATCGAAGGCAGTTTTCGTGTGCGATAACCCATCGGCTGCGCATTTTTTAGAAGAGGCATTCATGCTTGTGCCTCCTCATTACCGAAGCTGTCATTTGCCGCTGTTTTGACGCTTTTATCGTTGACCGTTTGCGTTGTGCTTGATATCACTTCAGTTGCAGCAACTTCGCCTTTACCTGGCTTGATGCGCAAAACTTTGCGTGCAATAAATTGCTCCACACATTGCGCCAGTGCCTGCTGCTGAGGCTGTGACATCGCTGTTTGCAGTGCGATCACCAACTGACCAGACTTACCTGCCTTAATTTCGCCCACCACCTTGCCTTGGACTTTGAGGGGCGCTTGCAGCGGGGTGTTGAACGGTTCAACACCTGTATCTTGGGGCGTGTGGCTGCTGGCGGCTTGGGCTAATTGTTCCAGCACTTGCTTGGCAGGCAAGCCTTGTCCTTGGAGCTGTGCTGCAGCTTCGATCACCGTATCCGGTGCTGTTGCCACCAGATCTTTGAGTGCTTTGGAGTCCGCGTAACGAATATCTTTAGGGCTATTGAAGGCGTGCACCACTTCCATCGGTAAGGCTGCTATGTCCATGGCTTTTTGCACCATGGAGGCATTGATGCCAATCAGAGTGGCCAGTTTGCGCATCGACAGCTCTGTACTGGCTTGGGCTTTGATGTGCGCAAGTTGCTGCCCCAACTCCCAAGGACTGAGTGCCTCACGCAGATGGTTTTCTATCAAGCGATCGACCAGAGCTTGCTCGGCTGAAACATCAACTACTAAAGCTCGCACGGGCAAGGTGTGACGCATACACGCATGCAGCCTTCGTGCCCCTGCAATCAACTCGTATTGATAGTTACCTTGCACATCAGGGAGCTTGCGTACATGGATGGGCTGCTGATTGCCTTTGCCCAGCAGGATGCTCAGCGACAGTGCTTCCATCGCTTCATCGTCCATTGACTCTGCTGTGCGATTGGGGGCACTGCCTGGGTCAATCACCCGAGGATCAAGGATGAGAACGAATTCAGGAGGTGTTTCGTGGGTGGTTGCGAGGGGAACAGCCTTGTTGGGATGATTCGGGGTATCGGAAGCTGCTTTCGAACTGGGGGATGAGGGTTTTGCGGCCATAAGTCTCTCCTTGGGTTGACTGAATAAAGCAGCAACACACAGGAGATACTGAGCATGGTCAGCGCTGTGACTGGACGAAAAATTGCCTCGGTGCTGCACCCCTCAAAAATTGAGAAGCACATGAAATACTAGGCATTTTTTGACAAAAAAACCAAGGACATGGATTTTAAGAAGTGGTTTATTTCGAGCATTTTTTGTTTGCTTTGCAGCGTTTGCAACCTATCAACCAAGCAGCACGAAGGACTGTTCTTCACCAATGAGCCGTCACATGCGTCAAGTAAGGAAAGGGCACTATCCAGGAAATGCGGGCCGATTCAGTGTGACAGACGCTCTTAATAGACAGTGAGAACTTGGAATAAAGCCTGACCTGAGTCGACCATCTTGAACCCGGCGTCCCTCCATTAGCCTACTGAAGGCTATATACCAACGTCCTATGTACTTTTTTCCTGAGACGCTGCCAAAATTCCTGAAAAAAGGAGACAAAGGGGATGATTGAGGACGACAAGGACCTTTGTGGCAGCAAGGGGGCGAACGTTGCGCAAAAAGATAGCCCGATGCGATGGGCCTTAGGTCCCGATGGCATCGCAACGCACATCTTCAGCATCCCACCGGAGAAAACAGGCTCTGCATGTGAATGCACATGCCCAGGTTGCCAAGAGCCACTTCAAGCTGTAAACGCTCGCCTGAATGTTCCTGGTACTCCCGTGTGGAGTGCTAGTCGGACCGGACGAACCATGAGTCAGTTCTTTCGACACCCATCAGGCCATTCCCGAACATCCTGCCTACAGAAAGCATCACAGCTCGCAACGCTGACGCTCTTTACGACGTTTGGACTCATTGAAGTTCCAGCTCCGATTTCAAGCCAACGCTTTGAAGGCGTATCCGGAAAGGTATACGAATCCGAGGTGCGCGGGCGGCAGCAAAGCCTGCTTGTGCGCCGTAGCGCGTGGATTGACCATCAGCGTGCTAGTCTTACTCTGGAAAGCGGTCGCGAGATCTTAGTTGTTCTTGAAAGTAGCCATCCGGATAGCAGTGACCCAGACTTCGATGGCGTTATAAGTGTCAGATGCGACGATCCCGAAATTGCAGGGCTGACAATGGAAGAAATCCTCGCACGTGTAGTACTCAGTGACCAGTACACGTGCTGGGTGCGCCACTGGGAAGATGAAGAACTGAAGGAAAAGGCGTTCGAGCAAGCCAAGGCCGATGCCATTGATGCGCTTGACTGGATCTCTGATGAAGCAGCGATAGATCTAGGAGGCGATGTCAAACTCACAAGAGAAAGCCTGCTGCACTTAGTTATCAAGCACATCATTGCCCAAGCGGGATACATCATCACTCCAGACTTTGTAGAGCACATTTCATACGGACATCATTTCATGCGCGACGAAGTGGTGCGACTTCCCGGTGCGCACCATACGCTGCAGAACGTGCGGCTAGAACATGCCTTGCCCGGTATGGTCCCAGATGTCTACTGCGACATCGTTGAGAACAGCAAAACCTATCCACTGGCCATAGAAGTATTTGTCACCCACGGAATTTCCGCGCAAAAGCTCAGCACCATCAAAGCCATGAGTCTGCGTTGCCTAGAGGTCGATGTGGCCCGTTTCAAGGAGCATGGCCAGCTCTCTATTGAAAAACTGCGCGAACTAGTACTCAACGACCCCAGCTCAAAAGTATGGAAGCATCACCCAGACATTGATTCAGCTCTAGATGCAGCACGTGCACGGATCAAAGAGCATGATGCTAGGGTTGAGATAGAAAGGGTTAAACACCAAGAGTATCAACGCAAAATTCAAGCGCAAGAAGCAAGGCGGCTTCAGGAAATAGCCAGCGCGAAGGCACAGTACAAGCTAAAGATAAGCAGTGCTCCCGTCGAAGTTCTGCCTGAGATTTTCAAAGATGCCGTCGTGCATTACCTAACCGAAGTCAAGCGCGGGAATACTGAGGAATGCTTCGTAGTACCCTCTGAGCTTGCTGTGGAAATGCGTAGAGCTGGGTACGACAATGCCGGAGACCGATTCTTTTGGAACTTGGACGGCACCATGATGCTTCTTATGTCGCTGGCTTGGGGGGCAAAGCTACCCCCACCGAAGCGAGACAGGCTCGTTGACCAAGTCTTTCATCTCTACAACAAAGAACCCTCATTCTTTCCATTGGTGCTACGTGCCATTAAGCGATTCGGCGTCCAACTCACAGCTACACAAGAACAGAAGTTAGGCATAGCCAGAAGGTACGCTTGGGAGTCCATCAAGAAAGGAGAGTCCAAATTTGCCCGCCATAACCAGTACGACTCGCTCATAGGGGTGATCCTCCCAGTTTTGCTACCCGACTTGGCCGAGCCAGAAGGAACTCTTAATGATGTACATCGCAGGCAGACTGTGTTGAAACACGAGTTGGACCGCGAAAGAGCACAAAAGCAGGCGCAGGCATTGGAACATGCTCGAAATGAAGTAGATCTCATCGAGTGGATAAGCCCACCATTGAGTGCGGCCAACGCATACAGGATCTTCACCTCATGGGAGGTTGAGAGTTATTGCACTCACTCGATAGGTTTTAGCTCAGCACGAAGTAAAGAAGTGATCGACATGGCCTATGAGGAAAGCAAGCTTGGCGGCCCCATACGCAGTTGGGTTGAATGGGTCGGTATCAACTCAGCAACCGACGTGCTCAAAATTGTTGAGCTTGCCCGCAAGCTCAAGCTCATCTGACAAGTGAAACTGCTTCTTCACTTGATATAGATAACTCATCGGTTGGAAAAGCCAAGAATATGCACCTTTTCCGTGTCGTTCACCTCCTGTGAGCATGATTTGTGCCTGCTGCAACGGCTTCAAGGCCGCTCCTAATTATGCAATCGCAGTAATACGATCGGAGACTCTCAACCTAAAACAGGCTGTGGTTGCTACTTCCACTTTGCAGCGGTTGCCGCCTGTCGAGCTCGCAACATGAATGACTGCTGTTTACCAAGTAGCAGTCATCAGTAAATCACATAGTTCCATAGCGGTGTTCCTCGTTGTGGTGTCGGCTGCTGCTATCAAGGTACCTTTGCAGCGTGAATCGATCAAAATTCTCTTGGGCCACCCCTCTACCTAGAGACAAACCTCCTACTCGCAGTAGGTTGGGCCAAATGGCATTAGTTCTCCAAATTATGCTTGCCGCGTAGGTGCCGTACCAAGTCTGCTGTACGTAACTGAACCGGACTTAGTTTTCGCGCAGGAATACCCAAATCATCTGGCGTAGTTCCAACTTCTATCTCTGCAGCATCTTTCGCCATGACATCAAGATAAGCAAAGCCATGGACCTCGATTGAGTGACCTCCAGGGAAAACCAGTTTCAAGAACCCACTATCGTCGTCGGGATCAGTCAGATCTCCCGTTGGCAACACACGTACGCCCGTGTACATGTGAGTCAGTGGCCCATTGAGATCCAGCACGTAATGAAACTGCGGTAACTGCCGCAAAGCGTTGATATATCGGGCGCTCAAATTCACAGCTTTGGTCATGTCGATTTTTTCAAGATAGTTTGCGAAATCAATCTGCTCTCGAATCCAGGCTGCGTTACCAAGCTTATCCAACTTGGTGCGCTGCTCATCTGTCAGCAGAAGCTTGTATGCCATAGCACCATCGGGGGAAATAGGCTTGCGTCCTTGTCCCCTTCCTGCACCTCCGCGTAATGAAGTGATGTCGTTCATCCGAGAATTTTTAATGATTTAAGACCCTGAAAAACAAAAATCAGCATACAAACAACAAAAATTATTTTTTGTTTTTTGACCCTTCAATTCAAAAAACAAGTTCTACCATCGGAGATGCCTCTTGACGAACGGTAAGGAACTGTTTGGGGACATTGCCCACACGCATTCAACAATCAATAGTTTGGGTAATCAGCCTTAAGCTGTCTTCATATCCTAGGTTCTGCTTTGCAGCTAAAGCATCAATTTGAAGTATCCAGAAGCGGACTTTCAAAGATCGTGAAGGTCCAATGAAAGCGTTGAGGCTTGGAGTAGCCGTTGATTTTTCTGGGCTCAACAACCGCAGCTAGGAGTCGGAGCCTACCCATCGAATTGACACAGCGAATACCGCCCGATACATTTGTTAGCACTCGAGATAGAAGAGTGCTAACAAGTCTCAGGTTAACTCAGTACGCAAAGAGAAGATTCATTTCGAATATCAAAAGGGTGCAGAGATGGAGTGTGTAGAGATGCTCAAGCGGTTCGAAGCAACGGAGGGGCGGGCTGCGTTAGAGGAGGCTTTATTACAACAACGCATCGTTTTAGGGAATGACGCCCTGGCCGCTCAGCTCGCCGACGTAGGGACACCTATGTCAGTAGCGATGGGCACCGCCATCATCAATCAGGGCGCGCATGATTCGGACGTGTTCTTCATCCTCACAGGTCAGTTTCAGGTAAAAGTACATGGACGCGAAGTGGCGAAACGAGGTCCCACTGAGTTAGTGGGAGAAATGTCCGCAGTTGTATCCACTGCTTCTCGCTCAGCCACAGTTGTCGCTCTAGAACCCTCCGTAGTGCTTAAAGTCTCTTCACAGGATTTCAAGGAGGCTGCAAACAAGTACCCAAGGATGTGGCAGCAGATCACAAGGCAATTAGTTGATCGCTTACACCAGCGCAACAACCTTGTGCGGCCTGCGCATCAATCTGCCCGTGTTTTCATCATCTGCTCTGTCGAAGCGCTGCCCATTGCGCGCGCGATCGAGATGCAACTGGAGCACGACAAAGTCTTCGTAAAGATCTGGGCAGATGGCGTCTTTCGTGCTTCTAAGTACCCTATTGAGAGTCTGGAGGATCAACTGGACGAGAGCGATTTTGCAATAGCAATCGCTCAGCCTGATGACTCTGTCACAACAGCGCGCGGCGTGACTAAAGATACTCCGCGTGACAACGTGATTTTTGAGCTTGGTCATTTTGTTGGGCGCCTGGGTCGACTTCGTTCAATACTTCTGGAGCCGCGCGGCGAAGAGGTTCATCTTCCTTCAGATCTTTCGGGCCTCACGACGATCGGTTATCGCAATGATCGAGACCCAGCATCAAACGTAAGCACTACTTGCAATCGACTGCGTGAGCTGTTCAACGAACTCGGCCCCCGGTAATAAGTTCCCAATACCGTCGCCAAACCCATCCATTTACGTACGCCTCTTTCCTAGGAGAAGTCAGTGACCAAGAACTGGAATGAAGACCGAGCTGCCGAACACATCGACAAGAAAATGGCCGATGTGGAATCCGTGAAGATTAAGGACTACACCCGCGAGATGTCACTGGAGTCGATTCCAACGAACGTAGCGTATCGCGTGGATGGAGTTCATATGTATGCCGACATCCAGAATCTTGAGGACATGCTCAATATCACTGAGGTTGAAGGTACTGACTGCCATAAGCGCACCCTGCGCTTCCTAGATCAACACTACCGTGCAGTGAAGCGCATCTTGGAAAGGGTCGATGCTCGTCGCGTAGACTTCCACAGCCAACGCCTACACTCCCTTTTCACCAAGCCATACAACAGCGAAGCCGACGCGGAGAAGAAGCGTGTTCAGCGCGCAGTTGCGACAGCACAGCTCATCATTGATGTACTGGCGCAAACTGGGGATACGGATGAGCAAATCCCCGACGCCAAGGTACGCATCGGCATCGACACGGGTCTGGCACTTGCCGTCAACAACGGACGCAATGGGTATCGCGAGCCACTTTTCCTAGGCGACCCCGCCAATCACGCTGCCAAGCTCGCCAGCAACAACAAGCCCAAGGGCATCTTCTTGACGAATGCCGCGCGAACGGTGATTGGCATGGAAGAGAAGGATGCGCCGGAGAAGCACGCTCTCTCGATCGAGGAGATCAAGACATGCCAGGATGCGGCCAAGCTGGATTTCTCAGCGGATGAGATCGTCCAGGAATGGCTTGATGACATGAAGAAGAACCCCATCGGCAACTATCAGTTCACGCGCCAGACGCCACCGCTGAAAGACATGGACATCTCCGTGCTAACGCCGGCCAATTCGAAGCGCCAAGAGATGATCAGCATCTATGCGGATATCGATGGCTTTACTAAGTACGTAGCCGACCACATAGATGACAACGCGGAGGATGTCGTCCGCACACTCCACGTCTTGCGTGCGGAACTGGAGCGCGTGGTGACGGCAGACTTCCAAGGGCGTCGAGTTCGCTTCATCGGTGATTGCGTACACGGCCTCTACGCCGACGGCACGGCCCACGCCACAGATGAGGAACTGTCTGTATCTGAGGCTACACGCTTGGCTGGCGCACTGCGCAGCAGCTTCAATCTCAGCATTAAGCGCTTGACCGAAATGGGTTACAGCACTGGCGACCTGGGATTGGCGATCGGCTTTGATCTTGGCCCGGTTTCGGTCACTCGTCTAGGCACCAAGGGACATCGCGTTCGTTGCGCGATCGGGAGGAAAGTTCTCAATTCAGAGAACCGCCAGTGTGATTGCAAGGGGAATGAAACCGCAATCGGACAGGCTGCTTACGATGCTGGTTCCAACGCTGTACGGAAGCTCTTTGGCAAAACCCTCAAGGTGGTAAATCTGGATTACGACGAGGCTACCGAGGGCCTTGCCGACAACGGTGATCAAGCTGCAAAGAATGCACGCGCCGCAGCTTATGCAGAAGCTCCTGCCATCCAACGAGCAAGCGAACGCGAGGTGCGGCCATACGCGAACGTGGTTCGCTGAACTAAGGACACCACTTGAGCCAGGCTCTGCATTACATTGCGCAAGCTGCCCCCCAGTTTTGGGGGAGCCTATTGCTCACGTCTCCAAGTTCCGGCATTCTGGATCTTCCAATTAAGCGGGTAGGCGGTCAGATTATTCCGTACGCATTACGCTTGGATCAGTCTGGAGCGAGCGTCTCTGTTCGTGAGGAAACTCCCAAGAATCTCCCCGCCTTCTGTCCAGAGCGACACATCAATTTTGACGGTACCTTTTGCCTCTACTTTCCTGGTGCGACACAATTGGATGTCGTGGATGAAGCAACTGCCACGGACTGGCTCGAGGTAGTTTACAAATTCCTGAAATTGCAAGAGCGTGCTCGCAACAAACGGGCTTGGCCGAATAGTGAACACTGGGCTCACGGGAGCGCAGCACAGCACCAGGCAAAAGCACAAGCGGCTGCCAACGCGCTAGGTTCGCGATTTCCTGAAGCCCTGGCCGATGGACTGCTGAGCATTAAGGAACGACGGTCACGAGACAAACGTCGCATCTTGGATCTGTGGTTTGGCGACTCACTGCTCTACAGCGTGTGGGAATCGACACAGAAAGTACTCCGGCAGAAGCAGCGCTGCTTCTGCGATCCTCTTAGCCTCAAAACCCCAAAACGTCTACGCCGCTGCGGTGAGCACGCGAAACACGCCAGTGCGTTGGTGATTTCGCTAAGAGACTGGAAGAAGGAAGACGCCGCCTTCAAGACGCAAGTGGCTGGTATGAAATGTTGCGGCACATGTAACAACTGTCCATTGCAGCCATAAGCGCATAGGCAGCTATAGTGGTTTGGAAGGTCGTATCAGGTCTTGACAAGCATCACAATGGCAAGAGACCATGGAATTGCCCCCCAGAATGACCAAAGCAAACTCTTGCGTACCCAAGAATGCTTGTCACACGCAATCTCAGCATTGCGATGAATCTGCCTAGCGAGATCATCCAGCAGTTGCTTCTCTGTCAGCAGCTCCACCTTATTCACATAGTCTTCGATTGAATGCTCCTGAATGCGAGCAAAGAATATCAGCGAATGCAGTGGCCCTCGTGTCCGAGGTATAGCGGCCATTCCAGCACAGAAAACTGCCATAACCAAAGTGCCAGCCGCACTCAACGCAGCTAGATAGCCCCATACTGTCCGTTCTGCTGCATCGGACGCGGCAAAGGCAGCCGCCAGTCCACCAAGCATCGCGGTGACCAATGCCATGGCCACACCGACCTTGGCATCGGCTGTCGTGATCCAGTGCAGCGTCCGTTCAAACTGCCATTTTGCGAACTCAATACGTTGTTTGTCGTCAGTCACATGGAATCCTGTACCGCTCCCTCCCTGCAGTATAGCCACCACTTAGCGTCTGCCTTATCGCCGTCATCGGAGAGCCAAAACGCTAACAGGTTTGTAGACCGATTTTAATAGGTGCTGCGGACTGAACGGCTCCGGGCTCTGTAGACCGGGAGCAATCTGAATCGATCAGTTTTTTGCAGACAGCTTTGAAATCTGAAAAGACATGTGGAGAAGCCGCTGCGCAATGACTGCTTCGGACATCAGGAGTCATTGGCGTTGTTGAGTTGTACGACTGCAACCAGCCTAAAGCGGCCTCTGAGAGCTCGAAGCGCGTGGAGAAGAGCAAAAAATGGCGGGGAAGCGTTGTACGAAAAGTACAAGTTTGTGCGTAAAAGTATCTGTTTGAGCGCCGTTTTCCGCGAACAGTTTTCATACTTTTTTCATACTGCAGAAACAAAAATGCCCACTTGTTAGTGGGCACTTCGTTTGCAAGCTTGGTAAATGCTTGCGATGTTTGGTAGGCGCGATTGGATTCGAACCAACGACCCCCACCATGTCAAGGTGGTGCTCTAACCAACTGAGCTACGCGCCTGTGTTTGTTCGAAGCGTTAACTATAGCAGCATTTGTTGGTGTCAAAAGCGAAAAAGGGAATTAGTACGCTAATTCCCTTTGAAAACTGACATCTTGAGCAGTGGCTTAGCGCCGAATCACCAAAGCTTCCACCAAGGGCCTTTCTTCTGGGGCGCTTGGGTGGCATCAGGTGCATTGGCGTAGTTGCCCTCACGCACGCGCTTGGCATCGTCGCGCAAATCGGTCATGCCCAGTTTGTCGTAAGAGTTGACCAGAATGTCCAGCGCCTCTTGCGTGGCTGGAACGCCTTGGTAGTCGGCCAGCGCTGTTTGGGCGCGGGCAATGGCAGCCACGTAAGCACCACGCTTGTAGTAGTAGCGAGCCACGTGGACTTCATACTGCGCCAGTGAGTTAACGATGTAAGTCATGCGCTGGCGTGCATCAGGTGCGTAGCGCGACTGGGGGAAACGGTTGACCAGCTCATTGAAGGATTCATACGAATCTTTGGCGGCTTTTTGGTCACGCTCGGACAAGTCTTGGCGCGACAGCCAGGCAAACATGCCCAGGTTGTCGTTGAAGTTCACCAGTCCCTTGAGGTACAGCGCGTAATCGATGGCAGGGCTGGCAGGGTGCAGGCGAATGAATCGGTCCAAAGTGGCGTGGGCTTGTTCTTTTTCGCCAGCCTTGTACTGGGCATAAGCCTTCTCGATTTGGGCTTGCTGGGCCAAAGGCGTGCCGGCAGCACGGCCTTCGAGCTTTTCAAACAGTGGTACGGCCTTGTCAAAGCCGCCTGCTTGTACTTCATCGCGTGCTTCGGTGTAGATGCGGTCGGGCGTCCAGTTTGCGGTTGGGTCATCTTTGGTCGCGGAGCAGCCAGCCAGCAGGCCAGCTGTGAAAACAACAGCAAGAACAGGACGTGAAATACGCGGCATGGCGAACAGCTTTCGGACAGGAATTGTCATAAGTTCTAGTGAGACGACGGTGTCAAATAAGCTCGATACCGTCTGCAATGCGTGCTGCATTGTATAGGGCTAAATCTTCTGCCCAGCAAGCAGGGTGCGGCCCATGAATGCTACGGACTTGCAAAGAAGTTGGGGCGCAGGGGGCAGGGTGTTCCTACAATGCATACATGTTTGTTCACCTGCGCCTGCACTCCGAGTTTTCCGTCATCGATGGAACGTGTCGTATCAATGATGTGGTCAATGCCGCTGCGGCAGATGGCCAGCCAGCCCTGGCTATTACAGACCTGAACAATATGTTCGGCAGCTTGAAATTCTACAAAGCGGGCCGTGGCAAAGGGGTGAAACCCATTTTAGGCACTGAGCTCAATATGGAGGGCTGGGGCGCAGATGGTGATACCAGCCGCGTTCTGGTGCTGGTGCAAAGCCAGTTGGGTTACCACAATCTGTCAGAAATTTTGGCGCGTGGCTGGACGGGCAATGTCTCCAAGGTACAGGCGCAGCCATTTTTCAAGTGGGAATGGCTCAAAGAGCTGGGCGAAGGCCTGATCTTGCTGTCGGGTGCCAATGCCGGGCTGGTCGGCCAGTTATTGCTGCGTGGTGATAACAAGGGCGCTGCAGATATGGCGCTGCAACTGGCCAGCATGTTCCCACACCGTTTTTATCTGGAATTGCAGCGCGCAGGGCGTTCGGATGATGAAAAGCTGGTGGTGCAGACCGTGCAGCTGGCTGCGCGCCTGAATTTGCCGGTGGTCGCGACGCACCCGATTCAGTTCTCGAAGCCGAGCGATTTCGATTCGCATGAGACGCGGGTGTGTATTTCTGAAGGTGAAGTGCTGGCCAACCCCAAGCGGGTGCGTCGATTTACCCGGGAGCAATATTTTAAGAACAGTGCAGACATGGAAGCACTGTTTGCGGACATTCCTTCCGCCATTGAAAACACGCACGAGATTGCCCGCCGCTGCAGCGTCCAGCTGCAGCTCGGTACGTATTACCTGCCGGACTTCCCCGCGCCAGGCAATATGACGATTGCGGAGTATTTCCGGCAGGCTTCCTACGAAGGGCTGGAGGCCCGCTTGGCATTACTGTTCCCCGATGTGGCGCTGCGCAACAGCAAGCGCCCCGAGTATGTGGAGCGTCTGGAGTTTGAGCTGGGCATCATCTTGAAGATGGGCTTTCCCGGCTACTTCCTGATCGTGGCGGACTTTATCAACTGGGCCAAGAACAACGGTTGTCCAGTGGGGCCAGGACGCGGATCTGGCGCAGGCTCGCTGGTCGCTTATGTGCTCAAGATTACCGACCTGGATCCCATTTATTACAACTTGCTGTTCGAGCGCTTCTTGAACCCAGAGCGCGTGTCGATGCCTGACTTCGACGTGGACTTTTGCCAGGCCAATCGCGATCGCGTCATTGATTACGTGAAGGATCGCTACGGGCGCAATGCGGTGAGCCAGATCGCCACCTTCGGTACCATGGCCGCACGTGCGGTCATTCGCGACGTAGGCCGTGCCATGGACATGAGTTATACCTTCTGCGACGGTATTTCCAAGCTCATTCCGAATAAGCCGGGCTTGCACGTGACGTTGAAATATCCACCGAATCCCAAAAAAGAAGGGGATAAATACACCTATGCGATTGAGGCAGAGCCAGTTTTGGCGCAGCGCATAGAGCAGGAAGAGGATGTCAAGAACCTGATTGAGCTGGCGCAAAAGCTCGAGGGTATGACGCGCAATATCGGTATGCACGCAGGGGGCGTGGTGATTGCTCCGGGCAAGATCACCGATTTTTGCCCGATGTACCAGCAGCCGGGCAGTGAGTCAGCGGTGGCCATGTTCGACAAGGACGACGTGGAGCAAGTGGGCTTGGTGAAGTTTGACTTCTTGGGCCTGGCAACACTGACCATCCTTGAAATTGCGCGCGAATTCATCATGAAGCGCCACAAGGGGCAGGAAAACTTCAAGTTTGAAGAAATTCCGCTGGACGACTACCCCACCTACAAGCTTTTCCAAGAGGGCAAAACCGAAGCTGTGTTCCAGTTTGAATCGCGCGGCATGCAGGGCATGTTGCGCGACGCGAAGCCTTCACGCCTGGAAGATCTGATTGCGCTGAACGCCTTGTATCGCCCAGGCCCTATGGATCTGATTCCATCTTTCGTGGCCCGTAAACATGGGCGCGAAGAGATTGAGTATCCACACCCGCTGGTCGAGAAGGTGCTGTCCGAGACCTACGGCATCATGGTCTACCAAGAGCAGGTGATGCAGACCGCACAGGTGCTGGGTGGCTACTCGTTGGGTGGCGCTGACTTGCTGCGCCGAGCCATGGGCAAGAAGAAAGTGGAGGAAATGGTCAAGCACCGTGCCACTTTCTGCGAAGGCGCTGCCAAGCAAGGCATCGACGAGAACAAAGCCGGTGAGGTTTTCGACTTGATGGAAAAGTTTGCGGGCTATGGCTTTAACAAGTCACACGCTGCGGCTTACTCTTTGCTGGCTTACCACACAGCCTGGCTCAAGGTGCATTACACCGCCGAGTTCTACTGCGGGAATATGACCGTGGAAATGGACAACACCGACAAACTGAAGGTCTTGTATGAGGATGCGCTCAAACAAGGCATGACGTTCGAGATGCCGGATGTGAATCGTGGTGTGCACCGGTTTGAGCCGGTCACTGACAAAGTCATTCGCTATGGGCTGGGGGCTGTCAAAGGCACGGGTCAACAGGCGATTGAAGCCATTGTGGCCGCGCGTGAAGGCCAGGGTGTGGGGCCAGACGGTCATGTCAAAGGCCCGTTCAAGAGCCTGTGTGACTTCTGCGCACGGGTGGATCGCAGCAAATTGAATAAGCGCACGGTGGAAGCACTGATCAAGGCGGGCGGTTTTGACAGTATCCACCTAGATCGTGCTGCGCTGGTGGCATCGATTGACACTGCTTTTGAGTATGCCAATGCCCAACTGGCGAATGCCAACCAAGGCGGCTTGTTTGACATGATGGGGGATGACGCCCAAGGCTCCAGCAACCAAGAGCCCGCGTTGGCCGAGGTTTTGCCCTGGGGCGTGAAAGAGCGTTTGACCCTGGAAAAAACCGCAGTTGGTTTTTACCTGTCCGGGCATCTGTTTGATGAAGTGGAGCATGAAGTGCGCCATTTCATCCGCACCCCGTTGAATGAACTGGGTGACAGCCGTGAGCCCCAGCTGTTGGCCGGCATCGTCAGCGACCTGCGCGTGATCAACGGGCAGCGCGGCAAGCTGTGCCTGTTCAAACTCGATGACAAAAGCATGGTGCTGGAAGCATCGATCGATGAAGCGACATTGAATGCGCACAGCGATTTGCTCAAGGACGACGAATTCGTGGTGCTGACTGGGCGTGTGCAACATGACCACTTCAGCGGTGGCTTGCGTGTGAAAGCCCAAAAAGTGTTTGGCTTGGCCGATGCGCGCTGCCGTTTTGCGCGCTACCTGCAAGTGGATGCTGCGCACAAGGTGCCAGACATTCAGCGCCTGCTGCGTGAATTCCCCGCCAAGCTGGAGCAAACCGACGAGGGCGAATTGCGCCACGGCCTGAAAATTCGACTGGGCGTACGTTGCGCGGCAGACGGGCAGGCTGCTGTGGCAGAGCTGGATCTGGGAGACAAGCACAAGTTCTACCCCAGTGATGCAGCGCTAGCTGCCTGGCGGGCCGAAGCGGGTAATACCGGCTGCCAGATCGTGTGGCGCGGTGCTTAATTGGCTCATGTAGTCCACCAACCCATGGTGTCCTACAAGATGTTTCTCGAAACTTCCCTTTGCCAGCCCAGAGAACCCCGTAAAGAATGGCTCTGGGCTGATCGCTAGAATGAAATTCATGGCTACCCAACAACCTCCAAATCGTCCTTCGTTGCCAGACCAGATCTCCCATGAAGATGATGGCAATTCGGTCGTGATGGAACGGCGCACCCAGAAGATTGCGCCACCTCCGATGTACCAAGTGGTTATGCTCAATGATGACTTCACCCCCATGGAGTTTGTGATCGTGGTGTTACAAGAATTCTTTAGCAAAGACAGGGAACAGGCGACGCAAATCATGCTCAAAATCCATCTCGATGGGCGCGGCGTTTGTGGCGTCTATTCCCGCGATATTGCGACCACCAAAGTGGAGCAAGTATTGCAAGCTGCTCAGCAGGCAGGCCATCCACTGCAAGCTGTGAGCGAGCCTATTGAATAAATGGTGTTCGCCCCGACCTATGGATACAGTCTCGTAAACCGCAAGCACAAAGGAGTTCGTACATGATTGCCCAAGAACTGGAAGTCAGCTTGCACATGGCGTTTGTGGAAGCTCGTCAGCAGCGCCATGAATTCATTACCGTAGAACATTTGCTGCAAGCGCTGCTGGACAACCCCAGCGCTTCCGATGTGCTGCGCGCCTGCTCGGCCAATATTGATGATTTGCGCGCGTCGCTGAGCAACTTCATTAAAGACAACACCCCCCAGGTATCGGGTGCGGAAGAGGTCGATACGCAGCCCACTCTGGGTTTTCAACGCGTGATTCAGCGTGCCATCATGCATGTGCAGTCCACAGGCAATGGCAAGAAGGAAGTCACTGGCGCGAACGTGCTAGTCGCCATTTTTGGCGAAAAAGACTCCCATGCCGTGTACTACCTGCACCAGCAGGGCGTGACGCGCCTAGACGTGGTGAACTACATCGCCCACGGCATCCGCAAGACAGACCCCCCAGAGCCTGCCAAGGCAGACTCCGCCATGGAAGGTGAAGAGGGTAGTGCCGGTGGGGAACGTGCCGAAAAAGCCTCTCCGCTGGAGCAGTACACCCAGAACCTGAACCAGGCAGCCAAGGACGGCAAGATCGACCCCCTGATCGGCCGTGACTACGAAGTCGAACGCACTATCCAGATTCTGTGCCGCCGCCGCAAGAACAACCCCTTGCTGGTGGGGGAGGCCGGTGTGGGTAAAACTGCGATTGCTGAAGGCCTGGCGTGGCGCATCACCGAAGGCACAGTGCCCGAAGTGCTGGCAGAAGCCGTGGTGTATTCGCTGGACATGGGCGCCTTGCTGGCGGGTACCAAATACCGTGGTGATTTTGAACAACGCCTCAAGGGCGTGCTCAAAACGCTGCGCGACAAGCCCAATGCCGTGCTCTTCATTGATGAAATCCACACCCTGATTGGTGCGGGTGCCGCGTCTGGCGGTACCTTGGATGCGTCCAATCTGCTCAAGCCAGCGCTGTCCAGTGGTCAGCTCAAATGCATTGGTGCGACAACGTTCACTGAGTATCGTGGCATCTTCGAGAAGGACTCGGCACTGTCACGTCGCTTCCAGAAAGTGGATGTGGTGGAGCCCACCGTGCCCGAGACCATTGAAATCCTCAAGGGTCTGAAGTCGCGCTTTGAAGAGCACCACAGCGTGGAATACTCGACCGAGGCTTTGCAAGCCGCCGCAGAGCTGTCTGCCAAGTACATCAACGACCGTCACTTGCCCGATAAGGCCATCGACGTGATTGACGAGGCAGGCTCCGCCCAGCGCGTGAAAGCCCCCGCGGCCCGTAAAACGACGATCACCCGTTTGGAGATCGAAGAGATTGTGGCCAAGATTGCGCGCATTCCGCCCGCCAATGTCTCCAACGATGACCGCAGCAAGCTGCAAACGCTGGAGCGCGACCTCAAGAGCGTGGTGTTCGGTCAGGACAAGGCGCTGGAAGTGCTGGCCTCGGCCGTCAAAATGGCGCGTTCTGGCCTGGGTAAGCCCGAAAAACCCATCGGCTCCTTCCTTTTCAGCGGGCCTACGGGTGTGGGCAAGACGGAAGCTGCCAAGCAACTGGCCTACATCCTGGGCGTCGATCTGATCCGCTTTGACATGTCCGAGTACATGGAGCGCCACGCGGTCAGCCGTTTGATTGGTGCGCCTCCAGGTTACGTGGGCTACGACCAAGGTGGTCTGCTGACAGAGGCGGTCACCAAGAAGCCGCATTCGGTGCTGCTGCTCGACGAAATCGAGAAAGCCCATCCGGACATCTTCAACGTGCTGCTGCAGGTGATGGACCATGGCACGCTGACCGATAACAACGGACGCAAGGCCGATTTCCGCAACGTCATCGTCATCATGACGACCAATGCGGGTGCCGAGGCCATGCAAAAGTCGGTCATGGGCTTTACCACCCAGAAGCAGGCCGGCGATGAAATGGCGGATATCAAACGCCTGTTCACGCCAGAGTTCCGCAACCGCCTTGATGCGATTGTCAGCTTCAAGGCGCTTGATGAGCAGATCATCCTGCGCGTGGTGGACAAGTTCTTGCTGCAACTGGAGCAACAGTTGAGCGAGAAGAAGGTGGAAGTCACCTTCAGCGACAAGCTGCGCAAGCACCTGGCTGCCAAGGGCTTTGATCCGGCCATGGGCGCACGCCCCATGCAGCGCCTGATTCAGGACACCATCCGCCGCTCCTTGGCTGATGAGCTGCTGTTTGGCCGACTGGTCGATGGCGGCCGTCTGGAAGTGGACTGGGACGCAGAAGCGAACGAAGGCAAGGGCGATGTGCTTTTGGAGATCACCGCGCTGCCCCAGCCGGAAGGCAAATCGGAGCCCGCCGAGCCTGAACAGGCCGCCACCTCCAAATAAGCGCTAGCCACCTCAACCGACAGCCCAAAAGCTGTCGGTTTTTTTATGGCCGTAAGCCACGGCAGCGCGCTGACACGCTACAGTCTGCGCCAAACATACCAAGCAGGAGGCGACGTGGAGGCAATAACGCAGTGGCTCACGCATGAGCATGTCTTGCTGGTGCTGTCCGTCCTGTGGACGCTGTACGTCATCGTGGTGGGTGTTTGGATTTTGCTGCAGCGTCGTGCGCCGGTGGCCACACTCAGCTGGCTGTTGTCGATGGCGGTGATCCCGGTGGTCGGGATTGGCATTTACTACTTCCTGGGGCCACGGCGTTTGAAACGGCAGCGCCTGCGGCGCTTGCGCAGCCGCCGTCGCTCACGCGTGCGCGGCAGCATCGCACGCCTCAAGGACAAGGTGCCCACGGCGCCTGAGCGTTTGCACCAGGTGGTGAAATTGGTCACCGCCTCGACCAACTTTCCCGTCAGTACGGCCGACCAGGTGGAGCTGCTGGTGGGCGGGGCGGCCACGTTTGACAGCATCATGGAGGCCGTGCGCCAGGCCCAGGACCACATCCATCTGGAGTACTACATTTTTGAGCCCGATCAGACCGGGCTGGGCTTGCTGGCACTGCTGTGCCAGAAAGCGCAAGAGGGCGTGGCCGTGCGTTTGCTGGTCGATGCGCTGGGCTCCAAAAAACTCTCTGGCAAGCATTTGCGCAGCCTGGAGTTGGCGGGTGCAGAGGTGGCGCTGTTTCACCCCACCAAGTTTGGCCGCCGGGTGCGCCCGGTCATCAACTTTCGCACCCACCGCAAAATTGTGGTGATCGACGGGGTGATTGGCTACACCGGCGGGGTGAACATCACCGATGAGGAAGACAAGCGCATCTCGCCGCAGGCCTACCACGATGTGCATGTACGGCTGCAAGGCCCGGTGGTGAACTGGCTGCAGACAGTCTTTCTGGAGGACTGGAGCTATGCGCTGGACTACAACCGCAAGAACGAGCCCCGCGACCTCAACGCGCTGCTGCCGGATTTGCCCGATGGCGATCAGGTGGTGCAGATCATGGCTTCCGGGCCGGACAGCGATATGGAAGCCATCCACCGCGTGCATGTCTCTGCCATCCATGCAGCGCACAAACGCTTGTGGCTGACCACTCCGTACTTTGTGCCGACCGAGGCTGCCATGCTGGCCTTGACCAACGCGGCGCTGCGCGGGGTGGATGTCTGCCTGCTGGTGCCCGAGAAATCTGACTCCAGGATCGTGACGGCCGCAGCGCGCTCGTATTTCGACGAGCTGATCCGCTGCGGGGTGAAGGTGTTTGAGTACCACCAGAGCATGCTGCACTCCAAAACCATGTTGGTCGACGACATGGTGGGCATCATCGGGACGGCCAACTTTGACAACCGCAGCTTTCGCCTGAACTACGAGGTGTGCGCCGTGGTGTATGGGGAAGCCTTTACCCACAAGCTGGAGCAGCAGTTCCAGCAAGACCTGCAACATGCGCGGCGTGTGGGTTATGCCCGACCACAGCGCTTTGTGCAACGCCTGGGGGATTCCATGGCACGTCTGATGTCTCCATTGCTTTAAGAAAGTGAGCGCCTAGCGCTCGTGGATTCATCATTTCAAGTAGTTTTGTTAAGAATTCTGAGGAAAGACAAGCGCAAGCTGCTCACTTTTTGAGAAAACTGTGGCGCAGCCCAACCACAGACGGCCACCGCAAGCTGCGCGCTGGCGCTGCATGCAGGCATACTCCACGCCATGGTTGAACACACTTTTCTCTGGCACGACTACGAAACCTTTGGCGCCAATCCCCGCTACGACCGGCCCGCGCAGTTTGCGGCCATTCGCACGGACATGGACCTCAACGAGGTCGGCGAGCCCGTCATGGTGTACTGCCAGCCTGCGCCTGACTATCTGCCCAGCGCCCAGTCCTGCCTGATCACCGGCATCACCCCCCAGCAGTGCCTGCAAGAAGGGGTGCCGGAAGACACGTTTGCCCGCCACATTGAGGCCGCCTTCAGCCAGCCTGGCACCGTGGGTGTCGGCTACAACACCATCCGTTTTGACGATGAAGTCACGCGCTTTCTGTTCTGGCGCAACCTGATCGACCCCTATGCGCGCGAATGGCAAAACGACTGCAGCCGCTGGGATCTGCTGGACGTGGTGCGCATGGTTTACGCGCTGCGCCCACAGGGCATTGTCTGGCCCACCAAGGAAGACGGCAGCCCGTCGTTCAAGCTGGAAGACTTGGCACGGGCCAACGGCCTGGTGCATGAACAGGCGCACGATGCTTTGAGCGACGTGCGCGCCACCATCGCCCTGGCGCGGCTGATCAAGCAGCACCAGCCCAAGCTGTTCGAGTTTGCCTTCGGGCTGCGCAAAAAAGAGCGGGTGCTGCACGAGATGGGCCTGCCCGCCCAGCAGATCGATGCACGGCCGTTTTTGCATGTCTCCGGCATGATCAGCCCCGCGCGCGGCTGCATTGCCATGATGTGGCCGCTGGCCCAGCACCCCACCAACAAGAACGAGGTGATCTGCTGGGACCTGCATGCAGACCCCAGTGAGCTGGCCAGCTTGAATGCCGAGCAGCTGCGCCTGCGCATGTTCACCAAGGCGGCAGACCTGCCCGAAGGCGTGACGCGCCTGCCCATCAAGAGCATTCACACCAACAAATCGCCCATGGTGGTGCGCAACCTCAAAACGCTCTCGCCTGAAATGGCCGCGCAGTGGGGGCTGGATGCGGCACTGTGCATGGATAACGCCGTCAAAGCCCGCGCTTTGCCCGACATGAGCATGCTGTGGAAGCAGGTGTTCGCCAAGCTGGACGGCCATGGCCCCCACGACGTCGACCAAGACCTGTACAACGGTTTTGTGGTGCCGGCCGACCGCCGCCGCCTCACGCAGTTGCGCGCGCTGTCAGCGCAAGAGCTGGCACTGGACAAGACCGGCTTTGACGATGCCCGCCTTCAAGAGTTGGTGTTCCGCTGGCGTGCGCGCAACTGGCCGGACAGCTTGAGTGCCCCAGAGCAACACCGCTGGCAGCAGCGCTGCGCGGCCGCGCTGATTGGCGGGGAGGGCGGTGCACGCACTGCTGAGCAGATGTTTGCCGAGATTGATGCGCTGTCCGAAACCCTGGACGACGAGCACTCCGAAGCCATTTTGGGGGCGCTGTACGACTGGGCCGAAAGCATCGTCCCGGACATGTGAGTCCAACGCACCGCAGGGACACAGCTCGTGCAGAGCGGTGGGCGGTGTTGTGGCTGGCCTGCAAGCAAGCATCGAATGCACCGCTAGCCCTTTATTCATAAGCGCTACCTGCTATTAAAACAGCGGGTTCTACGCTTCGGTGAGGGCGCGGCAGGTGTTGGCTTTAGCGCTTTTCCCAGTCTTCCACATCGCCCGGCACGGCCACGAACAGCGGGTGCAGCGCAGGCTGCTGCACGGTGTGCCATTGCGCATACAGCGCCGGGTTGCGCTGCTGCAGCTTGGCCAGCAAGTGCTGCCATTCATAAGCGATCTGCCCGTGGGTCACGGCGATGGGGGTCGCCTGCGTGGCCCCCAGGATCTTGCTGGCGTCAAAACGGTAACCGCGCTGCGTGGCCTGCGCTTGCACGGTGTGCAGATAACTGGCAATCGCATCCAGTGGCTGTGCATGCGCCTTGAAACGCAGCAACTGCGGGTGGTTGGTGTAGCCCTTGGTCAAGCCGTGCAACACGGCTTGGGCCAGCAAGGTTTCGCGCCACAGGGCGACCAGGCCTTGGGGATCGAGATAGCGGGGGTGAAGAGACCAGATGCGCACGTTGTATCTGATGGTGGGAGTGGTTCGGGGGGCTTGGCGTTTCGCTGATCCAGCCAAACTGCCATGCGGCACGTTGCTGGCTGAGCATAAGTGCTTTCTTGGGCTTGCGAGGCGCTCAGCAAGGCATTGCGGTGCTGATTACTCGCTGTGGCGCTGATGGTTTCATCGCGACAGCGCGTGATCAGCAACAAGTATCTGCATAGCTGCAGTGTGCGCGCAAACAAAAAGGAGGCCAGAGCCTCCTTTTTGTTGGCAGTCAGCCCACAGCGTTAAGCGGCGGCTGCTTCCGCCATGCCCTGGTGGCGTAGCAGTGCATCCAGCTGGGGTTCACGGCCACGGAAGGCCTTGAAGTTGTCCATGGCGCTGCGGCTGCCGCCCATCTCCAGGATGTTGTGCAGGTACTTTTGTGCGGTGGTTCGACTGGCAATACCGTCTGTGGCCTGCGTTTCTTCAAACGCGGCATAGGCATCGGCGCTCAGCACTTCGGCCCATTTGTAGCTGTAGTAACCGGCCGCATAGCCGCCCGCAAAGATGTGGCTGAAGGTGTTGGTGCCGCGGTTGTAGGCCGTGGTGGGCAGCACGGCCACTTCGTCGCGCACTTGCTGCAGCAGGGCCAGGTAGTCGCCATTCTTGGCGGCGCCCGCGTGCAGCAGCATGTCGAACAGCGCAAACTCGACCTGGCGCAGCGTGCCCATGCCTGCTTGGAAGTTCTTGGCTGCAAGCATCTTGTCGTACAACGCGCGGGGCAGGGGCTCGCCCGTGTCCACGTGCGCCGTCATGTGGCGCAGCACTTCCCATTCCCAGCAGAAGTTTTCCATGAACTGGCTGGGCAGCTCCACCGCATCCCATTCCACACCGTTGATGCCGGAGACATCGCGCTCGTTCACTTGCGTGAGCATGTGGTGCAAGGCGTGGCCAGATTCGTGGAACAAGGTGATCACGTCGTCGTGCGTGAGCAGCGCGGGCTTGCCGTCCACACCGTCGGCAAAGTTGCAGACCATGTGGGCCACAGGCGTTTGCAGCGCGCCGGTGTCGGGGCGCTGCCAGCGGCTGCGTACATCGTCCATCCAGGCGCCACCGCGCTTGCCCTTGCGGGCGGGTTGGTCCAGGTAGAACTGGCCGACCAGCTGGCCGTTGCGCTCCAGGCGGTAGAACAATACGTCCTTGTTCCAGACCGCGGCTTCGTCTTTGACGATCTTCACGTCAAACAGGCTCTCGATGATCTTGAACAGACCCGCCAGCACCTTGGGTGCGGTGAAGTATTGCTTGACCTCTTGTTCGCTGAAGGAGTAACGCGCTTCCTTGAGCTTTTCGGAGATGTAGGTCCAGTCCCAGGGCTGTGGGTCGGCAA
Source organism: Comamonas sp. 14P8.1.4 (assembly GCF_057799285.1). Taxonomy (NCBI): domain Bacteria; kingdom Pseudomonadati; phylum Pseudomonadota; class Betaproteobacteria; order Burkholderiales; family Comamonadaceae; genus Comamonas; species Comamonas sp. 14P8.1.4. The sequence goes on from NZ_JBYOKN010000006.1 coordinate 71,328, forward strand.
TGCCCAACTCGGCCTTGGCAAAGGTGCGCAGGTCGGCCACGTCTTTTTGGGCGTAGGGGCGGGCACGCTGGGCCAGATCACGCAGGAAGTCGATGACTTGCTGGGGCGAGTGGGCCATTTTGGGCACCAGCGAGACTTCAGCGAAGTTCTGGTAGCCCAGCAGCTGGGATTCTTCTTGTCGCAGCGCCAAGATTTCTTGAATGATGGCGGCGTTGTCGTACTTGCTCAGCTCGCCCTCGGCCTGGTCAGAGGCGCGGGTGACATAGGCGCGGTACACGGTCTCGCGCAGCTTGGAGCTGTGCGCAAACTGCATCACGGGCAGGTACGAGGGAATCTTGAGGGTGAGCTTGTAGCCTTCCTTGCCGTCGGCTTCAGCGGCGGCTTTGGCCGCTTGCAGCACGTCGGCAGGTACGCCATCCAGTTCCTCGGCGCTGGCGTAGTAGCTCCAGCCGTCGGTGGCGTCCAGCGTGTTTTCGCTGAACTTCTGGCCCAGCTCGGCGCTGCGCTCTTGAATCTTGGCAAAACGCTCGCGGTCAGCGCCTTGCAGCTCAGCACCCGACAGCACAAAGCCGCGCAACGAATGCGCATGGGCCTGCTTTTGCTCGGGTGTGAGGGTGTTCACATCAATGGCCTTGTACTTGGCGTACAGGCGTTCGTCGGCACCCAGATTGGTCCAGAACTCGGTGATCTTGGGCAGCGCGGCGTTATAGGCAGCGCGCAGCTCGGGGCTGTCGGCCACGCTGGAGAGGTGGCTCACGGCGCTCCACTGCATGCCCAGCTTTTCGGTGGCCACGTCCAGCACCTTGGCGATGGCGCTCCACTCGGCAGGAAAGTCCGGCGCGGTGACCGTCTCCAATGCCGCTTGTGCGCGTTCAATCAAGGTGTCGATGGCGGGGCCGACGTCTGCAGGTGTGATGCGGTCAAACAGCGGCAGACTGGTAGATTCAAGCAAAGCATTGGTCATAGACAAGCATTTTGCGCCAACTGGGCACGTTTCAAGGGGATGAAGATAACTATTGTCTTGATAGCTGTCAGCGCTGAAAGTTTCTGGATTTCCAGCAGTTTTATGTGCAAAAACCAAAGGGGACCAGCGCAGGCAGCTATAAAAAAACCTCCGCCAGCTTAGCGCCGGAGGAGGTGGGTGTCCGTCAGCCGAAGGCTGATTGCGGATGGCTTATTGGGCAGCAGCGGTGCGCTCGGCAGCTTCCATGGTGTTGACCAGCAGCATGGTGATGGTCATGGGGCCCACGCCGCCGGGCACGGGGGTGATGAAACCCGCCACTTCCTTGCAGCCGTCATAGTCCACGTCGCCGCACAGCTTGCCTTCGGCGTTGCGGTTCATGCCCACGTCAATGACCACCGCGCCGGGCTTGATCATGTCTGCGGTGAGCACGTTGACTTTGCCCACGGCGGCCACTACCACGTCGGCCTGGCGCGTCATGGCGGCCAGATCAGCCGTGCCGCTGTGGCAGACGGTGACGGTGGCGTTGGCGGCCAGCAGCATCATGGCCATGGGCTTGCCCACGATGTTGGAGCGGCCGATCACCACGGCGTGCTTGCCGCGCAAATCCTTCATGCCAATCGATTCGAGCATCTTCATGCAGCCGTAAGGCGTGCAGGCCTTAAAGCCCACTTCGCCCACCATCAGCGCGCCCGCGCTGGCCACGTGAAAGCCGTCCACGTCTTTCAAAGGAGAGATGGCTTCGATGACCTTGTGGTCGTCGATGTGCTTGGGCAGCGGCAGCTGCACCAGGATGCCGTGGATGCTGGGGTCGTTGTTGAGCGCATCCACGCGGGCCAGCAGCTCGGCTTCGGTCATGGTGGCGTCGTACTTTTCCAGCACCGAGTGAAAGCCCACGTCTTCGCAGGCCTTGACCTTGTTGCGCACATAGACCTGCGAGGCCTGGTTGTCACCGACCAGCACCACGGCCAAACCGGGCTTGGTGCCCTTGGCGATAAGGGCTGCGGCGCGCTGGGCGACTTCGGTACGCAGTTGGGCGGAGAGGGCTTTGCCGTCGATGATCTGGGCTGTCATGGTGGTCTGCAATCTGATGAAAAAACAACTGCCAGCGACCTGTCTCCAGGTGGCTGGCAGTCCTGGGGAAACCCCTAGAGTTTATGCCGGGACTTTGGCGTTCGCAGCGTTGGAGCCCAAAGCAATCTTGAGCAAGTCGGCTACCGTGTTGGCGCCCAGCTTTTCCATGATGTTGGCACGGTGGGCCTCCACCGTCTTGATGCTGATGCCCAGGTCGTCAGCGATCTGCTTGTTCAGGCGACCGGCGACGATGCGCTCGAGCACCTGCGACTCACGGCCGGTGAGCTTGGACAGCAGCGCCTCGCGGCTGGCGGCCTGCTGGTGGCCGGCAAAGGCTTCGCGGGCGTGGTCCAGCATGCGCTCCACCACGTTGAGCAGGTCTTCTTCGTTGAAGGGCTTCTGGATGAAGTCCAGCGCGCCTTTTTTCATGGTGTTGACGGCCATGGGCACATCGCCGTGGCCGGTGATGAAGACGATCGGCAGGGGCGACTTGCGCTCCAGCAGCTTGTCTTGCAGCTCCAGGCCCGTCATGCCACCCATGCGGATGTCGGCAATCAGGCAAGCCACTTCGCGGTGGTCATAGCGCGAGAGGAAAGACTCGGCCGAGTCAAAGCAGCGCACGCGGTAATCTTTGCCCTCCAGCAGCCATTGCAGCGAGTCACGAACGGCCTCGTCGTCATCAACCACGTAGACCGTGCCTTTTTTGGGTGTCAAGCTCATGCAGGTTTCCTTGTATTTGGATTCATTGCCGAAGAAAGGTTGTCTCCCTTTTCCTGGGCGGCAGCCAGCGGTAACCAAAAGGAAAACCGACAGCCCACCACCTCAGAACCATTGTAGAGGTTCTCAGCGGACATCCGTCCGTGATGCGACTCGACAATGGAGCGGCACAGGTTCAAGCCAATGCCCATGCCTTCGTTTTTAGTGGAAAAGAAGGCTTCAAACAAGCGCTCCTGCACCTCGGGGGGCAAGCCATTGCCGGTGTCTTGCACGGCAAATTCCACGCCGGGCAGGCCATCCATGGCTTGCGGGCGCACGCGCAGCTCGACCGAGCGCTGTGCTGGTGGGCGCTGCGCCTGGTCGATGGACTCCCCGGCGTTCTTGATCAGGTTGATCAGCACCTGCTCAATCAAAATGGCATCGGCCATGACAGGCGGTATGCGCTGGGCGACGAAATGCGTCAGCCGCACGTTGCGCCGGCGCATCTCGATGTTGGCCAGCTCCAGCGCTTCGTCCACCATGGTTTCCACCTGGGAGAGGGTGCGGTTGGGTTCGCTGCGCTTCACAAAGGAGCGAATGCGCTGAATGATCTGCCCGGCACGCTGGGCCTGGTGGGCCGTTTTCTCCAGAGCAAACTTCATCTGGTCTTCGGTCAGCGAGCCGTTTTCCAGGCGCGTGAGCATGCCGCTGCTGTAGTTGCTGATGGCCGTCAACGGCTGGTTCAGCTCGTGTGCCACGCTGGAGGCCATCTCGCCCATGGTGATCAGGCGGCTGGCCGAGTGGGCCTGTTCGGTCTGACGAGCGGCTTGCTCTTCCGCCAGACGGCGCTGGGTGATGTCGGTGGCAATCACCATCTGCGCCAGTCGCCCGTCGACCCAGCTGAGGTAGCGCGAGCGCACTTCCAGCCACTTGCCCAGTTCACCCACATAGATTTCGGCGTTGTTGCTGGAGGCATCCGTCAGCGTGTCCGTGGGCAGGCCCATCAGGCCATCTTCGTCATCAACGGTTTCGCTGCGCTCGGCCGGCAGGCCTGCTTGCTGCACCAGTTGCAGGTGGCCGGTGGTCTGTGAGCCAAACCACTGGCGGTACAGCTTGTTGGCAAACAACAGCTCGGCACTGCCCAGTGGTGCTACGGAAACAGAAGCATCCAGCGCTTCCAGCACAATGGTGAAACGGTCATGGGATGCTGCAAGCTGGTCGCGAATGCGCTTGGACTCGGTGATGTCCGTCATGGACGACATCCAGCCCGTCTGGTGCCCGCGTGCATCAATCAGCGGTGAGATGTACAGGCGCGCATCAAACATGCTGCCGTTCTTGCGGCGCACCCGCACCTGGAAGCCGCCCTGTACCGAGCGACCACTGAGTTCGTCCTTGAGCTTTTTGTGCAGATAGTCGTAATCGCTTTCCGCCCAATACGAGTAGGGCGGGGTCTGGCCGATCAGCTCTTGCTCACTCCAGCCCGTCATCTGGCAGAACGCGGCGTTCACATAGGTGATGCGGCCCTGCATATCCAGTGCGCGCATGCCGGTGAGCACGGAGTTTTCCATGGCGCGGCGAAAATTGGTCTCCGCCATCAGCGCTTCCTGGGCACGCAGGCGCTTGCGGGTGTGCCGCCAGGTGCCCATCAGCAGCCAGGCGGTCAGCAGGCTCAAGGCGGCCACCAGCCAGAACATGCCATTGCCCACCATGCTCAGTGAGGTGCGGTATGTCTGCACTTTCAGCAACAGCGAGTTGCCCACCGGGGTGACGGGCACCTGGTATTGCGTGTCCTGCGCCTGTGGCAGCGGGTTCCAGGCGCTGGATTTGGCGGGCGGCGCCAGCGGCACGCCTGCAATCAGGGCGCCATGGCCGTCCAGCATGGTCACGGCGTAATGCGCGAGCAAGTCGCTGGGCGTGGCGTAGCGCATCAGGCTGTCAATGGAGAACTCGGCCATGACCGTGCCGCCAAAGCTGCTGGTACCCACCACGGGGGTGTGAAACTGCAGCAGCGGCGGCGGGTAGCCCACCAGCACGCGCGGCTGGGTGTAAATGGGCTGGCCCGTGTCTTTGACCAGCTGAAAGCTTTGCGCAGCAGCATCGTTTTGCAGCTTTTCACTGGGCATGCGCAGCTGCTCGCTGGGCACGGTGGGCGCGGCATAGCTGGTGATGATGCGTCCGTCCCGGTCAATCCAGGTCAGCATCTGCATCTCAGGGTATTGCGTCACCAGCACTTCGGCGCGGTTGACGAACTCGGCCGTGCCAATGTCGCCATAGGCCAGATCGCGGGCAATGCGCATGACCTGTTCCTGGCGCTCCAGCAGGCGCAGGCGCATGCGCTGCTGCGCATATTCCACATCGCGCTTGAGGGCTTGCTGGTCGCGGTCGACTTCTTCCGCGCGCAAGTACCAGAAAGCCACAATGATTGCAGCCATGAACAGGGCCACGGAAACCAGAGGGGCAAATGCGGCCAGGCGGTCTTGTTTGGTGGGCGACAGGCTGCGCCACCACATGCGCCACCACCGGGTGGGGTCAGCCCCAGGGAAGGGGGAGGGTGCGCTTGTCTCGGTGTTCTTTTTGTGCGGTTGATCCATACCCGCAGTGTAGGGGGATTCCCTGTCTGCGCGCGCACACAAACTGCCGCATTGGGCATCTTGCAAAAGATGTGCAGTTGCAGCAATTTTTCATAATACGCAATCAGTCTGCATAATTTGAAATATCAAAAAAATATGCGAAACTTCACGTCGAAATGGTCGCCGTAATGGGCATATTTGTCTCTCCATCAAGGTGTGGCACGCTGATAAAGCGCAGGCTTTGAAGCCCCCTTCTCTGATGAACTGATCTGTGTGCTTCTTGCCCGTTGCCGACCGCGTACCTGCAGCCTCTTGAACAGGAGACAACCATGACAGCTCAGACCGACCCTCAGGCCGGCGTTCACGCAAAGCCCAGCCTCGACCCCCAAGAATCCCGCGAGTGGATGGACGCACTGAGCGCCGTCATCGACCGCCAAGGTGCCGAATACGCGCACCAGCTGATCGAAGAAGTGCTGGAGCATGCCCGCCAAAACAGCGTGGACTTGCCTTTCTCGGCCAACACCGGCTATGTGAACACCATCGAGACTTCGCAAGAAGCCAAGTGCCCCGGTAACTTGGAGCTGGAAGGCCGTCTGCGCGCCTACATGCGCTGGAACGCCATGGCCATGGTCGTCAAGGCCAACCGTCATCACCCACCAGAAGGTGGCGACCTGGGCGGTCACATTGGTTCGTTCGCCTCGCTGGCCAATATGTTTGCAGCGGGCTTCAACCATTTCTGGCACGCTGAAAACGAAAACCACGGTGGTGACTGCCTGTACATCCAGGGCCACGTCTCGCCCGGCATCTATGCCCGCGCGTACCTGGAAGGCCGTATCTCTGAAGAGCAACTGCTGAACTTCCGCCAGGAAGTGGACGGCAAGGGCCTGTCCAGCTACCCGCACCCCAAGCTGATGCCTGAGTTCTGGCAGTTCCCCACGGTGTCCATGGGCCTGGGCCCACTGATGGCCATCTACCAGGCACGTTTCCTGAAGTACCTGCACGCACGCGGCATTGCCAACACCGAAAACCGCAAGGTTTGGGTGTTCTGCGGCGACGGTGAAATGGACGAAGTGGAATCGCTGGGCGCGATCGGCTTGGCCGCGCGTGAGAACCTCGACAACCTGGTCTTCGTCATCAACTGCAACTTGCAGCGCCTGGACGGCCCGGTGCGCGGCAACGGCAAGATCATCCAAGAGCTGGAAGGTGAATTCCGTGGCTCGGGCTGGAACGTCATCAAGCTGATCTGGGGCAAGGGCTGGGACGAGCTGCTGGCCAAGGACAAGGACGGCGTGCTCAAGAAGATCATGATGGAGTGCAACGACGGCGACTATCAGGCTTTCAAGGCCAACGATGGTGCGTTCGTGCGCAAGAACTTCTTTGGCCGCGACCCCCGCGCGCTGAAGATGGTCGAACACATGTCCGACGACGAAATCTGGAACCTGCGCCGTGGTGGCCACGATGCACAGAAGGTCTACGCGGCCTTCCATGCAGCCAATACCACCAAGGGTCAGCCTACCGTGCTGCTGGTCAAGACCGTCAAGGGCTTTGGCATGGGCAAGATCGGTGAAGGCAAGAACACCGTGCACCAGACCAAGAAGCTGAGCGACGAAGACATCAAGGCCTTCCGCGACCGCTTCAACATTCCAATCCCCGACAGCCAGATCGCGGACATTCCTTTCTTCAAGCCCGCCGATGACACGCCGGAAATGAAGTACCTGCACGAGCGCCGCAAGGCCCTGGGCGGCTACCTGCCGCACCGCCGTGTGAAGGCCGATGAAGCCTTCACTGCGCCGTCGCTGGACACTTTCAAGGCCGTGCTGGAGCCCACACCCGAAGGGCGTGAAATCTCCACCACCCAAGCCTATGTACGTTTCCTCACGCAGTTGCTGCGTGACAAGAACATCGGCCCTCGCGTGGTGCCTATCCTGGTGGACGAAGCCCGTACCTTCGGTATGGAAGGCCTGTTCCGCCAAGTTGGTATCTACAACCCGCACGGTCAGCAGTACACCCCGGTCGACAAAGACCAGGTCATGTACTACCGCGAAGACAAGGCCGGCCAGATCCTGCAAGAAGGTATCAACGAAGCCGGCGGTATGGCCTCGTGGATTGCGGCTGCGACGAGCTACAGCACGTCCAACCGCATCATGATTCCGTTCTATGTGTACTACTCGATGTTCGGCTTCCAGCGCATTGGCGACTTGGCATGGGCAGCGGGCGATATGCAGGCGCGCGGCTTCTTGCTGGGCGGCACCTCGGGCCGTACCACGCTGAACGGCGAAGGCCTGCAGCACGAAGACGGCCACAGCCACATCCTGGCCAACACCGTGCCCAACTGCATCTCGTATGACCCCACCTTCGCGCACGAAGTGGCGGTCATCATGCAAGACGGCCTGCGCCGCATGGTGCAGAACCAGGAAAACGTCTTCTACTACATCACCTTGCTGAATGAAAACTATCCCATGCCCGGTCTGACCGAAGGCACGGAAGCGCAAATCATCAAGGGCATGTACCTGAGCAAGCCTGGCCAGAAAGTGCCCCAGTCGGGCAACCGCGTGCAACTGCTGGGCTCGGGCACCATCCTGCGCGAATCCTTCTTTGCGCAAGAGCTGCTGGAAAAAGACTGGCAAATCGCCGCCGACGTGTGGAGCTGCCCATCGTTCAACGAACTGACCCGCGACGGCCAGGACGCAGAGCGCCACAACATGCTGCACCCGCTGGAAACTGCCCAGGTGCCGTTCGTCACGCAGCAGCTGCAAGGCAGCCAAGGCCCCGTCATCGCGTCGACCGACTACATGAAGGCCTACGCCGAGCAGATTCGCCCCTTCATCCCCAAGGGCCGTACGTTCAAGGTGCTAGGCACCGACGGCTTTGGCCGCTCGGACTTCCGCCGCAAGCTGCGCGAGCACTTCGAGATCGACCGCCACTACATCGTGGTCGCCGCTTTGAAGGCGCTGGCCGACGAAGGCAAGCTGCCCGTCACCAAGGTGGCTGAAGCGATCAACAAGTACGGCATCAAGGCCGACAAGATCAACCCCCTGTACGCGTAAGCACCGGAGAGATACACATGGCATTGACAGAAATCCAAGTGCCCGACATCGGTGACTTCGACAGCGTCGGCGTGATCGAAGTGCTGGTCAACGTGGGCGACACCATCAAGGTCGAGCAGTCGCTGATCACCGTGGAGAGCGACAAAGCCTCCATGGAGATTCCTTCCAGCCACGCAGGTGTGCTCAAGGAATTGCGCGTCAAGCTCGGCGACAAAGTGGCGCAGGGCGCCGTGATCGCCGTGATTGAAACCGCAGACACCGCCGCTGCACCCGCACCGGCAGCTGCCCCTGCCCCTGCCCCTGCGGTGGCAGCGCCTGCTGCGGCCCCGGTTGCAGCGCAAAATACGGCTGAAGCCGTTGCTGCACCAGTGCAAGCTGCTACACCTGCTGCAGCAAGCTCTATGAATATCGTCATCCCTGACATTGGTGACTTCAAGGACGTGGCCGTCATTGAAATGCTGGTCAAGGTGGGCGATGTGGTGACCGCCGAACAATCGCTGTTCACCGTGGAGTCTGACAAGGCATCGATGGAAATTCCATCGCCTTCGGCTGGCACCATCACCGCCATCAGCATTAAGCTGGGCGACACCGTGAACGTGGGCGACGTGGTCGGAATCATGAGCGTGCAGGGCGCAGCCCCTGCGGCCCCCGCAGCATCCGCCCCCGTGGCTGCGCCTGCGGCACCAAATACGGCTGCAGCGCCCGCCGCTGCTGCGCCAGCAGCTACAGCGGCTGTAGCAACTGCCGTGGCTGCCCCCGTGCCCGCACACAACCCCACCACCGCGCCTTCGGGTGCGCTGCCCCATGCATCGCCTTCCGTGCGCAAGTTCGCACGCGAGCTGGGTGTGCCATTGGCAGAAGTGAAGGGTTCCGGTCAAAAGGGCCGCATCACGCAAGACGACGTGCAAGCCTTCACCAAGTCGGTGATGGCTGGCGCCGTGCAAACGCTCGCGCAGCAAGCCGCCGCGCCCAAGTCCTCCGGCGGTAACGTCGGTGGTCTGGAGGTGCTGGCATGGCCCAAGGTCGACTTTGCCAAGTTCGGCCCAGTGGAACGCAAGGATCTGTCGCGCATCAAGAAGATCTCGGGCGCCAACCTGCACCGCAACTGGGTGATGATTCCCCACGTCACCAACAACGACCTGGCCGATATCACCGAGCTGGAAGCCTTCCGCGTGTCCACCAACGGTGAACAAGCCAAGGCCAAGAGCGATGTCAAAGTCACCATGCTGGCCTTCGTCATCAAGGCTGTGGTCGCTGCGCTGAAGAAATTCCCAGAGTTCAACGCCTCGCTGGATGGCGACACCCTGGTCTACAAGCAGTACTTCAACATCGGCTTTGCCGCTGACACCCCGAACGGCTTGGTCGTTCCTGTGCTCAAGGACGCTGACAAAAAGGGCATTCTGCAAATCAGCCAGGAAATGGGCGAGCTGGCCAAAAAGGCCCGCGACGGCAAGCTGGGCGCGGCCGACATGCAAGGCGGCTGCTTCTCGATCTCGTCCTTGGGCGGTATCGGCGGCACCGATTTCACCCCTATCGTGAATGCACCGGAAGTGGCAATTTTGGGCTTGTCCAAGTCCAGCATCCAGCCCGTGTGGGACGGCAAGGCCTTCCAGCCACGCCTGATGCTGCCTTTGAGCCTGTCGTACGACCACCGCGTCATCGACGGCGCAGCCGCTGCCCGCTTTAACGCCTTCTTGGGCGCTGTGCTGGCGGACTACCGCCGCATCTTGCTGTAAGGAGCGCTGCACATGGCAATCATCGATATCCAAGTGCCCGACATTGGCGACTTCGCCGAAGTCGGCGTGATCGAACTGCTGGTGCAGCCCGGTGACACCGTCACCGTGGACCAGTCGCTCATCACTGTGGAGTCTGACAAGGCTTCCATGGAGATTCCTTCCAGCCACGCTGGCGTGGTGAAAGAAGTCAAGGTCAAGCTCGGCGACAAAGTCGCCATGGGCTCGGTCATCATGGCGCTGGAAGTGGCAGAGGGCGCTGCGCAAGCGGCCGCACCTGCTGCTGCACCCGCAGCGCCATCACAGCCCAATCCGACTCCAGCGCCCGCCGCACAAGCGCCAGCAGCTCCTGTTTCTGCACCTGTGGCTAGCAACTTCGCTGGCACGGTAGACATGGAAGCCGACGTGGTCGTCATCGGCGGTGGCCCCGGCGGCTACTCCGCGGCCTTCCGCGCTGCGGACTTGGGCCTGAAGGTCATCATCGTTGAGCGTTACAAAACGCTGGGCGGCGTGTGCCTGAACGTGGGCTGCATTCCATCGAAGGCGCTGCTGCACGTGGCCGCCGTGATGGACGAAGTCAAGCACCTCGAAGTCGCTGGCGTCAAGTTTGGCGCGCCTGAGGTGTCGATTGACACCTTGCGCGGCCACAAAGACAAGGTCATCGGCAAGCTGACCGGCGGCCTCGCCCAAATGGCCAAGATGCGCAAGGTCACCGTGCTGCGTGGCGTGGCCACCTTTGTTGGCTCGCACCACATCGAAGTGGCTGAGACCGAAGGCGACAAGCAAGTGCAAACCGGTGGCAAGAAGGTCGTTCAGTTCAAGAACGCTATCATCGCTGCGGGCTCACAAGCCGTGCACCTGCCCTTCATGCCCAAAGACCCGCGCGTGGTCGATTCCACCGGTGCCTTGGCCCTGAAGGAAGTGCCCAAGCGCATGCTGATCTTGGGCGGCGGCATCATTGGCCTCGAAATGGGCACCGTCTACAGCACGCTGGGCGCACGCCTGGACGTGGTGGAAATGATGGACGGCCTGATGCAAGGCGCTGACCGCGATCTGGTCAAGGTCTGGCAAAAGATGAACGCGCCGCGCTTTGACAACATCATGGTCAACACCAAGACCGTGGCTGCCGAAGCAACGCCCGAAGGCATCAAGGTGAGTTTTGCGCCAGCCAAAGATGGCGTGACCGTGCCCGAGCCGCAAACCTACGACCTGGTCTTGCAAGCCGTGGGCCGCACGCCCAACGGCAAGAAGATTGGCGCCGAGGCTGCTGGCGTGGCCGTCACCGACCGTGGCTTTATCGACGTCGACATTCAAATGCGCACCAACGTGCCGCACATCTTTGCCATTGGCGACATCGTGGGTCAGCCCATGCTGGCGCACAAGGCTGTGCATGAAGCGCACGTGGCCGCAGAAGTCATCGCCGGTGAATTGCAAGGCAACAAGGAGCTGGCAGCCGCCGCCTTCAACGCCCGCGTGATTCCATCGGTGGCCTACACCGACCCCGAAGTGGCATGGGTGGGCCTGACCGAAGACCAAGCCAAGGCGCAAGGCATCAAGGTCAAGAAGGGTTTGTTCCCATGGGCCGCCTCCGGCCGCGCCATTGCGAATGGCCGCGACGAAGGCTTTACCAAACTGCTGTTTGATGACAGCCCAGAGGCACACGGCCACGGCCGCATTTTGGGCGGCGGTATGGTCGGCACACACGCGGGCGACATGATTGGTGAGATTGCCCTGGCCATCGAAATGGGTGCGGACACGGTGGACATTGGCAAGACCATCCACCCACACCCCACGCTGGGCGAGTCCATCGGCATGGCGGCGGAAGTGGCGCATGGGTCTTGTACGGATGTGCCTCCGGCACGGAAGTAAGCGCACTTTCTGAGAAAGTGCTGCAAAGCAAAAAAGCAACCTTTGGGTTGCTTTTTTATTACTTGAATTTTTGGTTTTGATAGCTGGTAGCGCTTGCTCGATAAGGGCTAGAGGGGGATTTGGCTCTTAATTATATTTTTGGTTGTTTTGAGGGTGGAGGCCGGGTTTCGCCCCGGCAGGCGAGGTACTTTGTTGTGCGCGACAACAAAGTACCAAAAAAAGCGCGTCTGCCGACGGCTGTCCGGCGGAACTCGCGGCGTTCCTTCGTCACTCTGCTCAAACAGCCGCCGGAAAGATGAAGGACCTCCACCAAGCCATGCGCGACGCTTGCGCGCGCATTGTCTTGTATCGATATGCCTCTCCTGTACACCGCTTAAGGGAAACGATTAGTACATAGTTTTTTCTAAGCGCTTGGAGCTAAATGTGTCATTTTTTATAATTTTTCAATTAAATCTAATATTTTTTTTATGTCATCACTGGCTGTTGCAAAATCTATAGTTTCTGCAATTTTTTTATGAATGAATGGTTTTTTGAATTTTGATTTATCCATCGGATTTAATGGTACTGTCTTGCTTCCAATATTTCTTCTTAAGTTGTCTAAGGAGTATCCATTGCTGTAGTCTGGATTATTGTTGGAAATTGAGTTAAGGATGCCGGTAACTAAATCCTTGTTTGATTCATTTAATATTGCATACTCAAGATCAGATGTAAATATAAAGACATTTAATCCAGACGTTTTTAAGGATATTTCAGCCGCATCCGCAGCTAATCTGAAATCCTCTTCACTTTTATCAAGAGCATTGTCAATTATTGTGTGCAACTGAGTTTCATTGGGAATTGTAAAACCTGCAGCTTTGGCGCCTGTAATAATTGCACGATCTGATTCTTTGGTTAAAGAGTCAAAATCTGTAATGACTAGGTGTTTTATTTTTGCACTTCCAAGCGATTTCACCATATTTAAGAATGGAGAAAAATTTTTATTTCCTGAAGAGGATATAATTGATATCTTATGAGCAGCACTACCAAGCTTTTTTAATAGTAGTGTTTTTAAAACTCGAATATCTGATTCTCCCTCAACGAAAACAACTTTCTCTGCAAAAAATAATTGACTATTTACTTCATTGCTATATGCATTAAACATTTCCTCCTCATTAATATCTTTTATGATTGGTATATGCAAGGAGGATACGTTGCCATCTTTCTTTACCAAGCCCAATGTAGAGAATGGCGTTTCGGAAATTATGTATGGGCTATGGGTTGTAATGATTATTTTAAGATTTTCGCTGGAAATTGACTTAATATTCTGTAAAAGTTCTTTTTGTTTTTGGGGGTGTAAGAATGCCTCTGGCTCTTCAATTGCTAAAAGAAATTGAATATCTGGATATTCTTGGCTGCTTTGCTCAAGTCGATTGAGTGCCAGCAAAACACCACTTTGAACACCTGTTCCAGCTTCAGAGAGTCCTATTGTTGCAGAGCCGTCTTCAAGTGAAAAGCCTAATCTTAGATTTTCAAGAATCCATTCTCCAACCCCTTTTACATCAACATCAAATTTCAATGCAAGCTTATGTTGCGTTTCAAAACCAAAATGGCTTTCTATTTGTGGCAAGAGTGATGCGTTGATTTACGGGCTGATTGTCGTAGAAATTTGTTCTCGTATAGATTTAAGTGCCCTATATTCTTTTGGAGTGCCACCGACTTTTTGAGGAATTATTTTTGAAAGGCCATGATCTTTTAGAAGTCGTGAAAATAATTCTTGAAATTTGTCTGAGTTAGTATCTCTGATTGCAGGTATTAGAATAAATTTATTTTTTTCTTTTATTTGATTGAATTTTTTTATGGATTCTGGTGTTGTTTTTGCTCCTTTTGAAACTTCTTCTGTTATGTTGTATGTTAGATCTGTTCTAAATGTAATATAGATGCTTTTTTTGCTTTTGTTTGATGTGTAATTTATTATTATGCGTCTGGCTTTACCATCTACTTTGAAGATGGGTAATAAAAGTTCTGCCAAATCAGGATGCAATAAGCAGTCATCTACTGTAGAAGGATTTAGTTTGTTTAAAACTATGTCTATAGCTTTTAATATGGAGGATTTCCCGTGATCATTCTGACCGATTAATGTGTTCGTTTTATTGAAATCGAATTTCAAAGACTTATATGATTTTATATATGCAAACTCAAAAGAAGTAACCTTCATATTTCCCTCTGCTAATTAATTTCTATTAATCTAATTTACACTTTTCTTATAATAATTGAAAAATTAAAAAATACTGCCTAAGTACTCAAAAATTGCATACTTAAGACACATCGCCCTTGACGCTTGGCATTTATGACCTGGCCTACGTAGAGCTGCTGCACGATCTGTTCATCTGCGCCTACGAGCGCAGCAAGCAGGAATATGTGGCTTTGCGCCAAAACTTGGCGGAGCCTAATCCGCTGCGCTTGATGTACTGCTCTCTCATCAAAGACATCGTGCGTGCCGTGGGGCTGTAGTCGCTGGCGGATGTGCAAACGGTGGTGGATTCAGCATTGCCTGCCGATGTGAGCGAGGCTGAACGCGAAGCCTTGCTTGCTCTGATCACAGGCGAACTGTGCGGCTTGCGCAAAGGCGTGCTGATGCTGCGCTAGGGTCTGTGCCGCAGCCGGTTGTAGAGCAGGGTTCAAAAGATAGATAGCAACCTGTGCTGGCCACATCAGCGCTAGCCGCCTATCTGATGCTTAAAACGTAACAAAAAGCGTTATCTACAGCGCCTGCGACGAACCGCATAGCCGCTTACCCTCCGTCGGTTATAAACAGCTCAGGCTGCAATCCGCGCCGTTGCCGTGCATACGGCATGTGGGTGAATGCAGGCAGGGCTTGAGCAATAAGGCCTGTGCTTCGCGCCAAGGGGCATGCGTGCGGGCCAATCACAACAACAATTTTTGGAGGGGTAGGGAATGAAAATCGTCAAGCGCAGCGTGGGCTTGGGTGTGGTGTTGCTGATGGGCGTGGTGGTTGCCATGACCGCCTGTGGTGAGCGGGTAGAGGTGCCACCGGCGCACGTGGGCAAGATCATGACCAAGGATGGCTACCAAGAGAACCTGATTCCCACCTCCAAATTCCGCCTGTCGCCCTGCGTGGCGTATTGCGATCGCTTGGTGCTGCTGGATGTGGCCGACAAGGCCTACCAGGAGAGCATGGGCATTTTCATTCCGGAGGACAAACTCAATCTGGGCGTGACGGTGCGCGCCACACTGAGCATCAACCCGCAAAAGACGGCCGATTTGTTCAACGCCATTTCGCCGGAAAGCACGCAGGGGGCTACCTCTATCATCTCGAACGAGCAGGTGTACAAAACCTACGCCAGCCAGATCATTCAGGCCGAGGTGCGGGAGTACCTGAGCCAGTTCAGCATCAGCCAGATTGCATCGAGCAACGAGAAAATCAACGCCGACCTGGGCGCGCGCCTGGGCAAGGCGATTGAGGTGCGCACGCCGTTTGCGGTGCGCCACGTGGGTATCACCAACCTGAAGTACCCGGACATCATCACCAAGGCGCAAGAAGCCGCCGCCGAGCGCCGCGAAGCCATTCAGCAGGAAGAGGCGCAGACGCAGGTGTCTGCCGCGCGCCTGGAGCGCGAGCTGCGCGAAGCGCGCTTGCAGCGGGCGATTGAAAAGGAAAAGGCCGAGACCGAAGCCCTGGCGCAAGCCACGCTGGCGGCGTCGGTGGATTCGCGCGTGCTGCAGTTGCGCAAGCTGGAAAACGAGCGTGCCTGGATTGAGAAGTGGGATGGCAAGCTGCCCGTCACCACCCTGGGCGATGCCGTACCCATGGTGAGCCTGGGCAAGTGATGGTGTTACTGCTGAACCTGTTGCCCATGGCGCTGCTGGCGGTGGGCCTGGGTGCCGCCTGGTACTGGCGCACATGGTGGCTGGCCGTGCTGACGGTGGCGCTGTGGCTGGTGTATGCCATGGCCCAGCCTTCGTACTTGCCCAAGGGGCAGATAGAGCGGGCCGAGGTGCCCGCGCTGCCTGCACACAGCGATGCCCCGCTGCAAGACCGTCAACCCAAGTCCGACCCCCTGTCTGAACGCGACCAGCGCATGCGTGAAGCGGTGCAAAACGGCTTGGACTTTAAGCCGTAGCCCCCGCTGCGTGGTGCCAAGGCACGACGATCCATTCGTACCTTGGTGCTAAAAAGCAGAGCTTCTAACGCAGGTGCTGTAAGGGCTAGAGGCTATTTAGGTGGTGAATGCATGGCCAGCCAGCCGCCATGTCTCCGCCCGCACTTCTTCTGATTTCTGCCGCGCTCCGGAGGTGCGGGCAGCCCACGATCGTGGGGAAAAGCGCGGGTGGTTTTTGCGTGGCCGCAGGCATGGCGGTGAGGGCGTGGGGCGGTGCACTGGCAGCCTCTGTCGCTGGGCGAAGCCTGTGGGTGAGGGCTACGAAAGCGGGTGTTCAGCAGCGGAATATGCCATGCCACCGCACACAGGCGCTTGAAATGCCGGAAATCGATGTTTTCCGCGAACATCTGAACCGTTGCGCGAATTTTGCAATATCTTGAGACAATTCTTGTAATTTGTACGCAAAGTGTCTTGATGCACATCACGCGGCACCGAAATGGGGCAGCGGCGCAGGCCTAGGGTAACTACGATGTAGCAATTCCGTCAGATATTTGATGAAAGTTACATCGCGTTATGGCCATTTTGCATTGGGTTCCCGACCTGGATACGGGCATTGAAGAGATCGACATCCAGCACCGCCGCATCGTGGATTACATCAACCGGCTGTATGAGGTGCGTGAGTCCCATGACCGCAAGGGTCTGGGCGAGGTGATTGAAGAGACGGTGGACTACACGCTGTCGCACTTCGCCTTTGAGGAGGGGATGATCGAGGAGGCAGGCTATATGTTCTCCGGTCCGCACAAGCGCGTGCACGAGCTGTTCATCCGCCGCGTGGGTGAGCTGCAGGCGCGCTTTGAGGCGGGGGAGGATGTGGCCAACGAGCTGCACGGCCTGCTGTCGCGCTGGCTGTTCAACCACATTCGCAACGAAGACCGTGGCTATGTCGATGCCGTCAAGGCCTACCAGCGCATGAGCGGGCGCGGCAGCAAGGATGCGACGGAGCAGATGAAGGCGCAAATCCTGCGTGAGCTGGAAGGGCGCCACAAGCGCAAAGGATTTTTCGCGCGCATCTTTTCCTGAGGTTATCTGGTGGGGAGGGGGCTGCTGGCCCGTGCCCGGACGTGTGCAGCGTTCGGGCACGTGGGCCGGGCAGTGGTAGTGAGCCCAGCAGGGGGCAGTGCAAATGGCAGACAATAAAAAAATGAGCTGCCAGCACTGGCTAGATAAGTGCTAGCGGCCCATTGGACGTGTGCAGGTCTGTGTTGCGCCGTGCATGTGTGTGCAGGGCACGCGCAGTGCATATGCCCCAGCGGGCATCACAGCGCGGGCAGGCACACTTTGCCCGGTTTGGCAAAGATGATTTCGTTGTCATCCGGTGCCATGCGCTGCAACACAATGCCGCCGTTGGCATGCACAAACAGGCGCACTGGGGGGCTTTCCGGGCTGTCCAGGTAGCAGACATTGCAGTCAATATCGCGCCAGCCTTGTTCGGCGCAAATGCGCGCGCTTTGCAGGATCTGGATCAGCCGCTTGCTGGCGCCCACCTCCTGGTGCACGGCCAGCCAAGCGGCACGCAGACCGAGGGCGGCTTCTTCGCGCGAGGCAAAGGCGGGGGCTTGCTGCAAGCGTTCCAGCATTTGGGGATACAACCGCGCATAAGATTTCATATCGCTTGCTCCTGAAGGCAGGGCCTGTGAAGTGCCCGTGAAGATGCACGGGACCGCTCGGCGAAATTCTACGAAGGCTGTGTATGGTTATCGGTTTAAGCCTACAGCCTGTCGGATTTTTGCGGGTTAACGGTGTGCTCGACGCACCCTGAGCCGTCGTGACGGCAAGCCCTCGGGATGTGGGGGCCTGGCAACAGAGTGTGCCTGGGTCGCACCACGGGCGCTGCCGTGCTGCACTGCACCCAGGCATGAAAAAAGGCAACCCAGAGGTTGCCTTGTGCGGGGTATACAACAGCCTGCGCGGGCGCTGCGCCTTATTTGCTCAGCTGGCTGCCCAGTTCCTTGACCACGCCGGGCCAGTATTTGAGTTGCTCATCGATGAACTTGCTCAAGGTTTCCGGGGTGCTGCTTTCGGGCACCGCACCTTCTTGCAGGAAGCGGGCGTTGAGTTTTTCTTTTTTGAGTGCGGCCACCACGGCGGTGTTGAGCTTGCTGACCACGGCGGCGGGGGTAGCTCCGGGTGCCAGCACTGCATTCCAGGTGTTGATTTCGTAGTTTTCAAACCCCGGAATTTCCTTGAGTGCTGGCGTGTTGGGCAGCAGGGGCGAGCGGGTCTTGGTGGTGACGGCCAATGCTTGCAGCTTGTCGGCTTTGATTTGCGGCATGGCGCCAGGCATGGTGGCAAACGAGAGCTGGGTTTCATTGGCCAGCACGGACTGGTTGGCCAGACCGCCCCCGCGGTACGGAATGTGCGTCATGCGGACCTTGGCGGCGTTCGAGAACATGGCCCCGGCAATGTGCACCGGAGAGCCGATGCCGCTGGAGGCGTAGAAGATGCTCTCTGGCTGGGCTTTGGCCTTGTTGATGATTTTGTCGACCGAGGTGTATTCCGAGGTCTTGTTGGTGATGAGTACCAGCGGTATGGAAGCCACCATGGACACGGGCTTGAAGCCGCGCGGTGCGTAGCCCAGCACTTTTTCGGTGGTGAACATGGCCGGGTTGATGCCGTGGCTGGAGACGGTGGCCATAAAGAAGGTGTGGCCGTCGTTGCTGTTTTGCACGCTGGCCGCCGCAATATTGCCTGCGGCACCGGGTTTGTTTTCAACAATCACAGGGTGGCCAATTTCATTGGCCACCGCTTCACCGAGTGCGCGGGCCAGTAAATCGGTGGTGCCGCCGGCTGCATAACCCACCACGATTTTAATGGCCTGCTTGGGCCATTCTTCGCTGGCATGGCTGGTGGAAAATGCACCGAGGATGAGTACTGACGCAAGTAGTTTTTTCATTTTGTCTCCTTTGATTTATGTTTTAAATGCCACGAAATTGTGGTTTCCGCTTTTCCTTAAAGGCAATTTTCCCTTCTTGGTAATCCTGGCTTTCAAAGCATTGCTTCACGAGAATTTTTGAAAGCTCTTGCAATTGGTCGGTGCTTTTTTGAATTTCTTTGATGAGTTTTTTTCCTGCAGCCAATGTCAAAGGTGCGTTATCTTCAATGGCAGCCATGATTTTTTCTGCAGCCATCTGCAGATCATCTTCATTGAAATAGTCATTGATGATGTTTTTGGATTTGGCTTCCAGTGCGCCAAATTTTTTGGCCGTAAGGAAAATCTCCAGCGCATTGGCGTGGCCTGCCGCATGCACCAAATTGCGCAGCGCTGTAAATCGATAACCCAGACCCAGGCGACCTGCAGGAATGGAGAAAATACTTTTCTCCGAGGCATAACGTAAATCACAGCACAGGGCAATATTCAAGCCGCCACCAATGCAATAACCATTGATCAGCGCGACAGTGGGCTTGGGGAAGTTGAAGATGGCCATTTGCGCGCCTTCTGCCACCACTTCGTAGTTGTCCACGGCTTCCTTGTGGGTGCGCTGTTGCTCGAACTCAGAGATGTTGGCCCCGCTGGCAAACGATTTGCCGCCAGCGCCCTGGAAAACAACCAGGTGCACCTCGGGATCATCCTTGGCTGCGGCCAGCAAGTTGGTGACGGTTTGCCACATGGCCAACGAGATGGAGTTCAGCGTCTCAGGATCATTGAAAGTGATATAGAGGCGCTTGCCAATTTTTTCAGATTTGATTTTGTCGGTCATTTAATGCCTAGGTGTGTCAAGGTGATGAATCATCTGGCTAATGCCAGCGTGGGAGTCTTGATGGATGATGTGATTGAGAATGCTGCGGTGCTCTTTAATCACCTCCAGGTGGCGCTCCACATCCTGCTGCATCTTGACTTGCTCAATATCCAGTCGAAACAAGGGATAGTGCTGTCTGTAAATTTCAATCAAATAATCGTTGTGCGTGGCAAGGCAGATATTCAGGTGGAAATCCAGTGAAAATGTGGTGTTGTTTTCGATGTCCACATAGAAACTTTGATCTTCAATGATCTTTTTTAAAATTTGAATGTCTGACTCGGTTCTGTTTTGGCAGGCCAGGTAGATCGATGAAATCTCCAATGATTTACGCAATCCCTGAATCTCTTTCAAATTCAGGCTGGCGTTGTCTTTGGGTGAGGTGTTCAGCACAAAAGTACCAATACCACGCCGTATTTCGACGATTTTCTCTGCCTCTAGTTTTTTGATTGCCTCTCTGACCGTGATGCGGCTGACGTTGTAGAGGTTAACCAAATCATTTTCAGTCGGTATTTTTTCGGTGTAGCTGGGTTTTTTATTTGTGATTTTTGATTTGATCGAGAGGTAGATGCTTTCCGATAAATTTCTGGTCATATGATTTGCTGATCTACAAGTTCTCGGAAGGCTTTATCACTGATATTCAACATGCCACAGTAAATTTCCTGGTTGTGTTCACCGGCTTTGGGCGCGGGCTTGAATGTGAACTCCTGGTGGTGGCTGAGTTTGAAAGGTGGGGCCAGCAGTTCCAGATCGCCATAATCGGCAGTTGGCACATGGGTGGTGACTGCCAGGTGCTTGACCTGTGGATCTTCAAATGTTTTATTCAGACTTAAAATAGCACCGCACGGAATACCATCTTGATTGAGCTTGTCGATCAGTGCATCTGACGTGTATTTTTGGGTTTGCTGATTGATCAGTGTTTTGAGTGCCTGGCGGTTTTTGGAACGGTTAGGCACCGTATCAAAACGAGGGTCGATTTTGGCACCATCCATATTCAGGCTATTGCACAGGCGTTGAAACATGTCCGTGCCCATGGCAGCAATATTGATGTAGCCATCTTCGGTTTCAAATACCCCTGTGGGATAGCTGATGGGGTGGTCATTACCGCTTTGCCCGGGGATTTCTTTGTTAATCAACCAGCGCACGGCCTGGAAATCCATCATGTAAATCTGCGCTTGGAGCAAGGAAGACTCCACCCATTGGCCTATCCCTGTCCGGTTGCGCTCATGCAGGGCAGTGAAAATGCCCATGGCGCAGAAGAAGCCCGCAGTCAGGTCGGCCACAGGGATGCCTGCCCGCATGGGGCCTTGGTCTGGCTCGCCCGTCACACTCATCAGGCCCGACAGGCCTTGCGCGATTTGGTCCAGCCCCGGGCGCTTGGCATAGGGGCCAGTTTGTCCAAAACCCGAAATGCTGGCAAGAATGATTTGGGGGTTGATGGCCTTGAGACTTTGGTAATCAATCTTTAATCTGTTTTTGACATCAGGGCGATAGTTCTCCACCACCACATCAGCTTTTTTGACCAGCTCATAAAATAAGCGAAGACCTTCTTCAGATTTCAAATTGAGCGTGATGCTTTTTTTGTTTCTATGCGTGTTTTGATAATCGGCATACTGTGCAGAGCCACCCGGGCGATCATCCGATCCAGCATTGGCTTCTTCAATTTTGATGACATGAGCCCCCCAGTCTGCAAATTGGCGCACGGCAGCTGGACCAGATCTAACCCGCGTAAGATCCAGAATGGTAAGGTCAGATAATGGATTTTTCATGATGTCTCCGATTTAGTTGTAAGACATCATATGTTTGTGAATTACGGCAATGCCTAGAATATTTACTTAATGGAAAACCCATTAAGTAGATATTTGAAAAAATCACTCTTTAAATTCAACCCACTAAGCGGCCATTAAATAATGGCTGGATTCAAAAAAAGATAAAAATGCTGTGGAGCCTTGGAGAGAGGGCAGCGCGGCGTGCAGCGGAGGGCGGCTGTTGGGCTGTCAGGGGACGTGGCTGGGCCGGGGCGCCGTACAGATGGCACGAGCAGCGTGGGAGAGGCTGTGTAGAGCGCGCAAATGGGCGCGCGCCTGCCTTATGTGGTGCCCAGCCAGCGGGCAGCGCTTGGCCACGCCAGCAGAGCGTAGCCAGGGCGAAAACGGCGGCTTAAGCGGGTGCGCTGCTGGTTGGTGCTGCGCGCTGGCGATCTGCCTCTTGCGCTTGAGACAGCCCCGCATCCAGCGTGGCACGCACGTGCAAGGTCAGCTCGGCAGCGCTGACCGGCTTGTAGATGACCGGGAAGCGCCCATTGACCATGCCTTCGGCGCTGACCGCCTCGGGTGTGTAGCCGGTCATGAACAAGACGGGGGGCAGCAGGCCTTCAGCCTCCAGTGTGTGCACCATCTCCATGACCGTGATGCGCCCGGGCATGCGCATGTCCGACAGGATCATGTCCGGGGCCAGGCCGGTGCGCAGGTATTCCAGCGCCACTTCGGGCGAATAGGCGGTCGATACGGCGTAGCCCATGTCGATGAGCAGGCGCGCCACGGCGTTGCGCACCGCCAGGTCGTCTTCAATCAGCAGAATGTTTTCGCTGCCGCTTTGCGCCTGGACCCGTACATCGGTGGTGAGGACTTCGCGTTGCTGCGACTGCGGCAGGTACAGCGAGAAGGTGGTGCCCGCGCCCTCGGTGGAGGTGATGCGCATGAAGCCCCCGGCTTGCTGGACAAAGCGCTCCACCATGGGCAGGCCCAGACCGGTGCCGCTGCCCACTTCCTTGGTGGTGAAAAACGGCTCCAGCACGCGGGCAATGGTCTCTGCGCTCATGCCGCAGCCGTTGTCGCTGATGTCGATGCGCACCAGCGGCTGGGCGGGCTGGCTGGCGTCCAGCGCCTCGGGGTGTGGGCAGTTGGCCATGCGCAGCTGCACCTGGCCACGTCCGGCGACCGCGTCGCGCGCGTTCACGCACAGGTTCAGCAGGGCGTTTTCAAAATAGGTTTTGTCGATGTGCACCGGGGCCAGATCGGGGGCGAGCGTGATCTGAAAATCCACTTCGGCCCCCACGGCGCGGCGCAGCAAGCCTTCAAGCGATGCCATCAGCTTGGGCAGGGCGTAGGTCTGTGGCTGCTGGGGCTGGCGACCGCTGAAGGTCATCAGCTCCGACGCAGTGCGCGTGGCGCGGGCAATGTCTTGCTGGATGAGTTCCACGCACTCAATGACCTTGGGGTCCTGGCTGAGGCGGCTGAGCATGCCGGCATTCAGGCGAATAACGAACAGCAGGTTGTTGAAATCATGCGCCACGCTGCCTGCCAGCTGGCCCAGCAGCTCCATTTTTTGCACGCGCGAGAGTTCGGCATGCACATCGGCCAGCTGCTGTGCCTGGGTCTGCACCTGGTCTTGCAGCTGCGCTATCTGCGCCTGCAACTGGGCTTTCTTGTCTTTGAAAGCCTGGATGTCCTGCACGATGCCGACCCAGCGGTCGATGCTGCCGTCGGCGTTGTACACGGGGCTGCCATCGACATGGAACCAGTGCATGCTGCCATCTGCCACTTGAATGCGCATTTCATAGGGCTCGACCTTGCCGTTGAGCACGGCCTTGGCAAACGAGGCCGCGCACCGGGGCAGATCGTCCGGGTGGATGTCGCCCACCCATTGGGAGGAACTGAGGTAGGCCTCCAGATCGCGGTCTTCGCGGTAGAAGGAGTTGGCGCGGTTGGCCCAGTAGATCTCGCCGCCGGGGCGGGCAAACCACAGACCCACGGGCAGGGTGTGCAGCGCATCGTGCAGGCGCTGCACCTGCGTGTGCGCGTCCTGATGCGCAAAGCATTGAATGCCCAGCAAGCGGCCGTCTTCGTGCACAGGCACCAGGTGCAGCGTGGTCTGGCTGGCTTCCCAGTGGTGGGTTTGCGCGCAGGCGGTGGCTATGCAGTGCGCCACGGTGGGCTGCAGCTGTGCCTTGCATTGCGCCACCGTCTGGCCGCTGCTGAGGCTGTGGCGCTGCAGCAGCTGCTCGAGTGCAGCATTGCTAAAGCACAGCGTTTGGGTGTCGGGGTCAATCAGGCCATAGGGCATGGGCGCGGCCTGCATGCTGCGCTCCATGGTGTTCATCCATTGCTTGTTCATGGGTCTCCCCCCACTGTGGTGTCTACTTGTAATGGATGTATTGTCCATGTATCCAGGTGAAACTGCTTGGGCGCTGGCTGGACGGTGCTTGGGGGCTCGCTGCGGGGGGGCGATAGCCATGCCTGCGCCAAGGCTGGGGCAAGCCGTCCAGAATGCGGCTGCGTGCAGCCCTTCTGAGAACTTGGTGTGGCGCTTGTTTTTCTCTGGTCTAGTCATTCAGCGGTGCCGGGTTGCCCCTCTAGGGCCATCTGACGGCCACGACCAGCCATTCCCACTGCCCACTGGTACACGCATTTATTTTGATAGCTGCTAGCGCTTTAAAATCAAGCGCTGCAACCTTGTTTGACTCTGAAAGAATTTCCGCCATGTCCCAGCCATCTTCCTCGCCGTCCTTGTTGGGTTTGAGCTACGGCTGGTCGTATCTGCTGGCCTCGTTTACGCTCACGCTGTGCGGCTGCCTGCCGCTGGCGCTGATCGCCACCATGGGCGTGACCGGCTCGGGTGCCGAGCGCGCGCAGGCGCTGATCGCGTGGCTGCCCATCATGGCCGGTCTGCTGGCAGCGGCCTGTGCGCTGGGCTTTTTCACCGTGCTGCGCCAGCACCCTGCGTGGCGCCGCCACGCGATGATGCTGATGTGGGCCCTGGCCGCGCTGGGCATGGTGGGGTGGTGGAAGCTGTAAAGCCCGCCCTTTAGGGGGCCAGCCTGGCACTTAGCCCAGGCTAATGCGGTCGCGCCCCGCCTGCTTGGCCTGGTACAGGGCCTGGTCGGCCCGCGCAATGGCATCGGTGATGGCCTCGTGCGGCTGCAGCGCGGTGATGCCAAAACTCATGGTCAAGCGCTGCTGGTTGGGCAGCGCAAACGGGTCTGCCGCCAGCGCGGCCTGAATGCGCTGCGTGATCTGCAGCGCGCTGTCTTGCGAGGTGTTGGGTAGCAGCAGCACAAATTCTTCCCCGCCGTAGCGCGCTACCACGTCCTGGCTGCGCGTGCTGTGGCGCAGGCAGGCGGCCACATGGCACAGCACCTGGTCGCCACAGCGGTGGCCCCAGGTGTCGTTGATCTGTTTGAAGAAATCGAGGTCGCCCATGACGATGGCGGCTGGCCCGGTGGGTGCCTGCCGCATCTGCGTATCGACCGACTCTTGGAACGCGCGGCGGTTGAGCAAATGCGTCAGCGGGTCCAGATCGCGCTCGGCGTGCAGGCGGCTCAGGGTGTGGCGGATGGCGGAAGCCAGCATCAAAAAAGCAAATGCCATGCAAAACAGGATGGAGCCAAGCAGCGTTACAAACCAGTAGGCGGATTGCACCAGCGTATCGATGGAGTGCTGCCCCAGCCCCCACAGCGTGATGGGGCGCAGCACGGTGTAGGCGCCAAACACCAGGTAGGTCCAGTACAGCAGCGTATCGAGCAGCGGGCGCTGGGGCTGGTGGCGCAGCCGCAGCACGTTGAACACAGGCAGGATGTGCAGGCAACCCAGCCCCAGGCTCAGCAGGTAGGCGCGAATGGCCAGGCTCTCGTACAGGCGGCTGTAGTAAAAAATGGCACACCAGGTCAGCACGCTGATCAGCGCCGCCAGCCGGGGGTGGTAGGGCACCTGAAATTTGTCGGCAATGCTCAGCCCCGCCAGCCAGGCACCGGCCAGGTAGAACACGGCGGTATAGATGGCGTAGTGCCCAATCTGCGCGGGCGACAGCACGCTTTGCACGGCCAGCGCAATGCTGGTGGCCAGCATGCCCACGGCCATCCAGCCCAGGCCACGCTGGCGTCGGTCATAGTTCCAGGCACAGACCAGCGCAATGCCCAGCGCCGCCATGACTGCCGGGGTAATCAGCAGGTAGGGATTGAATGCGGTCATAGAAAAGTTCGGCCCGCCAGCGCGCAGCGGGTGATGGCACCGGCTGCGCAGGGGGAGGGTGTGCAAGGTGCATCCGGGTGCGCCGCAGGGGCGCGATGGCGGTGGCTGCGCGGCGGGATGCGAGGGAAAAAGAGCGGGGTGCTCAATTTGTATCTAAATTTAACACAACCCTGGGCGTGACCGCACGCAACGGCGTCAAACCGCAACGCGGCGGCTGGCGGTGCGCGACAGGCAGGGCCATGGGCATGTGGATGAAGGGCTGCTGTCCGCTTGGCGACGGCTTGGGGGGCGCGCAAGGGGGCGCCGTTGCGGGTGCTGCCTGGTTGTTTTGATAGCTGTCAGCGCTTGCAGGGTATGGGCTGCAAGGCAATTTGGCATGCCATTTTCCGCAAGGCAGCCCTGTGGTTGTTGCCCGGTGCGGGCGTTGGGCCGCAGAGCCCTTGAAGTCTTCGCCCCTAGCACCATGTGTGAGCGAAGGCGCACGGCACGGGCCGCTGCGCCGCTCTGGCAGCACACGGCGTATTGTTGTGTGTGTTCTTTTCTGCCCCCGCGCTGTGTGGCGCTGGCGGCTTTACTGACGAATGGCTCGCATGTCTTCACTTTCCACCTCCTGGCAGATCGGCTCTGTCACCTTGCCCAACCGTGTGGTGCTGGCGCCCCTGACGCGCATGCGCGCCTTTGAAGGCCGCGCGCCTGGCGATTTGCAGGTGACGTATTACCGCCAGCGCGCGAGTGCCGGGCTGATGCTGACCGAGGCCACCTCGGTCTCGCCCATGGGTGTGGGATACCCCAACACGCCGGGCATCTGGTCGGCAGAGCAGGTTGCGGGCTGGAAGCGCGTGACCGATGCCGTGCATGCCGAAGGCGGCCACATTGCCGTGCAGCTGTGGCATGTGGGCCGCATCTCTGACCCCGAACTGCTCGATGGCCAGCTGCCCGTGGCCCCCAGCGCCATTGCCGCCGAGGGCGAGGTGAATGTGCTGCGCCCCAAGCGTCCCTATGCCGTGCCGCGCGCGCTGGAGACCGCCGAAGTTGCGGCCGTGGTGCAAGACTTTGCGCAGGCCGCACGCAACGCTAAGGCGGCGGGTTTTGACTTTATTGAAGTGCATGCCGCCAACGGCTATCTGTTTGACCAGTTTTTGCACGATGGCAGCAACCAGCGCACCGACCAGTACGGCGGCAGCATTGAAAACCGCGCCCGTTTCCTGATGGAGACGCTGGATGCGCTGCTGCAGGAGTGGCCCGCCGAGCGCATTGGCGTGCACCTGAACCCCATGAGCAACACGCACAGCATGCACGACAGCAACCCCGTGGCGCTGTTCACCTATGTGGCAGAGCAAATTCAGGCGCGCAAGCTGGGCTTTATCTTCTCGCGCGAAGAGCTCCAAGACGGCGTGCTGCCCATCGGCCAGCACATGCGCAAGGTCTACCAGGGTGCATTCATTGCCAACGACGGCTTCACCGCCGCGCAGGCCGAAGCCGTGGTGGCCAGCGGCGCTGCCGATGCCGTGGCCTTTGGCCGCGTCTACATTGCCAACCCCGACCTGCCCGAACGCCTGGCGCGCGGGGCCGCGCTCAATGAGCTGAACCCGCGCACCATCTACAGCCCAGACGCAACGGGTTATACCGACTACCCCACGCTGGAGAGCATGACGGCGTAAAACCTGCCCCCAGCTTTCCATCCAAACAAAAAGGCCAGCGCATGCGCTGGCCTTTTTGTTTGGATGGTAGTTTTGATAGCTGTTAGTGATTGCTACATAAGGGCTGGAGGCTGTTTAGGCTTACAAGGGCAAATCGCCTGCGGGTTGCTTGAGCCATTTTTGTGACAGGCGCTCCAGCTCACCGGTTTGCTTGGCTTCCAGCACGATGGCGTTCACGCGCTCCAGCAAGGCGGTTTCACCCTTGTTCACACCGATGAAGTTGGGGCTGACCTTGAGGATCAGCTTCAACTCATTGTTCAGCTTGGGGGCCTGCTTGTTGATCACGTCGCCTTCGCCTGCGCTGGTGGCAATGGCCTGGACTTGGCCGGAGGTGTAGGCAGAGACGGTGCCGATGTGGTCTTCAAAGCGGCGGATCTGCGCGCCGGCGGGGGCGACCTTGGTCAGTTCGGCGTCGGCCATGGCACCGCGGGTGGCGGAAATGGTCTTGCCATTCAGATCGCTCCAGTCCTTGATCGTGACGCTTTTGGGCGCAAACAGGGCTTGGAAGAAGGGTGAGTAGCTGTGCGAAAAGTCCACCACCTTGGCGCGCTCTTCGGTCTTGCCGAGGGTGGAGATCACCAAATCCACCTTGCCCGTTTGCAGATAGGGCACGCGGTTGGCGCTGACCACGGGCACCAGCTCGACCTTGGCGCCCAGCTTGCCGGCCACGTAGCGGGCCATGTCAATGTCCAGCCCCTGGGGCTTCATATCAATCCCCACCATGCCGTAGGGCGGGTAGTCGGTAGGGATGGCGATGCGTACCTTCTTGGTGCGTTCAATGTTCTCCAGCACGCTGCTGGCATGGGCGGTACCGGTGGTCAGGGCGGCCAAAGCGGTGAGGCTGAGTGCGAAGGTGCGCAGGTGGTGTTTCATGGTGGGTGCTTCGGTCATAAGGTCAGAAAAATCAACGCGCGATAAGGCGTTGCGTGGGGAAGGGGGTGTGGCTCAGTGCGTGTTGCAGCCACTGCGCCGCCGCAGTCAGCGGGGCTATCAAGGGAACGGGGCTGTGCGCTGCCAAGGTTTGCGCGGCCTGGCCCAAGGGGCCGCCGCCAATTACCACGCATTGCGCACCGTCGGTGCTGGCGCATTGCTGCAGGGCTTGCTGCAGGCTGTGCGCCAAGGCTTCGGGCTGGCTGACCAGCTGTGCCGGATCGCCCTGGGTATAGCGTGCCCCGGTGTACAGGTGCGCCACGTGCAGGCGCTGTGCCATGGTGCGCATGGCGGCATCCAGCCCCGGTGTGGTGGTGGCAATGCCAAAGCGTTGCTGGTGGCGGCTGGCGGCCAGCATGGCTGCCTCACCAATGCCCATGGTGGGCAGGCCTGTGCATTGGCGCAGGGCTTCAAGGGCGGGGTCGGCAAAGCAGGCCATCAGCACGCCATCCCACTGCCCATGATTGGCGCGCTGCCAGCAGGGCAGCACTTGGGCGCAGGCAATGGCCAGCTCTGCGGCATTGCTAATCATGGCTGCGCCCTGTGTGGCGGTGCAGCCTTGCACCTCCCAATCTGCAGGCAACTGGGCGCGAACCAGCTGCACCATCATGGTGGTGGTCTGGGCGTTGGTGTTGGGGTTGATGAGCAAAATGCGGGGCATGCCCACATTCAGCAATATGTGTGCCCAATGTGTATGCAATGGCTGGGGCTGCATGGGTGGCCGTCTGGCTTGTAGTGTTATGGACTTTTATAGCTATCCGCCCTTGCTGCATAAGGGCTAGAGGCATATTTGGTGCGCAAGCCCTCACTGCGCGCTGTTGGCGCGGCTGCACCCTGAAAGCCACACCACGTGCATTTCAGTGTTTTTCTATACATACTATGGGTATTGATGGTTCTAACTTGTATAGAAAACCTCCTATGAATGCCTGTACCTTGCAATTGCATGCCCAGGGCCAGTGGCACGATGTGGCCTCGGTGGCGCTGTGGGGCGACGCCGCGCAAGGCTGGCGCGCCAAGACCTATACGGGCTATGCCGTGGACTGGTCGGTGGACCAGTTTGGCCAGCGCGATGCCCATGCGCTGAGCGTGAACTACCCCGTGGGGCTGGAGCCGCTGGCCTGCGACCACTGGCCGGTGTGGCTGATGGACATGCTGCCCCAGGGCTTTGGCCGTGCCGAGTTGCTGCGGCGCTTGAAGCTGCCCCCCACCTTGGAGCAGGCGGGCGACTGGCCGCTGCTGCTGGCGGGCGCAGGCAATCCCATTGGTCATGTGCGCGTGAAAGAAGCGGCTGAATGGCTGCAAGCGCAGTCGCAACAGCTGCAGCAACAAGCGGGTGCGGTAGTGGGCGGCTTTGCCGTGCAGGAGGTCTCGGCCCGGGTGGAAGAGTTCAGCGAGCACCTGGCCCAGCACGGGCTGTTTGTGGCGGGCTCCTCGGGCGTGCAGGGCGAGTGGCCCAAGCTGCTGCTCACCATGGACGATGCCGGCTTGCTGCACCTGGACCACGCCTTGCCCGATGCGCAGGCGGCCAAGCACTTCATCGTCAAATTCAGCCGCGGCAGTGATGCGGCGCTGGCGCAAATCCTGCGGCATGAACCCATTTATATGCAGCTGGCGCAGCGCCTGGGCCTGCGTGTGCATGCTCCGCTGCGCCTGGAAGGTGGGCGCGTGCTGTTCATTCCGCGCTTTGACCGGCGCGTGCAGCTCACGGCCCAGGGGCGGCGCGTCAAGCGTCTGGCGCAAGAGAGCGTGGCCTCGCTCACGGGACACAACGGTTTTGACAGCGTGCCCAGCCACGATGCAGTCTGCCGCGCGCTGGTGGCGCACTGCAGCGATCCGCAGGCGGAAGTGCTGGAGTATGTGCGCCGCGATGTGGCCAACCTGGCACTGGGCAACAAAGACAACCACGCGCCCAACACCGCCATTCAGCGGGACTTTGAGGGCCATGTAGCGTTGACCCCGTTGTTTGACTTTGCCCCCATGTATTTGCACCCGGACGGGATTGCACGGCGCATTCGCTGGGAAGGCAATGACCACGGCCAGCCCGATTGGGCCCGTGTGCTCGATACCGTGTGCAGCCCTGGGGTGGACCCACAGGGCCGGCTGCAGCGCACGGCCTTGGCCCAAGGCCTGGCCGCCATGGCGCCGGCGCTGGCGGAATTGGCCGAGCAGGGTACGGCACTGGGGCTGGAGCCCGATGTACACGCCCACCTGCAACCAGGTTTGCGCGCCATGGCTGCACGCATGCAGGCCCTGGCCTGAAGGAGGAACCATGGACAAACGCTACAACACCCTGAGCCTGCCGGAGCAGCTGATGCTGCGCAAACAGGCGATTGACGATGTGCTGAGCCACCCGCATTGGACGCTGCAGCAGTCCGTGCGCCACCTCAAGCGCAGCATGCGGCTGACCAGTGCCGAGCTGGCCAAGATGGCGGGCATCAGCGCCAAAACCCTGCTTGATATTGAACAGGGCCGCAGCCTGGGCACGGTGCAAACGCTCAACAAAGTGCTGGGTGTGCTGGGGCTCAAATTGGGGGTGGTGTCTGCGCAGCCTGCGGTGCCCCGGGCGTCGGGCGCTCTGGATGCACCGAATGCACGTGGCTGATGCAGCTATGTTAGTGGATTAAATTACCTACTTTTCTATACAAATAAATGGCTGTTGAGTTATTAATATGTATGGAAAAATATCAAAATAGTAGTTTTTAACAGCAGCTGCCAAGCAAGCCCTGTTGCACGTTCACCCAGACATAACCACCCCATGCAGGCCGCCATCCGGCGGACTGCCATGGTGCCAAAAGGAATACCGCCATGCACGTACCCAGCTCCAACCGCACCACCATGGCCCTGAGCGGCGCTGCCGGGGCGCAGGCATGAGGGTGTTGCTGTATCCGCTGCTGTGGCTGGCCGGTCTGGGCACGGTGGGCGCCTTGCTGGTGAATGCGCTGGCCTGGCTGAATGTGCCCGTACCGGTGTGGGCGCAGGCGCTGGTGGAGCTTGGGGCGCTGGAAGTGCTCGGCGGGGGCGTTTTTGTGGTGTGGCTTCCTACCGTGCTGTTGGCCAACTTTGCCATGAAGGGCGCGCGTGGCATGGGCGGCATTCGCTGGTCGGTGCTGCTCAGCGGCTGCCCAGAATGGATGCGCAACACGGCCTATGGGCTGTTTGCTTATGCCTTCGTGAATTTCGCACTCGGGGTTGCGGGCGACCAAGTACACGCTGAAGGGGCGCATGTGCTGCGCACCTACCGTGCGTTCAGCGGGCATTGGATACTGTTTTACGGCATGGCATTTGCCACGATCTATTCGTTTTTGCACAACCCGGCACTGGGCCGGCAACTCCGCTGCGCGGCAGGCCACACCGTGGGCATCGATGATAAGTTTTGCCCGGAATGTGGGCAGCACCTGCCACACGACAGGCAGCAGCCCTGAAAAAGGGCCGCCGCAGACCGCCTCAAGTCGTTCTGCAGTCAGCGCTGGATGGTGTTGAAACCATAGCGGCCAGCGCTTGCTGCATCAGCGCTGGTATCGGTTTTTAGGAAGAAAAACGGCGCGCCGCCGCTGCCTCACAGCAGCAAAAACGCCGCAATCGCCACCGCCGTGGGGGCCAAAGCCCCCAGCAGCAATCCTGCCGCGCTGACGGTTTCGTCTGCAAAACCGCGCTTGAGCAAGGCCACACCTGCCGGGTTGGGGGCGTTGGCAATCACGGTCAATCCACCGCCCGCCACGGCCCCGGCCACCAGCATGTATTGCGAGGCTTCGGAGATGCCTTCAATCAAGGAGCCCAGGTAGGTCAGGGCGGCGTTGTCCGTGATGGCCGTCAATCCCACCGCGCCAATGAACAGCGCCCAGGGCTCCAGACCGGCCACGATGGGCTGCAGCCACCACTGCTGCATGCCGCCCAGCACCACCAGCCCCGCCAGGAAAAAGCCAACCAGCAAGGCTTCTTTCAAAATCAACGGGCTCTGGTATTGCGCATAGGCCTGGGTGAAGCCCAGAAACAGCAGGAACAAGCCCAGAAAAATGACCGGGTGGTGCGCAAAGAGCACCACGCCAGCCAGCAGCAGCAGGTGCACGGCGACCACCGGCCAGGGCGTGCGCGTGGCTGGCGGCAGCGCATCGTTGCCCGGCAGCGTGGGGCGCAGGTGCCGGCGCAGCCAGAACGTGGCGATGCTGGCATTCACCACGACGGCCACGGCCGCCTTCCAGCCGAAGGTGGCGAGCATGAAAGCGCTGTCCCACTGCCAGGTGGTGGCCACCATCAGCACCGGCGGGGCGGCATAGGCCGTCAGCGTGCCACCGATGGAGACATTCACAAAGAGCACCCCCATGGCCAGGTATTTCAGCCCTTCCGGCACATGCGGGCGAAAGATTTGCGTGGCCAGCATCAGCGCGGCAATCGTCATGGCGGCGGGCTCGGTGATGAGCGAGCCCAGCAGCGGCACTGCGGCCAGACCCAGCCAGGCGGTGGCCACCGGCGTGGAAAGGGGCGCCAGCCGGGCCAGGGCGTTGACCCCGGCAATCACCGTGGTTAGCACCGGCTTGGAGGCGGCCATCACCATCACGACGAAGACAAACAGCGGTTCGGTGTAGTTGCGTGATTCCGCATAGTGCAAGGCAGCAGGGCCGCCAGAGGCCAGCGCCATCAGCGCGATGAGCACGATGGCCCAGAAGCCAAAGACCACCTCGACTTCACCGAGCAGGTGAAACAGGCCCGCGTGGCGCGGAAAACGGTGGGAGAGGCGTTCGAGCTGCTTGGCCGCAAAAGTGTGGACCAGGGCCAGGGCAAAGATGGACGCAGCCATCCATTCCAAAGAGACAGGGAGCATGGAGTAGACGAAAAAAAGCAGCGAGGCGGCCCGACCTTCGCTACTTTCCTGATGCACCGTCTTATGCACCACCCAAACCCTATTCTAAGGGCCGTGCGCAAAGACCCTATGGCGCGGCCTTGGCGTGGGCAGCGGCCATCACCAGCCAGCGGCCAGGAGGGGACAGGCGTATGATCCACGCCGGATTCAGCAATGGTCTGCATCCCACAACAACCAAGCGGCGCAAGCCGCTCTTTGAGGCCTTGTGCCCCGCGATAGACAGTGTCAGGTGATAGCGATGGATTGGGTTCCGGTAGTCTTTATTACGTTCAAGGTAGTGGTGTTTGGAACGTGCATGTTCTTTGCCATCAAGTGGCACTACGACCAGGGCAAGAAGAAAAAAGAAGAAGCCCGCGCCGCTGCAGCAGCGGCTGCATCCACACCGGCTACATCGACACCTGCGGTGCAGGGCGCGGACACCGCCCAGTAGTCACCAGCGCAGCACACGCACCCGCACCCGCACCCGCATCTTCGGCGCAATGGCGCGCTGCGATGGGGTTGCGGTAGGGCGGTGGTAGCTGCCCGCCTGCCGCGCACTTCTGCTTTCTTCCAAGGCACATGCGTACCGCTTACCGCTGACGGGATCGCGTCGCCCTCGACCCATCCCTGGTACGTGCTCCGACCTTCCAGCCCGCGCAGGGGTGGAAATATTCTTTGAATCTATAGCTGCCA
This sequence comes from Comamonas sp. 14P8.1.4, assembly GCF_057799285.1. Taxonomy (NCBI): domain Bacteria; kingdom Pseudomonadati; phylum Pseudomonadota; class Betaproteobacteria; order Burkholderiales; family Comamonadaceae; genus Comamonas; species Comamonas sp. 14P8.1.4. The sequence continues at coordinate 105,301 of NZ_JBYOKN010000006.1, forward strand.
GCGCAATTTGTATCAGGGTTTCAGGCGGTTTTGATGCCTAACCTCAGTCCGGGCTTTCCGCCGAAGTCTGGAAGGCCTGCATGCCTTGCAGGCAAAACTCCAGAAAACGGTTGGCGGCTGGCGAGAGCTGGCGGCCCGCGCGGGTGATGAGCTGCATTTCGGCATGCTCAAAAGCCGGGTTGTGGATGGGAATGGCGCGCACCAAGCCTTGGGCCAGCTCAGACGTGACGGCGCAGGGCGGCAGCAGCGTGATGCCCTGGCCGCTGCAGACAAAGTGCATCAGCACCGAAATCAGGTTGCTGGTGAGCGCGGGGCTCAGGCGGATCTGGTCCGTATGCTCGGCCGCCTCTACCAGCTGGCGAATACCGTAGACACCTTGCAGCAGAGCCATTGGCCACTGCGTCAGCGCCTGCAAGCTGGTGTGTGGCTGATCGGCCAACGGGTGCTGGGCCGCCACGATGGCGTGCATGGGCTGGCGCACTTTGCTGCGTGCGCGCACCAGCGGATCAGCTGGGGCGTAGTACACCAGCCCGATTTCGGCCTGGTCCTCGCGCACACGCCGCATGATCTCGTTCGTGCCTTCAATCTCCAGCGCGATGGACACACCGGGGTACTGTGCGCGGAACTGGCGGATGGGGCCTTCCACCAGCTCTTGGGCAAACCCTTCGTCGCTGACAATGCTGACGCTGCCGCTGTGCAGCCCGCGCAGCGCAGACAGCTTGGCTAGCATGTCATGCTGGTGGGACTGGTGTTGGCGGTAATAGTCCAGGATCAGGCTGCCCGCCTGCGTGGGGGCTACGCCGCTGCGGTGGCGCTCCAGCAGGGGCACGCCCAAAGATTCTTCCAGCAAGGCGATCTGGCGGCTGACGGCCGAGGGCACGATGCCCAGTTTTTCGGCCGCGTTGCGCACGCTGCCCGTGGTAACGGCCTCATACAGATAGCGAGCACGGGAATCGTTAAATGCGAGCATGGGGCGGGGAAGGTCGGTGGCTCAGAGGGAAAAGCCGTGGCGGCTGGTGCGTTCTATTTATTAGAACAAAAAACAGAAACAAGTGTAAATAACACGCAGATATAGTCTTAGCCTTTCGGCGTGCGCGCTGATATGGATGCGCTGCATGTGCAGGAGCTGAACGCGTGTGCGCACAAATCCGTCAACGAAGGGCGCATGCACGCCTGCGGGCACGACGGCCACACCACCATGCTGCTGGGTGCGGCCCAGGCGCTGGCCTCAGCCCCTGACTTTGCGGGCACGGTGCATTTCATCTTCCAGCCGGCCGAAGAGAACGAAGGCGGCGCACGCGCCATGATTGCCGATGGCCTGTTTGAGCGCTTTCCCATGCAGGCGGTCTACAGCATGCACAACTGGCCCGGCCTGCCTGCGGGCACGGCGGCAGTGCACAGCGAAGCGGTGATGGCGGCTTTTGATGTGTTTGACCTGAGCCTGACGGGCAAAGGCTGCCACGCCGCCATGCCGCACCTGGGCAAAGATGCGCTGCTGGCGGCCTGCCAGCTGGTGACCCAGCTGCCTGCGCTGATTGCGCGCGAGCAGGAAGTGCACAAGCCCGCCGTACTGAGCGTGACCAGCTTCAACGCCGGTGATACCTACAACGTGATGCCCGAGGTGATCAAGCTGCGCGGCACCGTGCGCTGCTTTGACATGGACCAGCGTGCCCGCATTGAGCAGCGCTTTCGCGATGTGATTGCCGCCACATGCACGCTGCATGGGCTGGAGGCGCAGCTGGACTACCGCGTCAGCTACCCCGCCACCATCAACCACCCGGTGCACGCCGAAGTGTGCGCGCAGGTGTTGGGCGAGGTGCTGGGCAGCGGCCAGGTGCGCCGCGACATGAAGCCCAGCATGGCATCGGAAGATTTCTCTTTCATGGCGCAGACTTGTCCCGGTGTCTATATCTGGCTGGGCAATGGCGAGGACAGCGCCTCGCTGCACAACCCCAAGTACGACTTCAACGACAACGTGCTGCCGCTGGGTATGCGCTACTTTGTGGCACTGGTCTATGCCTTGCTGCGCGATGGCAAGCTGCCAGCGGCAGACTGAGTGCATGGCACCAGGCCGCAGCGGCTTTCCCGCAGTGGTCTGAGCCTTGTTGTTGGCGATACAGCGCTTCCGCAAGGGAGCGCTTTTTTTATAGCTGCCAGCCTTTGCTGTGCCTGCATCAAAGACATTTTTTGCTTGAAATTGACGACAGCTTGGTCACGCAGTGCAGGCGTACTGCAGGCGCTGACCAAGGGTTTCAATCTAAGGGTTTTCTGCGAGAAGAGCGTTTTGTCTTCGCACCTAGACTAATTGTCGCCAAACAATTAAATGGGAGACAAATAAGATGACCTTACGTCGCAGAACCTGCTTGCAAGCAGGCCTTTCCGCGCTGGCAGCGGCCAGCTGGGGCAGCGTGCCCGGCGTGGCGCTGGCCAGCAAGCCCTTTCCGCAGCGCGCCATCAAGCTGGTGGTGGCGTTTCCGACCGGTGGCCCGACCGATATCACTATGCGCCAGTTGGCGGAGAACGCCTCCAAAATTCTGGGGCAGCCCATCATTGTGGAAAACCGCCCCGGTGCCTCGGGCTCGCTACCTGCCGCGCAGCTGCAATCGACCATGGCAGACGGCTACACACTGGCACAGTTGCCCATGAGCGTGATGCGCCTGCCATTCACAACCGGACTGAAATGGAACCCGGTGGAGGACTTGAGCTACATCATCAACGTCACCGGCTATGCGTTTTGCATGGTGGCCAGCACACAGTCGGGCCTCAAGCGCTGGCAGGACGTGGTGGCCTGGGCCAAGGCCAACCCGGGCAAGCTGACCATCGGCAACACCGGCACCTACACCTCACCGCATGTCACATCCGCCATCATTGCCCAGCAGCTGGGCATGGATGTGGTGCACGTGCCGTACAAGGGCTCGGCCGAGCTGATGCGCGCCACCATGGCGGGCGAGGTGATGGTGGCCGCAGACACCAGCGCGGTCATTCCCTATGTGGACGAAGGCCGCATGGTGGCGCTGAATGTGTGGACGGAAAAGCGCCTGCCCACGCTGCCGAACACACCCACCTTGATGGAGTTGGGCTTGCCCACCACCCAGTATTCGCCGTTTGGCCTGGTCGGCCCCAAGAACATGCCAGCCGAGGTGCAAGCGCGGCTGCACGATGCGTTCAAGCAGGCCATGGAGATGGACAGCTACCAGGCCATGCTCAAACGCTTTGAGATGCTGCCTATCTATATGAACAGCAGCCGCTACCAGCAGTTTGCCAAGGACTCGTCGCGCAGCGAGCAAGAAGCGCTGCGCAAACTGGACAAATCCAGCACCTGATGCGGGCAGGGCAGTACCCGATGCCCGTTTCCTAGTGCCCAGCAAAAAGGCCTTCTTGCGAAGGCCTTTTGACTGTGGGTCGAAGAGAGAGGGGGATGGTCAGGCCGTGGCAGCCGGTTTTTGGCGCCGGTGCAGCCAGTGGCCGACCCCCAGCACGAAGGCTGCGCCGCACACTGCTGCCACGTATTTGATGGCGGGGTACTGCGCGCTGAAGTCTTGCAGCAGGTGGTCGTTGACGATGGTCTCGCCCGCCACCCAGCCAATCAGGCCTGCGCCCAGCATGACAATCCAGGGGAAGCGGTCCATCAGCTTGATCATCAGTGTCGAGCCGAACAGCACCAGCGGAATACTCAATGCCAGGCCAAAGACCAGCAGCGTCATATCGCCCTGGGCCGTGGCAGCAACGGCAATCACGTTGTCCAGGCACATGACCAGGTCGGCCAGCAAGATGGTGCGAATGGCGGTGAAGATGCTGCCGTTGCGCTTGCCACTGCCTTGGGCGTCATCGCCGGCGTCTTCGCCCTTGAGCAAGCCCACGCCGATCCACAGCAGCAGACAGCCGCCCACAATTTCCAGCAACGGAAACTGCATCAGCTTGGCGGCCACCACGGTCAGGCAGATGCGCAGCACGATGGCAAAACCGCAGCCCCACAAAATGGCTTTGCGCTGCTGCTCTGGGGGCAGTGCGCGCGCTGCGAGGGCGATAACTACGGCGTTGTCTCCGGAGAGGATGACGTCGATCCAAATGATCTTGAAGATGCCGATCCAGAAATCGGCCGTCAGCAGGGTTTCCATGCAGCCAGTGTAGGCAACCGTGGCGGGGCGCCGTTGCAGGACGCAGCCATGTATGCGTGAACGGCATGGGCATGCGAGCGGGTCACTTTACAAAGCGCGGCAACAGGCGCATAACGCCCGCGACCGCCTGCGCGAGCAGGTGCTGAGTGGTTTGGTGGTGGTGATGCAGCGCACAATGCCCACGGTAAATGGCCGATCTGCATCGGGTTCCTGAGCTCGCCAGCCAGCCGGGGAGGGGCTGGGTATGCGTCAGGCGCATAGCAGGCGGGTGTTTTGCCTAAAAAACAGGCAAACTGCAGCATTTCGCCGCGTTCTGCTGAAAAAGTGAGCAGCAAACGACAGTCTTGTATGCAAATTTTTGGTTTTTTCACTTTTTGGTGCAAAAAGTGACGGCATAATCACGGCTTCTCTGAAGGGGAGTCGCCAAGTTGGTTAAGGCACCGGATTTTGATTCCGGCATGCGAGGGTTCGAGTCCTTCCTCCCCTGCCAGATTTGTTCTGGTCTGTAGATGCAGGCAAGAGCGTCGTAGGGGAGTCGCCAAGTTGGTTAAGGCACCGGATTTTGATTCCGGCATGCGAGGGTTCGAGTCCTTCCTCCCCTGCCAAGATATACAAGCCCAGTTCGTGCAAGCGAACTGGGCTTTTGTCATTGGTGCGGCTGAAAAAGGTGGCTGGCTGTGGAAGCTCGGCAATACCAATACGCCAATACGCGCGTTGGAAGTTTTTAGCGGAAATGGCTTCCAGCCCTTATTCAGCCAGCGCTTTCAGCTATGAAAACCATCACATAGACATAGCCATAGAAAAAGGCTCCCGCAGGAGCCTTGGCGCCGCAACCCTGGCAAGGGCGGCATGCTGGATGCTTGATGGGGCTCAGGCCGCGATCAGCTTGACTTCGTAGCCCACGCCGCTGCTGATCACATCGAACAGACGGTCAATATTGGGGTGGCTGCCGGGGTGCTGGCGCGCGGCCTCGGTGTGTTCGGCAAACAGCTCCAGGCCTTCCTGGGCGGCGGCCACGTTGATGCTGCCGTGCTTGGCAGCCAGCGCGTTGTACAGGCGCACCGAGCCGGCCTTGCCTGGCTGGTTGGGAATGGTGGCGGCAATCTGGCCCTGGGCATCGAGCAGTTGTAGCTCGGCGATGTGGTCAATGGCGGGCAGTTGTTGCAGGTTGTCGGCAAAGGCCATGGTGGTTCTCTTTCTGAGTCAGTCAATCACAAAAGGGTAGCAGGCAGCGATTGTGCCTAAAGGGCGGAGCTGTCAAAAGCTTGTACAGGCTGCGTCGCGCTTTCCAGCAGCCACAGCTTGTGGCGCGCGCGGGTCATGGCCACGTACAGGCGGTTGCGTTCCAGAAAAGCGGTCTCTCGCGGGGCGGGTGCGGGAAAGCGACCGGGCGCCAGAAAAGGCAGGGCCACGCAGTCAAATTCCTGGCCCTTGGCCTGCTCAATGCTCAACAGATGGAAGTCAAAACCCGTGCCCTGGCGCTGCGCCTGCTGCGCGCGGCGGGCCATGGCGGCCACGTGCTGTAGCACCTGGGGCACGGTCAGGCCGGCAATGGCGGCCAGAAAGCTCTCCACGCGCGCCTGCAGGCGTGCTTGGTCCTCCTGCGGCATGGGGGTGCCTGCGAACAGGCCCCACAGGTCGGCTTGCTGCAGCAGTGCCTGGGCATCGCTTTGTAAGGCCTGGGGCAGGTTGAGGAATTTGCCAAAGGCGGCAAAGTTGCGCCGCCCGCCTTGCAGACTGTGCTCTCCCACTAAAAAGCGCCAGATGATGTGCGGGTTGGCGTGCATCTGCGCGGCCATGGTGGCCAGATCGGCGCCGGGCTGCTGCGCATCGACGCGGCCCTTGCCAAAGTACAGGGCGCCATCCACAAAAGCCGCCAGCGTGGCGGTGTCCAGCAGGCACGGCGCGTTCTTCCAGTCCGCAGCCTGTATGCCGTGGGCGTACAGCAGGCCCAGCAGCAGGGCCAACTCACGCTGCAGGTACAGCGGTTGCAGACCATGCAGGCTGACGGTTTTGCCCGCGCGGTGCACGGCCCATTCGATGGCGGTGGCCTCGTGCGCATGGCGCAAGATGACGGTCAGCGGCGGCGTCTGCCCAGCGGGCACGCTGGGGCTGGCCGTGCTGGCGGAGGCCGGTGCGGTCGCGGTGAGCGAGGCCTGCGCCTGCAGCAGCAGCTGCAGGCAGTGTGCATCGCTGGTGTAGGGCCACTGCAGCACGCTGGTGCGGCGGTTGCTGGCGGCTTTCATGTCGACGGCAAACCAGCGGTTGACGGCCTGGGCCAGCGGTGGGCCAAAGCGGCGCGACTGGGTCAGCGGCAGGCTTTCGGTGGCGTGCGGCAGAAAATCGGCCAGCTGGTGCAGCTTGTCCTGAAAGACGGACCAGGCCTGGGCCTCAATGTGCTGGTTGAAGTCACCGGCGCCCAGAAACTGCGCCTGGCTGTCGTGCAGCAGACGGCGCAGCACGGTCAGCGAGGCCAGATCCAGGTCGTGCATTTCGTCAAACAGCACCAGGTCATAGGTGGCGGGCAGCGGCGTGTTGGCATCTTGCGTCAGCGCGTAGGTGCAGTCGCCCTCGGCGTAGTAACGGGTGTCGCCGCAGTTATCAATGCGCAGACGCTCATATGCGGTGAACAGGCGTGCCTGGGTGTGGTCCAGCAGGTGCTCCTCACAAAACGTGGCCAAGTCGCAGCCTTCGTCCTGCAGGCGCTGCAGCAGCAGCGATTGCTTGGCGGCGCGCTGAAAGGCGTTGAAGGCCTGCATGTCCACTTCGGTGGGCAGCTCAATGCGCGCGTCGGGTTGGCGCTGCAGCTGCTCTTCCAGCAAGGCCAGCGCCTGCTGGGCCTGGCTGCGCAGCTCCAGCGGGTCGGTGACAAAGCGCACAGCGGCATCGCGCTGGCGCAGCACGCGTGCGCTCCAACGCTCCAGCGTGGTCACATGAATCTGAGGGGGCACATGTTGCAGCAGCATCTGCAGGCGCTGGCGAAAAGCCTGCACGCCCGCTTTGGAGTAAGCCAGCACCAGAATCCGGGCCTGCGGCTGGGTGCGCAAGGCGTGCACGGCGCGGCAGGCCAGCGTGGTGGTTTTGCCCGTGCCCGCCAGGGCCGCCATGATGGCTGAGGCCGCCTTGCTGTAGACAATGGCTTGCTGCTCAGCGGTGAGCATCAGGGTGTGGCCATGGTCGGTGGGAAAGGCGTTGGGGCGTTGCATAGGTGAAAAATACAGGTGACTGTACGAATATACAGTTTATCCACTGAAAGCCCAAACACCTGTACAACAGGTGCGCCGCCGGTGCGCGTTATCGAGCTACCGCGTGACTGCAGCGTGAGGGATCTGGCTGAATGGTGTACGAAGAAATAGGGGCGAAAATGGCTTGAAACAAAGGTGTATCAAGCGCTAATAGCTATGGATTTGAAAGCGTGTGAGAGGGCTGGATAGGCTTACAGCCCATCGTCGCGCCGGGCACCGATGCCCATGCCCAGCCCCATGCCGCCACCCATACCCCCGCCGCCGCCACCATTTCCTCCACCACCGCCACCGCCACGTGCATTACCGCCTGCGGATTCGGTATTGCCGCTGCGACGGGCACCGTTGCCGGTGCTGCCCGGGCGCAGCGGCCCTTGGTTGGGAATGCTGACGTCGGCAGGAATCGCCTCCAGGTAGAGCGCTGCGCGAATGAATTGGCGCAAGGACATCACCAGCGCGGCTGTGCGTACCGGGCGGCCTTCCACCATGTCTTGCGCCGCTTGCGCGGCCATGCGCACCTGCTCCTCGGTGCCCAGCAAGATGATGTCGGAGAAGGCGGCCTCCACGGTGTCGCGCGTGCGGCGCTGGCGCTCGGTGTTGCCACCGGTCATGGCGCTGTCGTCGTCGTCATCGGGCTCCAGGCCTTCGATCAGCGGCTGCTCTGCCGCCTCACTGGCCGCCTCACTGGCCGCGGCCCGTGCCGCACGCAGGTGCACGGGGCTGACGGTCAGGTTGCCAGTGAACGAGCCGCCCAGCGTTTTGTAGGCCGCAATCAAGGTGCGCAAGCGCTCGTTGATCTGGCGGTTTTCACGCTCACGGCGCTTTTGGATGGTCTGCATGAACAGCAGGCGCACCCCCATCATCAGCACCGTCATGAGCAGCAGGCCCAGCACGGTGGTGGCCAGCGAAGACCAGGAGCTGAAATCAAACATACCCATTCCGTGCATAGCGCTGCTTTCTGTTTATTTCAGGAGCGTGTCCTGGATGTAGTGCCATGCCTCGGGTGTTACCGGCGTGATGGACAGCCGGTTGCCGCGCTGCAGCACCCGCATCTGCGCCAGTGCAGGGTGTTCGCGCAGCTCGGCAATTGAGACATAGCGGGTTTTTTTGACGCCCTGTACATCAAGCATGAGCCAGCGCGGCTTGTCGGCAGGGGATTTGGGGTCGTAATACGGATCGGCCGGGTCAAACTGTGTGGGGTCCACCCGCAAGTTGCCAGCAATGCGCGCAATACCGTGGATGCCAGGCTCCGCACAGCTGGAGTGCCAGTACAGCACCCCATCGCCCACTTGCATCTGGTCGCGCATGAAGTTGCGCGCCTGGTAGTTGCGCACGCCGGTCCACGGCATGCACTGGTCGGGCGCGTTCAGGGCGTGATCGATGGAGTATTCATCGGGCTCATTTTTCATGAGCCAATATTGCGGGCTGGTCATGCCGCTATTTAAGCATTGCGTGCCCGTCAGGCGACGGGCTAGGCCGCAAAAAAATGCGCCCTGTAGCGGGCGCGGGTGGTGTGCAGGGCCGTGTGCGTCACGAAGAGGGTGGTGTGCGCCACCTTGCGCTGGCTTGGGACTGGGCATTTTGGGCTTGCTCAACCACGCGCACACAGTCGTTGATGTGGCGTTGCCCCAGGTAGCGCAAAGCGCCATAGCCCACGGCAGCCGCAATGGCCTGCCCGGCAAAAGGCACAAACTTGGCAAACTGCTTGGCGCCCATGCGGGCCCCAACGGTGCGCGCAATGCGCAGCACCATTTGGCGGGTGAGCAGCTTGCCAATGAAGACCGAACCCACCAAGGAGACGGCCTTGTTGACCTGGTCACGCATGGTGGGGTCGAGCGCATCCAGCTGCTCGGGCGCCAGGCCAAACTCTTCACTGATGCTGGGCAGCAGCTTGGAGAGAATGGCCGCATCCACAGCCCAGTCCAGCCCAGGAATGGGCACGGCGCTGGCTGCGCCTGCGACCAGCGCGCGCTTGTGCAGCTTGGCACGGCTACGGGCCACGGCCTGCTGCAGCGCAGCGTCTGTCGCAGGCATATGGCCCATGGGCCCCAGCGCGGGGCTGTCATGCAGGGTGGATGCGTTCATGGGCAATCAGGCTCAGCCTTTGGATTTGCTGCGCACAAAGTTGTACACAAACAAAACCACGATGGCGCCGATGATGGAGGCAATCCAGCCTGCGCTGCTGCCTTCGGGGTAGAAGCCCATGGCCACGCCGGCATAGCCTGCGAGGAAGGAGCCGACGATGCCCAGCACAATGGTCATGATCCAGCCCATGCTGTCGTCACCGGGCTTGAGGGCGCGGGCAATCAGGCCGACGATCAAACCCACGAGCAGCGTACTCAGTAATCCCATCATTTGCAGGCCTCCTTTAAAAGAATGTTGCCACTCTAGAAGACCTGGCTGGGGGTGTGCGTCGGACAGCAGCTTTATTTACCTTTCTTTGCAAAGCGCACAGCGCAAGCCCGGTGGGGCGAGGGCTGCTGCAGCGCCATCAGGCGCATGTGCTCTGGGGGCTGTGCTGGGGCGTGTGCGCCCAGCGTTGGGCATGCAGGGCAAAGCGCGCCAGCAGCTGTGCCGCATCGGGTGTGGGGCCGCAACGCAGCGGTGTGGAGCGTTTCAGGGCAATGTGATCGATATAGCCTTGCATGGCGGCGGCGCTGAACTCCGGGTGAAACTGCACGCCCCAGACGTTGTGGCGCCAGCGGAATGCCTGGTGGGGCTCGTGGGAGTTGCCAGCTATCGCGCAAGCCTGTGGCGGCAAACGACGCACGCTTTGGTAGTGCACCACCTGGGCCTCAAAGCAGCTGGGCATGTGCTGCCACAAGGGGTCGTGCGTGACATCGGCCTGCACGGCGACGGGCACGGTGCCCAGTTCCAGCCCGGCGGGGTGGGCACCGACCTGGCCGCCCAGCAGCTGGGCCAGCAGTTGGTGACCAAAGCAAATACCCAGCACGGGGACGCCGGCTTGGCAAATACCGCCCAGCCAATCTTGCAGCGCCAGCATCCACGGCGCGGCCTCGGTGACCATGGCGTGCGAGCCGCTGATGACCACGCCGGCGCAAGCGTCGGCCGCCGGCCACGTTGTGGCTGGGTCATGGGTGGTGGCGTCAAGCACCGCAACAGGCAGTGGCGCGCTGGGCAGGCCATCGGGTGCGTGCAAGCCTGCGGCAATCCAGTCTTCAAAATCACCCAGTGACTGAGAGATAGCGGGGAAAGTGCTGCCCGTTTTGACGATGTACAGCGTGCGCATGAAGGCTCTCCGAGAAGGAAAAATCAAGCACGCAATCAAGCAAGTTGTGCGCCAGAGCACAAGCGACTTCAGGGGAAAAGCGCATCATGCAATGCATAAATTGCATCGCAGGCGGAGAATGTCGCCCTTGCCATTTGCGCGGGCACCAAAGGGTGGTGGCTGCACAGATGCTGACAACTGAAGAAAAACACGGTATGCAACAACTCACAGAATGGCTCCAGAACCTCAACGGTCTGGTTTGGGGCGTCCCGATGATCGTGCTGATTTTGGGGACGGGCTTTTATCTGCAGCTGCGCCTGGGCTTCATGCCTTTGCGCAATATTGCCTATGGCTTCCGGATGATCTGGAAGAGCCGCACCGCCACGGACAGTGCGCATGGCGATATCTCCCCCTATGCGGCGCTGATGACGGCGCTGTCGGCCACGGTGGGTACGGGCAATATTGCCGGTGTGGCCACTGCCATTGCGGTGGGTGGCCCCGGTGCCGTGTTCTGGATGTGGATGACTGCGCTGGTGGGTATGGCCACGAAGTACGCCGAAGTGGTGGTGGCCGTCAAATACCGCGAAAAAAATGCCAAGGGCCAGTGGGTGGGCGGCCCCATGTATGCCATCAAGAATGGTCTGGGCCCACGCTGGCGCTGGCTGGCGACGGCGTTTGCCGTGTTTGGTGGCCTGGCGGGCTTTGGTATTGGTGCCATGGTGCAGGCCAACGGTATTTCTTCGGCGATGGAGAGCGCTTTTGGCCTGGACACCTGGGTGACGGGCACGGTGATTGCCGTGCTGACAGCGGCCGTGGTGCTGGGTGGTATTCAGCGCATTGGTGCGGTGGCTGAAAAGCTGGTGCCTTCCATGTGCGTGGTCTACATCCTGTGCGTGCTGTGGGTGCTGGGGGTCTATGTGGACCGCATTCCGGCCGCCTTTGCCTTGATCGTGGAGCAGGCGTTCAACCCCACGGCTGCCGTCGGTGGCTTTGCCGGATCGACCGTGCTGATGGCCATTCGCATGGGCGTGGCGCGCGGTATTTTCTCGAATGAAGCGGGCCTGGGTACCGCCGGTATTGCCCAAGCCGCAGGCCAGAGCAAGGACCCCGTGTTCTCCGGCATCGTCGGCATGATGGGCACGTTCATCGACACCATCATCGTTTGCACCATGACGGGCCTCGCGATTGTGGTGAGCGGTGTGTGGAACAGCGGCGCCAGCGGCGCGGTGCTGAGCACGCAAAGCTTTGAGGCGGCCATGCCCGGTATTGGCAAGTATTTGCTGGCGATTTCGCTGGCGCTGTTTGCCTTCACCACGATTTTGGGCTGGGCGTACTACGGCGAAAAGTGCTGGACGTATCTGGTGGGTCCTATCTGCGAAAAGCCCTTCCGCATCCTGTGGGTGGTGGGCGTGTTTGTGGGCGCGGTGGTGACGCTGGATGTGGCGTGGCTGGTGGCCGATACGCTCAATGCGCTGATGGCGATTCCGAATCTGATCTCGCTGCTGCTGCTGTCGCCCGTGATTGCCAAGCTGACCAAAGAGTACTTCGCGGCCAAAAAGGCGGGTTTGAAGTAAGAGGTCACAGGGGAGGGAACCGGTCTAGCAGGCCTTTGCTGCTGGCGGTTTCCTCTAAAACAGGAGCTGCTTGCGCTCGTCCAACTTCGGTTCTCAATGCTTTTTGCGTTGAATGCCAGGTTTGATCAGCGCAGGCAGCTCCTTTTTTTATGGCCGATCTACTTTGAAAGCTGGCGGTATCAGCGCAGCCCGGCATCGTCGCCAAAGTAGGCGCGCAAATGCTGCAGTGCGTTGGGGCTCTTCATGCCGGCGCGGGCCAACACATCGTCCACGCAGCAGCCACTGTCCAGCCATTGCACCAGCACGGTGTTGCGCACCACCTGCGGGCCCATGCGTGCGGGCTCGGGCAGCTGGCTGGCGGCGGCCGCTTGCTGCAGGGTTTTGGTCACCAGGTGCAGCAGGGTGTGGTTGGACAGCTGCGGCGCCTTGCGCGTACAAAACAGTGCCGTCTGCCCCTGCATGGCGTGGTAGCCCGCGCGTTCCTGCAGCCAGTGGTGCAGGGCGCTGTGCAGCTTGGCGGACACAGGCAGGGTGCGGCTTTGCCGGTCGCGCTCGCCTTCGATCTGGATGGCTTCAATCGTGCCGGGCGCGGTCTGTGACCAGCGCAGATGCCCAATTTCTAGCAAGCGCACTTCTTCGGGTGTCAGCCCCAGCTCCATCAACAGCACCAGCACCGCCCGGTCGCGGCTGCTGATCAAATCCTGCGCCGCCGGAATTTGCCGGGCCAGCGCACGCCACATGCGGGGCGACAAAATGGCGCCTTGAGGGTCTTCGCTGGGCGGTACATCCTGCGCGGTCAGCCCCTGGGCGGGGTTGGTTGCGGCCCAGCGGTGCAGCACGGCATGGTCATAGACGCGATCGAGCACGCGCCAGTAGCGCCGGCGTGTGATGTCGCTGGGCTGGCTGCGTTTGGGGCTTTGCGGTCCATGGTTGATGAACGCGAGCACCTGCTGGGGCGTGGCTGTGGCCCAGGTCAGCGGATCGCCCACATCGCCCCCCGCCAGAAAGCGCAGCCATGACTGCCAGATAAACCCATAGGGCTTGGCAGCGTGCGGGCTCAGCGGCTCCCAGGGGTTTTGGCCGCAGGTGCGCAGCCAGTGCTCGAACACCTGGTCGCCCTGCAGGGGCGAGAGGGTGGGGAGAGCATCATCATCCAGACAAGTGGGCATGCAGGGGGTCTCAGCGAAGGCGTGCAATCAAACGGTGATTTTTGCCGCTTCTGCACACGTTTCGCATGTGGTTAACACGTTCATGCGCTGCTTCCATCCATGGCGCCTGCGTGCGGCGCAGCTGCACTGCGCAAGCCTGCGCACCACCTGCTGCACAGATGGCGTTGCTTGCCGCGCTTAATGCAGCAGTGGCTTGGTGTTGGCGTGCCAGGGCTTGAGATCGTCGTTGGCCAGCACCATCAGCTCATTGGCCGTGCCCTTGGACTGCAGCGTGCTGGTGTAGCCCAGCTGGATTTCCTGGACGTTGTATTTGCCACAAGACACATCGGCACCAAGAATGGACTGCCCCAAGCGCTGCACCAGCGCGCGGAAGGCGGCGGCATCCTTGATGCCTGGCAGCAGCAAGGCCAGCTGGGTTTCACCATAGCGGGCCAGTGTGTCGGTGCTGCGCAGTTGCTGCTGCAGCAGCTGTGCGAGCAGGCGCAGCACAGCGGTGGTGTCTGCATCGACTGCATGCATGGCAGGCGTGGTGCTGGGGATGATGTGGATCAGCAGCACGCCCACATATTCGGATTTGCGCCGGGCGCTGAGCAAGCTGTTGCTCAGGCGGTCCATGAACAGCTTTTGCGAAGGCAGGCCGGTCTGGCTGTCGTGCAGATCTGCGTGCGGGAGCATGGCCTCCAGGCCCGGGCGCTCACTCACATCGCTGATGACGGCGATGAAGTGGTGCGGGCGCTTGAGTTCATTGAGCACCGGGGAGATGGACAGGCGCTGCATCCACACCGAGCCATTGGTGCGCGTGAACATGATCTCGCTTTGCCAGTACTGGTGCACCGCAACGGTTTGCCACAGCTTACTCATGTCCGGGGGAATGTCTGCATCTTCATACAGCGCTTCCAGCGCCTTGCCGATGCAGTCTTCGCGTACTTTTTCCATCAGGCGCAAAAAGGCCGGGTTCACATCCGAGATGTTGTGGTTGGCATCCACAATGGCCACGCCTTCGCGCACATGCTGGAACACGCTGGCCGCAATGCGCAGCTGGGCGTCGGTGCGTTTGCGCTCGGAAATATCTTGCAGATAGCCCACGAAAATAGTGCCCGTTGCGGTGAATGCCTTGCCAATGGCCAGCTGCAAAGGCACATGGCGCCCATCTTTGTGTTTGCCCAGTACTTCGCGCCCGTTGACGGAAATAGGCTTGTCTGGCTTGCCAATGTGCTTGTGCAGATGGCCGTCATGCTGCTCCGCCAGCGGAGAAGGCATGAGCATGGAAATATTGTTGCCAATGACTTCTTCGGGGCCGTAGCCAAAGATGCGCTGGGCCGCAGCGTTGAAGTCCAGCACCAGCCCCTTGTCGTTGATGGTGATGACGCCATCTTTGGCCGTATCCACCATGGCATGCAGGCGGGCATCACGCGCCGCTACGGCTTGCCAGAGATCGCGGTAGCGCAACAGCGCGTTGGCCAGCCCAAAGATCAGAAACACCACGCAGGCCATGGTGGCGATCGTCAGGGACAGCGTCTGGTGGTCAGACATGCCGATGCTGCCGTGGATGGTCTTGGATGACTCGGGGTGCGCGACAAAGCGCAGCGCATGCATGGAGACGTAATGCATGCTGGCCATGGCCACAGTCATCAGCAGGGGAGGCATCAGGTGCCAGTACCAGCGCTGACGCTGCAGGGGCCACTGGAAAATGGCGCGGTGTGAGACAAATGCCGCCGTGGCAAATGCCAGGCCAAGCAAGAAAGACAGTACAAAAAGCGGCAGCTGGAAAAAAGCCTGTCCGTTGAACTCCAGCGCCCTAATACCGCTGTAATGCATGCCTGCAATGCCCAGGCCCACCAACAGGCCGCTGCTCAGAATGCGCAGGGTAGAGGGGTTTTCGCTTTGCAGCGACCACAGCGCCAAGCCTGCCGCCACCATGCCTGGAATGATGGAAACCGCCGTGCCCACCGTGTTGTAGCCCACTGGAAATGGCAGGTGCATGGCCAGCATGCCAATGAAGTGCATGGCCCAGATGCCCAGGCCCAGCACCATGCTGGAGCACAGCAAAGACACCCGCCGGTGGCTGACCGCCGCAGCCTGGCGGTTGGTGTGCGCCATGTAAAAAGCAGAGCAACTGCTGATGAAGGCCACCAGCAGTGAGAGCAAGACCAAGCCCATGTCATGGCTGACGTGAACAAAATGAAGGACGGATTGATCGCTCGCGTTGTCAAAAACAAATGGATCAAGCACGCAGATTCCTTTGCAAGAAGGTGTCTAAAACAACCAATGAATCAACATTACATGAATTAAAACGTGCTATTCCAAATAAATGACTTGGCCCGATTGAGAAGACCTATGAGGTAATTTTTGTTTCTTACTGTAATTTGTCTGTAGGAGAGCAGCCTGACTACAGCGGATTACTGCGAGGCCGCAGCGGCCAAGCCATTGTGGAAATGGGCCTGCATGGCACGGCGCGCAGCTTCAGAATCGCGGGCCTGGAGGTCGCGCATGATGGCTGCATGCTCTTGCAAGCTGTCTTCAATGCGGCCTTGCTTGAACAGCGACTGGTGGCGATTGAGCTTCATCACCTTGCGCAGATCCGCGACCGATTGCGACAGAAAGCGGTTGTTGCACAAGGCCAGCAGCTTCATATGGAACTGCTCGTTGATCTGGAAAAAGCGGTTGGCATCACCCACCACGGCTTCCAGCTCCTGGTGCAGGGCTTGCAGTTGCTGCAGCTCTTGGGCGCTGGCCTTTTGAGCCACCACGGCGGCAGCATCGCTCTCCAGCAAGGCGAGCAGGTGGTAGACGTCGCGCAAATCCTGCTCGGACACTTCGGTCACATAGGCACCGCGGCGCACCTTCATGGTGACCAGGCCTTCGGCAGCTAACACCTTGAGCGCTTCACGCAAAGGCGTGCGGCTGATGCCGAACTCCTCCACCATTTTCATTTCATCGATCCAGCTGCCTGGCGCCAGTTCGCGGCTGTAAATGCGTTGGCGAACGAGCTCTGCCACCTCGATATACAGGGGCTTGGGGGTGAGCAGTGTGCTGGTGTCGTTCATGAGGCTGGTGTTTACCCTATGGGCTGTGTCGTAGTTATGTATCAATAATTATGAATCACAACAAGGGCGGATGAACTGGAGTTTTCCAGTACACGACCACAACGGAGACAGTCGAAGTCATGGGTATGGATGCAAAACAAGGCCAGACAACGGCCACAGGTACAGCAGAATTTCAAACAGCGAGTGTGTCCGATTGGGTGAAGGCCTCTGCCAAAGCCTCTCCCGCAGGCGATGTGAACAACCTCAACTGGGTGACACCCGACGGCATCACCGTCAAACCGCTGTATACCGCACAAGACACCCAAGACCTGCCTTTCACCAACACCTTGCCGGGTTTTGAGCCATTCATCCGTGGCCCACAAACCACCATGTACGCTGGTCGCCCCTGGACGATTCGCCAGTACGCTGGTTTTTCGACGGCTGAAGAATCGAATGCTTTCTACCGCAAGGCGCTGGCAGCTGGTGGGCAGGGCGTTTCTGTGGCTTTTGACCTGGCCACCCACCGCGGCTATGACTCGGACCACCCCCGCGTGACGGGCGACGTGGGCAAGGCCGGTGTGGCGATTGACTCGGTCGAGGACATGAAGATTCTGTTCGACCAGATCCCGCTGGACAAAGTGTCCGTGTCCATGACCATGAACGGCGCTGTGCTGCCGGTGCTGGCCGGCTATGTGGTGGCGGCCGAAGAGCAGGGCGTGTCGCAAGACCAGCTGTCCGGAACCATTCAGAACGACATTCTGAAAGAGTTCATGGTGCGCAACACGTATATCTACCCGCCCCAGCCGTCGATGAAGATCATTGGCGACATCATCGAGTACACGAGCAAGAACATGCCCAAGTTCAACTCGATCTCGATTTCCGGCTATCACATGCAAGAAGCCGGGGCCAACCAGGCGCTGGAGCTGGCCTTCACCCTGGCCGACGGCAAGGAATACGTCAAAACTGCGATTGCCAAGGGCATGGATGTGGATGACTTCGCGGGTCGCCTGTCCTTCTTCTGGGCGATTGGCATGAATTTCTATCTGGAAATTGCTAAGATGCGCGCGGCGCGCCTGCTGTGGTGCCGCATCATGAAGGGCTTTGACGCCAAAAAGCCCAAGAGCCTGATGCTGCGTACGCACTGCCAGACTTCGGGCTGGAGCCTGACCGAGCAAGACCCGTACAACAACGTGGTGCGCACCACGGTGGAGGCCATGGCGGCCGTGTTTGGCGGTACGCAAAGCCTGCACACCAACAGCTTTGACGAAGCCATTGCGTTGCCCACCGAATTCTCGGCCCGTATTGCGCGCAACACGCAGCTGATCATTCAGGAAGAAACCCACATCACGAATGTGATCGATCCCTGGGCGGGTTCTTACATGATGGAAAAGCTCACGCAAGAGATGGCGGACAAGGCTTGGGCCATCATTGAAGAGGTGGAAGCCATGGGCGGCATGACCCAGGCGGTTGACAGTGGCTGGGCCAAACTGAAAATTGAAGCAGCAGCGGCCGAAAAACAGGCGCGCATCGACTCGGGCAAGGACGTGATCGTCGGTGTCAACAAGTACAAGCTGGCCAAGGAAGACGCGATCGAGATTCTCGAAGTTGACAACGTCAAGGTGCGCGACAGCCAGATTCAGCGTCTGAACACTATCAAGCAAAAACGCGATGCAGCCCAGGTGCAGCAAGCGCTGGACGCTCTGACTTCTGCAGCGCAAAGCGGCCAAGGCAACTTGCTGGAACTGTCCATTCAGGCGATCCGCCTGCGCGCCACCGTGGGTGAAGTCTCTGATGCGCTGGAAAAAATCTTCGGCCGCCACCGTGCGGATACACAAAAGGTGACCGGTGTGTACGCAGCCGCTTATGACTCGGCCCAGGGCTGGGAGCAACTCAAGGGCGAAATTGACCAGGCCGCGGAGCAACTGGGCCGCCGCCCCCGTGTGATGATCGCCAAGCTGGGCCAGGACGGCCACGACCGTGGCGCGAAAGTCGTGGCCACCGCTTTTGCAGACCTGGGCTTTGACGTGGACATGGGCCCGCTGTTCCAGACCCCCGAAGAGTGTGCCCGTCAGGCGATTGAGAACGACGTGCACGCAGTCGGTGTCTCCACGCTGGCTGCCGGCCACAAAACTTTGGTGCCCGCCATCATCGATGAGCTCAAAAAGCAGGGTGCAGACGACATCATCGTTTTCGTGGGCGGCGTGGTGCCTGCGCAGGACTACGACTTCCTGTTCAAGGCGGGCGTCAAGGGCATATACGGCCCCGGCACGGCCATCCCCGCCAGTGCCAAGGATGTGCTGGAGAACATCAAGCGAGCTGCAGCGCTCTAAGCCGCTGGATTCGAGGGCTTGTTGTGACTCCTGAGCAACTCCAAGAAGGCATTCTGCGCGGCAACCCTGCCGCGCAGCGCCGAGCGATGGCCAAGGCCATCACCTTGCTGGAATCCACGCGCAGCGATCACCGTGCGCAGGCCGATGCCTTGCTCACGGCTTTGCTGCCGCACACGGGCCAAGCCCTGCGCCTGGGCATCAGCGGCGTGCCGGGGGTGGGGAAATCCACCTTCATTGAAGCGTTGGGCATGTACCTCACGGGCCAAGGCCTGCGTGTGGCGGTGCTGGCGATTGACCCGTCGTCCACCGTCTCTGGCGGCTCCATCCTGGGGGACAAAACCCGCATGGAGCAGCTGTCGGTCAACCCCGGTGCCTATATCCGCCCCAGCCCCTCCAGCGGCACGCTGGGTGGGGTAGCCGAGAAAACACGCGAAGCCATGCTGGTGTGCGAGGCCGCAGGCTACGACGTGGTGATTGTTGAAACCGTGGGCGTGGGCCAAAGCGAGATTGCCGTGCACGGCATGACCGATATGTACTGCGTGCTGCAACTGCCCAATGCGGGGGACGACCTGCAGGCCATCAAAAAGGGCGTGATGGAACGCGCAGACCTGGTGGTGATCAACAAGGCCGACATTGACCCCAATGCGGCCACCCGGGCGCAAGCGCAAATCACCTCGAGCCTGCGTTTGCTGGGCATGCATGGCCACCCGGACCATGCAGCGCACGACCTGCAGCTGTGGCAGCCCAAGGTGATGCAGCTGAGCGCACTGAAAGGCGAGGGCGTAGATACCTTCTGGCAGCACGTGCAGCAGTTTGCGCAGTTGCAGCGCGCCAATGGCCGCATGGCAGCGCGGCGCGAGAAGCAGTCGCTGGACTGGATGTGGGAGCGCATTGATGCGGGCCTCAAGCTCGCTTTCAAGTCCCACCCACAGGTGCAAGCCATGCTGGCACAGACCCAGGCACAAGTGGCACAGGGCACGCTGGCGGCCAGCACTGCAGCACGAAATCTGCTTGCAGCCCATATGGAGCAAGCGCAGACAGCTCACAAAAACGAATAAATCACGGCCTGTACAGTTCTTAATCGACATTACATGCAATAAAAAACTGCTATCTCTATTTGAAGAGGATCTGAGGAAGACATATGGAACACAACAACATCCTGGCCCAGCTGGAAGCCAAAAGAGAACAGGCCCGCCTGGGCGGCGGGCAAAAACGTATCGACAGCCAGCACAAGAAGGGCAAGCTGACGGCACGTGAACGCATTGAGCTGTTGCTGGACGACGGCACGTTCGAAGAGTGGGACATGTTTGTCGAGCACCGCTGCACCGACTTCGGTATGGAAGACACCAAGATCCCCGGCGACGGTGTGGTCACCGGCTACGGCATGATCAACGGCCGTCTGGTCTTTGTGTTCAGCCAGGATTTCACCGTGTTTGGCGGCGCACTGTCCGAAACCCACGCTGAGAAGATCTGCAAGGTGATGGACCAAGCCATGAAGGTGGGCGCTCCCGTGATTGGCTTGAATGATTCGGGCGGCGCCCGCATTCAAGAGGGCGTGGCTTCGCTGGGCGGTTATGCCGATGTGTTCCAGAAAAACGTACTGGCTTCGGGCGTGGTGCCACAGATCTCCATGATCATGGGCCCCTGCGCCGGTGGCGCGGTGTACTCGCCCGCCATGACCGACTTCATCTTCATGGTCAAGGACAGCAGCTATATGTTCGTGACCGGCCCCGAAGTGGTGAAGACCGTCACGCACGAAGAAGTCACGGCCGAAGAGCTGGGCGGTGCCGTGACCCACACCAGCAAGAGCGGTGTGGCCGACATGGCGTTTGACAACGACGTCGAAGCGCTGATGATGCTGCGCCGCCTCTACAACTACCTGCCGCTGAACAACAAGGAAAAAGCGCCGGTACGCGATACGACCGATCCCGCAGACCGTGCGGAAATGTCGCTGAACTCGCTGGTGCCCGAAAACGCCAACAAGCCCTACGACATGAAGGAGCTGATCCTCAAGACCGTGGACGATGGCGATTTCTTTGAACTGCAGCCCGACTACGCCAAGAACATCATCATTGGTTTTGCCCGCATGGCCGGTCAGACCGTGGGCATTGTGGCCAACCAGCCCTTGGTGCTGGCCGGTTGCCTGGACATCAAGTCCTCCATCAAGGCGGCGCGCTTTGTGCGCTTTTGCGATGCGTTCAATATTCCCGTCATTACCTTTGTCGATGTGCCCGGTTTCATGCCCGGCACTTCGCAGGAATACGGCGGCATCATCAAGCACGGCGCCAAGCTGCTGTACGCGTACGCAGAGTGCACCGTGCCCAAAATCACCGTCATCACCCGCAAGGCCTACGGCGGCGCGTACGACGTGATGGCCTCCAAACACCTGCGCGGTGACGTGAACCTGGCCTGGCCACACGCCGAAATCGCCGTGATGGGCGCCAAGGGCGCGGTGGAAATCATCTTCCGTGAAGACAAGAACGACCCCGTCAAGCTGGCCGCCCGCGAAGCGGAATACAAAGAACGCTTTGCCAACCCCTTTGTGGCCGGTGCGCGTGGCTTTATTGACGATGTGATTCAGCCGCACGAAACGCGCAAGCGCATCTGCCGCAGCTTGGAAATGCTCAAGAACAAGCAGCTTGAGAATCCATGGCGCAAGCACGGCAACATCCCGCTGTAAGAAGAACAACAACAACAAGGAGATAAGCACATGTTCACCAAAATTCTGATCGCCAACCGTGGCGAGATCGCCTGCCGTGTCATCGCCACCGCCAAGAAAATGGGCATCCAGACCGTGGCGGTCTATTCCGATGCAGACAAGGAAGCGCGCCACGTCAAGCTGGCCGATGAAGCCGTGCACATTGGTGCCGCGCCCAGCCGCGAGTCGTATCTGGTGGCTGACCGCATCATTGCAGCGGCCAAAAGCACCGGTGCGCAGGCCATTCACCCTGGCTACGGCTTTTTGAGCGAGAACGAAGCCTTCGCCAAGCGCTGTGAAGAAGAGGGCATTGCCTTTATCGGCCCCAAGGCGCACTCGATTGCCGCCATGGGCGACAAGATTGCCTCCAAAAAGCTGGCGAATGCCGCCAAGGTCAACACCATCCCGGGTTACAACGACCCGATTGCCGGCCCTGAGCAGGCTGTCGAGATTGCCAAGGGCATTGGCTACCCCGTGATGATCAAGGCTTCGGCTGGCGGCGGTGGCAAGGGCCTGCGCGTGGCGTTCAATGACAAAGAAGCCTTCGAAGGCTTTGCCAGCTGCCAGAACGAAGCGCGCAACAGCTTTGGCGATGACCGTATCTTCATTGAGAAGTTTGTCGAGCAGCCCCGCCACATTGAAATCCAGATTCTGGGCGACAGCCACGGCAACGTCATTTACCTGAATGAGCGTGAGTGCTCCATCCAGCGCCGCCACCAAAAGGTGATTGAGGAAGCGCCTAGCCCCTTCATCACCGACGCCACCCGCAAAGCCATGGGTGAGCAGGCTGTGGCCCTGGCCAAGGCCGTGCAATACCAATCCGCCGGTACGGTGGAGTTTGTGGTGGGCAAGGACCAGGACTTCTACTTCTTGGAAATGAACACCCGCTTGCAGGTGGAGCACCCAGTGACTGAGTGCATCACCGGCTTGGACTTGGTCGAGCAGATGATCCGCGTGGCCGCTGGCGAAAAGCTGGAGATCAAGCAAGAAGATGTGAAGCGCGACGGCTGGGCGATCGAGTGCCGTATCAACGCCGAAGACCCGTTCCGCAACTTCCTGCCATCGACCGGCCGCCTGGTGCGCTTTAACCCGCCTGAGCAGACCATGTGGCAGGGCGACACCGAGCACCTGCAGGGCGTGCGTGTGGACACTGGCGTGGTCGACGGTGGCGAAATCCCCATGTTCTACGACTCGATGATCGCCAAGCTCATCGTGCACGGCAAAGACCGGGCCGAGGCGATTGCCAAGATGCGTGAAGCGCTCAACGGCTTTGTGATTCGCGGCATCAGCTCGAACATCCCGTTCCAGGCCGCTTTGCTGGCCCACCCCAAGTTCCAGACGGGCGACTTCAACACCGGTTTTATTGCCGAGCACTACGCCCACGGCTTTAACGCCAGCGATGTGCCGCACAGCGATCCCGACTTCCTGGTTGCGCTGGCCGCGCACATGAACCGCCGCTACCGCGCGCGTGCCGCCACCATCAGCGGCCAGATGCGCGGCTATGAGCTGGCTGTGTCGGCCAACTACACCGTGGTCATTCTGGGCGCCGAAGGGCAGAACCAGCAGCATGCGGTCACGGTGTCAAACTTTGAATTTGACAGTCGCAAGAGCACCGTCACCCTGAACGGCAAGCGCTACGAATTCCAGAGCTTCAGCGCCATGCGTGAGTTGCGTTTGCAAGGCACTTGCAACGGTAAGCCCTTCACCGTACAGGTAGAGCGTGGCACGCCCAAGAACCCGCTGGCCCTGCGCATTACGCACAACGGCACGCAGATCGATGCCATGGTGCTCTCGCCGCTGGGTGCGCAACTGCACACGCTGATGCCCTACAAGGCACCGCCAGACATGTCCAAATTCCTGCTCTCGCCCATGCCCGGCCTGCTGGTCGACGTGGCGGTGCAGCCTGGTCAGAAGGTGCAGGCCGGTGAAAAGCTGGCGGTGATTGAAGCTATGAAGATGGAAAACATCCTGTTTGCCGCACAAGACGGCGTGGTCAGCAAAGTCAGCGCGGGCAAGGGCGACTCGCTGGCGGTGGACGACATCATTCTGGAATTTGAGTGATGAAGGTCTTTCAGAGTTGGCTGCCCGCGCTGACATGGCTGAACGCGCAGGCAGCCAGGCTCTGAAATAGAAAGCCCGCAAAGCTCAGCCTCAGCGGGCTTTTCTACACTTTTGTGGCGAAGTTTGAATCAGGTGGTTTTGAATCAAATAAGCTTCTAGCACTTATGCCAAATACATATACAGCTATGAAATCAAAAGCAACAATCTCTACCCTAGGCAAACTCGCCCGAGCCTGCCTAGGCGTGGCTGCTGCATTGCTTCTGGTCAATGCTGTCGTGTTAATGGTCATGGGTCACTTCCATATCGGCGTATTGTTGCCAGCGGCCATGGGCGTGGCGGCTGGACTGTATTGCTGGAAATGGCAGAGCGTGCAAGGCTGGCGCGCGGCCAAACCGCTGCATGCGCGCCTATGGGCGCTGGGCTGGGCCTTTTTTGCCATCTGGCTGCTGAGTCTGTTTTGGTTCTGGAGCCAGCTTTTCAGTCTGGGGCTAGCGCCCAAGCAAGTGCCGCCCGTGCAATCCATTGTGGTGCTGGGCAGCGGCACGCAAAACGGTCAACCCCGCCCCATATTGGCCGCGCGGCTGGATGCTGCTGCCGAACTGGCAAAGCTGCAACCCTCAGCCTTGATAGCAGTGTGCGGCGGTGTGGACTGGGGCGAGAAAGAGTCTGAAGCCGAAGTCATGGCCCGCTATTTAGAGCAGCGCCACGGCATTGCGGCAGATCAACTGGTGCTGGAAAAGCTCAGCACCAGCACCGAGCAGAACCTCAAACTCAGCCGCGCCTTGCTGGCAGAGCGCGGAATTTCTGCGAACGCGCCAATGGCCATGGTCAGCAGCGACTTTCACTTGATGCGCGCTATGCGTGTGGCGAAGCAGCAAGATTTGCTGCAGGTCTACCCAGTGGCTGCACCTACGCCGCTGGCCACGTGCTTCAACGCTTGGCTGCGGGAGTATTTCGCCATGGGCAGTAGTTGGCTGCTGGGTGAGATATAGATGCTAGAGATTTAAGCGAAAAGGGCTTTAATCGATTTCTGCTATTGCATCGATAGCTATTAGGTTTAATAAAACAAACAAAAAATGGTTTTTTCTCAAAAAATACTCTCTTTTCGCAAAACACTTACTGCTGTGGCTGCGGCACTGACTTGCATTGCAAGCTTTGCGGGAATGGCCCCTGATGCTGCTGACCCCAGCGCTGCACAAGCCGTTGCGGTAACTGTGGTGGCGTTTCCGAGAGATCAAGCTTTGGAGCCAAACCTTGGTTTGAATTCTTTAATCAGTCGCCTTGATGTGCAAGAGCAAAGGCTGCTGGAGACGCAACGCAAAAGCGTGGATTGGTGGTTAACGTCTATTGGTATCGGGCTGGCGGTTTTTGGTATTTTGGCTGCAATTGGTGGTATTTGGCTACCGATGCGCTTTCAGAAAGAAGAGCGTAAACGATTCAAAGAGACTAAAGACGAGTTCCTTGCTATGAAGCAAGAAGCGGAGGCCGCTGCGCAAAGCTTGCGAAGCCAAGGGCTCACTACGGAAGCGGAACTAAGTCGCGTCAAGCAAGAAGCGGCACAAGCATTGAGTATGCTGAAAGTGCATGAAAAAGAAGGTGCTGAGAATGCCCAGAGACTTAAGGCGTTACGAGAAACAGCTGGGCAATTTCAATCAGGACAGGCATCCTCAGAATCCGATGAAATCGCTGTAGCAGTAACTGCATTAGAGCAGACGGCTGAACCTATAGATCAATTGCTGACGCGCGCCATTAAGGCGAGTCAGGTAGAGCACCCCAATAAAGCGCAAGCGCGTGAAGCTTATGAGCTCTGGAAAGCGCTGACCTTGCTCAATGTAGCAGATGAAAGTGCGCAATTTAATGCAGGTTATTGGGCGCAAGAGGTTTATGAAAAAGCAGATCCGGTAAACCGTAAGCATTGGTTAGCAACCTTAGAACAGCACTATGCAATGTTGCAAAACATGCATGAGGCTGCCTACAACTGGGGCAATGCGTTAGATGACGAAGCTCGCGCAGTGGCCTCCACAGATCTATCTGCTGCCCGCGCGCTGTGGGCACAAGC
>NZ_JBYOKN010000007.1:0-122697 GCF_057799285.1 Comamonas sp. 14P8.1.4
GGTCGTCCGTGCGGACGCTGGACAGTGCGCCGCCGTAGCGACCAAAGGGGGTGCGGATGGCATCGCAGATGAAGGCTTCGGGGGTGGTGCTCATGGTGTGTGTCTCCGAGTCACGCTTGGCGGGGAGTGCCAAGTTTTAAAAAGAAGAGCTGCTAGCGCTTGCTAGATAAGCGCTAGAGGCTGTTTTTGTATAAATTTCTGGGCGGCAGCAATCAGGCCGTGGCAATTGGCAGGCCGACCATGTCTTGCAGCTCGGCGTGGCTCAAGCCGTCGACCAGGTCGATCAGGCGCAGACCGCTCGGCGTGCATTCCAGCGTGCACAGCTCGGTGTAGATGCGCTTGACGCAGGCCAGGCCCGTCAGCGGGTAGGTGCAGGCTGGGACGACCTTGCACTCACCGGTCTTGGTCATCAAATCCATCATCACCCAGGTGCTCTTGGCGCCCACGGCCAGGTCCATCGCGCCGCCCACGGCGGGGATGGCACCGGCTTCGCCCGTGCTCCAGTTGGCCAGATCGCCCGTGGCCGATACCTGGAAGGCGCCCAGCACGCAGATGTCCAGATGGCCGCCGCGCATCATGGCGAAGCTGTCGGCGTGGTGAAAGTAGCTGCCGCCGGGCAACAAGGTGACGGGCTGCTTGCCCGCGTTGGTCAGGTCGTAGTCTTCCAGACCCGCTGCGGGGGCAGGGCCCATGCCGAGGATGCCGTTTTCCGACTGCAGCACGATCTCGCGGTCGGTGGGAATGTGGTTGGCCACCTTGGTGGGCATGCCAATGCCGAGGTTCACATAGGAACCATCGGGAATGTCTTGGGCAATGCGTTGTGCCAGTTCGTCTTTGGTACGCTTTTGATAGCTGCTCACGCTTATTACTCCTGCGCTTGAACTGTTTTTAGGCAGATTTCTTGAAGCCGCCAGCTTGCGTGGCAACACGTGCAATAGGCACCACCTTGCTCACGTAGATGCCGGGGGTGACGATGGCTTCGGGGCCCAGCTGGCCCAGTTCCACCATTTCGTGCACGGTGGCCACGGTGAATTTGGCTGCGGTGGCCATCACGGGGCCAAAGTTGCGTGCCGACATGCGGTAGGTCAGGTTGCCCCAGCGGTCGCCTTGCTCGGCCTTGATCAGGGCCACGTCGCCGTAGATGGGGTACTCCAGCACGTAGTGCTTGCCGTTGATTTCGCGGGTTTCCTTGCCGTTGGCCAGCTCGGTGCCGTAGGCCGTGGGGCAAAAGAATGCGCCAATGCCAGCGCCGGCAGCGCGCATGCGCTCGGCCAGATTGCCTTGGGGCACCAGCTCCAGCTCGATCTTGCCGCTGCGGTACAGGTCGTCGAACACCCAGCTGTCGACCTGGCGGGGAAAGCTGCAGATGATCTTGCGCACCTGGCCGCTTTTGAGCAGCGCGGCCAGACCGGCGTTGCCGTTGCCCGCGTTGTTGTTGACCACGGTGAGGTCACGCGCGCCATGGGCGATCAGGCCGTCGATCAGTTCAATCGGGTTGCCAGACGTGCCAAAGCCACCGATAAGAACGGTGGCACCATCTTGAATGCCTGACAGCGCTTGCGCGATGCTGTCGGTAATCTTGTTGATCATGTGTTGTTTCCCTGTCGAGCAGATCAGCCAGAGCGGACAGCGCTCTGTTAAAATGTTCGCTTTAAGAACATTTGTTCGCTGAAAGAATTATATGAACGAGAAAAACAAAAAAGCGGCTGTAAAAACCACACTAGGGAAAACCCCTGCCAGTGAAAAAGAGGGGCTGCCATCGGCAGACAACAAGCCTGGCGACAGCTACGTGCAGTCGTTTGCACGTGGTCTGGAGGTGATTCGCTCGTTCAGCAGCGATGCGCCGTCGCAGACCCTCAGCGAAGTGGCCAGCCAAACAGGCCTGACCCGCGCGGGGGCGCGCCGCATTCTGCTGACGCTGCAGACGCTGGGCTATGTGGAGAGCGATGGCAAATACTTTGCGCTGACGCCGCGCATCCTGGATCTGGGCTTTGCCTACCTGAGTTCGCAGCCGCTGTGGAACCTGGCCACGCCGCTGATGGAGACGCTGGCCGAGTCGGTGCAGGAGTCGTGCTCGGCCGGGGTGCTGGATGGGCTGGAGATTGTGTATGTGGCACGTGTGCACACCCACAAAATCATGAGCACCAACCTGAGCGTGGGATCCCGTTTGCCAGCGTTTTGGACATCGATGGGGCGCGTGCTGTTGGCGGGCCTGAGCGAAGAGCGCCTCCAGGCGCTGATGGCCATTCGCCCCCGTGAGGCCTATACACGCCACACGCTGGTGGAAGATGCCGACTTGCTGGCCGCACTGGCACAGGTGCGCCAGCAGGGCTGGGCGCTGATCAACCAGGAGCTGGAGGAGGGCCTGATCTCCATGGCGGCACCGTTGCTCAATGCCCGGGGACAGGTGGTGGCGGCCATCAATGTGTCGGGTCAGGTCAACCGCACGAATGCGCAGGAGATGCAGTCGCGCATCCTGCCGCACCTGCTGCGCACGGCGCAAGGGGTGTCACAGCTGCTGCGCACCGCGCGCCGATAATGGGTGGGCAGGCCGCTGGGCCTGCCACGCAAGCAATCGAACATTCCCATGGCCCGACTTCCCCGTCTGACTTTGCCCGGCATGCCGCACTATGTGGTGCAGCGCGGCAACAACCTGCAAGCCATTTTTATGGATGCGCAGGACTACGCCAGCATGAAAGACCTGCTGCGCGAGATGGGGCGGCGCTTTGGCGTGGACATTCACGCCTTTATCTTGCTGCCCAACCAGATGCAGTTGCTGGTGACGCCGGAGACCGCTGACAGCCTGCCGCAGTTCATGCAGTCGGTGGGGCGCAGCTATGTGCGTACCTTCAACAACCGCCACGGGCGCAGCGGCACGCTGTGGGAAGGGCGCTATCGCGCCACGGTGCTGGAGCCCCAGGCCTGGATGCTGCCCGCCATGGTGGTGCTGGAGAACCAGGCCGTGACCGAAGGGATGAGTGGGCGCGCCGTGGATTACGGCTGGAGCAGTGCGCGCCACAACGCAGGTGCACAAATCGACGGCATGCTGCGCCTGCACCCAGCGTATTGGCGGCTGGGCGACACGCCGTTTTCCCGCGAAGCCGCCTATGCCTTGTTGCTTGACCGTGGTGCCACCGAAGAGGTGGTGGAGGTGGTGCTGGGCGCGGCCCTCAAGGGCTGGGTGTTGGGCGGTGAAAGCTTTGTACAGGGCCTGCAACAGCGCACCGAGCGGCGTTTGTCGCGCCAGAAAGCGGGGCGACCCGTGTCCCAGCTTGGTGAAAAAGCTGAATAAGACGGGTGGTCTCTGGCACCGATTTGGTGCCTGTTGTGAATCTTGATTTTTAAGCGTGTTGTTTTTGTTGGTTTTTTAAATATGTCCCTAATTTATTTTTTGTTTCGTTTTGGTGCATTTAAATTAGTATCTGACCCTAATTAAATTTTCTTGCATAGCTTGATGCCTGGTCGTAATCTCGCACTCCCTGCGATTGATATAAGAGGAAGAGCGCCATGACTACGGCTGCAGAAATTGCACACCTCCAAGAAACCGGCCTGTACGCCAAAAGCAATGAACACGATGCCTGTGGTTTGGGCTTTGTCGCCCACATCAAGGGTGAGAAGCGCCATGACATCGTGCTGGGCGCACTGAAGATCCTCGAAAACATCGACCACCGTGGTGCGGTGGGTGCCGACCCGCTGATGGGTGACGGTGCAGGTATCCTGATTCAGATTCCCGACCAGCTCTACCGCGAAGAGATGGCCAAGCAAGGCGTGGAACTGCCGCCTGCTGGCGAATACGGTGTGGGTATGGTGTTCCTGCCCAAGGAACATGCGTCGCGCCTGGCGTGCGAGCAAGAGATGGAGCGCGCCATCAAGGCCGAAGGCCAGGTGCTGCTGGGCTGGCGCGATGTACCGGTGAACCGCGACATGCCCATGTCGCCCACCGTGCGCGAAAAGGAACCTATCCTGCGCCAGGTGTTCATCGGCCGTGGCAACGATGTGATCGTGCAGGACGCGCTGGAGCGCAAGCTGTACGTGATCCGCAAGACGGCCAGTGCGGCCATCCAGGATCTGGGCCTCAAGCACAGCAAAGAGTATTACGTCCCCAGCATGAGCAGCCGTACCGTGGTGTACAAGGGCTTGCTGCTGGCGGATCAAGTGGGTGTTTACTATCTGGATTTGGCAGACCAGCGCTGCGTATCGGCCATTGGTCTGGTGCACCAGCGCTTCTCCACCAACACCTTCCCTGAGTGGCCACTGGCCCACCCCTACCGCTACGTGGCCCACAACGGTGAAATCAACACCGTGCGTGGTAACTACAACTGGATGGTGGCGCGCGAAGGCGTGATGGCATCGCCCGTGCTGGCGGAAGATCTGCAAAAGCTCTACCCCATCAGCTTTGCCGGCCAGTCCGACACGGCCACCTTCGACAACTGCCTGGAACTGCTGACCATGGCGGGCTACCCTATCAGCCAGGCCGTGATGATGATGATCCCAGAGCCCTGGGAGCAGCACGAATCCATGGACGAGCGCCGCCGCGCCTTCTATGAATACCACGCCGCCATGATGGAGCCCTGGGACGGCCCAGCTTCGCTGGTGTTCACCGATGGCCGCCAGATCGGTGCCACGCTGGACCGCAACGGCCTGCGCCCTTCGCGCTATGTGGTGACCGAAGATGACATGGTGATCCTGGCTTCCGAAGCCGGTGTGTTGCCCGTGCCAGACAGCAAGATCGTGCGCAAGTGGCGCCTGCAGCCCGGCAAGATGCTGCTGATCGACCTGGAACAAGGTCGCATGATTGAAGACGATGAGCTCAAGGCCAACATCGTCAATACCAAGCCTTACAAGCAGTGGATTGAAAACCTGCGCATCAAGCTTGACCAGGTGGAAGTGCCCGCCGACTTCGTCGCGCCTGCCAAGTCCGAGCTGAGCCTGTTGCAGCGTCAGCAAGCCTTTGGGTTCACCCAGGAAGACATCAAGTTCCTGCTGGCGCCCATGGCCAAGAACGGTGAAGAAGGCGTGGGCTCCATGGGCAACGACAGCCCATTGGCTGTACTGTCCAGCAAGAACAAGCCGCTGTACAACTACTTCCGCCAGATGTTCGCGCAGGTGACCAACCCGCCGATCGACCCCATCCGCGAAGCCATCGTGATGTCGCTGGTGTCCTTTGTGGGCCCCAAGCCCAACCTGCTGGACATCAACCAGGTCAATCCACCGATGCGCCTGGAACTGCACCAGCCTATCCTCGACTTCGAGGGCATGGCCAAGCTGCGCGAGATCGAAAAGCACACGCACGGCAAGTTCAAGAGCGCGACCATAGACATCACTTACCCGCTGAGCTGGGGCCGTGAGGGCGTGGAAGCCAAGCTGGCTTCGCTGTGTGCCCATGCGGTGGATGAGATCAAGGGCGGCGCCAACATCCTGATCATCAGCGACCGCAATGTGTCGGCCACCCAGGTTGCGATTCCTGCGCTGTTGGCGCTGTCGGCCATTCACCAGCACCTGGTGCGTGAAGGCCTGCGCACCACCACCGGTCTGGTGGTGGAGACGGGCACCGCCCGTGAAATCCACCACTTTGCCGTGCTGGCAGGTTACGGCGCAGAAGCCGTGCACCCCTACTTGGCCATGGAAACATTGGCCGAGATGCACCAAGAGCTGGGTGACGATCTGTCGGCAGACAAGGCCATCTACCACTACGTCAAGGCGATTGGTAAGGGCCTGTCCAAGATCATGTCCAAGATGGGCGTGTCGACTTACATGTCCTACTGCGGCGCGCAGCTGTTTGAAGCCGTGGGCCTGAACACCGCCACCGTGGACAAGTACTTCACCGGCACCGCCAGCCGCGTGGAAGGTATCGGCGTGTTCGAGATCGCCGAAGAAACCATCCGCAACCACGTGGCCGCCTTCAGCGCCGACCCGCTGCTGGAAACCATGCTGGAAACCGGCGGTGAATACGCCTGGCGCGCCCGTGGTGAAGAGCACATGTGGACGCCCGATGCGATTGCCAAGCTGCAGCACTCGACCCGTTCGAACAACTTCAGCACCTACAAGGAATATGCCCAGCTGATCAATGATCAGACCAAGCGCCACATGACGCTGCGCGGCCTGTTCGAGTTCAAGTGCGACCCCTCAACCGCGATTGCCGTGGACGAAGTGGAATCGGCTGCCGAGATCGTCAAGCGTTTCGCCACGGGTGCGATGTCGCTGGGCTCGATCTCCACCGAAGCTCACGCTACCTTGGCCGTGGCCATGAACCGCATTGGCGGCAAGAGCAACACCGGCGAAGGTGGTGAAGATCCCAAGCGCTACCGCAATGAATTGAAAGGCATCCCGATCAAGCAGGGCGAATCGCTGGCATCCATCATCGGCAAGGAGCAGGTCGAATCCGATATCGAACTGCGTGACGGTGACAGCCTGCGCTCCAAGATCAAGCAAGTGGCTTCGGGGCGCTTCGGTGTGACTGCCGAGTACCTGGTGTCGTCCGATCAGATCCAGATCAAGATGGCCCAAGGTGCCAAGCCCGGTGAAGGCGGTCAGCTGCCTGGCGGCAAGGTGTCCGAGTACATCGGTATGCAGCGTTACTCGGTGCCGGGTGTGGGCCTGATTTCGCCACCTCCCCACCACGATATCTATTCGATCGAGGACTTGGCCCAGCTGATTCACGATCTGAAGAACGTGGCGCCGCACGCTGACATTTCTGTGAAGCTGGTGTCTGAAGTCGGCGTGGGCACGATTGCCGCAGGTGTAGCCAAGTGCAAGAGCGACCACGTGGTGATCGCCGGTCACGACGGCGGCACGGGCGCATCGCCCCTGTCGTCCATCAAGCATGCCGGTGGCCCATGGGAAATCGGCCTGGCTGAAACCCAGCAAACCCTGGTGCTGAACCGCCTGCGCGGTCGTATCCGTGTGCAGGCCGATGGCCAGATGAAGACCGGCCGCGACGTGGTCATCGGTGCCCTGCTGGGTGCCGATGAATTCGGCTTCGCCACTGCACCGCTGGTGGTCGAAGGCTGCATCATGATGCGCAAGTGCCACCTGAACACCTGCCCTGTGGGCGTGGCTACGCAAGACCCCGTCTTGCGCGCCAAGTTCACCGGCAAGCCTGAACACGTGGTGAACTACTTCTTCTTCATCGCCGAAGAAGTGCGCCAGATCATGGCCCAGCTGGGTATCCGCAAGTTTGACGAGCTGGTGGGCCGTACCGATCTGCTCGACACCCGCAAGGGCGTGGAACACTGGAAGGCCCAGGGTCTGGACTTCAGCCGTCTGTTTGCCATCCCTGCCGTGCCTGCCGATGTGCCCCGCTTCCATGTGGCCTCGCAAGACCACTTGCTGGACAAGGCGCTGGATGTGAAGCTGATTGAGCGCTGCCAACCCGCCATCCAAAATGGCGAGAAGGTGCGCATCATGGAAGTGGCCAAGAACGTGAACCGCTCCGTCGGTGCCATGTTGTCGGGCGCGGTCACCAAGGTGCACCCCGAAGGTTTGCCGGATGACTCCATTCGCATCCACTTCGAAGGTACAGGTGGCCAGTCTTTCGGCGCCTTCCTGTGCAAGGGCATCACACTGAACATCACCGGTGAAGCCAATGACTACACCGGCAAGGGCCTGTCGGGTGGTCGCGTGATCGTGCGCCCCAGCCATGAGTTCCGTGGCGTGTCGACGGCCAACACCATCGTGGGTAACACCGTGATGTTTGGTGCGACCCGTGGCGAGGCCTTCTTCTCTGGCGTGGCGGGCGAGCGTTTTGCCGTGCGCCTGTCGGGTGCCACGGCAGTGGTGGAAGGCGTGGGTGACCACGGCTGCGAATACATGACCGGCGGTACCGTGGTGGTGCTGGGCAAGACAGGCCGCAACTTCGCGGCCGGTATGAGCGGCGGCGTGGCCTATGTGTACGACGAAGACGGCCAGTTCGCCCAGCGTTGCAACACCGCCAGCGTGAAGTTGGACAAGGTGCTGCCCCATGAAGAGTTCACCGCCAGCGTGGCGCGTGGCATCTGGCACAACGACCAAAGCGACGACCAGCAGCTGCGTGCACTGGTGGAAGCCCATAGCCGTTGGACCGGATCGCAGCGTGCCCGCGATCTGCTGGACAACTGGGGTGCAGCCCGTGCCAAGTTCGTGAAGGTGTTCCCGACCGAGTACCAGCGTGCACTCGGCGAGATCTATGAACGCAAACAAAAGGAAACGCAAGCAGCGAAAGCGCCAGCAGCTCCTCAAAAAGAAGCAGTAGCCGCGAAGTAATCACAGCCTGAAGCGGTGGCGCAGGCCCAGCCCGCCACCGCACTGCTCTTAAGCGAACACAGATTGAAGGAATAGACATCATGGGAAAGACCACCGGTTTTCTGGAATACGAACGCATTGAAGAAGGCTACCTGCCCGTGGCCGAGCGCGTGAAGAACTACAAAGAGTTCGTCATCGCCCTGACCCCCGAGCAAGCCAAGATTCAAGGTGCGCGCTGCATGGACTGCGGCACCCCTTTCTGCAACAACGGTTGCCCCATCAACAACGTGATCCCAGACTTCAATGATCTGGTGTACCGCGGTGACTGGGCCAACGCCATCAAGGTGCTGCACAGCACCAACAACTTCCCCGAGTTCACCGGCCGCATCTGCCCCGCACCGTGCGAGGCCGCCTGCGTGGTGAACATCAACAATGACCCCATCGGCATCAAGTCGATCGAGCACGCCATCATCGACCGCGCCTGGGAAGAAGGCTGGGTCAAGCCGCAACTGCCCAAGACGCAGACGGGCAAGAAGGTGGCCGTGGTCGGCGCTGGCCCTGCAGGTTTGGCCGCGGCCCAGCAGCTGGTGCGTGCGGGCCACGACGTGACCTTGTTCGAAAAGAACGACCAAGTCGGCGGCCTGCTGCGCTACGGCATTCCCGACTTCAAGCTGGACAAGGCCAACATCGACCGCCGTGTCGAGCAGATGGTGGCCGAAGGCCTGAAGATCCGCACCGGCGTGCTGGTGGCGGGCAAAGACGGTTTGGGCAAAGACAGCAAGGTGACCAACTGGGCCACCGAAACCATTGCCCCTGAAACCTTGATGGCCGAGTTTGATGCCGTGCTGCTGACCGGCGGTGCTGAGCAGTCGCGTGACCTGCCTGTGCCCGGCCGCGATTTGAAGGGCGTGCACTTTGCGATGGAGTTCCTGCCCCAGCAAAACAAGGTGACGCGCGATGGCAAGCTCAAGGGCCAGATTCGCGCCGACGGCAAGCACGTGGTGGTGATTGGCGGTGGCGACACCGGCTCTGACTGCGTGGGTACATCGAACCGCCATGGCGCTGTGAGCGTGACGCAGCTCGAGCTGATGCCCATGCCGCCCGAGCAAGAGAACAAGCCGCTGGTGTGGCCTTACTGGCCGCTGAAGCTGCGTACCAGCTCCAGCCACAACGAAGGTTGCGAGCGTGAGTTCGCCATTGGCACCAAGGAATTCATTGGTGAAAAGGGCCAACTGACCGCGGTGAAGACCGTGCGTCTGGAGTGGAAGGATGGCAAGATGACCGAAGTTCCAGGCTCTGAGCAGATCATCAAGGCCGACTTGGTGTTCCTGGCCATGGGCTTTGTCTCCCCCGTGCAAACCGTGCTGGACGCCTTTGGCGTGGACAAAGACCAGCGTGGCAACGCCAAGGCAACAACCGAAGCCGAAGGTGGCTACGCCACCAGCGTGCCCAAGTTGTTTGCGGCCGGTGACGTGCGCCGTGGCCAGTCGCTGGTGGTCTGGGCCATCCGCGAAGGCCGCCAGGCTGCACGTGCGGTGGACGAGTTCCTGATGGGCGCGACCACGCTGCCCCGTTAAGCCGCAGGCGGGGTTGGCCCCGAGCGCACCAGACAAGGGCACCTGAGGGTGCCCTTTTTTATGTCTGGGTGGATGTGGTTATCAGAAAAAGGAGCGGCTAGCACCCGTGTTTTCTGCAATTTGGATGCTTTATCCAGTGAAATCCAAGAAAAACGCGCGCAAGCAGCTCTCTTTTTAGGTGCTAAAGCGGGTGAGGCGCCGCTTTAGCGCAGTAGTAGCAAGCGCGGCACCATGTCTGGGCCGCAGTGCACCACGGCGTTCTGGTTCCATTGCTGGCCCCAGGCGCGGGCGGTGGCTTCGCTCATGCCCCAGACCAGCACGCTGTCTTCGCCGGGCCAGTCACCGCTGGTGTCGTGGCCACGGCCGTCTAG
This sequence comes from Comamonas sp. 14P8.1.4, assembly GCF_057799285.1. Lineage (NCBI taxonomy): Bacteria > Pseudomonadati > Pseudomonadota > Betaproteobacteria > Burkholderiales > Comamonadaceae > Comamonas > Comamonas sp. 14P8.1.4. Next base: position 10,169 of record NZ_JBYOKN010000007.1, read on the forward strand.
CCAGGCCCAGCCGGCACGCTGCAGGGCCTCGCGCAGCTGGGCCATGCGGCGTTCGTTCAGGTGATCGGGCAGTAATTCTCCCAGGGGGTTGCAGGCGGTCAGGTAGCTGGCGCACTGCACGGCGTGGCGCTGGTAGTGGCTGGCCAGCACGGGCTGGCGCTGGTCCAGCTGTAAATACCAGTCGCAGTGGTGAAGGCGGTACTGGGTGGCATGGTAGGCCTGCAGCAGCGGGGCGGGAAGAACGGTGGCAGCCATGGGCAAGTGTGTCGAAATTGCGCAGGCATGTGGTTTGCATGCGTGGTTATGGCCCAGACCGGTAGCAACCTAGGCTTGTCTGGGTGACAATAACGGATTCGGCCATCGCGGCATACAGGGATTCGGGTTTACACGGAGCCCCTGTTTTGCTGGCCCATTCGGTTTTTCCTCCTCAACTTTGAAGCCATGAAAAAACGTACCCTTCTTGCATCGTTGGCCCTGACTGCCATCCTCGCTGCTTGCGGCAAGTCTGAACCTGCTGCGCCTGCCGCAGCGCCTGCTGCCCCCGCTCCAGCGGCAGTGACCAAGATCGTGGTTGGTCTGGATGACAACTTCCCTCCCATGGGTTTCCGCGACGAGAAGAACGAGCTGGTGGGCTTTGACATCGACATGGCCAAGGAAGCTACCAAGCGCCTGGGCATGGAAGTGGAATTCAAGCCCATCGACTGGAGCGCCAAGGAAGCCGAGCTGAACGGCAAGCGCATTGATGTGCTGTGGAACGGCCTGACCATCCTGGAATCGCGCAAGCAGCACATTGCCTTCACCGATCCCTACATGGCCAACCGCCAGATCATCATTGTGAAGACGGGCTCCGACATCAAGGACAAGGCGGGTCTGGCTGGCAAGGTGGTGGGCGTGCAAGAGTCGTCTTCCGCTGTGGATGCGATGAAGAAGGAAGAAGAAGTCTTCAAGTCTTTCAAGGAATTCAAGCAGTTTGGTGACAACATCACTGCCCTGATGGATCTGGAAACAGGCCGTCTGGACGCTGTGGTGGTAGACGAGGTCGTTGGCCGCTTCCACGTGGCCAAGAAGGCTGACACTTACACCGTGCTGGAAGACAACTTCGGCACCGAAGACTACGGCGTGGGCTTCCGCAAGGACGACACCGAGCTGCTGGGCAAGGTGAACCAAGCCCTCAAGGACATGAAGGCCGATGGCGCCGCTGCCGAAATTTCCAAGAAATGGTTCGGTGAAAACATTGTCAAGTAAGCTTCGCGCTTGACCACACACCGGCGTGGCCCGCCTTGGCCACGCCGGTGTTTTTTGTTGGCACCCCTTTTCGGGGTGCAGCGGGGCACCTCTTTGTGCCAGCGACACCCGCCAAGCGGTCGCGCTGAAGGCTTTTCCATGGATTACGTTATTTCCCTATTGGGGCCACTGTCGCAAGGCGCGATGGTGACGCTCAAGCTGTTCGCCATCACGCTGGTGCTGTCCATTCCGCTGGGCCTGGTGCTGGCGCTGGTGCGCCTGTCCCGCTTTGCCGGGTTGCGTGCGCTGGTGGGCGGCTACATCTGGCTGATGCGCGGCACGCCGCTGATGCTGCAGATGCTGTTCATCTACTTTGCGCTGCCGTTTGTGCCCGTGATCGGTATTCGTTTTGACGACTACCCCGCCGCCATCGTGGCGTTCACGCTGAACTACGCGGCGTACTTTGCCGAAATTTTCCGTGCGGGCATCCAGTCGATCGACCGGGGCCAGTACGAAGGTGCCAAGGTGCTGGGCCTGAGCTATGGCCAGACCATGCGCCGCATCGTCATTCCCCAGGTGTGGCCGCGCATTTTGCCGCCGCTGTCCAATGAGACGATCACCCTGGTCAAGGACACCTCGCTGATTTATGTGCTGGCCCTCAATGACCTGCTGCGCGCCGCGCGCGGCATTGTCCAGCGCGACTTCACGACCACGCCGTTCATCGTGGCCGCTGCTTTCTATCTCGTGATGACCTTGGTGTTGACCTGGGGCTTCCAGTACCTGGAGAAGCGTTATGCCAAGTACGACGCCTGATGTAATGATTTCCGCACAGGCCATTCACAAGGCCTTTGGCGGCAATGAAGTGCTGCGCGGGGTTTCGCTGGATCTGAAGCGTGGCGAAGTGGTGGCCGTGATTGGCCCCTCGGGCTCGGGCAAGAGCACGTTTTTGCGCTGCCTGAACCACCTGGAGACCATTGACCGCGGCACCATCCTGATCGAAGGCGAGCCCTTGGCCCGCTCCGCAGGTGAGGGCAAGGCGCACTACGTGGCGGAGCCCGAAATTCGCCGCATCGGCCGCAAGATGGGCATGGTGTTCCAGAGCTTCAACCTGTTCCCGCACCTGACGGTGCTGGAGAACATCATTGAGGCGCCCATGCTGGTCAAGAAGATGAAGCGCGATGAGATCGTGCCCAAGGCGGAGGCGCTGCTCCAGAAAGTCGGTCTGCTGGAAAAGCGTGACGCTTATCCCAACCGCCTGTCGGGCGGCCAGAAGCAACGCGTGGCGATTGCCCGTGCACTGGCCATGGACCCGGACATCATGCTCTTCGATGAGCCCACCTCTGCTCTGGACCCTGAGCTGACCGGTGAAGTGCTGCGCACCATGCGTGAGCTGGCCGAAGACCGCATGACCATGCTGGTGGTGACCCACGAGATGGGTTTTGCCCGCGAAGTCGCCAACCGTGTGATCTTCATGGATGGGGGCTACATCGTTGAACAGAATGGGGCCGAAGCCTTTTTTGCCAGTCCGCAACACGAGCGGACGAAAGCCTTCTTGCAGAATATGTTGTAAAAAAACTGCAGCCGAGGCTGCAGTTTTTTTATGTGAAATTGGCTTTAAACCACGCAGCAGCAAGCGCTGTTAGCTATGGTTTATATTTTTTTCTGGGTGTTTCTTGCGTTTGGAAACATACGTTGATGTATGTGTGTCATGTTGGAAACTCCGTGTGACGGACGGCTTGTCTGCACAATATCGCTTTCCCTATTTTTGAAATTTGCATCGCATGAGTAATCCTGCCCCTTTAGTGGAGCTGCGCAACGTCACCTTTGGCTATGGTGATCGCACCATCCTGCGCGATGTCTCCCTGCAGGTGCCGCGCGGCAAAGTGACAGCGCTGATGGGTGCCTCCGGTGGCGGCAAGACCACCGTGCTGCGCCTGATCGGCGGGCAGAACAAGGCCCAGCAAGGCCAGGTGCTGCTGGACGGGCAGGATGTGGGCGCCGCCGATGCCCGGCAGCTGTACGCCATGCGCCGCCGCATGGGCATGCTGTTTCAGTTTGGCGCCTTGTTCACCGACATGAGCGTGCTGGACAACGTGGCCTTCCCGCTGCGCGAGCACACCCAGCTGCCCGAAGACATGGTGCGCGACATCGTGCTCATGAAGCTGCATGCCGTGGGCCTGCGTGGGGCGCGGGATTTGATGCCCAGCGAAATCTCTGGCGGTATGGCCCGGCGCGTGGCGCTGGCCCGCGCCATTGCGCTGGACCCCGAACTCATCATGTATGACGAGCCGTTTGCAGGCTTGGACCCGATTTCCCTGGGCACCGCAGCGCGGCTGATCCGTACACTCAACGATGCCCTCGGGTTGACCAGTATTTTGGTCTCCCACGATCTGGAAGAAACCTTCCATGTGGCCGACCACGTAGTGATTTTGGGCGCAGGCGGGATTGCCGCCCAGGGCACGCCCGATGCTGTGCGTGCCAACCCTGACCCGCTGGTGCAGCAGTTCATTCATGCGCGCCCCAATGGGCCCGTGCCTTTCCACTACCCGGCACCGAGCCTGGAACAAGACTTTGGAGGTCGCGCATGAAGGCGCTGGCGACATTGGGGCTGGGTGTGCGCCAGCAACTGGTGGCACTGGGCTTGTCGGCCCAGTTGTTTGTCCGTCTGCTGGGCATGCTGCCTGCGACGCTGCGGCGCTTTCGCCTGCTGGGCGATCAGATTCACTTTCTGGGCAACTACTCGCTGGCCATCATTGCGGTCTCGGGCCTGTTTGTTGGCTTTGTGCTGGGGCTGCAGGGCTATTACACCTTGCAGCGCTATGGCTCGGCCGAGGCGCTGGGGCTGCTGGTCGCGCTGTCTTTGCTGCGCGAGCTGGGGCCGGTGGTCACCGCCTTGCTGTTTGCCGGCCGTGCAGGCACGGCATTGACCGCCGAAATTGGCCTGATGAAGGCGGGGGAGCAACTGTCGGCCATGGAGATGATGGCGGTCGACCCTGTCAAACGCATTCTGGCGCCCCGTTTTTGGGCCGGTATTGTGACCATGCCGCTGCTGGCGGCCGTGTTCTCGGCGGTCGGCGTCATCGGCGGCTGGCTGGTGGGCGTGGTGATGATCGGGGTGGATGGCGGGGCCTTCTGGGGCCAGATGCAATCCGGTGTGGACTGGTGGTATGACCTGGGCAATGGCGTGATCAAGAGCGTGGTGTTTGGTGTAGCAGTCACCTTTGTGGCGCTGTACCAGGGCTATATGGCCAAGCCGACACCCGAGGGTGTCTCCCGTGCCACGACACGGACCGTGGTGGTGGCCTCGCTGGCGGTGCTGGCGCTGGACTTCTTGCTCACCGCTTCGATGTTCAGCATCTGAAGCGCAAAGATTGATAAGGATTAGTTATGCAGGCATCTAAAAACGACGTATGGGTCGGCCTCTTTGTGTTGGTTGGCGCGCTGGCGCTGGCGTTTCTGGCCTTGCAGTCGGCCAATTTGCTGAGCCTGAGCTTTCAGGAAAGCTACAAGGTCACTGCACGTTTTGACAATATCGGGGGCTTGAAGCCCAAAGCCGCGGTGAAAAGCGCGGGGGTGGTGGTGGGGCGCGTCGAAGCCATCACGTTTGATGACAAGACGTTTCAGGCCACCGTACACATGGCGATGGAAAAACGCTACGGCTTTCCCAAGGACAGCTCGCTGAAAATTCTGACCAGTGGCTTGCTGGGTGACCAGTACGTGGGCATTGAGGCTGGTGCCGATGACGCGAACCTGGCGGAGGGCGATCGCATCACGGCGACACAGTCGGCCGTGGTGCTGGAAAATCTGATTGGGCAGTTCCTCTACAGCAAGGCGGAAGAAGGCGGCGCCGACGGGGCAGCGAAATAACAACGAATAAGAAAGGCATCACGATGAGCAAGAATTCAAGGACCGTGTCGGTGCGCATGCGCCAGGCCGGTGTGGCAGGTGTGTTGGGCATGGCTGCGGTGCTGGCGGGTTGCGCGTCCACCCAGGCGAGCCACCCGCAAGACCCCTACGAGGGCTACAACCGCTCCATGACCAAGTTCAACGACGCGGTCGATGAGGCAGTGTTCAAGCCGGTGGCCACGGCCTACCAGACGGTGACGCCTTCGCCCGTGCGCACGGCGGTGAGCAATTTCTTCACCAACCTGGGTGATCTGTGGTCGATGGTGAACCATGTGCTGCAAGGCAATGGCGAGCAGACCTACAACCACATGGTGCGCTTCACCACGAATACCGTTTTGGGCCTGGGCGGCTTGCTGGATATTGCGACCGAGATGCAAGTGCCTCGTAACAAGCAAGATTTTGGCCTGACCCTGGGGAGTTGGGGCGTGAAGCCCGGCCCATACCTGGTTCTGCCGTTGCTGGGCCCTTCCACGGTGCGTGATACGGTAGCTCTGCCGGTGGACTGGCAAGGCTATGTGCTGGCGGACTTGCGTCCCGTCTCGCACCGCAACAGCCTGGCGGGCTTGAGCCTTGTGAGCAAACGTGCCAGCTTGCTCAATGCCTCGGACACGCTGGATGCTGCCGCACTGGATCGCTATGCGCTGATGCGGGATTTCTATTTGAAACAGCGCGATGCAGCCGGACAGCCACACAATGACGACAACGCAGGTCGCGTCGAAAGCTACGACGACTGAGCGTGTATGTGCAGGGCGTAGTCCCTGCCGAGAAAGGAATCACAATGATGCAACGCCGTACGCTGGCTGGCCTGTTGGCCGCCACTGCTGCTCTTTCGCTGGCGGCGCCTACCTGGGCACAAGCTGCCACTGAAACCCCAGATGCGCTGGTCAAGCGCCTGTCGGCCGATGTGCTGGAAACCATCAAGGCCGACCCCGCGCTGCGCAGCGGCAATATCGCGCGCATTTCACAGGTGGTGGATGCCACCGTCATGCCGCACGTTAATTTCCGCCGCATGACCTCGGCTGCCGTGGGACCCCAGTGGCGCCAGGCCTCGCCTGAGCAGCGCGAGCGCCTGCAGCAAGAGTTCAAGCTGATGCTGATTCGCACCTATGCGGGCGCCCTCAAGCAGGTGAGCGACCAGCGTGTGGAAGTCAAGCCACTGCGCGCCGCCGCAGACGACAAGGATGTGCTGGTGCGCACCGAAGTGCATGGCAAGGGTGAGCCCGTGCAGCTGGACTTCCGCCTGGAAAACGCCGATGGCAAGGGCTGGAAGATCTACAACCTGAACGTGCTGGGTGTGTGGATGGTGGAAACCTATCGCACCCAGTTTGCCCAGGAGCTGAACAAGGGCGGCATTGACGGCCTGATCAGCGCCCTGTCCAGCCGCACCATGGCGGCCGATGCCAAGACCTCCAAGTAAAGCCTTGCCATGAGCCATACGATTGCACTGCCTGCTGTGTTGACGGCCGAATCCGTGGTGGTGGCCCAGGCACAGCTGCTGCAAAGCATGCGGGCATTGCCCCAGGGGGCTGCGGTGGTGCTGGATGCATCTGCGGTGCAGTCATTTGACTCGGCGGGTCTGGCGCTGCTGCTGGCCTGCCGCCGTGCGGCGCAGCACCAGCAGCAAACACTGCAGGTGCAGGGATGGACGTCCAGCCTGCAGTCGCTGGCGCAGGTGTACGGGGTGATGCCTTTGCTGGACCCCGCTTCGGCAGCCCAGCCTGCGTAAATCGCGCAAGACCGTGGCACGGCCGGCGCAGCCACGGCGCCTTTAGAATGTCAGGCTCTCATGCCAGCCGTCTCTATCCAATCTGTCTCCAAGACCTACGCAACCTCTCAAGGTGATTTTCAGGCGCTCAATGCGGTGAGCCTGGAAATTGCCGAGGGCGAGTTCTTTGGCCTGCTCGGCCCCAATGGCGCGGGCAAGACCACGCTCATCAGCATCTTGGCGGGGCTGACTAAACCTAGCGCCGGGCGCATCACGGTCATGGGCCAGGATGTGCAGGCAGACTTTGCCGCCGCCCGCAAACAGCTGGGCGTGGTGCCGCAAGAGTTGGTGTTTGACCCGTTTTTCAATGTGCGCGAGACCTTGCGCCTGCAGTCCGGCTACTTTGGTGTCAAGAACAACGATGCCTGGATTGACGAGCTGCTGGAAAGCCTGGGCCTGGCCGACAAGGCGAACGCCAATATGCGTCAGCTCTCGGGCGGCATGAAGCGCCGGGTGCTGGTGGCCCAAGCCTTGGTCCACAAGCCGCCGATCATTGTGCTCGATGAACCCACGGCCGGCGTGGATGTGGAGCTGCGTCAGACGCTGTGGCACTTCATTGCCAACCTCAACAAGCAAGGCCACACCGTGCTACTGACGACGCACTACCTGGAAGAAGCAGAGGCACTGTGCAACCGCATTGCCATGCTCAAGCACGGCAATGTGGTGGCGCTGGATGACACGTCCAACCTGCTGAAAACCGCGTCTTCCAATGTGCTGCAGTTCAAAACTGATAGCGCGCTGCCGGACAGCCTGGCGCCGCTGGCACGTGTGACGGGGCGCGTGGTACAGCTGCCGGCCCAAGGGCCGCACGATATTGAGCTTTTCTTGGCCACGCTGCGCCAAGCGCAGGTGGTGATGGAAGACATGGAAATTCGCCGTGCTGATCTGGAAGATGTGTTCCTGCAAGTCATGAAGGGGGCCGCATGATGTTCCCGCAGATGCAGGGCTGGACGTCGTTGTTCCACAAGGAAATTCTGCGCTTCTGGAAGGTGAGCTTTCAGACCGTGGCTGCACCGGTGATGACTGCCGTGCTCTACCTGCTGATCTTTGGCCATGTGCTGGAAGACCATGTGCAGGTGTTTGAGGGCGTGAACTACACGGCCTTTCTGGTGCCCGGGCTGGTGATGATGAGCGTGCTGCAAAACGCGTTTGCCAACAGCTCTTCAAGCCTGGTGCAAAGCAAGATCATGGGCAGCGTGGTGTTTATCTTGCTGACACCGCTGTCGCACTGGGCCTGGTTTGCGGCCTATGTGGGCTCGTCCATCGTGCGCGGTCTGGTCGTGGGGCTGGGGGTGTACATCGTCACCCTGTTCTTTACGCCGCCCGTGGCCGCAGCGCCGCTGTGGATCATTGTGTTTGCGCTGCTGGGCGCTGCCTTGCTGGGCACGCTGGGCCTGATTGCCGGGCTGTGGGCCGACAAGTTCGACCAGATGGCCGCCTTTCAGAACTTTCTGATCATGCCCATGACGTTTTTGTCTGGCGTGTTCTATTCCATCCAGTCGCTGCCGCCTTTTTGGCAGCAGATCAGCCATCTGAATCCGTTTTTCTACATGATTGACGGTTTCCGCTATGGCTTCTTTGGCCAAAGCGACATCTCTCCGTGGGTGAGCTTGGGCATTGTGGGTGTGGCATGGCTGGCGGTAAGCGCCCTGGCCATTCATTTGCTGCGCATCGGCTACAAAATCCGCCATTGAACCTGCGTGCCCTTGGGTGCGCTGCTATAACAAGCTGCAGCGCCCGCGCTGTGGCATTGAGAACACTATGACCGCTGATCAACTCGAATCCATCATCCGCGCCGGCATGCATTGCGAGCATTTGGCCGTGGAAGGGGATGGCCGCCACTGGTATGCCACCATTGTTTCGTCCGAGTTCGAAGGCAAGCGCCTGCTGGCCCGCCAGCGCCTGGTGTATGCCACTTTGGGCGAACGCATCAAGACGGATGAAGTGCATGCGCTGTCCATGAAGACCCATACCCCGGCAGAATGGGCGGCCAAGGCGGATTAACCGCCTTCTGTATTCATAGCTGCTAGCGCTTGTTTTATAAGGGCTAGAGGCAGATTTCACTAATTTTTTAGATTCAAGGCTCCAACGCCATGGACAAACTCCTCATTCGCGGCGGCCGCCCTTTGCACGGCGAAGTGCTGATCTCCGGTGCCAAAAACGCGGCCTTGCCCGAGCTGTGCGCAGCCCTGCTGTCGGCCCAGCCGGTCACGCTGCACAACGTGCCCCGTCTGCAAGATGTGGCCACCATGCTCAAGCTCATCCGCAACATGGGTGTGACGGCGGAGCGTGACGACAACGGCACCGTGGTGCTGGATGCCGGTGCGCTGAACAACCCCGAAGCCCCGTACGAGCTGGTCAAGACCATGCGTGCCTCGGTGCTGGCTTTGGGCCCGCTGCTGGCGCGCTTTGGCAAGGCCAAGGTGTCGCTGCCCGGCGGCTGCGCGATCGGCTCGCGCCCCGTGGATCAGCACATCAAGGGCCTGCAGGCCATGGGTGCAGTCATCACCGTGGAAAACGGTTACATGAACGCCAGCCTGCCTGAGGGCTGGACCAAGCTCAAGGGCGCGCGCATCACCACCGACATGGTGACGGTGACGGGCACGGAAAATTTCCTGATGGCAGCGGCCCTGGCGGACGGTGAGACCGTGCTGGAAAACGCCGCCATGGAGCCCGAGATTACCGATCTGGCCGAGATGCTCATCAAGATGGGCGCCCAGATCACCGGTCACGGTACCAGCCGCATCGTGATTCAAGGTGTGGACCAGTTGCACGGTTGCGAGCATGCCGTGGTGGCAGACCGCATTGAAGCGGGTACCTTCCTGTGCGCTGTGGCAGCCACGGGCGGTGAGGCTTTCTTGCGCCATGGCCGTGCCGATCACCTGGGTGCAGTCATCGACAAACTGGTGGAAGCTGGTGCGCAGATCGAGTCCGAGGCGAATGGCATTCGGGTGCGCAGCCAGGGCCGCCTGAAGGCGCAAAGCTTTCGCACCACCGAATACCCGGGCTTTCCCACCGACATGCAGGCGCAATTCATGGCGCTGAACTTGGTGGCCGAGGGCACCAGCACGGTGACAGAAACCATTTTTGAAAACCGCTTCATGCACGTCAACGAGATGATGCGTCTGGGCGCCCAGATCACCACCGATGGCCGTCTGGCTACCGTGGTGGGCGGCGTGCCCCTGTCGGGTGCCACCGTCATGGCGACCGACCTGCGCGCATCGGCCAGCTTGGTGATTGCTGGCTTGGTGGCCAAGGGTGAAACCTTGGTGGACCGCATCTATCACCTTGATCGTGGCTACGACCGCATGGAAGCCAAGCTGCGCGGTCTGGGCGCAGACATTGAAAGAGTGTCGCAATGAGCATCACCATCGCCCTGTCCAAGGGCCGTATCTTTGAAGAAACCGTTCCTTTGCTGGCCGCTGCCGGCATTGTGGTGACGGAAGATGTGGACAAGTCGCGCAAGCTGATTTTTGACACCACCCACCCTGATGTTCGCGTCGTGTTGGTGCGCGCTTCGGATGTCCCTGTGTATGTGCAGTACGGTGGCGCGGACCTGGGTGTTTCCGGCTCGGACTCGCTGATCGAGCACGGTGGCCAGGGCTTGTATCAGCCGCTGGACCTGCAGATCGCCAAGTGCCGCGTGAGCGTGGCTGTGCGCAATGGATTTGACTATGCGCACGCGGTCAAGCAGGGCGCGCGCCTGAAGGTGGCCACCAAGTACCCCACGATTGCCCGTGAGTTCTTCGCCAAGAAGGGCGTGCACGTGGACATGATCAAGCTCTATGGCTCCATGGAGCTGGCGCCGCTGACCGGCATGGCCGATGCCATCGTCGACTTGGTATCCACGGGCAACACGCTCAAGGCCAACGATCTGGTGGAGGTTGAGCAGATCACCGACATCAGCTCGCGTTTGGTGGTGAACCAGGCCTCGCTCAAGCTCAAGCAAAAGCAGCTGCGCCACATCATTGATGCGTTTACGCAGGCTGTTCAAGCCAAGAACAACTAAGTTTTCTCTCCCCCTGTTGAAGCAGTCAGTACTATGGAAATCGCAGCACAACCCCTACGCCTGTCCACCGCAGATGCCAATTTCGAGCATGATTTTGCGCAGCGCCTGCATTGGTCAGCCGACACGGACGCAGCGATCGAGCAGCGCGTGGCCGACATCCTGGCCGACGTGCAGCAGCGCGGCGATGCTGCCGTGCTGGAGTACACCGCGCGCTTTGACGGCTTGAGCGCAGACAGCATGCAGGCGTTGGAGCTGACGCAGGCGGAACTCAAGGCCGCCTTTGACAGCCTGGGCGATGCCCAAAAGCACGCGCTGGAAGCCGCCGCCAAGCGCGTTCGCAGCTACCACGAAGCGCAAAAGAAGGCCAACGGCGAAAGCTGGAGCTACCGCGATGAAGACGGCACCTTGCTGGGCCAGAAAGTCACGCCGCTGGACCGCGTGGGCATCTACGTGCCCGGTGGCAAGGCGGCTTACCCGTCCAGCGTGCTGATGAATGCCATCCCGGCCCATGTGGCGGGTGTGCCCGAGATCATCATGGTGGTGCCCACCCCCAAGGGCGAGAAGAACCCGCTGGTGCTGGCTGCGGCCTATGTGGCGGGCGTGCACCGTGCTTTCACCGTGGGCGGTGCGCAGGCGGTGGCCGCTTTGGCCTATGGCACGGCGACGGTGCCCAAGGTGGACAAGATCACCGGCCCCGGCAACGCCTACGTGGCCAGCGCCAAAAAGCGTGTGTTTGGCATGGTGGGTATCGACATGATCGCTGGTCCTTCGGAGATCCTGGTGCTGGCTGACGGCACCACGCCTGCCGATTGGGTGGCGATGGATCTGTTCAGCCAGGCCGAGCACGACGAGCTGGCCCAGTCCATCTTGCTGTGCCCCGATGCGGCCTACATTGACGCAGTGCAAGCGTCGATTGACCGCCTGCTGCCCGAAATGCCACGCAAGGAGATCATCGCCAAGAGCCTGAACGGCCGTGGCGCGCTGATTCTGACCAAGAGCATGGAAGAGGCGTGCGCCATTTCCAACCGCATTGCGCCCGAGCACTTGGAGGTCTCCAGCAACGACCCGCACAAGTGGGAGCCGAGCCTGAAGCACGCCGGTGCCATCTTCCTGGGGGCGTACACCAGCGAATCCTTGGGTGATTACTGCGCAGGCCCCAACCACGTGCTGCCCACCAGCGGCACCGCACGTTTCTCGTCGCCACTGGGTGTCTATGACTTCCAAAAGCGCAGCTCCATCATTGAAGTCAGCGAAGCGGGCGCCCAAGTGCTGGGCAAGATTGCCGCTGAGCTGGCCTATGGCGAAGGTCTGCAGGGGCATGCCCGTGCTGCAGAGATGCGCTTGAAGTAAGCGGCAGGCGATCATGCAGCGGGTGTCCCGGTGAACGTTTCCATCAAGCAGCTCAAATGCTTTGTGGTGGTAGCCCGGGAATCCAATTTCACCCAGGCAGCCAAGTTGCTGCACACCACGCAGTCGGCCGTTAGCGCCTTGATCAAGGAGTTGGAGGCCGAAGTCGGCTTCAAGCTCTTTGACCGCAACACACGCAATGTCCACCTGACCGATTCAGGTGTGCATTTTTATGAGCGCTCGCACCAGCTGTTGCAAGAGTTTGATGCCTTGTTGCTACATGCTGCAGACATTGCCAACCTCAAGCAGGGGGTGGTGCGTGTCGGGGCCACGGAAGCAGCGGCGTGCTCTTTGGTTGTACCTGCCATCAAGCAGTTCAAGAGCCTGTACCCACACATTGATGTGCGGTTGCAGGTGCAGATGCCATCGAATATCGCTGTAGCGCTGGCCAGCAATGAGGTGGATGTGTTCGTGGCGCCGGACTTTGCCGAAGACCGCACTACGGATGAAAGCATGCATAGAGTCCAGGTGCTGGAAAGCCCGGTGCTGCTGTGGTGTGCCAAGGACCACCCAATGGCTGCGCAGGCCCATGTCACGTGGCAGGCCGTGATTGACAGTGAATTGATCTTGCCCGCCATGGATTTCAACACCCGGATCATTCCTGGTGTGCTGGAGCATTTGCGCCAGCAGGGAGTGGACATTGCTGCGCTGAATCTGGCGCAGCACAAGTCGGTAGGCGGCATCATGGCGGCGCTGAGCATGGCCCAGGCCGGTTTGGGGGTGACATTTGCTGCGGAATATGTGCGGCCGCTGGCAGAGTCATTTGGTTTGCAAGGGGTGCAGCTGGATGCGCCGGTAGTCACCCGCTATCTGTGTGCCTACCAGCGCAAAGGGCGTACCCTGGCGCTGGCTGCGACCGAGTTTTTGCAGTTTTTCCGCAGCTACCTGCAAGCTCCCACTCGCTGAGGCAGCAGCGTGTTGCGCTCGGGCTCAATCCAGACGGATATTGCCCTTTTTGATGACTTCGCCCCACATCTGGTATTCGCGTTGCGCCAGCTGACGCAGCTCTGCGGGGGTGCTGGGCTTGATGATCAGGCCTTGCTCCTTGAACGTTTGCATCACGCTAGGGGTGGCGAAGGCGGCCAGACAGGCTTCCCGGTATTCATCGGCCTCTTTGCTAGATACCTTGGGGGAGCCCCAGATGGCATACCACGGGTCTGCGTGGAAGCCTGTGGCACCTTGCTCGTGCAGGCTGGGGATATCTGGGAAGTTCGGGTGGCGCTCACGCAGTGACCCACCAATGATCTTGATTCGTCCCTTGGCCTTCTGAGCTGCAGCCACTTGGATGGGGATGAACATGGCACTGACCTGATCGCCCATCAGGTCGTTCAGGGCCGGCGCAAAGCCCTTGTAGGGGGCATGTTCCATTTTCAGGCCCAGTTGCTGCAGCAGCATGGCCATAAAGAGGTGGTGGTGCGTGCCAATGCCGGGCGATGCGTAGTAGGCACCCAGCGCACTTTTGGCCCAGGCTACAAATTCACGCAGGTTGTTGGCCGGGACTGAGTTGCTGACCGCCAGCACGAATGAACTGGATGCCAGGTGGGTAATAGGCGCAAAGTCATTGATCACGTCAAAGCCTGCGCTCTTGTAGAACAGCGGAATGGCCAGCGCGGTTGAGGAGATGATCTGCAGGGTCAGTGCGTCGGGTGCGTTGAACACCTGACGGATGCCGATCATCCCGGAGGCTCCGGGCTTGTTTTCTACGATGACGTTTTTTTTCAGCTTCTCTTGCAGCACTGGGCTCATCACCCGGGCCATCAGGTCCGGTGTGGTGCCCGGCGTGAAGGGGATGACAATCTTGACGGTGTTGGCCTGCGCCCAGCTAGCAGACGGAAATGCCGAAGCTGCAGCAGCAGCCACGGCGGTGGTGAGGAAGTTGCGACGTTGCATTGTTTTGTCTCCTTGATAACCATGGGGCGACCCCCGTCGCCCCCCAGTCTTTACACCTTCAGCTTGAACAGCTGTTTCGCATTGGTTTCAAAGAATTTCTTCTTGTCTTCCATGGCGATGTTCATGTTGTCCAGCGCATCGACTTCACCTGGTGCGTACTGGTAGGGGTAGTCCATGGCGTACAGCACACGGTCTGCGCCCATGAACTCCTGCGTGAACTTGATGGCCTGCTCCCACGCCACACCGCTGTTGGTGATGTGAAAGTTTTCTTTCAGGTAGTCGCTGGGTTTTTTCTTCAACGGTTTAACGCTGTCGTAGCGCTGCGAGCGCACGGTGGCTGCATGCATGTAGTCGAGGCGATAGGCCCAGAAAGGCAGCGCTTCGCCCATGTGGCCGAGGATGATCTGCAGCTTGGGGAAACGATCGAAAACGCCCGAGGTGATCAGGCGCAGCGCGTGAAAACCTGTTTCTACGCCAAAACCGTAGATGGCACCGTCCAGGCCGCACTCCTTGAACAGCGGGTACATCTGCTGGGGCAGGGCGTTGGGGTGCAGGTAGACCGGGGCACCGTGGGCTTCGGCGGCTTCAAAAATGTCCCAGAACTTGGTGTCCGACAGATATTCGCCCTTGGTGTGCGAGTTGATCACCACGGCGTTGATGCCCAGGGTCGTCACCCCGCGCTGGATTTCCTTGGCGGCTTCTGCAGGGTTTTGCGGGGCTACGGCCAGCATGCCGGCCAGGCGGGTGGGGTGGCGCTGAATGGCGCTGGCCAGGAAGTCATTGGACTGGCGTGCAAATTCAACGGCCACAGCGCCGTCCATGACCTGTACGCCGGGCGAGGTCAGTGCCAGCACTTGCAGGTCCACACCTGCCTCGTCCATGTGTTGCAAGCGCAGGGCATCCATATCGGTCAGCGAGCGCATGATGTGTTGGGCGCGCTCGCTCTTGCTGCTCATGTAAAAGCCCATCAGTCCGCGAAAACCTTCATCTGCGTCCGCTTTGGAGAGGATGTGCTGGTAGATGTCGATCATGGCCGGTGGTGCAAATGCCTCCTCGGTGGCAATGCGCAGGTAGTTCGGGTTGGGCTTGGCGTTCATTCGGTATTCCTGTTCCAGAGAGCGCCGATTGCAGCATGCTTGATTAATCTCAACAAACAATTATTTTTTATCAAGTGATTTCATTTTTTGATTAATTAAGTGCTCCGAAGCAGTAGGTGCTGTGCACTGCAGATACGCCTTGAGTATCTGCACGAATTTCGTGCAGCACGAATTTCGTGTACGATGGCGGCATGAAGAATGTGACCATCACCGTCGAAGACAGCGTGCTCGAATGGGCGCGGGTGGAGGCTGCGCGCCGTGGCTCCAGTGTCTCGCGCATGGTGGGTGACTTCATGGCTGAAATGATGCAGCGCGAGGACGCCTATGAGCGCGCTTACCTCGCCTGGCGCACCGATGAGCGCACCTGGGCAGCCCAAGAGGCTGACTTAAAAACCGCAGCGCGCAGCGCAGGCGGTGCAAGGGCTGTAGGCCAAAAAGATACCCAAGAAGGCGGTGCGGCATGAGCCCCGTCTTTGTTGATACCTCGGTGCTGATCGCGGCGGAAGACATTGGCCAGGCCAGCTTGCATCGCGCGGTGCTGGACTGGCTGGATTTGCTGTGGCACCGCCGCACAGGCCGCACCGGCAACCAGGCGTTGGTGGAGTTTTACGAACAGGTCACCACCGCAGCCACACCCTTGCCGCAGGGCGATGCACGCGCTGCCATTCGCCGCTACCAGACTTGGACACCGTGGAAAACCGATGCCGCCACGCTGGAGACCGCATGGGCCGTGCAGGCGCGCCACGAATTGCCGTTTGCCGACTGCCTGGCTGTGGCCTGTGCCCAGCACAGCGGTTGTGCGCAGATGCTGACACTGCATCTGCCGCACGGCGCGCAGTATGGCGGCGTCACCATGGTGCACCCGCTGCAGCAAGCACCGCAAACCGAATTGGAAGGTGCCTGAGCCCACCACGCGGCCCGCACCGGATTGTGTGAAGAAATTGGAAAGTGTGAATCCCATGTCAGCAGCTTCGACCCCAGCCTTGCAACGCATCCGTGCCGATGTGCGCGCCATGCATGCCTATCCCGTGCAGCCTTCGGTGGGCCTGCTGAAGATGGACACCATGGAGAACCCCTTCCGCCTGCCGCTGGACTTGCAAAAAGCCTTGGGCGAGCGCTTGGGCGCGCTGGAAATCAATCGCTACCCCGGCGCGCGCCTGGAAGTGCTCAAGCAAATGCTCAAGGACTACGCGGGTGCGCCTGAAGGCAGTGCCGTGCTGTTGGGCAATGGCTCGGACGAAGTGATCTCCATGTTGGCTCTGGCCACCGCCCAACCCAGCGCCGAAGGCCGCGCCAAGATGCTCGCGCCCATGCCCGGCTTTGTGATGTACCCGCTGTCGGCACAGCTGCAGGGGTTGGATTTTGTGTCGGTGCAGCTGACCGCAGACTTTGACCTGGATGTGCCCGCCATGCTGGCCGCCATCGCTGCGCAAAAGCCTGCCATCACCTATATCGCCTACCCCAACAACCCGACAGCCACGCTGTGGGCCGAAGACAAGGTGCAGGCGGTGATCGATGCCGTGGCGCAGATTGGCGGTCTGGTGGTGATGGATGAGGCCTACCAGCCGTTCGCAAGCCGCAGCTGGATCACCCAGATGCAAGCGCACCCCGAGCGCAACGCCCACGTGCTGCTGATGCGCACCTTGAGCAAGTTCGGCTTGGCTGGTGCGCGCCTGGGCTACCTGATTGGCCCCGAAGCCATCGTCAACGAGCTGGACAAGGTGCGCCCCCCCTACAACATCAGCGTGCTGAACTGCGAAACCGCCATCTTCGCGCTGGAACACGCGGCGCTGTATGCCGAGCAGGCCAAGGCCATCCGTGCAGAGCGCCAGCCGCTGATCGATGCGCTGACCGCATTGAGCGGCGTTGAGAAGGTCTGGCCCTCCGAAGCCAATATGGTGCTGCTGCGTGTGCGCGATGCCGGTGCTGCCCAAGCGGCGATGAAGCAGCGCGGTGTTTTGGTGAAAAATGTCTCGGCCATGCACCCCTTGCTGGCCAATTGCCTGCGTTTGACCGTCGGCACCCGTGAAGAAAATGCCCAAATGCTGGCAGCCCTGAAGGAATCGTTATGAGCAACGCACTCGTCCCCTCCACCGCTACCGCCGCTGAATGCACCGCCCGTGTGGCCGAAGTGCAGCGCAACACGGCTGAAACCAAGGTTTTCGTGCGTGTAGACCTGGACGGCACGGGCAAGGCGCGCCTGGCTTCGGGCATTGGTTTTCTGGATCACATGCTCGACCAGATCGCCCGCCACGGACTGGTGGACCTGCACATCGACTGCGAAGGCGATCTGCACATCGATGGCCACCACACGGTGGAAGACATCGGCATCACCCTGGGCCAGGCCTTTGCCAAGGCCGTGGGTGACAAAAAAGGCATCCGCCGCTACGGCCACGCCTATGTTCCGCTCGATGAAGCACTGAGCCGCGTGGTGATCGATTTCTCGGGCCGCCCCGGTTTGCACATGGACTGCAAGTTCACCGCTGGCCGCATCGGCGAGCTGGATACCCAGCTGGTGTTCGAGTTCTTCCAGGGCTTTGTGAACCACGCCGGCGTCACCCTGCACATCGACAACCTGAAGGGCTTCAACGCCCACCACCAGTGCGAAACCATTTTCAAGGCCTTCGCCCGTGCCCTGCGCTTTGCGTTGGAGCGCGATGAGCGCATGGTCGGAGTGATCCCTTCCACCAAGGGTAGCCTGTAAAAAGTGAGCATCTAGCGCTTGCAATTAATTGATTTGCATGTGCCAGAGCATTGAAAACCAGCAATAACCAGCGCTAGTTGCTATGAGTTCTATGAACAACACCGTGGCTGTGGTCGATTACGAGATGGGCAATCTGCGCTCTGTCTCGCAGGCGGTAAAAACCGCTGCCCTGGGCACGGATGTGCGCGTCATCGTCACACAAGATCCGGCCGAAGTGCGCGCCGCCAGCCGCATCGTGCTGCCCGGCCAGGGCGCCATGCGCGATTGCATGGCCGCGCTCAAAGCCTCGGGCCTGCAAGAAGCCGTGCTGGAAGCCGCCGCCACCAAGCCGCTGTTTGGCGTGTGTGTGGGCATGCAGATGCTGCTGGACCACAGCGAAGAGGGCGATACGCCCTCGCTGGGCCTGATCCCCGGTAGCGTCAAACGCTTTGCGCTGGCCGGCCGCACCCAGCCGGACGGCAGTCGCTACAAAGTGCCGCAAATGGGCTGGAACCAGGTGTTCCCCACCGCCCCCAGTGGCGTGCGCCACCCCATGTGGGAAGGGATTCCCGACGGGGCGTATTTCTACTTTGTGCACAGTTTTTATGCGGCCCCGGCTGACGCGGCGCATTGCGCGGCTGAGACAGATTACGGCGGGCAGTTTGCATCTGCGCTGGCTCGCGATAAGATTTTTGCTACGCAATTCCACCCTGAGAAAAGTGCAGACCACGGCCTGGCGCTGTACCGCAACTTCCTCCACTGGAATCCGTAAACCCCTTTTTCTTCAACCCTGGCCACCACGTTCGGCCAACTCTTAGGCAAAGCCTCTCGCACATCATGCTGCTGATTCCCGCCATCGACCTCAAAGACGGCCAATGCGTCCGACTCAAACAAGGTGACATGGATCAATCCACCACATTTGGTGATCCTGCCGAAATGGCGCGCCGCTGGCTTGATGCCGGCGCCCGCCGTCTGCACCTGGTGGATCTGAATGGCGCGTTTGCGGGCCAGCCCAAGAATCTGGCGGTCATCAAGGCCATTCTCAAGGAAGTGGACGGTCAGATTCCCGTGCAGCTGGGCGGCGGTATCCGCGATCTGGACACCATTGAGCGCTACATCGACGCGGGCATGGAATACATCATCATCGGCACCGCCGCGGTGAAGAACCCCGGCTTCCTGCAAGACGCATGCAGCGCCTTTGCGGGCCACATCATCGTGGGCCTGGATGCCAAGGACGGCAAGGTGGCCGTGGACGGCTGGAGCAAGCTGACGGGCCAGGATGTCATCTCGACCGCCAAGCGCTTTGAAGACTGGGGCGTGGACTCCATCATTTACACCGACATTGGCCGTGACGGCATGCTGTCGGGCATCAACATCGACGCGACGGTGAAACTGGCGCAATCGGTGCGCATTCCCATCATCGCCTCGGGCGGCCTGGCCAGCATCAAAGATATTGAGCAGCTGTGTGCCGTGCAGGACGAAGGCGTCGAAGGCGTGATCTGCGGCAGAGCCATCTACACCGGTGATCTGGACTTTGCCGAAGGCCAGAAACTGGCAGACAAGCTGTCGGGCGACGAAGAAGACGCCGCATGACCGCGCCCACCGCCGCGCGAGTGACCTGGCGCGGCCTTGCTTGCACGCTGATCACCCTGCCGAACGGGGACAGCGTGCGGGTGTCAGATTTCGGTGCCCAACTGCTGTCGTGGACAGTGCGCGGGCACGAGCGCTTGTTTGTCTCTGAACGCGCTGTGCTGGATGGCTCTGCCGCCATCCGCGGCGGTGTGCCGGTGTGCTTTCCGCAGTTCAACCAGCGTGGGCCGCTGCCCAAGCATGGCTTGGCGCGGCGCACCACCTGGCAGTACAGCGGCGCCCAGGTGCAGGGCGATGCCATCACCGCACGCTGGCTGTGGGATGCCGCAGCTCCGCTGCACGCCGATTTTGCGCATGCCCTGCGCACCGAGCTGGCCGTGGCCCTGTCGCCAGATGCTGTGCAGATCACCCTGTCTGCCACCAATACGGGCACCAGCACGTTGGCATTTACCGGCGCGCTGCACACCTATCTGGCAGTGCAGGGCGCGGACATGGCCGCTTTGCATGGCCTGGATGGCGCGGCATGCTGGGACGCTGCAAAGAACTTTGCACCCACCATTCAAAACGGTGCCGTGGCGCTGGGTGAAGAGGTTGACCGGGTGTTCGCCCGCGCGGCCCAGCCCCTGGAGCTGCGTGATGCCGCGGGCACCTTGCGCATCAGCCAAGACGCCGCCTGGCCCGAGACCGTGGTCTGGAACCCCGGCCCCGTCTTGTGTGCCACTTTGACCGATATGCAGGGCGCCGACTGGATGCGCATGCTGTGCGTGGAAGCGGCGGCCATCAACCAACCGATTGCGCTGCGCCCTGGCCAGCATTGGCAGGCCGCCCAAACTTTGCAGGTGGTGGCGTAACCTGCTGCCCTTGCCGTGATGTTCAACCGATAGAAAAAGTCTTTTCATGCTTGCCAAACGCATCATTCCTTGCCTGGACGTCACCGGGGGCCGCGTGGTCAAAGGCGTTAATTTTCTGGAACTGCGGGATGCGGGCGACCCGGTCGAGATCGCTGCGCGCTACAACGCGCAGGGGGCGGACGAGCTGACGTTCCTGGACATCACCGCCACCAGCGATGGCCGCGATTTGATCTTGCCCATCATTGAGGCCGTAGCCTCGCAGGTGTTCATTCCCCTGACCGTGGGCGGCGGTGTGCGTGCGGTGGAAGATGTGCGCCGCCTGCTCAATGCGGGTGCCGACAAGACCAGCTTCAACTCGGCCGCCATTGCCAACCCGGCCACCATCAATGCCTGCAGCGACAAATACGGCGCGCAGTGCATCGTCGTGGCCATTGATGCCAAGCGCCGCACGCCCGAGGATGAGCAGCGCATCGGCCCTGGCGGCACACCCATGGGCCCCGGCTGGGATGTGTACAGCCACGGCGGGCGCAAAAATGTGGGGCTGGATGTGATTCGCTGGGCCGAAGAAATGGCGCAGCGCGGTGCGGGCGAGATTTTGCTCACCAGCATGGACAAGGATGGCACCAAGAGCGGCTTTGATTTGGCGCTCACGCGTGCGGTCAGTGATGCGGTCAGCGTGCCCGTCATCGCCTCGGGCGGTGTTGGCAATCTGGACCACCTGGCTGACGGTGTGCAGCAAGGCGGTGCCGATGCGGTGCTGGCGGCCAGCATCTTCCACTACGGTGAATACACGGTGCAGCAAGCCAAGCAGCGCATGCGCGAGCGTGGCATTCCGGTGCGGCTGTAAAAATTTTGAGAGCGGCTTGCGCAGGCTCCAGGCGGCTTTCTGATTGATTTGTAAGTGAAATTGGCTTTCAGCCTGCGCTGGCAGCTACACAAAAAAGCAGGATGCCTATGAGCTGGTTGGATCAAGTCAAATGGGATGCGCAGGGCCTGGTGCCCGTGATTGCGCAGGAACAAAGCTCGGGCGACGTGGTGATGTTTGCGTGGATGAATCGCGAAGCCTTGGCGCAAACCGCAGAGCTGGGCCGTGCGGTGTACTTCAGCCGCTCACGCAACAAGCTGTGGGCCAAGGGCGAAGAATCCGGCCATGTGCAGATCGTGCACGAGATGCGCATTGACTGCGACAACGACGTCATCCTGCTGAAAATCACCCAAGAGGGGCACGTACCCGGCATTGCCTGCCATACCGGCCGCCACTCTTGTTTCTACAGCGTTCTCAAGGATGGGCAATGGGTGGCCATTGACCCGGTCTTGAAAGATCCTGCTTCCATTTATAAATAAAACACCATGTCTGAATACAACTCTGCCTCGGTGGAAGGCGCACTGGCCCGTCTTGCCGCTGTCATCGAAAGCCGCAAGACTATCAACGGCGGCGACCCCGAAAAAAGCTATGTGGCGCGCTTGCTGCACAAGGGCCCAGATGCATTCCTGAAAAAAATCGGCGAGGAAGCCACCGAGGTGGTGATGGCCGCCAAGGATGTGGATGCCGGCGCCGACAAAGGGAAAATCCTTTATGAAGTTGCGGATTTGTGGTTCCATTCCATGATCGCGCTGTCGCACTATGGGCTGACCCCCGCTGACGTGGTGGCCGAGCTGGAACGCCGTGAAGGCACCAGTGGTCTGGAAGAAAAAGCTTTGCGCAAGGCCAAGGAACGGGCTGCGCAGGAAGGAAAACCGGAGTGAACGACGACATTGTGGACGTGCGCGCGGTCGACAAGGCCACGCTCGATGGCCTCAAGGCCTGGGGCTGGATCAGCTACTTCTTGCATTTGATCGTGGCCGTGACGGCCGTGATCCCGGGCGCGCAAGTCAGCGTGCTGGTGCTGGTGGTGGCCTTGATCATTGACCTGGTCAAACGCTCGGACGCCAAGGGTACCTGGCACGAATCGCATTTCTCCTGGCGCCTGCGCAGCGTGATCTGGGCCGGTATCTTGTATGTGGTGACGGCGCCCCTGTGGCTGCTGCTCTTTCTGCCGGGTTGGATCGCGTGGTGCGTGATCTCCATCTGGTTCCTCTATCGCATCGTGAGCGGCATGGTGGCGATGAACAAGCAAGCCCCTCTCCCGCTCTGATCGAGCCTTGAAAGCCTGCCTATGAGCCAGCCCCCTGCGTCGCCTCCCCAATGCCTGAATCTGGCACTTCAAGGCGGAGGCTCACATGGGGCTTTCACATGGGGCGTTTTGGACGCCTTGCTTGAAGACGGCGGCTTTACCTTTCCCGGCATCAGCGGCACCAGCGCCGGAGCCATGAACGCGGTGGCCGTCGCCCAGGGCTTTGCCGCTGCCGCGCTGGACCACCCGGACGACAGCGCCGCACGGCATGCCCAAGGCTGCCTACTGGCGCGCGCTGCCCTGCGCAAACTCTGGGAGGGCGTGGGTGCCATGGGCGTCTTCACGCTCGGCGTGCCCGTGGCCAGCAACCCGCTCATGGGCATGATGAGCCAGTTTCTCTCGCCCTACCAGACCAATCCGCTGGACATCAACCCCCTGCGCAAGCTGCTGGAGCGCGTGGTTGACTTTGAGATGTTGCACGCCGCCTGGCCGCTGGCAGGCATGCCCAAGTTGTTTGTCTGTGCCACCAATGTGCGCACCGGCAAGGGCGAAATCTTCAGTGACACCCGGCTGAGCACCGATGCGGTGATGGCTTCCGCCTGCCTGCCGCAGCTGTACAAGGCCGTGGAGATTGAGGGCGAGCGGTACTGGGACGGCGGTTTTTCCGGCAACCCTGCGCTGTACCCGCTGATCTACCGCACCGACTGCCGCGACATGCTGCTGGTGCAGATCAACCCGATTGCGCACGAAGAGCTGCCCGATACCGCCAGCGACATCATGGACCGCACGAACGAGATCATGTTCAACGCGGGGCTGCTCAGTGAGTTGCGGGCGATTGACTTCGTGCGCCGCCTGCTGGCCGAAGGCCGCCTCGATGCTGGCAAGTACAAGCACGTGCTGATGCACCGCATTGATGGCGGCGCGGCACTCAGCCGTTTTGGCGCGGCCAGCAAATCCCGTGTGGATATGGCTTTTTTGCTGCGATTGTTTGAGCTGGGACGCAAGCAAGGCCTGCAATGGGTGCATGATCACCGCCTGGATGTGGGCGTGCGTGAGACCTTGCAGATTGTGGACAATGCCTGATGACAGCGTGCCGCTGCTTGCACACCAGCCAACAAATTTAGATTGAGTTTTTTGATGACCGACCACGCACCTACAGCGCACGACCCCCACTGCCTTTTTTGCAAGATCACTGCAGGCCAGATCCCCAGCCGCAAGGTCTATGAAGACGATGCGCTGTTCGCCTTCCATGACATTCACCCGGCAGCCCCTGTGCACTTTCTGATCGTGCCCAAGCAGCACATCGCTTCCATGGCCCAGGTGGGGCCGGAGCACGAAGCATTGCTGGGGAAAATCATGGCGCTGGCACCCAAGCTGGCTTTGGAGCAGGGCTGCAATCCTTACCCCGAAGGTGGTTTTCGCATGGTGGTGAACACGGGGGCAGAGGGTGGGCAGGAAGTCCACCACCTGCATGTGCATGTGCTGGGCGGCCCACGCCCCTGGAAGCACGGTTAACAGTTTGCTGACACTGCGGGTCGGCCACCGATGCATAAGGCCATCTCGGGCGCTATGTTGTGGTGTCACGTCTAAAATGGCTGGTATTCGTTAGGAGAAATCTCATGGGATCGTTTTCTGTTTGGCATTGGTTGATCGTGCTGCTGATCGTGGTTTTGGTGTTCGGCACCAAAAAGCTCAAGAACCTGGGCGGCGATCTGGGTGGAGCCGTCAAGGGCTTCAAAGATGGCATGAAGGATGGCACTGCAGGTGACACCGCGGCCGAGAAGGCTGCCGTTGCCGACCAATCCAAGGCCGACACCACCACGATTGACGTCGACGCCAAGCAAAAGAGCTGATGGCTGAACATGGCAGCAAGCACCTGCAAGGGGCGTTGGCATGATTGACATCGGTATCTCCAAGTTGGCGCTCATCGGTGCCGTGGCCCTGGTGGTCATCGGCCCCGAAAAGCTGCCGCGTGTGGCGCGTACCGTGGGTACGCTGATTGGCAAGGCGCAGCGCTATGTGTCCGATGTCAAAGCCGAGGTCAACCGCTCCATGGAGCTCGATGAGCTCAAGAAGATGAAGGAGTCGGTGGAAACCGCTGCGCGCGATGTCGAGCAGTCGGTGCAGACCGCCTCCAGCGACTTCGAAAAAGACTGGCGCGAAGTCACCGATTTCGACTCCGACTACGACAGCGGCGGTGTCAGCGACTACAACCGCGTTGGCAGCAGCACAATCACCCCGGCGTATAAAAACCCGGGCAAGAACTTCCGCCTCAAGCGCGGAACGGTGCCTCGTTGGTACAAAGCGCGCGCTGGTGTGCGCACGCATGTGCAATCGGGTGCGGCGCGCGTGGCACGGTTCCGCCCCAAGCGCTGAGCGCGGGGCTGTTGCACCGTATGCGCAGCGTCTTGCCGACAAGTGCTGTGCAGGTGTTTTTCTCTTGATACGCAGGGCCGCAAGGCCCGGTTCTTTTTTCGACCATGTCCGACAAATCCACCCAAAACGACGAGTTGGCCGGCTCTGAGCAGCCTTTTGTGCAGCACCTGATGGAGCTGCGTGACCGGCTGCTGTATTGCATTTACGGCATTGCTGTGGCGGTGGCTGTGCTGGCGATGTGGCCAGGCCCCAATGGCCTGATTGACTTTATTGCACACCCCATCAAGGCGCACATGCCGCCTGATGCCAAGCTGATTGCGGTGGGCGTGTTCTCGCCGTTTTTTGTGCCGCTGAAGGTGCTGATGATGGTGGCCATCCTGGCGGTGCTGCCGTGGATCATGTACCAGCTGTGGGCGTTTGTGGCCCCAGGCCTGTACGTGCACGAGAAGAAGTTTGCCCTGCCGCTGATTATTTTCGGCAGCTTTTTGGCCTACGTGGGTATTGCCTTTGTGCAGTTCTTCGTGCTGGACAAGATGTTTGGCTTCATTCAGGGCTTCACGCCGGAAAGCGTGGCGGCCACGCCTGATATTGCCTCGTACGTCGAAGCCATCCTCTCGCTGTATCTGGCGTTCGGTCTGGCATTCCAGGTGCCGATTGTGGTGATGCTGCTGGTGCGCTTTGGCATTGTGGATGTGGCCAAGCTCAAGAGCTTCCGCGGCTATTTCGTGGTGCTGGCTTTTGTGGTGGCCGCCGTGGTCACGCCGCCCGATGTGATCTCGCAGCTGGCGCTGGCCATTCCCATGTGTGTGCTGTACGAGGTGGGTATTTTGGGTGCCGGCTGGTTTGCCAAGGTGTCCAAGAAGCCTGAAGGTGCCGACGAGGAGTCTGAACAAGCCTGAAAGCCAGAGCCATAAGGCATTTGGCGTTAGAACAAAAAATCCCGCTGACTGGTAACGGTCAGCGGGATTTTTTATGGGGTGTTGGGCTTGATGTCTGGGCAGGGCGGCGAAGCGACTCGGCTTGATTCGTTGCTTGGCTACTGTGCAATGCTTAAAAAAGAGCGGCTAGCGCTGGTATTTCCTGGGGTTCAGCATGTTTTATGGCTGAATCACAGTTGCAATAAGCGCTAGCCGCTCTTGTTTTTAATTAGCGTCGCTGGCGCACACGCTGTGGAGAAGGGCGTGGGGAGGGGGTGATGTCCAGCGTCAGGCTGTCGGCACCGCGCTGGATGGTGAACGGTGCGCTGGTGCCGGGGGGCAGTGCGGCAACGGCGGTCATCATCTCGGCCACGTTGCGCACGGCATGCTCGTCCACCTGTACGATCACGTCACCGGGCAGCATGCCGGCCTTGGCCGCGGGGCCAGCTTGCAGCACGCCAGTGATGATGACGCCCTGGCTGGCCTTGACGGCAAAGGTTTCCGCCAGCTCGGGCGACAGCTCGTTGGGCTCCACGCCGATCCAGCCCCGGGTGACCTTGCCGTCCTTGACCAGACCGTCCATGACGATCTTGGCGGTCGACACCGGAATGGCAAAGCCAATGCCCATGCTACCGCCGGAGCGCGAGTAGATGGCGGTGTTGATGCCCAGCAGATTGCCGTCCACATCGATCAGTGCGCCGCCGGAGTTGCCGGGGTTGATGGCTGCGTCGGTCTGGATGAAGTTCTCAAAGGTGTTGATACCCAGCTCGCTGCGGCCCAACGCGCTGACGATGCCGCTGGTGACGGTCTGGCCCACGCCAAAGGGGTTGCCAATGGCCAGCACGGTGTCGCCCACCAGGGCATGGTCGGAGTTGCCCAGCACGATGACGGGCAGCTTGTCCAGCTCGATCTTGAGCACGGCCAGATCGGTTTCCGGGTCGGTGCCAATGACGCGCGCCACGGCCACGCGGCTGTCGGCCAGCGTCACCTCAATCTGGTCAGCGCCTTCCACCACGTGGTTGTTGGTCAGGATGTAGCCGTCGGGGCTGACGATCACGCCGCTGCCCAGACCGGCTTGCTGCTGGGTGCCGAGCTGGTCGCCAAAGAAGAACTGGAACCAGGGGTCGTTGGCGCGTGGGTTGCGCACTTGTGTGCTGGTGTTGATGCTGACCACCGCAGGCATGGCTTTCTGTGCGGCGCCTGCCAGGCTGCCTGCGGCCAATTCGGTGCGTGGTTCGGAAGGGGCTTCCAGCAGGGAAATACCGGCGCGGCTGTAGGTGGCGCCACGCTTGAGCCAGCTGGGCTGCAACGTGGCCACAATGAAATAAGCCGCCAGCAGTACGGTGACCGCCTGGGAAAACAAAAGCCAGTAACGCTTCATACAAACAGCAATCGAAGAGGGCAAAGAATGGCCCAGAGCGTACGCGCAAATGCGCTGCCGCGGCAGGTGCGTGGCCATGCCTGGGCATTTTTGGTGCATGCCATCGCGTGCGGAGATGGGATGCATCTATTTTGCGAAACCACATCGCAGTTCACGATGATTCACCAATGGGGGATTAGTGCAAACCCTAGAATGTCGATTCGACTGCGCCACACTGAGTTCGCTCTTTCCCCGGCACACCCGCTGGGGCGAGAAATGCGGGGCTTCATCACCGTGAAGTCCCCAAGAACAGTCCAGTCTTGCCTTGAAGCATCTATCCGTTGCCGCGGCTCTCGCGCTGTCTGACCTTTTGTACCTGGAAAGACAACCCAATGAGTAAGCATCCCAATGCGCAAGCCCACCAAGTGGCGGGCGGCGCACACCATCGTCCCTTGAACCGGGATGACTACAAGACTTTGAGCCTGTCCGCTTTGGGCGGCACGCTGGAGTTCTACGACTTCGTCGTTTTCGTTTTCTTTGCCAACGTGATTGGCGCGCTGTTCTTCCCAGCCTCGATGCCGGACTGGATGCGCCAGCTGCAAACGCTGGGCATTTTTGCGGCGGGTTATCTGGCACGTCCGCTGGGCGGCATCATCATCGCCCACTACGGCGACAAGATTGGCCGCAAGAAGATGTTCACGCTGTCCATCTTCCTGATGGCCGTGCCTACGCTGGTGATTGGCCTGCTGCCCACCTACGAGACCATTGGTCTGGCCGCCCCCCTGTTGCTGCTGCTGATGCGTGTGCTGCAAGGCGCTGCCATTGGCGGTGAAATGCCCGGTGCCTGGGTGTTCGTGGCCGAGCACTCGCCTGCCAAGAACTACGGCTTGGCCATTGGTACGCTGACCTCCGGTATCACCGGCGGTATTTTCCTGGGCTCCATCTTTGCCGTGTGGCTCAACAGCACTTACAGCGCGGAAGAAATCCACGACTGGGCTTGGCGTCTGCCGTTCATTTTGGGTGGCGTGTTTGGCCTGGTGTCGGTGTATCTGCGCCGTTTCTTGCAAGAAACCCCGCTGTTCCAAGACATGCAAAAGCGCAAGGCTGCCGATGCCGAGCTGCCGATCAAGACCATCTTGCGTGACCACAAGGAAGCCAGCTGGTTGGTGGCTTTGATGACCTGGGTGCTTTCCACTGCGGTTGTGGTGGTGGTGCTGATGGCGCCCGCCTACCTGCAAAAAGCGTTCAAGATCGCGCCCGCCGATGCCATGACGGCCAACGCGGTGGCTACCGTCACGCTGACCATTGGTTGCGTGTTCTGGGGCTGGTTGAGCGACAAGATTGGCACCAAGTGGACGATGTTCCTGGGTTGGGGCGGTATGACCGTATCGGCCTATATCTTCTACCTGGGCCTCCCCGGTGAATCGACCCTGGTGCTGCGCTACGCGCTGGTGGGCTTCTTTGTGGGCTCCATTTCGCTGTTGCCTGTGGTGGGTGTGCGTGCCTTCCCTGTGGCGGTGCGCTTTACCGGTCTGTCCTTTGCCTACAACATGGCCTACGCGGTGTTTGGTGGCCTGACCCCCATGGTCGTGTCCAT
This sequence comes from Comamonas sp. 14P8.1.4, assembly GCF_057799285.1. Lineage (NCBI taxonomy): Bacteria > Pseudomonadati > Pseudomonadota > Betaproteobacteria > Burkholderiales > Comamonadaceae > Comamonas > Comamonas sp. 14P8.1.4. The sequence continues at coordinate 38,955 of NZ_JBYOKN010000007.1, forward strand.
GTGGCAGCAGGTGGACATCATGGCGCCTGCCCACTATGTGGCAGCCATGGGTGTTCTGGGTGCAGTCATCGGCCTGTTCTGGCCCATGGCCTCCAAGGGCTGGCAGCCCAAGGTGCAAAAGCACTGATCACAACGGGTGAACCATTCCTCCAAGGGCAGCTGCGGCTGCCCTTTTTTGTGCCCGTGAGCGGCAGGGCTGCGGCGGGCTTGGCACAATCAGTGCCATGATCCAGCGACACGCACTCCTCACCCATTTCGACGGCCTGCTGCAGCCTGACCGCTTCAAAGACTACGGCCCCAACGGTCTGCAGGTCGAAGGCAAGGCCGAGATTCGCCACATCGTCAGTGGTGTGACGGCCAGCCGCGCGCTGATTGAGGCGGCCATTGCCGATGGGGCTGACGCCATCTTTGTGCACCACGGTTTGTTCTGGCGCGGCATGGACGGACGCATCACCGGCTGGATGAAAGAGCGCATTCGCCTGCTGCTGGCACATGACATCAGCCTGTTTGCCTATCACCTGCCGCTGGATGCCCACCCCGAACTGGGCAACAACGCCCAACTGGGTGCCAAGCTGGGCGTGCAGTGGGATGCCACTTTCGGTGAGCAGGCGCTGGGCATGGTGGGTGATGCCAACTTTGCCCATGCCGATGCACTGGCTGCCCATGTGCAGCAGGTGCTGGGGCGCCCGGTGACCTGTGTGACTGGCGCAGCTGCGCAACCCATTCGCCGCCTGGCCTGGTGCACGGGCGGTGCCCAGGGCTTTTATGAAAGCGCGCTGGCAGCGGGCGCCGATGCCTTCATTACGGGCGAAATCTCGGAACCTCAGGCGCACTTGGCGCGGGAGACCGGCACCACCTTCATCGCTGCCGGCCACCATGCGACCGAACGCTATGGCGCTGCGGCGGTGGCTGCCCATGTGGCGCAGCAGTTGGGGCTGTCGCACCGCTTTATTGAAATCGATAACCCTGCTTGATTTTGATAGCTTTAAGCGATTACTGGATAAGGGCTAGAGGTTAATTTGATGCAGGACTTGAAAAGCATTGCCATCACCCAAGGGGATGCCGCTGGAATTGGCCCTGAGATCATTGCCAAGGCATTTCGGGATGCACCCGCGCTGATGCATGGCTGCTTTGTGGCCGGTAATGTGGCCACCCTGCGCCGTGGCGCGCAGGCCATTTTTAAAGCAGGTGACACGCACCTGCCGGTGGCGGTGATCAGCACACCGGACGAGGCTTGGCAGGTGCCGCTGCGCTGCATGCCTGTGCTGCAACTGCCGGATATGCCGGCACCACCGCCGTGGGGGCAGGTCAGCGCAGAGGCCGGGCGGGGCGCTGCGCTCAGTGTGCAATGGGCTGCACGGGCTGCTTTGCAGGGCCAGATTGCCGCCCTGGTGACCGCGCCGCTGCACAAAGAAGCGCTGCACGCAGCAGGGGTGGATTTTCCCGGTCACACCGAGCTGCTACAGGCGGAGGCGGCACAGCACGCCGGTGTGCCGCTGGCGCAAATGCCTGTGCGCATGATGCTGGCCAACAAAGAGCTGCGCACTGTGCTGGTGAGCATCCATGTCTCACTGCGTCAGGCCATCGAGGCGGTCACGCACGACAACCTGCTGCAAACCTTGCGCATCACGCATGACGCACTGCAGCGCATGCTGGGCCGTGCGCCGCGCATCGGTGTGGCGGGGCTGAATCCGCATGCGGGCGAGGGGGGGCTGTTTGGCAGCGAGGAGCGCGAGATCATTGCCCCTGCAGTGGCTGTGGCACGCGCCCAAGGCATGGATGCCCAGGGACCGTTTGCGCCGGACACCATCTTTATGCGCGCAAGGGATGTTGACGGTCATGCAGGGGAATTTGATGCAGTGTTGGCGATGTACCACGATCAAGGGTTGATCCCCATCAAATATTTGGGTGTCGAAGAGGGGGTGAACGTCACCCTGGGGCTGCCGCTGGTGCGTACCAGCCCGGACCACGGCACCGCATTCGATATCGCCGGACAGGGCGTGGCGGATGCCAGCAGCCTTATCGAAGCCGTGCGTATGGCGCAGCAGCTGTCACGCACGGCCGGCGCTTCAGAAGGTGGGTTGGCGCAGGCCTAAGCGGGGGCGTAGCAGTGTGAAAGCGCCCGTGTTTTTACACAGAAAAAAAGGCCGCAGCGGAATGCATGCGGCCTTTTTTTGTGGGTGCTGTGCCTGCCGTTGGGCGGCACAGAGCGGGTCAGCTGCGCAGTTGATCGCGAATTTCGCGCAGCAGCAGCACCTCTTCGGGCGTGATTTCGGGCTCTGGTGCTGGCGGGGGCGCTTCGCGCTTCAAGCGGTTGATTTGCTTGATCATCATGAAAATGATGAAGGCCAAAATGATGAAGTTCACCGCCACGGTGATGAAGTTGCCATAAGCAAACACGGGAACGCCCGCTTCTTGCAAGGCTGCCAGCGTGCGCGGAGTGCCGTCGGGAATAGTGCCGAGGACGACGAACAAATTGGAGAAATCCAGCTTGCCAAACACCATGCCCACCACCGGCATGATCAAGTCCTTCACCACGGAATCCACAATTTTCCCGAAAGCACCGCCAATGATCACGCCGACGGCCAAATCAATGACGTTGCCCTTGACGGCAAATTCTCGAAACTCCTGCATCATTCCCATAAACCCGCTCCACATATTGGTTGAGATACGACATATTGCTTGATTTAGGGCAAGGAGAGTGTCAGACGCGTGCTTGGATGCAACAGGTTCGCTTAGCTACAATTTCTCGATTGCCCTTATACCTAGCGATGTTTTATCGAGGATCCCCATGAGCGAAACACCTGTCGACTCCAGCAAACGGACGTGGATCATCACGTCAGCGTGCGCTGGCGCGGTAGGCGGCGTGGCAGCCGCTGTTCCATTTGTCAGCACCTTCCAGCCTTCTGAAAAGGCCAAGGCCGCAGGTGCTGCGGTGGAAGTTGATATCTCAGCCCTGCAAGCGGGCGAAAAGTTAACGGTTGAATGGCGCGGTAAACCGGTGTGGATCATCAAGCGCACCAAAGAACAGCTCGATGATCTGGCGGGCCTGGATGGCCAGCTGGCAGACCCCAATTCCGAGCGCAACCCGGCAGAGTTCACGCCTGCTTATGCGCGCAACACATGGCGTTCCATCAAGCCCGAAGTGCTGGTGTGCGTGGGTATCTGTACACACTTGGGTTGCTCGCCCACCGATAAGTTCCAAACCGGCGCGCAACCTTCCCTGCCTTCGGACTGGAAAGGTGGCTTTTTGTGTCCCTGCCACGGCTCGACGTTTGACATGGCTGGCCGCGTGTTCAAGAACAAGCCCGCGCCGGACAACATGGAAGTCCCGCCCCATATGTACCTGTCGGAGACCAAGCTCCTGATCGGTGAAGACAAGGCTTGAGGGAGTTAAAACGACATGGCCCACGAATTCAAAGAACTCGACCCGAATGCGCCCACTGGCGCCAAGGTAACGAACTGGTTCGAGAACCGCTTCCCGACAGCCTTCTCTGCCTACAAGGTTCATATGTCGGAGTACTACGCTCCGAAGAACTTCAACTTCTGGTACATCTTCGGCTCGCTGGCGCTGCTGGTGCTGGTGATCCAGATCGTGACCGGCATTTTCCTGGTCATGCACTACAAGCCTGACGCAGAAAAAGCGTTTGCCTCTGTGGAATACATCATGCGTGATGTGCCCTGGGGCTGGCTGATTCGCTATATGCACTCCACGGGCGCCTCGGCCTTCTTCGTGGTGGTGTATTTGCACATGTTCCGCGGCCTTCTGTACGGTTCTTACCGCAAGCCGCGGGAGCTGGTCTGGATCTTTGGCTGTGCGATTTTCCTGGCCCTGATGGCAGAAGCCTTCATGGGTTACCTGTTGCCATGGGGACAGATGTCGTACTGGGGCGCGCAGGTGATCGTGAATCTGTTTGCCGCTGTGCCTTTTGTGGGGCCTGACCTGGCGCTGCTGATTCGCGGTGACTATGTGGTGGGTGATGCCACGCTGAACCGCTTCTTCAGCTTCCACGTGATCGCTGTGCCACTGGTGCTGCTGGGTCTGGTGGTGGCGCACTTGCTGGCGCTGCACGATGTGGGCTCGAACAACCCTGATGGCGTGGAAATCAAGGCTCCGGGTGCACCAAAGGATGCGAACGGACACCCGCTGGATGGCGTGCCTTTCCACCCTTACTACACCGTGCACGACATTTTTGGCGTGGCTGTGTTCTTGTTCTTGTTCTCGGCGGTGGTGTTCTTTGCGCCAGAGTTCGGTGGCTATTTCCTGGAGTACAACAACTTCATCCCGGCTGATCCGCTGAAGACGCCATCGCATATTGCGCCTGTGTGGTACTTCACGCCGTTCTACTCGATGCTGCGTGCTATCACTTCCGAGATGATGTACGCCCTGGTGGCTTGCGTGATCTTGGCGGCGGTGTTTGCCGTGGTGAAGTCCAAACTGGCCGGCTTGTTCAAGCTGGTGATCGCGGGCGCCGCTGTCGTGGCTGTGGCCGTGATGATGGCGATTGATGCCAAGTTCTGGGGTGTGGTGGTCATGGGTGGTGCGGTCGTGATCTTGTTCGCGCTGCCATGGCTGGATTGCAGTCCTGTGAAGTCCATTCGCTACCGCCCCAGCTGGCACAAGTACATGTACGCGGTGTTTGTGGTGAACTTCCTGATCCTGGGCTACCTGGGGGTGCAGCCTCCGTCGCCCATCGGTGAGCGCGTGTCGCAAGTCGGAACCTTGTTCTACTTTGGCTTCTTCCTGTTGATGCCCTGGTGGAGCCAGCTGGGTACGCCCAAGGCAGTGCCTGATCGCGTGACTTTCAAGCCTCACTGAGCTAGGAGCGAAGAACAATGAAAAAACTGATCCTCACGCTGGTTGCGGCGCTTGGTATTGTGGGTGGTGCGCATGCTGCTGGTAGCGGTCTGGTGCACCTCGACAAGGCGCCCGTGGATACCACCAACCAGGCGTCGTTGCAAAACGGTGCCAAGCTGTTTGTGAACTACTGCCTGGGCTGCCACTCTGCTGCGTCCATGCGCTTTAACCGCTTGAAAGACATTGGTCTGAGCGAGCAAGAGATCAAGGACAACCTGCTGTTCACCACCGACAAAGTGGGCGAAACCATGGTGTCTGCGATTGATCCCAAGCAGGCCAAGAACTGGTTTGGCGCAAACCCTCCTGACTTGACCGTGATTGCACGTTCGCGCGCAGGCATGGGTGGATCCGGTGCAGATTATCTCTACACCTTCTTGCGCACCTTCTATCGCGACGAAACCAAGGCCATGGGCTGGAATAACTTGGTGTTCCCATCGGTGGGCATGCCGCACGCGCTGTGGCAGTTGCAGGGAGAGCGCCGTGCCATCATTGAAAATGTGGAAGTGCACGGCCAAAACACCCAGGTATTCAAGGGCTGGGAAACGCTCTCTGAAGGCACAATGGGTGCACAAGAGTACGATCAGGCTGTTGGGGATTTGGTCAACTTCCTGCAATGGATGGGTGAACCAGCCCAAAATACCCGTATTCGCGTCGGTGTGGGCGTCTTGATTTTCTTGGGCATCTTTATCTTGATCGCCTGGAGATTGAACGCTGCATTCTGGAAAGACGTCAAATAAATAGATAGACTGCTTGCGCTTTGCACTTCGGTGCAAAACGCTTCGGTTACAGCGGAGTGGGCGCTTTTTGGGCGTCCCACTCTTTTTGATTTTTAGGAGCTTCCGCCATGATGGTGCTTTATTCGGGAACGACTTGCCCATATTCCCACCGCTGCCGCTTTGTGCTGTTCGAAAAGGGAATGGACTTCGAAATCCGTGATGTCGACTTGTACAACAAGCCTGAAGAAATCGCGGCGATGAACCCCTATGGTCAGGTTCCTATCTTGGTAGAGCGTGACCTGATCTTGTACGAGTCGAACATCATCAACGAGTACATCGACGAGCGCTTCCCACATCCCCAGTTGATGCCCGGTGACCCTGTGGACCGTGCACGCGTTCGCCTGTTCTTGCTGAACTTCGAAAAAGAATTGTTCGTGCATGTGAACACGCTGGAGCAGCGCAACGTCAAGGGCAATGAAAAGGAAGTGGAAAAGGCGCGCCAACACATCCGTGACCGCCTGACACAGCTGGCCCCCGTGTTCCTGAAGAACAAGTACATGCTGGGCGAAGGCTTCTCCATGCTGGACGTGGCGATTGCCCCATTGCTGTGGCGCCTGGACTACTACGGTATTGAGCTGAGCAAGAATGCTGCACCTTTGCTGAAGTATGCCGAGCGCATCTTCTCGCGCCCTGCCTACATTGAAGCGCTGACACCTTCTGAAAAGGTCATGCGCAAGTAATTGCACGTGCCCTGCGACCCCTAGTTTTGCTGTTTGCTGGAATTTGTACATGAACGAGCCCACCACCACATCAACACGGCCGTATCTGATTCGTGCCCTTCATGAGTGGTGCACGGATAACGGGTTGACGCCGTATTTGGCGGTCAAGGTGGATCGTTCGGTGCAAGTGCCTCGCGAATTTGTGAACGATGGGGAGATCGTGCTCAACGTCAGCTATGACGCGACAGGTAACCTCCAGCTGGGCAATGAATACATTGAGTTCAAAGCCCGGTTTGGTGGCAAGCCTCGCGAAATCATGGTGCCGATTGAGCGCGTGCAAGCCATCTATGCGTGGGAATCTGGCCAAGGGATGTCTTTTCCTGTGCAGGAGGATTTGCTCGCGGAGGTGGCGGACGACGCTGTCGCGTTGAGTGCGGACGAAGCGCTGGATGCACAAACCGTCGAACCTATGCCCGAAGATGCGGCGCCCGCCCAAGTGATGCAGCTGGTCACGTCCAGCAGTAAGTCTGCGGATGCGGGTGATGATGCCCCGCGCCCGCCAGCGGGTGGTGCAGGGCGTCCTGCGCTCAAACGTGTGAAATAAGCAGAATTTCTTTCAAGGCCGCAAACTTGTATTAGAATCGCGGTCTTCGCCGGTTTAGCTCAGTTGGTAGAGCACCCGCCTTGTAAGCGGTAGGTCGTCAGTTCGAATCCGACAACCGGCACCATTCAGGTGCTTTTTTTGTGAAGTATCTATTCCCATCGGCAGCCTTGTGGCATGTGGTGTGGATCGCCGGTTTAGCTCAGTTGGTAGAGCACCCGCCTTGTAAGCGGTAGGTCGTCAGTTCGAATCCGACAACCGGCACCATGTTTTTTGCAGCAGACCCATTCGGGTCTTTTTTTTCGCCTGTACTTTAGGCGGGGCTTTGCCAGGGGGAGTTGCTCAGTACCTTGAGCTGAATGTGCTCGACCTCCCAGCCCTTGGTGCGCAAGTGGGCCTCCAGGCTCGGCAGCAGGTAGCGCACCTTGGTGGCTGCCGCGTTGTTCTTGATGATCAAGCACCACACCTTGCCTTCCATGGGACCTGCCTGCACGCTGCCACGCAAGCCCGGTGGCAGCAATGGCTCGATGGCTTTCATGCGCGCATTGGCCGCTCTCGCCTGGCTGACCAGTTGGGACAGGGCGGGCGAAGATTGAGCTGCTTGCTCAAGGGTGATGGCGAAATGACGGCGCGAATGCATGGCAATAGGTGACTGTGATGGGGTGCATTATCAGTCGGCCATGTTGCTTGTGTGTTGGCAAGGGGTTGCAGTTGGTGCCAAAGCGCAAGCGGCAGTTAGAATCAATTTTTGGCTTTCAGTCGCAAGGGCTCTTGTTTTTGCGCTGAGCAAGCCCATCTGCATGGCAACTCTATTAGGGATTTGGCTGCCTCTGGCGCCTCACGGGCGTTGGTGAGCGGCTTCCGTTCGCATGGTCAACTTTCTCACCAAACTTTTCGGCAGCCGTAATGACCGGCTTCTCAAGCAGTACCGCAAGACGGTGGCACTCATCAATGCGATGGAGCCTGAACTGGAGAAGCTCGATGACCAGACTTTGCGGGCCAAGACCCAAGAGTTCAAGGACCGTCTGACCCAAGGTACATCGCTGGATGACCTGTTGCCAGAAGCATTTGCGGTGGTGCGTGAGGCTTCCAAGCGCGTCATGAAGATGCGGCACTTCGATGTGCAGCTGATGGGTGGCATGGCCTTGCACCAGGGCAAGATTGCGGAAATGCGTACCGGTGAAGGCAAGACGCTGACATCGACCTTGCCGGTGTATCTGAATGCCCTAAGCGGCAGCGGCGTGCACGTGGTGACCGTCAATGACTACCTGGCCAGCCGCGATGCGGAAACCATGCGTCCGCTCTACAACTTCCTGGGCTTGTCGGTTGGTGTGAACCTGCCCCAGGCGCCTCGCGAAGACAAGCAGCTGGCTTATCTGGCCGACATCACCTATGGCACCAACAACGAATACGGTTTTGACTACCTGCGTGACAACATGGTCTACGACAAGGCAGACCGTGTGCAGCGTGCCTTGAACTACGCCATCGTTGACGAGGTGGACTCCATCCTGATCGACGAAGCGCGTACGCCGCTGATTATTTCGGGGCAGGCCGATGACAACACGGCCATGTACCAGACCATCAACCAGCTGGCTCCTCAGCTGGTGCGCCAGGAAGGTGAGGCCGATCCTCGCACTGGCGAAGGCGTGACCAAGCCGGGCGACTTCACGGTGGACGAAAAAAGCCACCAGGTGTTCCTGACCGAAGATGGTCACGAGAAGGCCGAAGGCATTCTGTCGGCGGCAGGCCTGCTGCCCGAGGGTGCTTCGCTGTACGACCCATCGAACATCGCGCTGGTGCATCACTTGTATGCCGCGCTGCGCGCGCACCACATCTACCACCGTGACCAGCACTATGTGGTGCAAAACGGTGAGGTGGTGATTGTGGACGAGTTCACGGGCCGTCTGATGTCGGGTCGCCGCTGGAGCGATGGCCTGCACCAGGCCGTCGAAGCCAAGGAAGGTGTGGCCATTCAGGCCGAGAACCAGACCATGGCTTCCATCACCTTCCAGAATTACTTCCGTCTGTACAACAAGCTGTCCGGCATGACCGGTACGGCCGATACGGAAGCCTATGAGTTCCAGAGCATCTATGGCCTGGAAACCGTGGTGATTCCCCCCAACAAGCCCAGCAAGCGTGCCGATCAACTGGATCGTGTCTACAAGACCACCAATGAGAAGTACAACGCTGCAATTGAAGATATCCGCGAATGTCACGGCCGCGGCCAGCCTGTGCTGGTGGGCACTACATCGATTGAAAACTCGGAAATCATTGACCAGCTGCTGACCCAGGCGGGCCTGCCGCACCAGGTGCTGAACGCTAAGCAGCACGCCAAGGAAGCCGACATCATCGCCCAGGCAGGTCGCAAGGGCATGATCACCATCGCCACCAACATGGCCGGTCGCGGTACCGACATCGTGCTGGGCGGCAATATCAGCAAGCAGGAAGCGTTGATCAACGGCAATGCGGAGCTGGATGAGGCGGCCAAGCAGTCTGAAATTGCGGCACTGCGTGCGCAGTGGCAGCGAGACCACGACGAAGTCAAGGCGCTGGGCGGTCTGCGCATCATTGCGACCGAGCGCCATGAGTCGCGCCGTATTGACAACCAGTTGCGTGGCCGCTCGGGCCGCCAGGGTGACCCTGGATCGTCGCGTTTTTACCTGAGCCTGGACGACCAGTTGATGCGTATCTTCGCGGGTGACCGTGTGCGCGCAATCATGGACCGCCTGAAGATGCCTGAGGGTGAAGCGATTGAGGCGGGTATCGTGACCCGTTCCATCGAGTCGGCGCAGCGCAAGGTGGAAGCGCGTAACTTCGACATGCGCAAGCAGCTGCTGGAGTACGACGATGTCTCCAACGACCAGCGCAAGGTGATCTACCAGCAGCGCAACGAGATTCTGGATACGGGCGATCTGTCCGAGATGATCAATGTGATGCGTGAAGATTGCATTGCCGACACCGTGCGCCAGTATGTGCCTGCGGAGTCTATGGAAGAGCAGTGGGATCTGCCTGCCCTGGAGAAGGCCTTGGCCGACTGGCAGGTGCAGGTCGATCTGCAGACCATGCTCAAGAACTCGGACAGCATCACCGACGAAGAAATCCTGGAAGCCTGCGCGAAGGCCGCCAACGACCTCTATCAAGGCAAGCTGGATCTGGTGGGCAATGAGCAGTTCATGAACTTCCAACGTGCCGTGCTGCTGCAAAGCTTTGATACCAACTGGCGCGATCACCTGTCTGCGCTGGACTATCTGCGCCAAGGCATTCACCTGCGCGGTTTCGCACAAAAGCAGCCCAAGCAGGAATACAAGCGCGAAGCGTTTGAGCTGTTCCGTCAGCTGATTGACCAGGTCAAGAACGAAGTGACCCGTGTGCTGCTGACAGTGCGCATCCAGCAGCCTGAGCAGCTGGATCAGGTGGCCCAGAGCATTGAAGAGCGTGCCGAAAGCGTGCAAGGCGGTATGCAGTACGCCAGCGCGGATGGTGACAAGTCTGACAGCTTTGAAATCCCTGAAGGTGTCCGCGTGGGGCGCAACGACCCCTGCCCTTGCGGTAGCGGCGAAAAGTTCAAGAACTGCCATGGCAAGCTGAACTAAAACGCATCGTCGCTGCGAGAGAGCGCCATCCACAAAGAACACGGGCTACGGCCCGTGTTTTACGTTGTGAGACACAGTTTTTCTCCATAATGAACGTCTGATTGTTTCTCTGTAGGAAGTCCTGCAATGCCTGTGAATTTGCCCGTTCCCGTCGCCGCTGAGCTGTTTCCCGTTGCCGGTGTGCGTATTGGTGTGACCGAAGCCGGTGTGCGCAAAGCCAACCGTAAAGACTTGAGCGTGTTTTTGCTCGATGAAGGCGCCAGCGTGGCGGGCGTGTTCACGCAAAACCGTTTTTGCGCAGCCCCTGTTCAGGTGTGCCGCGAGCACCTGGCGGCCGGTCAAGGCATTCGTGCCATGGTGATCAACACCGGCAATGCCAACGCAGGCACCGGCGCTGCTGGTCTGGCCAATGCGCGCGCCACCTGCGCCGCACTGGCCCAAGCGCTGAACCTGAAGCCCGAGCAAGTGCTGCCTTTCTCCACAGGCGTGATCATGGAAGAGCTGCCGGTGGATCGCATCGTGGCGGGCTTGCCTGCTGCGCTGGCTGCTGCCAAGGCCGATAACTGGGCCACAGCCGCCGCGGGCATCATGACCACGGACACCCAGCCCAAGGCCTATAGCCGCCAGCTGCAAGTGGGTGGCAAGACGGTGCATATCACGGGTATCAGCAAGGGCGCGGGCATGATTCGCCCCAATATGGCGACCATGCTGGGCTATCTGGCCACCGACGCGGCCATTGCCCCTGCACTGCTGCAAGACCTGGTCAAGGAATTGGCTGACGGCTCGTTCAACCGCGTGACCATCGATGGCGACACCTCCACCAATGACTCGTTCGTGCTGGTGGCAACACACCAGGCGGGCAATGCGCAGATCACCTCGTGGGATGGTGCCGATGCCCAGGCCCTGAAGGCCGCGCTGCTGGAAGTGGCTCGCCTGCTGGCCCAAGCCATCGTGCGCGATGGCGAAGGCGCCACCAAGTTCATTACTGTGCAGATCGACGGCGGCAAGACCGAAGAAGAATGCCGCCTGGCCGCTTACGCCATTGCCCATTCGCCCCTGGTCAAAACCGCATTCTTTGCATCCGACCCCAACCTGGGCCGCATTCTGGCGGCTGTGGGTTACGCTGGCATCGCCGATCTGGACCAGACCAAGATCGACCTGTTCCTGGACGATGTGCACGTGGTAGTCGATGGTGGCCGCAATCCTTCCTACAAGGAAGAAGACGGCCAGCGCGTGATGAAGCAGCAAGAAATCACCGTACGCGTGAACCTGGGCCGCGGCACGGCTACGCAGAACGTGTGGACCTGTGACTTCAGTCACGATTACGTGACCATCAACGCCGACTACCGCTCTTAAGCGCATGGGGCGTGCACGCAACCCGCGATACGTCGTTGCACCACCTTGCCCTAGCGTTGCTACTGTCTTCGGTGTTGCACCTCGTCTCGATCGCCCTGCGGACTGGTTGGCCTGCACCCCCTGATGGATCAAGGAGTCTTCGGGCTCCGTTCTTTTTTCAGAGCAGCTTGCGCAGTCTGTACAAGAGTTTCACTGCATATTTGTATGGAAGTGCCTTGTAAATCAGCGCAAGAAGCTATCCAAATAAAAACTTGGAGACCCCGCATGCAAGATGTGATGAACCCTTTGGAGCGTTTGGTGGAGCGTGCCGAGCAGCTCATGCAGCGCATTGAATCGGTGCTGCCGCAGCCCCTGCAGGCACCGGCAGACTGGAGTGCGGCCATCGCCTGGCGCTACCGCAAGCGCGCCAACGGCTGTGGCGTGCTGGAGCCGGTGCGCCATGTGGGTGCCATGCAGCTGTCTGACCTGCAGAACATCGATGGTCAAAAAGACAAGATCGCGCGCAATACCGAACAGTTTGTGCAAGGCCGCAGTGCCAACAACGTGCTGCTGACGGGTGCGCGCGGCACAGGCAAGTCGTCGCTGATCCGCGCCTGCTTGCACGCGTATGCGCCGCAGGGCCTGCGCCTGATTGAGGTGGATAAGGCCGATCTGACCGATCTGCCCGACATCGTGGACGTGGTGGCCGGACGCGCCGAGAAGTTCATCATCTACTGCGATGACCTGAGCTTTGAAGAAGGCGAGCCGGGCTACAAGGCCATGAAGTCGATTCTGGATGGTTCGGTCAGTGCGGCCACGCCCAATGTGCTGGTGTATGCCACCAGCAACCGCCGCCACCTGCTGCCCGAGTACATGACGGACAACCTGCAAACCTCCAAGGGCAAGGACGGTGAGATCCACCCCGGTGAAGTGGTGGAAGAGAAAATCTCCCTGTCCGAGCGCTTTGGATTGTGGGTGAGCTTCTACCCCTTCAGCCAGGATGAATACCTGCGCGTGGTGGCGCAATGGCTGCGCAGCATGGGGCTGGATGAGGCAGCGATCGCTGCCGCGCAGCCAGAAGCCTTGATTTGGGCGTTGGAGCGCGGCTCGCGCAGCGGCCGCGTGGCCCAGCAGTTTGCGCGTGACTATGCAGGGCGCAATGAGCGCCCGATCAGCGTGCACACCCGCATTGCCGATGTAGATGGCCTGAGCGACGGCGCTGAAATTTGACCGATAACGAGAGAAAAGAGTTGGTGACTGTGACTGCTGAAACTGCTGCTGTACGCACCCACACCGAAGTGGCGGTGGGTGTGCTGATCCGTGAAAGCGATGGGGCGCTGCTCATCACCTCGCGCCCCGAAGGCAAACCGCGCGCGGGCTGGTGGGAGTTTCCTGGTGGAAAGCTCGAAGCGGGCGAGATCGTGGAACAAGCCCTGTGCCGTGAGCTGCAGGAGGAGCTGGGCATCACCATCACCAACTGCATGGCCTGGAAGGTGACGGAGCACGCGTATTCGCACGCCCTGGTGCGCTTGCACTGGTGCAAGGTCACGCAGTGGAGCGGTGAATTTGAAATGCGCGAAGGTCAGCAAATGGCCTGGCAGCAGCTGCCACTGCAGGTGCGCCCGGTGCTGGAGGGTTCTTTGCCGGTGCTGGAGTGGCTGAGTGCAGAGCGTGGCCTGCCCTTTGATGCTGCGGTGTATGCGGCAGAAACACCCTAAAACCAGAGCGGCTAGCGCATATATACAAAGGGCTTCAGGGTGAGAAATGCCTGAAACCCTTGTTTCATGCGCGCAGGAAGCTATGGTTTATTCGTTTTCGGTGCGTGGGTCGCCGTACTGGTTGTCGGCAGGCGGCGTGGTGGGAACGCGGAATTCTTCGGCCGCCCAGGCACCCAGATCAATGGCTTTGCAACGTGGGCTGCAAAACGGGCGCGAGGGATTGCTGGGTGCAAACAGGCTGGGGCCGCCGCAGGTGGGGCACTGCACTGTGGTGGGGGTGTTGGGGGAGGTCTCACTCATGCTGTGCAGTCTGACACAAGGCCGGACTCAGGCGCACAGCGTCAACTCGAAAGCCGCGTTTTCTGTGGTCGATTGCAGGCTGCCGTTTTCATTGGGGCGCACCAGGCGTACCGATACCATCAGCCGGTTGGCGCTGATTTCTGGAATTAAGCCGCTGTCTGCGTCAATGCGCAGGCGCAGCAGCTGGTAGGCCTTGCCGGCTGGCAGCGATTGCTGGAATTGCCCGTTGCTGGCGGCCACTTTTTGCGGTGATCCGGTCTCGCGCAGCAGGCTCAGCAGCAGGCCCAAGGCATCAGACAGGGGTTTGAGGCACTGGATCCATTGCTGCAAATCGCCCTGGCGCTCGTGTGCCACGCGGTTTTGCCAGCGGTGGTAGGCGGGCAGGTCAAAGCTGCTGGTGCCGCCGGGAATGCCGATGCGGCTGCGAATGGCCATCAGCCAGTCGATGTCGGTGAGGGGTTGCCCGGTCTTGCCGGCCTGGGCATGCAGCGCGGTGTAGCACTGGTCCAGCTGGGCAATGATGTTGTCCAGCATGTCCTGGGCAATGGCCGGGTTGTCGCGCAGGCCTTCGAAAAGGCTTTTGTGGCGCTCCAGATCGCGCAGCAGGTCGGACTTGAGGTCTGCCCGCGCTGCCACATCCATGATTTCAAAGATGGTGGCCAGCGCAAAATGGTGGTCCACAGGGGATTCGCGTGTGACGAGTTCGGACAAACGCCGGAACAATTGCTCCAGTCGCAAATAGGTGCGTAAGCGTTCGTTGAAAGGGTACTCGTAAAGAATCACGCTGGCAGTATCCCAATAGGCGCAGGCGGAAAGGTGGGTGTTTGCAGCGTCTGCGCACAAGGCGGACCAAGTGTTACAGGCGCACGGTTTACATCATAGCTGTAACTGTGCCGAAATTGATAGCACTTCTTGACGTAATGCTGCGAAATCTAGCCCGTCGTTGTAGATAACCCAGTCTGCAGCGGCCCTGCGCTGCGCGCGCGTGGCTTGGGCGGCCATGATTTGCTCGACCGCTGAACGCTCGAGCCCGTTGCGCGCCATGACGCGCGCAATCTGCGTGTCTTCCTCGCAGTCGACCACGAGTACCGCATCGACTTGCTGGCGCCAGCGCCCTGACTCCACCAGCAAAGGTACGTCGAACACCAGCAGCGGCGCACCACAAGCTTCGGCTTGCAGGGCTTGGCGCTGCGTCAGGTTGCCAATTAAGGGGTGGACGATGGCTTCCAGGCGCTGGCGTGCCGTTGGGTCCTGGAAGACCAGCGCACGCATGAAGCCGCGATCCAGTGCACCGCTGTCGTCAATGGCCTGAAGGCCAAATTCCACTTCGATTTGTGGGATGGCCAAACCGCCCACTGCCGTCAGACTGCGCGAGATGGCGTCCGCATCAATGACAGCAGCGCCGCTTTCCGCCAGAAGCTGGGCCACCGTGCTTTTGCCGCTGCCGATGCCGCCTGTGAGGCCAATGCGTGGAGCACGCTGCATGTTTACAGCCCCAGGAGGCGCAAGACGGTGGACAAGATGGTGTTGGAGCCAAAGAGCATGGCCGTAAACCCTGCACCGGCCAGGAATGGGCCAAAGGGGATGTAGCCGCCCTCACGCAGCGAGCTGCGCAGTTTCATTGCAATGCCCACGATGGCGCCGATTACCGACGCCATCAGAATGATGGGCACCAGCGCCTGCCAGCCAAACCAGGCACCCAATGCGGCAAAGAGCTTGAAATCGCCATAGCCCATACCTTCTTTGCCGGTGAGTAGTTTGAAGCACCAATAGATGCTCCACAGTGACATATAGCCCGCCGCAGCGCCCCACAGTGCCTGGTCGATAGGTATGCCCGTCCAGCCCAAAGCGGTTGCCAGCAAGCCAGCCCAAAGCAGGGGGAGTGTGATGTCATCGGGCAGATAGGTGGTGTCCCAGTCGATCAGTGCCAGGGCCAGCAGTGCAGCGCTGAAGCCGCACCATGCCCAGCCCGTGGGAGTCCAACCCCAGCGGTATATGCACCATGCAAACAGGGCGCCCGTGATGATCTCCACCAGGGGGTAGCGCAAGCTGATGCGTTGGCTGCAACTGCGGCATTTGCCGCGCAAAAAAAGCCAGCTGAATACCGGAATGTTTTCATACCAGCTCAGGGTGTGCCCGCAATGCGGGCAGCGAGAGCGTGGACGGCTCAGCGTGATGCTGGGTGGCAGCGGTGTGTAAGTGGTGCCGCTTTTGGTGGCTTGGTGCTCTGCACACTCCGCATCCCACTGTTGTTCCATGCGCTGCGGCAGTCGGTGCACCACGACGTTCAAAAAGCTGCCGAGCATCAGTCCGAGCAGCCCTGCCAATGCCATTTCACCCATAGATAGCTCGATCAAACCACTTGTCCCAATTTGAAGATAGGCAGATACATCGAGACCACAATGCCGCCAATGAGGGTGCCCAGAAACACGATGATGATGGGCTCCATCAGGCTGGAAAGGCCTGCGACCATTTCATCGACCTCGGCTTCATAAAAGTCAGCCGCTTTGCCCAGCATGTGGTCAATGGAGCCGGATTCCTCGCCAATCGCGCACATTTGCAGCACCATGGAAGGAAATACATTGGCATTGCTCATGGCCGCATTCAAGCTGGTGCCGGTAGATACTTCCTGCTGAATGCGCTCGGTGGCTTCTCTGTAGACACTGTTGCCCGAGGCGCCGCCGACCGAGTCCAGAGCCTCTACCAGTGGTACGCCTGCCGCAAACATGGTGGAGAGCGTTCGCGTCCAGCGCGCCACGCAGGATTTGTCGATCAATGTGCCAAAAATGGGGAGTTTCAACAGCAGTCGGTCCATGAAGCGCTGCATCTTGGGGCTTCGTTTCCAGGCTTGCATGAAAAAGTAGAAGCCTCCGCCAATCATGCCAAAGATCAGCCACCAATATTCCACAAAGAATTCGCTGATGCCCATGACGAGCAGGGTGGGCGCTGGTAGATCCGCGCCAAACGAGGTGAACACTTCCTTGAAGGCGGGAATCACGAAAATCATGATCACGGTGACGACAACAAATGCCACAACGATCACCGAGGTGGGGTACATCAGGGCGGATTTGATTTTGCTTTTGATCGCCTCGGTCTTCTCCATATAGGTTGCCAAGCGATCCATCAGCGTTTCCAAAATACCGGCGGCTTCACCTGCTTCGATCAGGTTGCAGTACAGCGCATCAAAGTACATGGGGTGCTTGCGAAACGCAGCACTCAGCGAGGTGCCGGTTTCTACATCCTGGCGGATATCGTTGAGCAACTTGGTGACGCTGGGGTTGGGGTTGCCACGCCCCACAATGTCAAAAGACTGCAGCAGCGGTACACCTGCTTTCATCATCGTGGCCATTTGCCGCGTGAACAAAGCAATGTCTTTGGGCTTGATCTTCTTGCCCGCACGCATGCTGCGCTTCTTCAGTTTGGTGATGAAGATGCCTTGACGACGCAAAGAGGCTTGTACCTGTGCTTCGCCGGTGGCTCGCATTTCTCCACGTAACTCTTTGCCCTGGCGGTCTTTGCCCGCCCATTCAAAGACAAACTCTTTGGCAGTGGCCTTGCCAGTTGTCGCATATGCCATACCGCTGCTCCCTCTGCTGTCAGTGTTGTTGTGTGTTTCTCTTGGTCGCAGTCTGCGGAGACTGCGGTGCACCAATGGTGGGTGTTAAAGGTTGGTCACTGCAAGAACTTCTTCTAAGGAGGTGACGCCCAGTTTGACCTTGTCCAAGCCCGACTCGCGCAGGGACTTGACGCCTTCACGCTTGGCTTGTGCAGCAATGTCTAGTGCGCTGCCGTCGCGCAAAATGATTTGCTGCATGTCTTCGCTGATAGGCATGACCTGGTAGATACCGACGCGGCCCTTGTAGCCGTTGTTGCAGGCATGGCAACCTACGGCCTTGTAGGGCACCCAGGATCCATCAAGCTGGTCCTCTTCGTAGCCCGCTTCCAGGAGCGCTTCGCGTGGGACGTCGTGTGCTTGTTTGCACTGCGGGCACAGCCGTCGGCCCAGTCGCTGAGCAGTAATCAAGATCACGCTGGAGGCGATGTTGAAAGGTGCGATCCCCATGTTGCGCATGCGCGTCAGCGTGGTTGGCGCATCATTGGTGTGCAGCGTGGAAAGCACCAAGTGCCCAGTCTGTGCGGCCTTGATGGAAATGTCTGCGGTTTCCAGATCACGAATTTCACCCACCATGATCACGTCAGGATCCTGGCGCAGGAAGGATTTCAGGGCTGCCGCAAAGGTTAGTCCGGCTTTTTCGTTGACGTTGACCTGGTTGACCCCTGGCATATTGATTTCAGACGGGTCTTCGGCCGTCGAAATATTGACCCCTGGCTTGTTCAGTAGGTTCAGGCAGCTATACAGCGACACGGTTTTCCCTGAGCCTGTGGGGCCGGTGACCAAGATCATGCCGTAGGGGCGCTGAATGGCATCCATTAGCCGCTTCTTTTCATCAGCTTCATAGCCCAGCGCATCAATCCCCATCTTGGCGCTGCTGGGGTCCAAGATACGGATCACAATCTTTTCGCCAAACAGCGTGGGTAAGGTAGAGACGCGGAAGTCGATCACGCGATCTGCCCCTACTTTGAGCTTCATGCGGCCGTCTTGAGGTACCCGTTTCTCAGAAATGTCCAGGCGAGAAATAACCTTGATGCGCGAGGCCAGTTTTTCCTTGATGGCAATCGGGGGGGTAGCAATTTCACGCAGCTCGCCATCAATGCGAAAGCGGACGCGGTAGGTGTGCTCGTAGGGCTCAAAGTGCAAATCGGATGCCCGCATGTTGAAGGCATCAATGAGCATTTTGTGCAAGAACTTGACTACAGGCGCATCTTCGACTTCAGCGATACCCGGGTCTTTTTCTTCCGTCTCAGGAACATCCTTGACGTCATCAAACTGAAAATCGCTATCAGCGCTGAAAGAATCGAGGGTGTCTGCTACGCTTTTTGCGGTGGCATCGACCAGGCGCACCAGCTTGTCGTACTCGACAATGATCCAGTCCACGCCCATTTGTGCAGTGAACTTGATTTTTTCCGAGGCTTCTTTGTCTGACGGGTCTGCCGTCGCAACGACGATGCGGTTGCCGCGCTTGAGCAGCGGCAGCACTTTGTAGCTGGCACACAACTTCGCATCAAGCAAATCCTTGGGCAAATGCACGGGATCGATGGTGTCCAGGTCCAGCAATGGGGTGCTGAAAATGTGGGCGATCTGGTGGGCCAGCTCGGTGGCGGGCAGCTGTCCGCTGGAAACCAGTTGCGACACAAAGCTGGTTTTGCTTGCCTGGGCTTTGCGTGAAACCTCTTGGGCGGCGGTTTCGGTCAGCTTTCCGGCGCTGACCAATGCTCGCGCCAGACCGGCAAGCGGTGCGGCACTGGAGTTTGAAAGAGGCGAAGTGTTGGAGGCAGGTGTCATTACCCGAGCAGGGGGGTTGCTGTGTGCAGCATCATCCCTGATCGTGCTCCGGCTGTACAGATGTAAAAAGCCTGCGTCTGCAGGCTTTTTGAGGATGTGTTGATGCGCCAGGGTGAAAGCGCACAAACCTTTGCTTACATTGTCATGTGCGTCGCAACAACAGTTGGGCTGCCAGCTGTTCCATCGCTTGTGTGTAGGCGTTGTCTGGCAACAACTGAAGGGCCTCAATGGCGCGCATGGCTTCATCGTGTGCGGCCTGGCGTGTGGCGTCCAAGGCGCCGGTGCTCTTGACGATACGCAAGATGCTGGGCAACTGCTCGGTTGACCCTTGTTCAATGGCCTGTCGTACTACCTGTGCATCTTCCGTGCTGGCGCGCTGCATGGCGATGATGAGGGGGAGGGTGCATTTCCCTTCGCGCAGATCATCCCCAAGGTTCTTACCCATCTCGTGCGCATCACCATCGTAGTCCAGCACGTCATCAATGATCTGGAACGCGGTGCCCAGCGCCTGGCCGTAGGTGGCGCAGGCGGCCTCTACTTCGGGCGTTGCCTGGGCCAAGATGGCTGCAATCTGCGTGCTGGCTTCAAACAACTTGGCTGTTTTGGAGCGGATAACGTTCAGATACCCAGCTTCATCCAGCGAGGCATCGTGCGTGTTGATCAACTGCTGAACTTCACCTTCGGCAATGATGTTGGTGGCATCCGAGAGCACTTGCAGGATGCGCATATTCCCGGCCTCCACCATCATTTGGAAGGAGCGTGTGTGCAGGAAATCGCCAACCAGCACACTGGCCGGATTGCCAAATGACTCGTTGGCCGTAGGGCGACCGCGGCGCATGGTGGACTCGTCGACCACATCATCGTGCAGCAGTGTGGCGGTATGGATCAGCTCCACAACCGTTGCCAGTGCATGCTTGGTGGGGTTGGAGTCGCCCAGGGCATTGCTCACCATCAGCAGCAGAGCGGGGCGCAAGCGCTTGCCGCCCGCTGCAATGATGTAGTGGGAAATCTGGCCGATCAGGGGGACGCTGGTTGTCAGTCGCTGGGCGATGACGCGATCCATCGCCTGCATGTCGTCGGCAATCAGGGCGAGTGGATTGGGGGTGTGAGTTGCTGTATTCAAGGTAATGCCACCGAGAGAGTCGCCAATTATAGGAAGAGGTTCCGGATGTCCGAGTGGGAATAAGGTTGAGGCAGCGACGGGAAAAGGTGTTTATGCGTACAATAGCGGGCTTCCGTGGAAATTCGTCTGCGGAGACTCGAGAATCGAAAGAGGTTTTACATGTACGCGGTCATAAAAACCGGCGGCAAACAGTATCGTGTTGCTGCTGGCGAAAAAATCAAGGTAGAACAGATTGCTGCGGACGTAGGCCAGGAAATCGTGATCGACCAAGTTTTGGCAGTCGGCAACGGCGCAGAACTGAAGGTTGGCACACCCCTGGTGTCCGGCGCATCTGTGAAGGCAACTGTGGTTGCTCACGGCAAGCACGACAAAGTACGCATCTTCAAACTGCGTCGTCGTAAGCACTACGCCAAGCACCAAGGCCATCGCCAGCAGTTCACTGAACTGCAAATCGTGGCGATTGCCGCTTAATTCCCAAGGAGCTAAGTCATGGCACAGAAAAAAGGCGGCGGCTCTACGCGCAACGGTCGTGATTCCAAGCCAAAAATGCTTGGTGTGAAGGCCTTCGGTGGTGAACTGATCAGCGCTGGCTCGATCATCGTTCGTCAACGTGGTACCAAGTTCCACCCCGGCACCAATGTTGGTATCGGCAAGGATCACACTTTGTTTGCTTTGGTTGACGGCCACGTGTCTTTTGACACGAAGGGCGCTTTGTCCAAGCACACTGTCAGCATCACGCCTGCTGCTTAATTTAAGCAACAAGCGTCATCTGACGATCACAAAGCCCCGATGCGTCGGGGCTTTGTTGTTTTCACAAGGGCGGCAATGTCCTTGTATAGCAGGCGAAGGATGTCCTTGGCTTATGCTTTTGGATCGGCACGCAGCGTGCTGGTCTCTCTAATGAATCACGGGAAAGCCTCATGAAGTTCGTCGATGAAGCCTATATTGAAATTGCCGCGGGCGATGGTGGTAATGGCGCAGCCACGTTCCGACACGAAAAATACAAGGAATTCGGCGGACCCGACGGAGGTGACGGCGGCCGTGGTGGCCACGTATTTGCCGTGGCCGATGTGAATTTGAATACACTGATTGACTACCGTTACTCGCGCCGCCATGAAGCGGAGCGTGGTGAAAACGGTATGGGTAATGATATGTTTGGCGCAGCGGGTAAAGACATCACGCTGCGCTTGCCAGTGGGCACCATCATCAGTGATGAAGCCACGGGCGAGGTCCTGCATGAGTTGCTGAACCCCGGCGAGAAGATCGTGCTGGCCCAGGGTGGTGATGGCGGTTTTGGCAACTTGCGTTTCAAGAGCGCGATCAACCGCGCGCCCCGCCAAAAAACACCCGGTCGTGCGGGTGAGCGCTTCAGCCTGAAGCTGGAGCTGAAGGTGCTGGCCGATGTGGGTCTGCTGGGCATGCCCAATGCGGGCAAGTCGACGTTCATCTCGTCGGTGTCCAACGCACGCCCCAAAATTGCGGACTACCCTTTCACCACCTTGCACCCCAATCTGGGTGTGGTGCGCGTGGGGCCAGAGCAAAGCTTTGTGATCGCCGACATCCCCGGTTTGATCGAAGGCGCCTCCGACGGTGCCGGTCTGGGTCACCAGTTCCTGCGCCATCTGCAGCGTACCCGCTTGCTGCTGCATATTGTGGATCTGGCACCGTTTGACGAGAGCGTGGACCCGGTCGAGCAGGCCAAGGCCATTGTGCAAGAGCTGAAAAAGTACGACGAAGAACTCTACAGCAAGCCGCGCTGGCTGGTGCTCAACAAGCTGGACATGGTGCCGCAGGAAGAGCGCGCCGCCAAGGTCAAGGACTTTGTGAAGCGCCTGAAGTGGAAGGGCCCGGTGTTTGAAATTTCGGCCCTGGCACGCGAGGGTACGGAGCGTCTGGTGCAAGACATCTTCAAGCACGTGCATGTGGTGCAGAAGGCTGAGCAGCCGCAGGAAGCGGAGTACGATCCCCGTTTTGCGGGCCATGCGCCCGAGTGAAACGCAGTTCTGCTGCTTCTTGATTAATAGCTACTAGCGCTTTGTGCATAAGCGCTAGAGCCATAAAAAGCTCTAAATCATGTCTTCCCGTGTTTTGCAAGATGCGCGTCGCATCGTGGTCAAGGTCGGCTCCAGTTTGGTGACCAATGAAGGCCGTGGCCTGGATGAAGGCGCTATTGAAGAATGGTCGCGCCAGCTGGCGGCCCTGGTGCACGGTGACGACGGCCTTCGCCGTGAAGTGATCATGGTGTCCAGCGGCGCAGTGGCCGAAGGCATGAAACGCCTGGGCTGGGCCACACGACCCAAAGAAATTCACGAGCTGCAGGCAGCGGCGGCGGTGGGCCAAATGGGCCTGGTGCAGATGTACGAGACCAAGCTGCGCAACCACCAGGTGGGCAGCGCACAGGTTTTGCTGACGCACGCGGACCTGGCCGACCGTGAGCGCTATCTGAACGCACGCTCCACTTTGTTGACCCTGCTCAAACTGGGTGTGGTGCCGGTGATCAATGAAAACGACACCGTGGTCAACGATGAAATCAAGTTTGGCGACAACGACACCCTGGGTGCTTTGGTGGCAAATTTGGTGGACGCCGATGCCTATGTGATCTTGACCGACCAAAAAGGCCTGTACACGGCAGACCCACGCCGCAACCCCGATGCCCAGTTTGTGCACGAGGCGCAAGCCGGTGATGTGACGCTGGAAGCCATGGCTGGCGGTGCGGGCTCCAGCATTGGCAAGGGCGGCATGCTCACCAAGATTTTGGCGGCCAAGCGCGCAGCGGGTTCAGGGACATCGACCGTGATTGCCTGGGGGCGTGAACCCAATGCGCTGCTGCGCTTGACGCAAGGCGAAGCCATTGGCACCTTGCTGGTGGCGCCGACCCACAAAAACCAGGCGCGCAAACAATGGATTCGTGACCATCTGCAGATGCGTGGATCGGTCACCATCGATGCCGGCGCCGTGCTGAAACTGCGCGATGAAGGCAAGAGCCTGTTGCCTGTGGGTATGGTGGCAGTGGACGGCGACTTCTCCCGCGGTGATGTGATCGCCGTGCGCAACGCTGCCGGGGATGAAGTGGCGCGGGGCTTGGCCAACTACTCCAGCGCCGAGGCGCGTTTGCTGTGCAAGCATGCCTCGTCCGATGTGGAACAGTTGCTGGGTTACCGCGGCGAGCCCGAGATGGTGCACCGAGACAATATGGTGGTGCTGCACTGAACTGCGCCGCTGGCTGGTACATAAAAAATCCCGCAATGCTGTGAGGCATGCGGGATTTTTGTATTCAGCGCTGGTTGGCGTCGTTTTGCGGGTCCGGGTCAAAACTGGCACCCGGTGGTAGTTCCATGCCCGGGTTTTGCATCAGACCATGGCTGCGCAAAGTGGGGGCGGGGAGCGGCGCCATTTCAGGCTGGCCCTCGCGTGGTCGCATGCCGCTGCGCAGGTAGCGATTGCGTTGCTGCTCGTTGCGCGGCACGTAGCGGGCCAATTCAGTCAACGCCATTTCGTAGACGCCGCGTTTGAACTCCACCACCACATCCAGTGGTACCCAGTAATCGTTCCAGCGCCAGGCATCGAACTCTGGGTGATCGGTAGCACGCAGGTTCAAGTCCCAGTCCTGACCGAGCAACTGGAGCAAGAACCAGATTTGCTTCTGGCCTTTGTAATGACCTCGCGCATCGCGGCGTATATAACGATCCGGCACCTCGTAGCGCAACCAGTCCCTTGTTCTTGCGACCACGCGAACGTGGTTGGGCTTGAGCCCCACTTCCTCATGCAGTTCACGGAACATGGCCTGCTCGGGGGTTTCGCCCCGATCAATGCCACCTTGCGGAAACTGCCAGCTGTGGGTACGAATTCGTTTGCCCCAGAACACCTGGTTCTTCTGGTTGAGCAGGATGATGCCGACGTTCGGGCGAAATCCGTCCCGGTCAAGCATAATCGAACCCCAATTTCTATATTGCGTTCATTATGCACGGCAGTCTGTGCCCAGCCAAACTGCCGCAGCTTTATCCCGCTCTCTCTGCCTCATGAAAGCCTCCCAATTTCTCATCTCCACCCTCAAAGAAGCTCCGGCCGATGCCGAAGTGGTCAGCCACAAGCTCATGATGCGGGCTGGCATGATCAAAAAGTTGGGTGCTGGCATCTACAACTACATGCCTATGGGCCTGCGCGTGATTCGCAAGGTCGAAGCCATCGTGCGCGAGGAAATGAACCGCGCCGGTGCCATTGAAACCACCATGCCTGTGGTGCAGCCTGCGGAGCTGTGGCAAGAAACAGGTCGCTTCGAAAAGATGGGCCCTGAGCTGCTGCGCATCCAAGATCGCCATGGCCGTGACTTTGTGATCCAGCCCACTTCCGAAGAAGTGGTGACGGATATTGCCCGCCAGGAGTTCAAGAGCTACAAGCAGCTGCCCAAGAACCTCTACCAAATTCAGACCAAGTTCCGCGACGAGCGCCGTCCGCGCTTTGGCCTGATGCGTGGCCGTGAGTTCATCATGAAGGACGCGTACTCCTTCGATAAAGACCGCGACGCCGCCCAGATCAGCTACCAGACCATGCGCGAAGCCTATCAGCGCATCTTCAACCGCTTTGGCCTGCAGTTCCGTGCCGTGCGTGCTGACAGCGGTGCCATTGGTGGTGATTTGAGCGAAGAATTCCAGGTGATCGCTTCCACCGGTGAAGACGCCATCGTTTACTGCCCGAACAGCGATTACGCCGCCAACATCGAAAAGGCGGAAGCCCTGGCGCCTGCGCAGGCCCGCCCTGCCGCTGCCAAGGCCATGGAAAAAGTGGCTACGCCCGGCAACAGCACTTGCGAAGCCGTGGCGACCCAGCTGGGTCTGTCTTTGCAGCAGACAGTGAAATCGCTGGTGCTGGCCACCGACGAGCTGGATGACAAGGGCATCATCGTCAAGACGCAAGTCTGGCTGCTGCTGCTGCGCGGCGACCACGACATGAACGAGATCAAGGTGGGCAAGGTCGACGGCTTGGCCAACTTCCGCTTTGCCTCCGTGCCTGAGATCGAAGAGCACTTCGGTTGCAAGCCCGGCTATCTGGGCCCCATCAACCTGAAGAAGCCCGTAAACGTCGTGGTGGACCGTGAAGTCGCCGTGATGGCCGACTGGGTGTGCGGTGCCAACGAGGAAGACTTCCACATCACCGGCGTGAACTTTGGCCGTGACCTGCCCGAGCCTGCTCTGGTGGCCGACCTGCGCAATGTGGTGGCGGGCGACAAGTCGCCGGATGGCAAGGGTGAGCTGGCGATTGAGCGCGGTATCGAAATCGGTCACGTGTTCTACCTGGGCACCAAGTACTCCAAGGCCATGGATGCCACTTTCTTGGGTGACAACGGCAAGCCCCAGCACTTCGAAATGGGCTGCTACGGCATTGGCGTGACACGCTTGCCTGCTGCCGCCGTGGAGCAAAACCACGACGAGCGCGGCATGATCTGGCCCGATGCGATTGCGCCTTTCACCGTGGTGATCTGCCCCATCGGCATGGGCCGCAGCGAAGCGGTGAAGGAAGAAGCCTTCAAGCTGTACAACGCACTGTTGGCGCTGGGCGTGGATGTGATCTTGGACGACCGCGATGAGCGCCCCGGCGCCATGCTGGCCGATTGGGAGCTGATTGGCGTGCCGCACCGTGTGGTGCTGGGTGACCGTGGTTTGAAAGAAGGCGTGGTCGAGTACCAGGCCCGCCGTGATACCGAAGCCACCAAGATTGCCCCCGCCGATGTGCTGGCGCATCTGAAAGCCAAGCTGGGTCTGTAAACCCGCTGCGCACTGGGCCACACCCGTGCGCGCTGTGCATGAAAAGGCAGCCGAAGCTGCCTTTTCGCATTGCTGGGCCGATGAATCTGGGCGACACTGCGTGTTTGGTGTTTCGCACCCACTCTAACTATTCACACCCAAACGACTATGAGGGAGTCTTCCGGATCGACCATCACGCGCCGCCACTGGCTGGGTGCGGTGGCTGCCTGTGCAGCCAGCGCTGCTGTGCCTGGTGCGTGGGCGGGGGCGCAGCTGGAAGAGCCTTTGGCCGACGCGGTGCGCAGCGCCTTGAGCGCTGCGGTGGGCGACCTGGCACCGCCTGAGCCCTGGTTTACGTCCACCGATGCGCGCATGGAGTATTTGCGCTGGCTGACGACCATGAGCGATCGTCTGCACCGCCGCATGCCGGACTGGGAAGTGCGGCGCGACTTCTTGCAGACGGTCTGGTATGAGGCCAAGCGCTCCGGGCTGGAAGTGTCGCTGGTGCTGGGGTTGATTCAGGTCGAGAGCGGGTTCCGCAAGTTCGCCGTGTCGGTGGCCGGTGCGCGTGGGTTCATGCAGATCATGCCGTTCTGGACACGGGTGATTGGCGACGGTGATCCGGGCACGCTGTTTCACATGCAGACCAATCTGCGCTTTGGCTGTGTGATCTTGCGCCACTACCTGGAGCGCGAGCGTGGCGATTTGTTCATGGCGCTGGGGCGCTACAACGGCAGCCGCGGTAAAGATAAATACCCGAACCTGGTGCTGGGGGCGCAAAAACAATGGCTGTTTGACCCGAACGCGCCGCGCAAGGTGTGACGCTTTATTTTGTGAGCGGCTTGCGCTTAAAGAAAAAGGACTTCAGAGTGTTTTATCTCTGAAGTCCTTTGTTTATGTGCGCTAGGTGCTCTGCTTTTTAGGCTCAGGGCACGCTGGGCGTTTCAGGCTGCGGCGTGGCCGCTGGCTGGCCAGCAACTGGTGTGGCTGCCGGTGGGGCAGGGGGCACGTCAGGCTCGGTGGCGGCAACCGCTGCCACGGCCGACAGGGCGGACGCCGGATGCTGCAGCACCTGGCCATCGCTGTCACGCAGGCGGGTGACCAGCACCTGGTCGATGCGGTAGCTGTCGACGTCCATCACCTCAAAGCGGTAGCCGCCCCAATCCACGCTGTCGGTGCGGCGTGGAATACGGCGCAGCATTAGCATCAAAAAGCCAGCCAGCGTTTCGTACTCTTCCTCGTTGGGCAGGGCCGCCAGATCGAGTGCGCGCATCACGTCGTCGATCGGGGTGACGCCATCAATCAGCCAGGAGTTTTCATCGCGCTGGATGATTTGCTCTTCATCGTCTGCGGTGACCAGATCGCCCATCACCGTGCTCATCACATCGTTGAGGGTGACCACGCCCACGACCAGGCTGTACTCGTTCAGGATGACGGCAAAGTCTTCGTGTGCCTGCTGGAACTGGTCCAGCACCTCGGCCAGCGTGTTCTTCTCGGGCACCAGCAAGATCTTGCGGATCAGACTGTCGTCCTGCAGCGAGATGGGCTGGTTGTTCAGCACGCGCTGGAACAGGTCCTTGGCATCCACATAGCCGACCACGTGGTCAATGTCGCCCTCGCACACGGGGTAGGTGGAGAAGGGCTCTTCGGCAATGCGTGCGCGGATCACGTGGTCCGGGTCATCGCGCAGAAAGTAGGCCACGCTGTCGCGCTGTGTCATGGCCGAAGCCACGGTGCGCGTATCCAGCTCAAAGATGTTGGCAATGGCCTGTTGTTCGCGCTCGGCCAGCACCCCGGCACGGGCACCGTCTTCGGTCATGGCCAGAATGTCGTCCGAGGTGATTTGCTCATTGCGTTTGTCGGGCAGGCCCAGCAAACGAATGACGGCATCGGTGATGCGGCCGTAGAACCAGACGATG
Organism: Comamonas sp. 14P8.1.4; assembly: GCF_057799285.1. NCBI lineage: Bacteria > Pseudomonadati > Pseudomonadota > Betaproteobacteria > Burkholderiales > Comamonadaceae > Comamonas > Comamonas sp. 14P8.1.4. The sequence goes on from NZ_JBYOKN010000007.1 coordinate 66,982, forward strand.
GGCTTGAACAGCGTCATGCAAAACTGCATGGGGCGCAGCACGCGCAGCAGCAGGCGCTCGGGCTCCACCATGCTCAAACGGCGCGGCAGCAAGTCAGCAAACAAAATGAACAGCGAGGTGATGATGAAGAACGAAATCACCGAACCCAGGTTCTGCGCCATGTTCTCAGGCATCCACCAAGCCAAGATGCCAGCCAAGGTACTGCTCAGGGCACTCTCACCGACGATACCGCCCAAAATGGCGATGGCGTTTTGGCCCACTTGCACCACGGTGAAGTAGTCACCGGGTTGCTCTTGCAGCTGAATGGCTTTTTCTGCGCGGGGGTCGCCATCGTCTGCCATCTGTCGCAAGCGCAGACGGCGGGAAGCAGCCAAGGAAATCTCGGCCACGGCTACGAAGGCGCTGGCAGCAATCAGCAACGCAATGATGAGCAGGCTTTGGGTGAGTGTCATAAGTCAGTGGAATGGCTGGTGACGGCCGAGTGTCCCCATTGTGCATGCCTCCTTCGCATGCCGGCATTCAAGAACGCCCCGTGCCGCTGCCCTGCGGCCGAGAACGAAAAAACCGCCCACAGGGGCGGTTTTGGATAAAGCAGGGGCCATACCAGCCAAACTGGTCATTGGAGTTGGCAGTGGACCCAGTGTGTGCATGTGGCAGGGATCAGGCTTCGCCGTTGATCACTTGCTGCAGCTCACCGGATTCATACATTTCCATCATGATGTCCGAGCCGCCGATGAATTCGCCCTTGACGTACAGCTGGGGAATGGTGGGCCAGTTGCTGTAGTCCTTGATGCCTTGGCGAATTTCCTGGTCTTCCAAGACATTCACGGTGGAGATGGCCTTGGGGTCTACGCCACAGGCCTTCAGAATTTGAATGGCGCGGCCAGAGAAGCCGCACATGGGGAAGCTGGCGCTGCCCTTCATGAACAGCAGGATGTCGTTGTTCTTGACCAGTTGGTCGATGCGTTGTTGTACGTCGCTCATGGGGTTCTCCTTGCAGGGGAGCCGGTGTTGTCCACACCAGGCAATCTACGTGATTATTTCACTGTCTCGCCACAGTTGGCGTTTGGCGGGATTTGGCCACCCGTGCAACGGGCAATTCCAGCCAGATCCTGGCGGCTGTGCACCTGGGCAAAACCGGCGGCGCGCAGCAGTTGCTGCACCGGCTCGGCCTGGTCCCAGCCGTGCTCCAGCAGCAGCCAGCCACCGGCCTTCAGGTGCGCAGGGGCCTGGGTGATGAGGGCGCGGATGTCGTCCAGGCCGTCGGCACCGCTGGTCAGCGCGTGGCGGGGCTCGTGGCGCAGGGCCGGCATGTGCGCATCATCTTCGCGGATGTAGGGCGGGTTGCTGGCAATCACGTCAAACACACCGTCGACCTGCTGCAGCCACGAGGACTGAACAAAACGCACGGGCAGCTGCAGGCGCTGGGCATTGGCCGCCGCCACATCCAGCGCATCCTGGCTGAAGTCCACGGCGGTGACCGTTGCATCCGGGCGCTGGCTTTGCACCGCCAGCGCAATGGCGCCGCTGCCGGTGCCCAGGTCGATGATGGTGGGTGAAACGGTTTTTTCAACCACGTCCAGCACCCATTCCACCAGCGTCTCGGTGTCTGGGCGCGGATCAAGCACACGGGCATCCACCTGCAGCGGCAGGCCGAAAAATTCTTTGCAGCCTGTGAGGTAGGCCACAGGCACGCCATCCAGCCGCTGCACACACAGATTTTCAAACTGGGTGAGCTGCGCAGGCGTCAGCACATCGCTGTCGTGCGTGAGCAGCCAGGCGCGGCCCGCACCGGGCTGGCCCAGCACATGCAGCAGCAGCATTTGCGCATCAATGCGCGCCATGCCGCGGTGGTGGGCTTGGAGCAGGGCTTGCTGCAAAGTGGTGGTGCTGGAGTTCACGTTTTGATAGCTGTTAGCGCTGGTGGAATAAGCGTTAGAGGGTGATTTGGCTTGAAATTTATTAAGCGTTCACTTCCAGCTCGGCCAGCAATTCGGCCTCGCGGGCGTGCTTGAGCGCCTCGATCACATCGCCCAAGTCACCTTCCATGATGTTCAGCAGCTTGTACAGCGTCAGGTTGATGCGGTGGTCGGTCAGGCGGCCTTGTGGAAAGTTGTAGGTGCGAATGCGGTCGCTGCGGTCGCCCGAGCCAATCAGGCCCTTGCGCAGCGCGGCTTCCTTGGCTTCGCGCTCCTTGCGCTCTTTTTCCTGGATACGTGCCTGCAGCACTTGCAGGGCCTTGGCCTTGTTGCTGTGCTGGCTGCGGCCGTCCTGGCACTCGGCCACGATGCCGGTGGGAATGTGCACCACGCGCACGGCCGAGTCGGTCTTGTTGATGTGCTGGCCACCGGCGCCGCTGGCGCGGAAGGTGTCGATGCGCAAGTCGGTCGGATTCAGCGTGATGGCCACGGTCTCGTCGGGCTCAGGCATCACCGCCACGGTACAGGCGCTGGTGTGGATGCGGCCCTGGGTTTCGGTGGCAGGCACGCGTTGCACGCGGTGGCCGCCCGACTCAAAGCGCAGCGCACCGTAGGCGTTCTCGCCCTCAATGCGCAGCACCACTTCCTTGTAGCCGCCGATTTCGCTTTCGTTGGCAGACATGATCTCCACCTTCCAGCCCACGTTGGCGGCGTAGCGGGTGTACATGCGGGCCACGTCACCGGCAAACAGTGCCGATTCATCGCCGCCTGTGCCAGCGCGGATTTCCACATAGGCGGGGCGGGCGTCGTCGGGGTCTTTGGGCAGCAGCAGGCGCTGCAACTCGTCTTCGAGCTTGATCAGCTCCGCCTCGCCGTTGGTGATCTCTTCCTGCGCCATCTCGGCCATGTCCGGGTCGTTCAGCATCTCGCGGGCGGTGACCAGGTCAGCCTCGCACTGCTGGTAGCGCGCATAGCGGCCTGCCACGGCGGTCACGTCCGCGTGTTCGCGCGAGATGGTGCGGTACTTTTGCATATCGCCCATGATGTCTTCTCGCGAGAGCAGAAAGTCCAGTTCTTCAAGGCGCTGGGCAAAGCGCTCCAGCTGGGTGCGCAGGAATGGTTTCATGTCAGTCTTTAAGAGAGGCGCTACGCAAAAGGTAGCTGGTAGCGCTTGCTAGATAAGCGCTAGAGGCTGATTTGGCTGTGAAAGCCGGGGCGCGCAGCGGCGCTAACGCTGGCCGGGCTTGCCGGGGCGCAGAAACAGTTTGGAGACGGTGTCCACCGTCTGGGCACGCTCTAGCTCTGTGCCCTTGTGCAGCGCGGCCAGGGTGCCGTGCAGCATTTTTTGCGTCAAGCCGCGCGACAGGGCGTCCAGCACGGCATCCATGTCTTCGCCCTTGGCCAGCAGCTTTTTGGCGCGGCTGATTTCGGCCATGCGCCATGCGTCGGTTTGTGCGTTCAGCTGCTGAATGAATGGCACCACGCCGCCCTGGGCGCGCTGGTTCATCCATTGCATGAAGTTGTGCACGCCCGCGTCGATGATGACTTCGGCCTCGGCCACGGTGGCCTGGCGCTGGGCCTGGGCGGTGCGCACCACGGTGGCCAGATCGTCCACGGTGTACAGGTACACGTCGCGCAGGTCTTTGACTTGCGGCTCAATGTCGCGCGGCACGGCCAAGTCCACCATGAACATAGGGCGGTGCTTGCGCTTTTTGAGCGCGGTCTCAATGGCACCCAGGCCAATGATGGGCAGGCTGGAGGCGGTGCAGCTGATGATGGCGTCGTACTCGTGCAGGTGCTCTGGAATCTCGGCCAGCGGCATCACGCTGGCACCCAGGCGGGTGGCCAGCTTCTCACCGCGCTCCATGGTGCGGTTGGCAATGGTGATGTGCGCAGGGTTTTTGGCTGCAAAGTGGGCCGTGGCCAGCTCAATCATCTCGCCCGCGCCCACAAACAGGATGCGGATTTTGCTCAGGTCTTCAAACAGCTGACCGGCCAGGCGCACGGCGGCGGCGGCCATGGAGATGCTGTGCTCGCCAATCTCGGTAGAGCTGCGCACTTCCTTGGCAACGGCAAAGCTGCGCTGGAAAAGCTGGTTCAGCGTGGAGCCCAGGGCGCCAGCTTCTTCGGCGGCGCGCACGGCATTCTTCATCTGGCCCAGAATCTGGGTTTCGCCCAGCACCATGGAATCCAGCCCCGAAGCCACACGGAAAGCGTGGCGCGCCACGGAGCCGTCTTCCAGCAGATAAGAGTGCGAGCGCAGCACATCGGCGGTGACGCCACCGGACTGGGCCAGCCAGCCCAGTGTGTGTTCCAGCGCCGGGGCGCCCGCGGCGCAGTAAATCTCGGTGCGGTTACAGGTGGAGAGGATGGCGGTTTCCACCTCGGGGTGGCGGGTTGCGCTGGACAACGCGGTGCGCAGCCCCTGTAAAGTAGGGGCGATTTGGTCGATCGCAAATGCAAAACGGCCCCGTAAATCCAACGGTGCCGTGTTGTGGTTGATGCCGAGTGCCCAGACTGCCATGGGTTGGATTATAAAATTTGTGCAGCTTTTGCGCTGTTCTGTTGATCAAAGACTTGATCTGCGTCATTTCCATGCCTGCACTTGACTTCCTGATTCACCTGTTGAGCTTTGTTGCACCAGCCTTTTTCCTAGGGGTGGTGCTGTCTGTGGGGGCACGTCTGGTGTGGCGCAAAAGAACGCACTTGCTTCCTTGGTATCACATGGCCAGCGTGAATATGCTGCTGGGCATTTTGGTGCTGGCGCTGGGCCTGGTGCTGCTGGGCCAAGACGGGCGCATGGGCACTTATGCGGTGCTGGTGCTGGTCATGGGCAGCTGCCAGTGGCTGATGTCAGGCGGCTGGCGCGCCTGAGGCCTGCGGCTGGCGCTGTGCATCTGCCTGCGCTTGTGCCAGCAACCAGTGGCGAAAGTCCTGCAGCGCATGCGAAGCAGGCCGCGCGGCGGGCTGGCACAGGAAGTAGCCGCGTTCAATCTGAAAAGGCCTGTGAATGGGAATGGCGACACGGCCGGCGGCCAGATCGTCTTCAATCAGGCAGCACTGCACCACCGCCACGCCCATGCCGGCAATGACGGCCTGCACCAACATGCCCACCAGCTCAAAATCAGCCGCCGGGGCCGGATAGGGGCCATCGCAACCCATTTTTTCAAACCAGCGGGCCCAGTTGTCTGGGTAATTGGTGTGCGCCAGCAGCGGGCGGCGCAGCAAATCCTGCGGGCGGCAGATGCTCAGCGCATCGTGGGGGCGGCAAATGGGCACCAGGTCGCGGCCCACCAGGTAGTCGGCATGCAAGGTGTCGGGAAACGGCATGGCGCCAATGCGGATCCAGGCGTCAATGTCGGGCGACGTCAGGGCGTCGTCGCGCCGGTATGGCGCAAACGACAGCACTGTGCCCGGGTGCTGGGCGGTGAAATCCGGCAGGCGCGGAATCAGCCAGTGGCTGAACAGTGTGGGCGGCATGGACAGGCGCACATGCCGTCCTTCGCGCTTGCGGCGCATGGCTTGGGTGGCAGATTCGATGGTGAAGATGGCCGGGCCAATCGCGTCCAGGTACTGGCGGCCCGCTGTGGTCAGCACGCTGCGGCGGCCCTGGCGCTCGAACACGGCAAAACCCAGGTGTTCTTCCAGCCGTGCGATCGAGCGGCTGATGGCCCCTTGTGTGACCTGCAGGGCATCGGCCGCCTGCGTGTAGCTGCCCAGGCGGGCTGCCTGGGTAAAAGCGTGGAGTTCGGAGATCGATGGAGACTGCAGACGCATAGGGGCAGCGGTGGTGGGGCAGCAAGAGCGGGTCTGAATTATTACCTTTGGTAATGCATTCTTGTCTTTTTGTCCCTTTTCAGCACAGCGCTACCTGCCAAAGAATGCGTGCATTCTGCTCATACCCTTTTCCCCTTCGAAGGAGAACCCATGAATTTGCGCCGTACCCTGCTCTCGACCGTGGCTGCCGCTGCAGCTTTGACCACTTTGGCGCCTGCCTCGTGGGCCGCTGACAACTACCCCAGCCGTGCGGTTCGACTGGTGGTGCCCTTTGGAGCCGGTGGCTCCACCGACATCGTGGCCCGCTTGCTGGCCGACAAGATGGGGCCCATCCTGGGTCAGGCCGTGGTGATTGAGAACAAGGGCGGCGCGGGCGGCTCCATTGGTGCGGCGGAAATCGCCAAGGCAGCGCCGGACGGCTACACCATCGGCATGGCCACGGTGTCCACGCACGGTGCCAATCCGGCCATCATGAGCAAGCTGCCCTATGACGCGAAGAAAGACTTTGCGCCCATTACCAATGTGATGGCGGTGCCCAGCGTGTTCGTGGTGCACCCCAGCGTGCCTGCCAAGACCATGCAGGAGTTCGTTGCATTGGCCAAGAAGGAACCTGGCAAGTACACCTTTGCCTCGCCCGGCACGGGCTCGCTGGGCCATGCCAATATTGAAAACTTCATGAACTTGGCCGGTATTGAACTGCTGCATATCCCGTACAAGGGTGCCGGCCAGGCGCTGAACGATGCGCTGGGTGGCCAGGTGAATGCGATGACCGATAACTTGTCGTCCTCGCTGACCAACATCAAGGCGGGCAAGCTGCGCCCGCTGGCGGTGCTGGCACTCAAGCGCGCTGAAGTGCTGCCCGATGTGCCCACCTACACCGAAATGGGTTATGCCCAGATGGGTGATGGCGGCTGGTTTGGTCTGGTGGCCCCCGCTGGCACCCCCAAGGCCATCATTGACAAGCTGAACGCAGCGGCCCACAAGGCCATGCAAGACCCCAGCTATCTGCAAAAGCAAAAAGAAATTGCGGGTGAAGGCATGGCCAACACCCCTGAAGAGTTTGCCAAGCAGATCGATGCGGCCATTGCCCGCTACACCGCTGTGGCCAAGCGTGCCAACATCAAAATTGATTGATGCAAGACTTGTCTGACTTTTTGAAGCCCCGCCCGGATGCGCCAGTGCTGGTGCATCCGCCGCAGGGCGGCGTGCTGCCGCTGGTGTGCGACTCACCCCACAGCGGCACGGCCTACCCGGCCGACTTTGGCGTGGTGGTGCCCATGGCGCTGCTGCGCCGGGGGGAGGACTCGCTGGTGCACACGCTGTGGGAGCAATGGCCCCAGCACGGCGCCACGCTGATAGAGGCCACGTTTCCGCGCACCTACATTGATCCGAACCGCGAGGAAGAAGACATCAACCCCGCGATGCTCGATGGCGCATGGCCGCAGCCTTTGACGCCCAGCGTCAAAACGCAGCAGGGTTTGGGGCTGATTTGGGAAAAGATCAACCAGGCGGGGCAGTCCACGCCCATGTATGACCGCAAGCTCAGCGTGGCCGAGGTGCAGCAGCGCATTGCGCACTACTGGCGCCCCTATCACGCGGCACTGGCCCAGGCCATCCGCTGGAGCGTGGAGCGTTTTGGCGGTGTGTGGCACATCAATCTGCATTCCATGCCCAGCGATGTGTATGCCCGCCTGGGAACGCCTGACAAGCAACTGGCCGACTTTGTGCTGGGTGACCGCGACGGCACCACCTGCGACCCCGCCTTCATTCACTTGATTGGCGAGACCTTGCAGGCCCAGGGCTACAGCGTGACCTACAACGAGCCGTACAAAGGTGTGGCGCTGATTGGCCGCATTGGCCAGCCTGCGTACCACCGGCACAGCCTGCAAATTGAGATCAACCGCAAGATCTATCTGCAGGAAGACACGCGCGAGCCCAATGCCCACTTTGCCCAGGTGCAACAGCATTTGCAGCAAGTGATGCGCGTGGTGGCTGACTACGTACGCAGCCAGCAAGCCTTCTTGCCGCCGCATTGACCGCAGCTGTGCGGTGATTGAATTGGGATGGACTGGTGCATGGCACCGGTCCATTTTTTTGCCTGTCGCCTGCGTTGCCGCGATCGGCGGCTGCCGCTCTCTAGAATGCGCGCCAAAGTGGCTCGCACAGTGATGCGGCCCGTCCAATCACTACAAGGAGGAGAGAGGCACTATGGCATTCACACTACGCACCGGCCTGGCGGCCCTGGCATGTTTGGCGGCGGTCGCCAGCGCACAGGCACAGGATTTCCCGAGCAAACCCATTCGCATCGTCATGGGCTTCCCGGCAGGTGGTCCGCTGGATCAGCATGCGCGTTTGCTGTCAGACAAGCTGCAGGCCGAGCTGGGACAGCCCATTGTGATGGACTACAAACCCGGTGCCGGTGGCACGCTGGGCGCGCAGGACGTGATGAAGGCACCTGCTGACGGTCACACACTGATGATCGCCAACACCGGCGTGATGGTGATCAATCCCGCGCTCTACCCCAAGCTACCTTACCAGACGCTGCGCGACTTCACACCGATTGCGCGCACCGCCATGCAGCCGCTGGCGCTGCTGGTCAGCAACGACATGCCAACCAAGACGCTGCCGGAATTCATCAGCTATGCCAAGGCCAACCCAGGCAAGGTGAACTTCGGCTCGGCCGGCAATGGCGGCATCAGCCATCTGGTACCCGAGATGCTCAAGACCGAAGCGGGCATCGACATGATGCACATCCCCTACAAAGGAAGCGCACCCGCGTTCACCGACTTGATGGGTGGCCAGGTGCAGTTCATGGCCGAAAGCATTCCGCAGGCAGCGTCCTATCACAAGCAAGGCAAGGTGCGCGCGCTGGCGGTGACCAGCAAGACGCGCAATCCCGCGTTGCCAGACATTCCGACCGCCATGGAAGCTGGCCTCAAGGGCTTTGAAGTGGTGGGCTTTTACGGCTTTTTGGCGCCAGCAGGTACGCCCAAGCCCGTGGTGGACCGCCTGAGCCAGGCCTTCCAGAAAGTGATGGAGAACCCCGAGCTGCGCGAGCGTATGGTCAGCCAGGGCGCGAACCCTGACTTCATGGGCGCAGATGCCTTTGCCAAGTACCTGAGCGCCGAAATGCCGCGCTGGGCCAATGCGGTGAAAGCTTCAGGCACCAAGATGGATTGAACGTGGCGCGCGCTACCGTGTGGCGCACGCCCATGCAAAAGGCCTTCCTGACGAGGAAGGCCTTTTTTTGTAGCTGCCCAGGGGCGGGGACCCCTAATTTTGAAAATTTGGTAGCTGCTAGCGCATGTATTGCAATGGTTTCAATGCTTTATTGCTTTGAATGCATTTATTGATAAGCGCAAACAGCTCTGTTTTTTACAGTGTGGCGCCAGTCTGCGCGGGGCTGAACAGGTCCACGCGGTCGGTGATGATGCCGTCTGTGCCCAGGTCGATCAGGCGCTGCGCGGCCCATTCATCGTTCACGGTGTAGCTGCTGCAACGCAGGCCAGCGCCGTGCACCTTGGCGACCAGCGCTGGGTTCCACAGCGCGTGGTTCAGCACCATGGCGCTGCAGTCCAGATCCAGGGCGATCTGCAGATCGGCGTCCCCTGTGCCGTCGGCAAACTTGTCCACCAGCAGGCCGCGGGGAATGTGGGGCGCCACTTCCTTGGCACCTTGCAGCGATTCGGGCTTGAACGAGGTGAACAGCGGTGCCACTTCCGTCTGGGGCCAGATGCGGTTCATCAATGCGCCACAGGCGCGGCCGGTTTCCAGCTCCTGGCCGGGTGTGGGCTTGATTTCCACATTCAGGTGCAGGTGGTTGGCCAGGCACCAACGGGCCAGCGCCTCCAGCGTGGGCAGTTGCTCGCCCGCATAGGCGCGCGAATGCCAGCTGCCGGCATCGAGCTGGGCAATCTCGCCCATGGTCAGATCGCCGCCCGTGCCTTGGGCGTTGGTGGTGCGGTTGAGGGTGGCGTCGTGCATCAAAAACAGCACGCCGTCTTGGCTCAGCTTGGCATCACACTCAAAGAAGCGGTAGCCGTGCAGCGCACCCAGGCGGAAGGCGCTCAGGGTGTTTTCAGGGGCCAGCTTGCCAGCGCCGCGGTGGGCTACCCAACGGGGGTAAGGCCAAGGTTTCAGAGTGGTAGTCATGACATGGAGGGCAGCCAACGCAGCTGCCAGAAAGACGAGTCAACGGTGCTGCAATGGTACTGCGCAGCAGTGGCGTCTGGGCGAAGAAGACGTGTGCCAAATCACCCCTGTAGGGGCTCCAGCGCTGGAGCCCACATGCAGGTTTCTTAGGGTTGGCTGGGTGGTACGACAGGGATGTGGTGGGCGCGCTGAACGGCCGGTCGCGCCATGAAGCGTTCAAAGTACGCCGGCACATTGCGCAGCTGGTGCCAGCCGATCAGATCGGCCCCCTTGTAGTACTCGATCATGCCGTGCAACCAAGGGCCCATGGCGATGTCCGCGATGGAGTAGTCATCTACCAGCCATTCCCGGCCTTCCAGGGCACCGTCCAGCACTTTCAGCAGACGCTCGCACTCTGCGCGGTAGCGCTCGCGCGGAATCGGGTCTTGCACGGCCTTGCCTGCATAGTGGTGGAAGAAGCCAAACTGCCCGAACATGGGGCCGATGCCGGACATCTGGAACATCAGCCATTGCGTGATTTCCCATTTTTTGCTGGCAGGCATGAACTGCCCCGACTTGTCGGCCAGATACAGCAAGATGGCTCCGCTTTCGAACAGCGCCAAGGGCTTGCCGCCCGGGCCGTCCAAATCGAGGATGGCCGGAATCTTGCGGTTGGGGCTGACACTGGCGAAGGCAGGGGTTTGCTGGTCTTTGGCGGCGAAGTCCACCAGGAACGTGTCGTAGGGCAGACCTGTTTCCTCCAGCATCAACGACACCTTCACGCCATTGGGCGTGGGGTAGGAGTAGAGCTGGATGGCCTTGTCATTCACAGGCGGCCAGTACAAGGTGCTGGGAAAATCTGGGAAGGTGCGCATGGCAGTGCAAGCAGGAATGGAAAGCCTTGTTTATGCCATGCTGCCGAGAAGCCCTGATGGGTCTCAGGTGTTTGACGGCCGAGCGGCCAGCGGCGTCTGACAGTGAGCGATAAGCGCAAAAAAAAGAGAACCCTGAGGCTCTCTTTGGGATGGTGCTCGCAGCACGCCGCGATTTAGACGCGCTTGCCTGTTTCTGCGTTGAACCAATGCAGGCGGTCGTCGCGGGCCGAAATGCGGGTGGTTTCGCCGGGCTTGGGATAGGGCTTGCCTTCTTCCACGCGCACGGTCACGTCTTCTTCACCCACCTTGCCGTACAGCAGGCGCTCGGCGCCCAGCAGTTCCACAGTGTGGACCTTGAATTCCACGCCACCGGCTTCGACCAGGTCGATGTGCTCAGGGCGGATACCCAGGATCAGGCCTGGCTTGCCGTTGGGAGAATTCTTCAGCAGGTTCATGGGGGGCGAGCCGATGAAGCTGGCCACAAAGGTGGAAGCGGGCGTGTGGTAGACCTCTTCGGGGGTGCCGAATTGCTCGACGTTGCCGCCGTTCATTACCACCATGCGCTGGGCCAGTGTCATGGCTTCCACTTGGTCGTGGGTCACGAACAGGCTGGTAATACCCAGTTCAGCGTGCAGCTTCTGGATTTCCAGGCGGGTCTGGCCGCGCAGCTTGGCGTCCAGGTTGGACAGCGGCTCGTCAAACAGGAATACCTGAGGCTGGCGCACGATGGCGCGGCCCATGGCCACGCGCTGGCGTTGACCGCCGGACAGCTGGCGGGGCTTGCGATCCAGCAGGTGGCTCAGCTCCAAAATTTTGGCAGCCTTGTCCACGCGGCGCTTGATTTCGTCAGCGGGCACCTTGGCGAGCTTCAGGCCATAGGCCATGTTCTCGTAGTTGCTCATGTGCGGGTACAGCGCGTAGTTCTGGAACACCATGGCGATGTTGCGCTTGGCAGGTTCCAGATCGTTGACTTTCTTGTCGCCAATCAGCAGATCGCCGTCGGTGATTTCTTCCAGACCGGCAATCATGCGCAGCAGGGTCGATTTGCCGCAGCCCGAAGGGCCAACCAGCACGATGAATTCGCCGTCCTTGATTTCAACGTCGATGCCGTGAATCACGGGCACGGCCGTCTTGCCTGTGCCGTAGCGCTTGATGATGTTCTTTAAAGAGATGGATGCCATGACAGGTCTTCCAAGTATTCGTTCAATGGGTCAAAAGAGGGTGGATGTGGCAGCGGGGATTACTTTTCGGTATCCACCAAGCCTTTGACAAACCACTTTTGCATCAGGATCACCACAGCCGTAGGGGGCAGCATGGCCAGGATGGCGGTGGCCATCACAATGTTCCAGTCCACAGCGGCTTCACCGCCCGCCAGCATGCGCTTGATACCGATCACCACGGGGTACATGTCTTCCGAGGTGGTCATCAGCAGTGGCCACAGGTACTGGTTCCAGCCGTAGATGAACTGGATCACGAACAGGGCAGCGATGGAGGTCTTGGACAAGGGCACCAGGATGTCCTTGAAGAAGCGCATGGCGCCAGCGCCGTCAATGCGGGCGGCTTCCACCAGCTCATCCGGCACCGTCAGGAAGAACTGACGGAACAGGAACGTGGCGGTGGCCGAGGCGATCAGCGGCAGCGACAAGCCGGCGTAGCTGTTGAGCAGGCCCAACTCCGCCACCACCTTGTAGGTGGGCAGAATGCGCACTTCCACGGGCAGCATCAGGGTCAGGAAAATGGCCCAGAAGCACAGCATCTTGAAGGGGAAGCGGAAGTACACGATGGCAAACGCGGACAGCAGCGAGATCGCGATCTTGCCCACGGTGATGATCATGGCCACCACAAAGCTCACCCACATCATGTTCACGACATTGGTGTTGGAGCCGAGCTTGCCGGAGCCGAGCAGCGCTTCATTGTAGTTTTCCCACAGGTGGGCACCGGGCAGCAGCGGCATGGGCGACTGCACGATGGCATCGGCCGTGTGGGTGGATGCGACCAGTGCCAGATACAGCGGGAAGGCCACAATGGCAACGCCGAGGATCAGTACGGCGTGCGAGAGGATAGTCAGCCAGGGATTGCGGTCAACCATGATCAGTACTGCACTTTCTTTTCAACATAGCGGAACTGGATCACGGTCAGTACGACCACGATGAACATAAGCACTACGGACTGGGCTGCGGAGCCGCCGAGGTCCAGCGCCTTGAAGCCATCGTGGTAGACCTTGTAGACCAGAATCGAGGTCGATTGGCCAGGGCCGCCCTGGGTGGCTGCGTCAATGATGCCGAAGGTGTCAAAGAACGCGTAGACGATATTGATCACCAGCAGGAAGAAGGTGGTGGGCGAGAGCAGTGGCAGCTGGATATTCCAGAAACGGCGCCAGGGGCCTGCACCATCGATGGAGGCCGCTTCGATCAGCGCCTTGGGAATGGATTGCAAGCCTGCCAGGAAGAACAAGAAGTTGTACGAAATCTGTTTCCACACCGAAGCGATCACCACCAGGGCCATGGCCTGGTTGTCGTTCATCAGGTGGTTCCACTCGTAGCCGAGTTTGCCCAGGTAATACGTCACCACTCCGATGGAGGGGGAGAACATGAAGACCCACAGCACACCGGCGATGACGGGTGCGACGGCGTAAGGCACGATCAGCAAGGTCTTGTAGACCATGGCAAAGCGGATGATGCGATCCGCAAAAATCGCCAGCATCAGGGAAATCGCAATACCGATACCAGCCACCAGCACCGAGAACAGGGCGGTGCGCTGGAAAGAATTCAGGTAGGTGGGGTCATCCAGCAGGTGGCGGAAGTTGTCCAAACCCACCCATTCACTGGACAGACCAAATGCATCTTCCATTTGGAAGGACTGCAAGATGGCTTGGCCAGCAGGCCAGAAGAAGAAAATCGCAATGATGAGCAGCTGGGGCATGATCAATGCCCAAGGGAGCCATTGCGATCGGAAAAGTACGCGTTTTTCCATGATGGTCACAAAATAAAAAACCGCCGGAGCCTATGACAGCCGCGGAGGAAAGTGAGATGCATCGCGTGGTGCGGACTGAATTCGCGTCAAAACGAACAAAGTCGAAACACTACATGTAATCGAATGTGCGCGTATTGTGCCTAGCTGACAGCCGCTGCGGCAACTACGCAGCGGCTGTACCGTGTAACTCAGAAGGGTATTAGCCCTTCTGCAGGGGGGGGGTTACTTGCCACCAGCGGAGCGCTCAAAGCGCGCCAGCAGTTCATCGCCACGCTTGACGATGTTGTCCAGGGCTTGCTTGCCAGACTGCTTGCCAGCCCACACTTGTTCGAGTTCTTCGTCCTCGATGGTGCGGATCTGCACATAGTTACCCAGGCGGATACCGCGCGAGTTATCGGTCACCTTGCGGATCATCTGGTTCACAGCCACGTCAGTGCCGGGGTTCTTGGCGTAGAAGCCAGCCTTCTCGGTCATCTTGAACGCTTCGGTCGTGATAGGCAGGTAGCCAGTGCGCTGGTGCGAAGCAGCCTGGATTTCAGGCTTGGACAGGAATTCGAAGAACTTGGCCACGGCCTTGTACTCTTCGGCCTTCTTGCCAGCCATGACCCACAGCGAAGCGCCGCCGATCACGGTGTTCTGGGGGGCACCCTTCACATCGTCGTAGTAAGGCAGGGGAGCCAGTGCGTAGGCAAACTTGGCGTTCTTGGCCACGTCACCGTAGAAGCCAGACGATGTCTGGATCATGGCGCACTCGCCAGAAACGAAAGAAGCCTGGGCGGTAGAACCACGGCCCTTGTACACATACTCACCGGCCTTGGCTGCAGCAGCCAGGTTGTCGATGTGCTTGACGTGCAGGGGGGAGTTCACCTTCAGTCGTGCCTTGTAGCCTTCCTTGCCCAGACCGTTCTGGTGGGAAGCCATTTCCACGTTGTGCCAGGTGGAGAAGGATTCCAGCTGGGTCCAGCCATTCCATGCCAGGGTCATGGGGCAGCTGTGGCCCGATTCCTTGAGCTTCTTGGCGGCGGCAAACACTTCAGGCCACGTCTTGGGGGCCACGTCGGCGTTCAGGCCAGCCTTCTTGAAGGCGTCCTTGTTGTAATAGAAGATGGTGGTGGAGCTGTTGAACGGGAAGCTCAGCATCTGGCCGTTGGGGGCGGTGTAGTAACCGGCCACGGCAGGGATGTAGGCTGCGGGGTCAAACTTGGCGCCAGCATCGGCCATCACCTTGCCCACGGGCACGGTAGCGCCCTTGGAAGCCATCATGGTGGCGGTGCCCACTTCAAACACTTGCAGGATGTGCGGAGCGTTGCCGGAGCGGAAAGCTGCGATGGCCGCTGTCATGCTTTCGTCATACTGGCCCTTGAATGTAGGCACCACTTTGACTTCGCTTTGGCTTTCGTTGAATTGCTTGGCCAGATCGGTAACCCACTCGTTGTTCACGGCGGTCATCGAATGCCACCACTGGATTTCAGTGGCCGCATTGGCGGCGCCCAGTGTGGTTGCGGCGAGTACCGCAGACAGGGCGATTTGCTTGTATTGCATGGAAAACTCCTCTACGTGTAGAAACTAGTGCCTTCATCGTATGAACGAATGCTGCACTTTTATGACAGCCACGCCTCCAGTATGTGGCTTTATGACTGGCGTACCGCACACCCGTCCATATTCTTTACAAACTGTAAATTGGCCGGCGACAGTGGCGCCATTCTAGAAGCCAAGAAAAAAATCGAAACTAGGATTGACGCGAATTTTTTTCTTTTTTGATGATTTTTGAGCGCAATTGTGGCTATTGCGTAGTGGTGAAAAGAGAACAAAACCATAGCGAGAAGCTTTTGGCAATTGGGGAGTCGGGTCTATTGCAGTTGTGTCAACAGAGTTCAGGGGCTGGCTTAAAATCGTTTTCCCCATGACTTAGGTGCGCCCCCGCGCCCAACCCGGTCTACATCCATGAATGCACCGATTGCGCAGGCAGCGCTGGTCAACCACGCTGCCGAACCTGCCCGTCTCCGTGAGATTCCCTATAACTACACCTCGTTTTCCGACAAGGAAATCGTGATTCGCTTATTGGGTACCTCCGCATGGAGTGTGCTCAACCAGCTGCGACAAGAGCGTCAGACCGGCCGATCCGCCCGCATGCTCTATGAGGTGCTGGGTGATATGTGGGTGGTGCAGCGCAACCCGTATCTGCAAGACGATTTGCTGCACAGCCCGGACCGCCGCAAGCTGCTGGTGGAGGCCTTGCAGCATCGCATGGCGGAAGTGCAAAAGCGCCGCATGCCCCAAGACGATGTGCACCGTGATGCGCTGGTCGTGGAGCTGATCGATGCCGCCAACCGCGCGGTGCGTGAATTCGACCGGATGTTTGAAGAAGCAGCCTCTTTGCGCCACCGTGTGCGCAAGACGCTGGGCAAGCTCACGCACAAGGACAACATCAAGTTTGACGGCCTCTCGCGCGTCAGCCATGTGACCGATGCGACCGACTGGCGCGTGGAGTACCCCTTTGTGGTGCTGACGCCAGACACCGAAGAAGAGATGGCG
The DNA here is from genome assembly GCF_057799285.1 of Comamonas sp. 14P8.1.4. Taxonomy (NCBI): domain Bacteria; kingdom Pseudomonadati; phylum Pseudomonadota; class Betaproteobacteria; order Burkholderiales; family Comamonadaceae; genus Comamonas; species Comamonas sp. 14P8.1.4. Next base: position 83,192 of record NZ_JBYOKN010000007.1, read on the forward strand.
CTGCTGGTCAAGGGCTGTATTGAGCTGGAGCTGACCATCATCCCTCGTGGGGGTGGTACCGGCTACACCGGTGGTGCGATTCCACTGACCTGGCGCTCGGTGGTCATCAACACCGAAAAGCTGCAGGCCATCACCGAGGTCGAGAAAGTCATGCTGCCCGGCGTGGAGCACCCGGTGCCTACCGTGTGGACCGAAGCCGGTGTGGTGACCCAGCGCGTGGCCGATGCGGCCGAGCGCGCTGGTTTTGTGTTCGCGGTCGACCCCACCTCGATCGAAGCCTCGTGCATTGGCGGCAATATCGCCATGAATGCGGGTGGCAAGAAGGCTGTGCTGTGGGGCACGGCGCTGGACAACCTGGCCAGCTGGCGCATGGTGACGCCCGATGCCGAATGGCTGGAAGTGACCCGTGTGGGGCACAACCTGGGCAAGATTCACGATGCAGAGATGGCCAGCTTTGAGCTGCGCTACTTTCAGGCCGATGGCAAGACGCCCATTCGCACGGAACGCCTGGATATTCCTGGCCACAAATTCCGCAAGGAAGGCCTGGGCAAAGACGTGACCGACAAGTTCCTCTCGGGCCTGCCCGGGGTGCAAAAGGAAGGCACCGACGGCCTGATCACCAGCGCGCGCTGGATCGTGCACCGCATGCCGAGCAATGTGCGTACGGTGTGCATGGAGTTCTTTGGCAATGCCAAGGACGCCGTGCCCTCGATCGTGGAAATCAAAGACTATATGTTCGAGGAGCAAAAGCGCAGCGGTGTGCTGCTCGCGGGCCTCGAACACCTGGATGACCGCTACCTGAAGGCGGTGGGTTACGCCACCAAGTCCAAGAAGGGCAACGGCCATCTGCCCAAGATGGTGCTGATTGGCGACATCGTGGGCGATGACGCCGACGAAGTGGCGCGCGTGACCAGCGAAGTGGTGCGCATTGCCAATTCGCGCAACGGCGAAGGCTTTGTCGCCATCAGCGCCGAAGCGCGCAAGAAATTCTGGCTGGATCGCAAGCGCACGGCCGCGATTTCCAAGCACACCAACGCCTTCAAGATCAATGAAGACGTAGTGATTCCGTTGCCGCGCATGGCCGAGTACACCGACGGTATCGAGCGCATCAATATTGAGCTGAGCCTGCGCAACAAGCTCAAGCTGTGCGATGCCTTGCTGGCGTTCTTCCAAAACGGCAATCTGCCGCTGGGCAAGCAGGACGATGCGGGCGAGATTCCAACGGCGGAGCTGCTGGAAGACCGCGTGCACCAGGCGATTGCCTTGGTGCAGGACGTGCGCGATCAGTGGAGCGGTTGGCTGGCCGAAGTGGCCACACTGTTCCCACAGCTGCAAGACCACAGCCTGCGTGCCAGCTGGAAAACCCAGATCAAGACGCCGCTGGCGCAGATTTTCAACGGCGAGGCTTTCAAGCCTGTGCTGGCAGAAGCGGTGCAGGTGCACCAGCGCGTGCTCAAGGGCCGCGTGTGGGTGGCGCTGCACATGCATGCCGGCGACGGCAATGTGCACACCAACATCCCCGTCAACTCTGACGACTACGAGATGCTGCAGACCGCCCACGAAGCCGTGGCGCGCATCATGCAACTGGCACGCAGCCTGGATGGGGTGATCTCCGGTGAGCACGGGATTGGTATCACCAAGCTCGAATTCCTGAGCGATGAAGAGCTGCAGCCCTTTGCCGACTACAAGCAGCGCGTGGATCCGCAGGGCCGCTTTAACCGCGGCAAGCTGATTCGCGAAAAGAACGGCCTGGTGCCGGCCGAGTCTCCGCGCGAAGCGCTGATGTATGCCGATTTGACCAACGCCTACACGCCATCGTTTGGCCTGATGGGGCACGAGTCGCTGATCATGCAGCAGTCCGATATTGGCGCCATTGCCGATTCGGTCAAAGACTGCCTGCGCTGCGGCAAGTGCAAGCCCGTGTGCAACACGCACATTCCGGGCGCGAACATGCTGTATTCGCCGCGCAACAAGATTTTGGCCACCTCGCTTTTGGTCGAAGCCTTCCTGTACGAAGAGCAAACGCGCCGCGGTGTGTCGATCAAGCACTGGCAAGAGTTTGAAGACGTGGCCGACCACTGCACTGTCTGCCACAAGTGCTTCACGCCTTGCCCGGTCAAGATTGACTTTGGCGACGTGACCATGAACATGCGCAATCTGCTGCGCAAGATGGGCAAGAAGAGCTTCAATCCGGGCAACAAGATGGCCATGGCCATGTTGAACGCCACCAACCCCGACACCATCAATGTGCTGCGCAAGGGCATGGTGGGGATTGGCTTCAAGGCACAGCGCCTAGCGTCGGATCTGCTGCATGCGGTGGCCAAACCGCAGATGAAGCATCCGCCAGCCACCGTGGGCAAGCCGCCCATCAAGGAGCAGGTGATTCACTTTGTGAACAAGAAGCTGCCCGGCGGCCTGCCCACCAAGACAGCGCGTGCGCTGCTGGACATCGAGAACAAGGACTACGTTCCTATCATTCGCGACCCCAAGAGCACCACTGCCGATACCGAGGCCGTGTTCTATTTCCCCGGTTGCGGATCGGAGCGTCTGTACAGCCAGGTGGGTCTGGCCACGCAGGCCATGCTGTGGCATGCCGGTGTGCAAACCGTGCTGCCCCCGGGCTATCTGTGCTGCGGCTATCCGCAACGCGGCTCGGGCCAGTACGACGTGGCCGACAAGATGATCACGGACAACCGGGTGCTGTTCCACCGCGTGGCCAACACGCTGAACTACCTGGACATCAAGACCGTGGTGGTCAGCTGCGGCACCTGCTATGACCAGTTGCAGGGCTACGCGTTCGACAAGATCTTCCCGGGCTGCCGCATCATCGACATCCACGAATACCTGCTGGAAAAGGGCATCACTCTGCCCGGCGCGGCGGATGGCGCACAGGGCGGTTACCTCTACCACGACCCTTGCCACAGCCCCATGAAGCTGCAGGACCCGATGAAGACCGTGAAGGCCTTGGTCGGTGATGGTGTGCTCAAGAGCGACCGCTGCTGCGGTGAATCGGGCACGCTGGGTGTCTCGCGCCCCGACATCTCCACGCAGATCCGCTTCCGCAAGGAAGATGAGCTGCGCCAGGGTGAGGCCGCGCTGCGCGCCAATGGCTCGGTGGGTGCCAAGGACAACGTCAAGATCCTGACCAGCTGCCCCAGCTGCTTGCAAGGCCTGAGCCGTTACGGCAACGACCTGCAAAACGGTCTGCTGGAAGCCGACTACATCGTGGTGGAAATGGCCAAGCAGATCCTGGGTGACAACTGGATGCCCGAGTACGTGAACCGCGCCAACGCCGGCGGGATTGAGCGGGTGCTGCTGTGAGCGCGGCCTGCGTCTTGTGCCAGGAGGCGGGCGGTCAGCCCGTCTGGCAGGGTGCGCAGCTGCGCGTGATCCGTGCGCAAGAAGCGGGCTTTCCGGGCTTTTACCGCGTGATCTGGATGGCGCATGCGGCCGAGTTGTCGGACTTGTCCGAGTCCGACCGCAACACCTGCATGGCAGTGGTGGCTGAGGTGGAGCGCGTGATGCGCACGCACCTGCAGCCCACCAAGATCAATCTGGCAGCCCTCGGTAACATGGTGCCGCACCTGCACTGGCATGTGATTGCGCGCTATGACTGGGACAGCCACTTCCCTGCGTCGGTCTGGGCAAACCCCTTGCGTGAACGCGATTTGGCGCGCGAAGCACAATTGCATCCAGGCATCGCAGCCTGCGATGCGGCCATCGTCAGCGCATTGGCGCGGTGGGTTTGAATATAAATATGAGCGGCTTGCGCTCGGTAAATAAGCACTTCAGCCAGTTTTATTGCTGAAGTTGGCTATCTGCCAGCGCATGCAGCTATTGTTTTGATAGGTAGCATTCCATGGTAGACATGCCTCTCCCCCAATCGCTGACGGTGCACGAAGCCTCGCGCGTGCTCGAGATCGGCTATTCCGACGGCAAGAGCTTTCGCCTGCCCTTTGAGCTGATGCGCGTGTATTCGCCCTCGGCAGAAGTCCAGGGCCACGGCCCCGGTCAGGAAGTGCTGCAGACGGGCAAGCGCAACGTCACCATCGACAACATCGAGCAGGTGGGCAACTACGCCATCAAGCCGTTTTTCAGCGATGGCCACGAAAGCGGCCTGTTCACCTGGAACTACCTGTACGAACTGGGCTCCCAGCAAGATGCGCTGTGGGCGGAATACTTGGCACGCCTGCAAGCTGCAGGTGTGGACCGCGACACCCCCATGCCCGAAAAAGCGGGCGGCAGCTGCGGCACCGGTGGTGGTTGCGGCTCCAGCAGCAGTGCGGCAGAGCCTGCCACGGGCGGTGGTTGTGGCAGCGGCGCCTGCGGTTGCGGCAGCTGATCGGCGCAGCCCTGGCAACCCGGGGTTGGCGCAGTGAAAGCGCAAGATATTGATTGGCAAAGTGTTTTTTTGACGCCCTTGCCCAGCATTTGATGCATTGCAGTCACAGGTGAAATCCTCGGGTTTTCAGCTGACTGGCAGTGCAATGCTATATTTAACGTAGCTGGGAAGTCAGGCTGTCAAAGCGACTTTCCGGTACAGACTTTTGACTCAGGCACTGTATGCCCTGCGAGTACGCGGGGTTGTCGCTGGTCTCAGCGCAGCGTCCTGCTTACATTTGAAGCTTATGAGCAGCACACACTTTGGATTCCAGACAGTCGACGAGAAAGAAAAAGCCAGCCGCGTGCGTGGCGTGTTTGACTCGGTGGCGTCCAAGTACGACGTCATGAACGACTTGATGTCGGCCGGTTTGCACCGCGCCTGGAAGGCCTATACCGTCATGGTGGCCAACCTCAAAGAGGGCGACCAGGTGCTCGATATTGCAGGCGGCACGGGCGATTTGTCCATGGCGTTTTCCAAGAAGGTGGGCGCCAGCGGTACCGTGGTGCACACCGACATCAACGAAGCCATGCTGCGCGTGGGCCGTGATCGACTGACCGACAAGGGCATCTTGCTGCCCACCTTGGTGTGCGATGCGGAAAAGCTGCCTTTCCCCGATGGCCATTTCAATCTGGTCAGCGTGGCGTTTGGCCTGCGCAATATGACGCACAAGGATGCGGCGCTCAAAGAAATGAATCGCGTGCTCAAGCCCGGCGGCAAGCTGCTGGTGCTGGAATTCTCCAAGGTCGCCAAGCCGCTGGAGAAGGTGTATGACTGGTACTCCTTCAACATGCTGCCCAAGATGGGCTCGATGGTGGCCGGTGACCCCGACAGCTACCGCTACCTGGCGGAATCCATTCGCATGCACCCTGGGCAAGAAGAGCTCAAGACCATGATGCAGGCGGCCGGATTCGGGCACGTGGACTACCACAACATGTCGGCGGGCATTGTGGCCCTGCACGTGGGTATCAAGTGCTGAGCAGGGAGTGCAGCCTCATGCATAGTTTTTTTGCCGGGTTTGGCTAAGCAGCAGTGAATTTGAATTTAAGCGGAGATAGAACGATGAAGAAGGTGTGGGCAGTGACTTTGGCGACGGCGTTGGTCGTCATGCATCCCCTGGCAGAAGCCAAACGCATGGGGGGCGGTGGCTCCTTCGGCAAACAGTCCAGCGGCGTGACACAGCGCCAGGCCACACCTCCAGCCGCTCCGCCTGCGCGCCCTGCGCAGCCTTCGAACGCACAGTCCAATACCGCTGCGGCCAAGCCTGCTGCGCCTGCGGCAGCGCCCGCCAAGAAGCCTTGGGGCGCCATGCTGGGTGGCCTGGCAGCCGGCCTGGGCCTGGCCTGGCTGGCCAACTCACTGGGCTTTGGCGAGGCATTTGCCAATATGTTGATGTTTGGCCTGTTGGCATTGGTGGTGATGGTGGTCATTGGCGCCATCCTGCGTGCGCGTGCCAACAAAAAGCCGGCGACTGCCGCTGCGTCGCCGTTTGCCTTCCAGGGCGCTGGTGCCCCTGTGCAGCCGGATGCCGTGGCGACACCTCCACAGTACAAGCCCCAGAACGTGGGCAACGATGCATCGGCACGCCCCTGGGAGCAGATTCTAGGTGGTGCGCACGGCTCGATGATTGGTGCCGGCCTGACGCCCGCAGCCTCCAGCTGGGATGTGCCTGCCGACTTTGATGCCAATGGCTTCCTCGACGCAGCCAAGCGCAACTTCGTGACCCTGCAAGCCGCATGGGACAAGGGCGATATTTCCACCCTGCGTTCCATGATGACGGACGAGATGCTGGCTGAAATCAAGCACCAGTTGGAAGCGCGTGAAGCCGAAAGTGGCGGCGCACCCAACCAAACCGATGTGCTCATGATTGATGGCCAGCTGCTGGGGATCGAAGATTTGGGAGATTCCTACATGGCCAGTGTGGAATTTTCGGGCCTGATCCGCGAAGAGCCCTCCGCAGGCCCCAGCCCCTTCCGGGAAGTGTGGAATATGGCCAAGCCCAAAGACAACTCCAGTGGATGGTTGGTTGCGGGTTTACAAGCCTTAGGTTAAAAAACTTTCCACTTCAGGAATAATCAGGGGACTATGGCAACACAGTCCCCTTTTTCATTCCTGAACGGTTTAGTGGAGCGCGCGGTTGAAGTCGTGCAGCCACCAAGCTGGCTCGTCCACGAAACCCAGCAGCGCGCCGTGCTGTTTCTCAACCATGTGTTGATGCAGGAGCGCGAAGCCATGGAGCGCCTGGTGCGCCAAAAAGGGCGCGTGGCCCGTGTGCAGTGGCGCAACTTCAATATGGCGCTGGTGGTGACGCCTGCTGGCCTGCTGAATTTGGCGGCCGAAGGCGCAGAACCCGATCTGCAGCTGGAAATTCTGGACAGCAACCCGCTGGCACTGGCGCAAACCGCGCTCAGCGGCGGTAAGCCCAATCTGCGCATCGAAGGCGATGTGCAACTGGCGGCAGACATTCACTGGCTGGTCGACAACGTGGAGTGGGATGTCGAAGAAGACATGGCCCGCATCATGGGAGATGTGCCCGCGCACACGCTGGCCAGCATTGGCCGCACGGTGGCCGGCGCGGTGCGCCAGTTTGTCGGTGGCCGTATGCCTTCGGGCGGCGCGCAGCAATGAGCCGATTCTTCCGAGGCTTCACCATCGTCTGGGTGGTGCTGCGCTATGGGCTCGATGAGCTGGTGCTCTCGAGCTTCAAGCACCCCACGCTGAACACGCTGCGCCGTGTGCTGACCATCGGCCGCAAGCTGGAGGCTCCGCGCGGGCAGCGCCTGCGTGAGGCGCTGGAGCAGCTGGGGCCCATCTTTGTGAAGTTTGGCCAGGTGCTTTCCACACGCAGCGACTTGATGCCACCCGATGTGGCCGAAGAGCTGGCCAAGCTGCAAGACCGCGTGCCACCGTTTGATTCGCAAATTGCGGTGAATACGATCGAGCGCAGCTTCCGCAAGCCGCTGGACCAGATTTTCACCAGCTTCGAGCGCACGCCTGTGGCCAGCGCATCGATTGCGCAGGTGCACTTTGCCACCGTGCGTGACCGTGATGGCCAGACGCGCGATGTGGCGGTGAAGGTGTTGCGCCCCGGGATGAAGTCGGTGATCGACAAGGATCTGGCCCTCATGCACATGATGGCGGGCTGGGTCGAAAAGCTCTCCAGTGACGGCAAGCGCCTCAAGCCCCGCCAGGTGGTGGCCGAGTTTGACAACTACCTGCACGACGAGCTGGACCTGATCCGTGAGGCCTCTAACGCGGCGCAGCTGCGCCGCAACATGGAAGGGCTGGACCTGGTGCTGATCCCCGAGATATTCTGGGATTACTGCCATGCCGAGGTGATGGTGATGGAGCGCATGCAGGGTGTACCCATCAGCCAGGTGGAGCGCTTGCGCGACGCCGGGGTGGACATTCCGCAGCTGGCACGCGATGGCGTCACGCTGTTTTTCACCCAGGTGTTCCGTGATGGCTTCTTCCACGCCGACATGCACCCGGGCAACATCATGGTCAGCCTGGATCCCGCCACCTTCGGGCGATATATCTCGCTGGACTTTGGCATTGTCGGCACGCTCACCGAGTTCGACAAAGAGTATCTGGCGCAGAACTTTCTGGCCTTCTTCCGCCGCGACTACAAGCGCGTGGCGCAACTGCACATCGAAAGTGGCTGGGTGCCTGCAACCACCCGGGTGGAAGAGCTGGAAGCAGCGATTCGCGCCGTGTGTGAGCCTTACTTTGACCGTCCGCTGGCTGAAATTTCGCTGGGCATGGTGCTGATGCGCCTGTTCCAGACGTCGCGTCGTTTCCAGGTCGAGATTCAGCCGCAGCTGGTGCTGCTGCAAAAGACGCTGCTGAACATCGAAGGGCTGGGTCGCCAGCTCGACCCGAACCTGGATCTGTGGAGCACGGCCAAGCCATTTCTGGAGAAGTGGATGCTCGAGCAAATGGGCCCTCAGCGCTTTTGGCGCGAGCTGCAGGCCGAGGCGCCGCGCTACGCCAAGCTCATCCCTGGGCTGCCGCGCCTGGTCTATGGCTATCTGCAGCAGAAAAACGGGCCTGATCAGCAATTGGTACAGGAGTTGCTTCGTGAGCAGCGGCGCACCAATCGCTTGCTGCAGGGCCTGGTTTACGGCGGATTGGGGTTTGTACTGGGCATGTTGGCCATGCAAATCCTTACGCGGTTTCGGGTTTTCTAACGCTGGCTTGGTAGTGGGCTTGCTGTGTAAGCAAGCACTTATCTGCAAATAAAGAGAGCGCCTAGCGCTTGTTCTTAAAGGCTTTAAGAGTGATATCACTCGCAAATCCAGAGAGGTCAAGCGCAAGGCGCTCTTTTTTATTTGTGGTCGCAAGCAGACAGGCCGCGTTTTTTTCTGCGAACGGGTGTGGGTTCATGCCCATAATCGCGCCTCAAAATTTCAACAACTTCTTCTTTTTTCGGGGGGAGCAGCCACCATGCTGATTACCTTTATCGCCGTGTACCTGTTGGTGTCCATCGGCATTGGTCTGTACGCTGCGCGCCGTGTGAACAACACGGCGGACTATGCGGTGGCGGGGCGTAATTTGCCGCTGTACATCGTGGTGGCGACGACGTTTGCGACATGGTTCGGCTCGGAGCTGGTGCTGGGTGTCTCGGCCGTGTTTGTGCAAAAAGGCCTGGGCGGCGTGGTGGAAGATCCGTTTGGCGCAGGTTTCTGCCTGATTCTGGTGGGCCTGTTCTTTGCCTACAAGCTCTACAAGAAGAACCTCATCACGATTGGTGACTACTACCGCCTGCGCTTTGGCAGGACCATCGAGCTGGTGTGCTCGGTCATCATCATCTTCAGCTACCTGGGCTGGGTGGCAGCGCAGGTAACGGCCCTGGGTCTGGTGTTCAACCTGCTGACCGGCGGCGCCCTGTCGCTGGTGCAAGGCATGGTGCTGGGCACGCTGATCGTGCTGGTCTACACGCTGTTTGGCGGCATGTGGTCGGTGGCCATCACCGACTTGGTGCAGATGGTCGTGATCTGTGTGGGTCTGGCCGCGATTGCCTGGTTTGCCGGGGATCTGGCGGGCGGCGCCGACAAGGTGATCGACTTTGCCGTGGCCGAAGGCAAGATGCAGTTCTTCCCGGTGGATGCGGACCTGAAGACTTGGCTGTTCTTCTTTGCAGCGGCCATCACCATGATGCTGGGCTCTATCCCGCAGCAAGACGTGTTCCAGCGCGTGATGTCCTCCAAGGATGAGAACGTGGCCCGCCTGGGTCCCATCATCGGTGGTGCGCTGTACATCTGCTTTGCCTTCATCCCCATGTTTGTGGTGACGGCAGCGGTGTTGATCATGCCCGAGGCCACCGAAGCGCTGATGGCGGATGACCCACAGAAGATTTTGCCCACCTTGGTGATGGAGCACATGCCCGTCGCGCTGCAGATCGCCTTCTTTGGCGCGCTGCTGTCGGCCATCATGTCGACCGCTTCGGCCACCATGCTGGCGCCTTCGACCTCGTTTGTGGAAAACGTGCTGCGCAACATCAAGCCGGGCATGAGCGATGCACAGACCCTCAAAGCCATGCGCGTGACCGTGGTGGTGTTCACCCTCTGTGTGCTGGTGTATGCCATCAGCATGCAAGACAGCTCCATCTATGAAATGGTGGCAGGGGCCTATCAAGTGCCGCTGGTGGGTGCTTTTGTGCCGCTGGTCTGTGGTCTGTACTGGAAGCGTGCCACCACCCAAGGTGCCTTGCTGGCGGTGGCCCTGGGCCTGGGCGTGTGGCTGATGTTCATCTTCATGCCGGGCTGGGCCGATGCATTCCCGCAGCAGCTGGCAGGCTTGATGGCAGCGTTTGCCGGCATGATCTTTGGCTCCCTGGCGCCCCAGTTCATCCCCAACCAGCATGGCCATGTCATGCACTATCAAGGCAGCAAAACCGAATAAGGCACCGTCCATCGGGGACAGATTCTCAAAAAGGGCGCATACGCGCCCTTTTTGTTGCCAGGTGCAAGCCCACTTGTTACGGCAAAAAAAGTAGGGCTGCCTATAATTGAGGGTTTTGCGAATTCTCTACTTAAGCCCAAAGCTGAGCTGATCTGAAGCTATGCCGATTTATGCGTACAAGTGTGGCGCCTGTGGCCACGCCAAGGATGTTCTCCAGAAGATGTCTGCTGCCCCGCTGACCGATTGTCCGGCCTGCGGCGCTGCTGCATTTTCCAAGCAGCTGACTGCCCCGGGCTTTCAGCTCAAAGGCACGGGCTGGTATGCCACCGATTTCAAGGGCGGCACCAGCAGCAGTGCGTCGGCTGCGCCCGCAGCCGCCTGTGACAACGGCGGCAGCGCCTGTGCTGCAGCGGGTTGCCCCGCCGCCACCGAGGCTTGATGCGCACCATGTCTGCATTGCGTAAATGGCTGTTTACCGGCTTGTTGGTCATCGTGCCGGGTGTGATCACCGTCTGGGTGCTGCACTGGATCATCAGCACGCTGGACCAGACCCTCTATCTGTTGCCCGCCGACTGGCAGCCCGATCATCTGCTGGGCATGCACATCCCGGGCTTCGGGGTCATCCTGACGCTGGTGGTGCTGCTCTCCATCGGGGCAATCGCCAGTAATTTTGTAGGCCGCAAGTTGGTGACTTGGGGTGATGCCCTCATCACCCGCATACCAGTGGTACGCTCGATTTATTCCAGCGTCAAACAGGTGTCTGACACGGTGTTCTCCGACAACGGCAATGCATTTCGCACGGCCGTGTTGGTGCAGTGGCCACGCGAAGGCGTGTGGACGGTGGCCTTTATTACGGGCACACCAGCTGGCGAGGTGGCCAGCTACTTGCGCGATGAGTTTGTGAGCGTGTTCGTGCCGACCACGCCCAACCCGACAGGCGGTTACTTTGTGCTGATGCGCAAGAGTGACTGTGTGGAACTTGAAATGAGCGTGGACGCTGCGCTCAAGTACATCGTCTCGATGGGTGTGGTGGTGCCTCCGCCCCTGCCTGTGCCGGACGAAGAACGATAAACAACCCAAAAAAGCGCGTCCCCTGAGGCGCAGGAAGATAGACCATGGCCATGCGCTCTGAATATTGCGGTCTTGTGACCGAAGCCCGAATGGGCGAAACCGTTACCCTGTGCGGCTGGGTGAATCGTCGCCGTGACCACGGTGGCGTGATCTTTATTGACCTGCGCGACCGCGAAGGTTATGTGCAGGTGGTGTGCGATCCTGACCGCCCTGACATGTTCAAGGTGGCCGAAGAGATCCGCAACGAGTTCTGCGTCCAAGTGAAGGGCGTGGTGCGTGCGCGTCCTGCTGGCACGACCAACGACAAGCTCAAGAGCGGCCAGATCGAAGTGCTGTGTCACGAGCTGAACGTGCTCAACGCCGCCGTCACACCTCCCTTCCAGGTGGATGACGACAACCTGTCCGAAAACGTGCGTTTGACCAACCGCGTGATGGATCTGCGTCGCCCCCAAATGCAGCGCAACCTGATGCTGCGCTACAAGACATCGATCCAGGTGCGTAACTTCCTGGACAAGCTGGGCTTCATCGACATCGAAACGCCCATGCTGGGCAAGTCGACCCCCGAAGGCGCCCGCGACTACCTGGTGCCTTCGCGTGTGCACGACGGTCAGTTCTTCGCGCTGCCTCAGTCGCCCCAGCTGTACAAGCAGATGCTGATGGTCTCGGGCTTTGACCGCTACTACCAGATCACCAAGTGCTTCCGCGACGAAGACTTGCGCGCTGACCGCCAGCCTGAATTCACACAGATCGACTGCGAAACTTCGTTCCTGAACGAAGAAGAAATCCGCGCGATCTTCCAGCAGATGATCAAGGAAGTGTTCCAACAGCAGCTGAACGTGGACTTGGGCGAATTCCCGATCATGACGTACCAAGATGCGGCCTTCCGGTTTGGTTCGGACAAGCCTGACCTGCGCGTCAAGCTCGAATTCACCGAGCTGACCGATTGCATGAAGGATGTGGACTTCAAGGTCTTCTCGACCCCCGCTACCACCAAGGGTGGCCGTGTGGTGGCCCTGCGCGTGCCCGGTGGCGCCCACATCTCGCGTGGCGAGATCGATGGCTACACCGAGTTCGTCAAGATCTACGGTGCCAAGGGCCTGGCCTGGATCAAGGTCAACGAAGTGGCCAAGGGCCGTGACGGTCTGCAGTCGCCCATCGTGAAGAACCTGCACGATGCCGCTATCGCAGAAATCTTGAAGCGCACCGGCGCACAAGACGGCGATCTGCTGTTCTTCGGTGCGGACAAGGAAAAGGTTGTGAACGACTCCATCGGCGCGCTGCGTTTGAAGGTCGGTCACAGCGAGTTTGGTAAGAAGAACGGTCTGTTCGAAGACAAGTGGGCACCGCTGTGGGTGGTGGACTTCCCCATGTTCGAACACGACGAAGAAACAGGCCGTTGGGTGGCGGTGCACCACCCCTTCACATCTCCCAAGGATGGCCACGAAGAGTTCATGGCCACCGATCCCGGCAAGTGCATCGCCAAGGCCTACGACATGGTGCTGAACGGTTGGGAACTGGGCGGTGGCTCGGTGCGTATCCACCGTGCCGACGTGCAAGCCAAGGTGTTTGAAGCCCTGCACATCACGCCCGAGCAGCAGCGCGCTAAGTTCGGCTACCTGTTGGACGCATTGCAATACGGTGCGCCTCCCCACGGTGGTCTGGCCTTCGGTTTGGACCGTCTGATCACTTTGATGACCGGCTCTGAGTCGATCCGCGACGTGATTGCATTCCCCAAGACACAGCGCGCTCAAGACTTGTTGACACAAGCGCCTTCGCCTGTGGACGAAAAGCAATTGCGCGAGCTGCACATCAAGCTGCGCAACCCTGATGCAGTGAAAGCTGTGTAACGATGACTCATAAAGTCATAGCTACAAGCGCTTGATGTACGAGCGCTAGAGGCCAAAAAAGCACAAAGCCTTTGCGGAAACGCAAAGGCTTTTTTCATGGGGCGCCCGCGTTTGGTGTGAAGATGGGATGTATGCAGCAGCCTGTGGCTTACAAAATTGCGCAATCGGTCTTGGTGGTCATCTACACCCGGCAGGGCGATGTGCTGTTGCTGCAGCGCACGCAAGGCGATGGTTTGGGTGGCGAGTTCTGGCAATCGGTCACAGGCAGCAAAGATTTTGAAGCCGAGCCCTGGGCGCAGGTGGCTGCACGTGAGGTGGCGGAAGAGACGGGTATCAACGTCCATGCCCCGGGTTGCCTGCTGCACGATTGGGAACTTGAAAACATCTACCCGATCTATCCACAGTGGCTGCACCGCTACGCACCGGGTGTGTGCAGCAATACCGAGCGGGTTTTCGGGCTTCAGTTGCCGTCCTACGCACACGTGACCTTGAATCCGCGTGAACACACCGCGTTTGCTTGGCATCCTTGGCGTGAAGCCGCTGACCGCTGCTATGCGCCCTCGAACGCCGAAGCCATTCTTCATTTGCCAGCTTTTCTTGCCGCATGACCTCTGAGCCCCAGTTCCCCCTGTCTGCCGCAACGACCACGGAGTCGGGCATCATTGTGCCGCCCGAACCCGGGGTGCTGCGCGTGGCAACCTACAACATTCACAAGGGCGTGCAGGGCCTGGGGCCGACGCGGCGCCTGGAAATCTACAACCTGGGCCTGGCCGTGGAACAGTTGGATGCCGACATCGTGTGCCTGCAGGAAGTGCGCAAGATGAACCGGCGCGAGGCGGTGTATTTTGACAACTGGCCCGCAGTGGGTCAGGCAGAGTTTCTGGCCCCTGATGGCTATGAAGCGGTCTATCACACGAATGCCTACACGCGCGATGGCGAGCACGGCAATGCGCTGCTGTCGCGCTGGCCGGTGCGTGACATCAAGCACCTGGATGTGTCTGACCACCGTTTTGAGCAGCGGGGTCTGCTGCATGCCGAGGTGATGTTCCAGGGCCGCTCGGTGCATACCGTGGTGGTGCATCTGGGCCTGATTGCGGGCAGCCGCGTGCGCCAGATTCAACAGCTGCACCAGTTCATCGAGCATGAGGTGCCCCCCGGGGCTCCTGTGGTGGTGGCCGGAGATTTCAACGACTGGGGCCATCACATCAAGCGCATGCTGGCCGGTTTTGGCATGTACGAATATGACGGTGACAGCAGCACGTTCACCTATCCCTCGCGCCTGCCGCTGGCCCAGCTGGACCATGTGTATGTACGCGGGCTGGAGCCTTTGAGCCTGCTGGTGCCACAAGGCCGTATCTGGTGGCGCATGTCGGACCACTTGCCCCTGATTGCCGAGTTTAAGCTCTGAGGCTGCAGGCATTTCCATAGGGTCTGTCGGCCCGCTGATTCACTGTTACCATCCGCCCATGTTTCAAGATTTGGTTGCTGCATCCGACAAACAGCCCGCAGGCGTTGACCCGCAAGGCACCCCCGTTTCTGTCAAGATTCGCGAACGCGTTCAGGCAGCCGGGCAGAGCTTTCACGCCAACGACAATATTGCAGACTTCATCGAACCCGGTGAGCTGGAGCTATTGCTCGACGAGGTCGAGGCGAAGATGCAGGGTGTGCTGGACAGCATGGTGATTGACACCGTCAATGATCACAACAGCCAGGCCACGGCGCGCCGTGTGGCCAAGATGTACCTCAAGGAAGTGTTCGCCGGCCGCTACCACACAGCGCCCAAGATCACGGAGTTCCCCAACGGCAAGCACCTCAACGAGTTGATGATCGTCGGCCCGATCACGGTGCGCAGCGCCTGCAGCCACCACCTGTGCCCGGTAATGGGCAAGGTCTGGATTGGCGTGATGCCCAACAAGAACACCAATGTGATTGGCCTGTCCAAATATGCACGGCTGGTGGACTGGGTGCTGGGCCGCCCGCAGATCCAGGAAGAGGGCATCATTCAGCTGGCCGATTTGATCATGGAAAAAACACGCCCAGACGGCCTGGCAGTGGTCATGGAGTGCTCGCACTTTTGCATGTCCTGGCGCGGTGTGCGCGAGAAAGACAGCAAGATGCTGAACTCGGTCATGCGCGGCGCGTTCCTGAAGGACCCCACCTTGCGCCGTGAGTTTCTGGCATTGATTCCCGGGCGCAAGGTCGATTAAAGTTGTTCGCCCAAGCTTTCAGGCTGCGCAGTGCGCAGCCTTTTTCGTTTCTGAGTCTCTCTCATGTCCTTGCAAGCCTTCGCACTGATTTTATTGGCGGGTCTGATTCACGCTGGCTGGAACATCGCCGCCAAAAAGGCCGGGGGTGATTCGCGCTTTGCCTTCTTCACCTCGTTGCTGCTCATCATCGTGTGGGCGCCACTGGCGTGGTGGGTAGGGCACGATGTGGTGCCGCATTGGGGTTGGCAGGCATGGGCATTGGTGGCACTCAGTGGCTTGCTGCACCTGTTTTACTACGTGATCTTGCTGCGCGGCTATCGCAAGGCGGATTTGACGGTGGTGTACCCACTGGCGCGTGGCAGCGGGCCGTTGATGAGTTCACTGTTCGCGATTGTGGTGCTGGGCGAAGAGATTTCGCAGCTGGGCCTGTTGGGTGTCGCCGGGGTGGTGCTGGGCGTCTTTTTCATTGCGGGTGGCCCCAGCCTGTTTCGCCAGCGCACAGATGCAGCGGCGCAGCAGCGCCTGTACCACGGGCTGTTCTACGGGGTGGTGACGGGTATTTTCATCGCCGGCTATACCGTGGTGGATGGCTATGGTGTGAAGGTGCTGCTGCTCTCGCCCATCCTGATTGATTACCTGGGCAGTTGCCTGCGTGTGGTGTTGCTGGCACCGGTGGTCCTGTGCAATGTGGCGCAGGCCAAATCCCTGTGGTTGCTGCAGTGGCGCTGGGCCTTGCTGGTGGCGGTGGTCAGCCCCATCGCCTATGTGCTGGTGCTGTTTGCCATGCAAAGCGCCCCCATTTCCCACGTCGCGCCTGCGCGCGAGGTGTCCATGCTGTTTGCGGCGCTGATTGGCGGCCACCTGCTGCGGGAGGGCGATCGTATGGTGCGTATTGGCGGTGCCATCCTGATCGCGCTGGGGGTGACAGCTTTGGGGTTGGGCTGAGATGGTGCGCATGCCAATGTACAAAACGGCGTGGTGCGCCGGCATTGCGGTGGCCTGCGTGATGCTGGCTGTGCCTGCCTGGGCCAAACCCGCGCCGTGGTTCTGGTGGGAGAGTCGGCACGATGGGCAGCGCGTGTGCGCACAGGCCATGCCGGCCCAGGGCTGGCGCAAGCTGCAAGGGCCTTTTCACAATGCGCAGTGCCAGCCGCAGACGCCTGCGACGCGGGCGCCTGGGCGTTGAAAAAATCTTTGCAGCTTTTCCAAGAACGATGCCAACTGCTGATGCTGTGGGCCTGAGGTGCTGTCATCGGCGTGCTTGGTGTTCGCGCCGCAGCGCACGCACAATGGCAGCTTCGTGGTTTGCATGGAAAAGCGGTTGACACAATGCCTGCATGGAATGCTTTGGTGGCCTTTTTGGGGGTGGCAGTGCTGCTGGCACTGAGCCCTGGCCCAGATAACTTGTTTGTACTGGTGCAATCCATCCAGCGTGGCTGGCGCGTGGGCATGTGCGTGGTGCTGGGGCTGTGCCTGGGCATTGTGGTGCACACCACGGCGGTGGCCCTGGGGCTGGCGGCCTTGTTTGCGGCATCCAGCACGGCGTTTGTACTGCTGAAATGGGCCGGTGCGGCCTATCTGGCGTGGTTGGCCTGG
The DNA here is from genome assembly GCF_057799285.1 of Comamonas sp. 14P8.1.4. Classification (NCBI taxonomy): domain Bacteria; kingdom Pseudomonadati; phylum Pseudomonadota; class Betaproteobacteria; order Burkholderiales; family Comamonadaceae; genus Comamonas; species Comamonas sp. 14P8.1.4. The sequence continues at coordinate 100,198 of NZ_JBYOKN010000007.1, forward strand.
GGTGCACTGCGTGCACCTGCCAGCACCGATGACACGCCACAGGGCCATGCCATGGTGCAACCGCTGGCGTGGCGCGAAGCACTGCGCATGGTGGGGCGTGGCGTGGTGATGAACATCACCAACCCCAAGGTGCTGATTTTCTTTCTGGCCTTTTTGCCGCAGTTTGCCGATCCGGAGCGCGGCAGCGTGGCGCTGCAGATCGTGTGCTTTGGCCTGGTGTTTGTGCTGGCCACTTTCATGGTGTTTGGCGCCATTGCCTGCTTCTCTGGCGTGTTTGGCGGCATCTTGCAGCGCTCTGCGCGTGCGCAGTGGTGGCTGAACCGGCTGGCGGGCGTGGTGTTTCTGGGGCTGGCGGTGCGCTTGGTCAGCTTGCAAAAATAAGAGCGGCTAGCGCAGATGCAAAAAAGGGTTCAGATGGTTTTGCATCTGAACCCCTTTGTTTATGAGTGCTAGGCGCTATTTTTTTGTGATTGCTTAGCTCTTGTCCGACCAATACATGGCGGACAGGTCATTCACAAACACGGGCATGTCTTTCCACAGACCGCGCAGGTTCTTGTTGGCAATCGTCACCCATTGCGGCTGATATAGGAAGCCGTGCACGGCATCATTGGCCAACAGGCGCTGCGCTTCACCTAGCAGGCGCGCACGGTCTGTGGGCTTGGGGGTGTTCTTGATTTTCTCGAACAGCTCGCGGAATGCTGCAGAGTCGTAAGCCCAGTAGTAATCCGGCTTGGCAAAGTTGCCCAGGTCAAACGGTTCAACGTGGCTGATCATGGTCAGGTCGTACTGCTTTTGCCCGTAGGTGCCGGACAGCCATTGCGCCCACTCCACGTTCTGCAGCTTGACCTCGATACCGACCTGCGCGAGCTGGGCCGCAATGATTTCACCGCCCTGGCGCGCATACGGTGCGGGGGGCAGGGTCATGGTCAGCTTCAGGGGCAGTTTGACCCCGGCTTCGGCCAGCAGGGCCTTGGCTTTGTCGATGTTGTGCGGGTTGATGCCCGTGGTGTCGACATAGCCAAACGCGCCAGGCACGTAGTGGCTGCCAATGGGCACGCCATAGCCTTCGGCAGCCCCTTCGATGATGGCCTTGCGGTCAATGGCGGCGGCAATCGCTTTGCGTACGCGCACATCGTTGAGTGGCTTTTTGCCGTTGTTGATGGCCAGGATCGTTTTTGCACGCGAGCCGCTGACCGTCACTTGAAAGCGTGGGTTCTTCTCAAACTGCGGCACGCTGCGCGGTGTGGCGCGGGGGAAGGCATCCACATCGCCGGCCAGCAGGGCCGCCACCTGGGCGGCTGCGTCTGGAATAAAGCGGAAGGTAGCGCGCTGAATGCGGATCTTGCTGGCATCGCGGAAGTCGGGCCAGGCTGCCAGGGTGATGGAGGCCCCTTTTTGCCATTGCGCCAACTTGTAAGGGCCGGTGCCCACGGGTTGTGTCGCGTTGGTGGGGGCGCTTTTGGGCTCCACGATGATAGAGGTGCCCTGGCCCAGCACGAACAGGAAGTCGGGGTCGATCTCTTCGGTGACCAGCTCCACCGTTGAGGCATCCAGCACCTGTACCTTCAGGTTGGCGAAGGTGCGCTTGTCTTTGTTGGTGCTTTTTTCGCTGCCTGCGCGCTCAAAGGCAAACTTCACCGTTTCTGCGGTGAGCGGTTCGCCATTTTGGAACTTCACACCTTTGCGCAGACGGAAGGTGTAGGTCTTGAGGTCTTTGGAGACTTCCCAGCTCTCGGCCAGCAGCGGAGAGACGCTGCCGTCCGGGTTGATCTTGGTGAGCGTCTCAAAAATGTTGTATTGCGTGATTTCCGCAATCGACGACGAGGCACTGGCCGTGGGATCCAGCACCGGAGGCTCCAGCGTCAAGGCCAGTGTCACCGTATTTTTTTTCACCTGCTGCGCCAAGGTGTGCAGTGGCACCAGCGCGGTCAGTCCGGCCAGGGCGCCGGACGCAAGCAAGCTGCGGCGATGGATCATGATGGGGCGTCTCCAGTATGTCTCGGTGGAATGGGGTAGACAACGCAGGCCCAAGCCTTTGTTGCAGTGCGCAATCTGCGTGCGCAGACCGCTTTTTACACCAAGTTGGAATTTGCTTTGCTGCGCAGGTTGCGCAGTGCCCGTGCACGCCCAGGTGCAATTTGTGGCACGGCGTTCAGCAGCTTCTGGGTATAGGGGTGGCGCGCATGCGTAAACAGCTGTTTGGGGGCGCCACGCTCCACAATGCGCCCTTGCTGCATGACCACCACCTCATCGCACAGGTGATTGACCACAGCCAGGTCATGGCTGATGAGCAAGTAGGTCATGCCAAAACGCTGCTGCAAGTCCAGCAGCAGATTGAGCACCTGGGCCTGGATGGAGACATCCAGCGCACTCACGGGTTCGTCGGCCACGATGAGCTGGGGGCGTGTGATCAGCGCGCGCGCAATGGCAATACGCTGACGTTGCCCGCCGGAGAACTCGTGCGGGTATTTGTCCAGGTCATGGGTCTGCAGGCCCACCTGATCGAGTGCTTCGGCTGCCTGCTCGCGCTGTTCGGTACGGCTGCTGCGACTCAGTGCCTGCAGCGGCTCGGCCACGATGCGGGCAATCGTCATGCGAGGGTCCAGCGAACCGTAAGGATCCTGGAACACCATCTGGTAGTTGCGGCGGGCGCTGCGCAAGGCTTGGTTGGAGAGCGTCTGCAGGTCTTGCCCTTCCCAGTGCACATGGCCAGCGGTGGGGGTATCGAGCCCCATGGCCAGGCGTGCGAGCGTGGATTTTCCGGAGCCTGACTCCCCCACAATGCCCACGTTGCGGCCGCTGTAGACGGTCAGATCAATGTCTTGCAGCGCTTGCAGCTGGGGCGCCGGTTGCCACAGCTGGCGGCGGGGCAACTGATAGGTTTTGCTCAGCCCCTGGGTTTGCAGCAGGGGGGCGCGAATGCTGTCGGGTGTCATTTCCAGGCCTCCATGTTGCCGGGGCGCATGGCCTCCGGGCGCAGGCAGCGCACCTGGTGCACGCCAAGGCTGCTGTACTCGGCTTCGTGCGGCTGAAAGCTGGGAATGCCTACGCGCTGCGGCCTGTCTTCAAAGCAGCGCTCCTGTGTGAATGCGCAGCGGCCAGCAAACGTGCACCCACGGGGCAAGTCGGCCAGTGTTGGCACGGCACCGGGAATGGTGAACAGGTCCAAAGGCTTGCCGCTGGGCTGGCGTGGGGCATCCAGCCGGGGGCGGGCGGCCATCAGACCGCGGGTGTAAGGGTGAGCCATGTGCCGGAAGATGGCTGCAGTAGGGCCGCTTTCCACGATTTGACCGCCATACATGACCAGCATGTCATCCACGTTCTGCGAGATGACGCCCAGATCGTGGGAGATGAGGATCAGCGCCATATTGCGCTCGGCCACGACGTCGTTGATCAAGTCGAGAATTTGCTGCTGCACCGTCACGTCCAGTGCGGTGGTGGGCTCATCGGCAATCAGCAGATCGGGCTCGCAGGCCAGCGCCATAGCGATGGTGATGCGCTGGCGCTGACCACCGGAGAACTGGTGGGGATAGTCATGGGCACGTGTGCTGGCATTCGCAATGCCAACGCGCTCGAGCAAAGCAATCGCGGCGTGGAGTGCTTGCTGGCGCGTCAAGCCCCGGTGGCGTACCATGGGTTCGGCCACTTGGCGGCCCACGCTGTGTACGGGGTTGAGGGCGGTCATGGGCTCTTGAAACACCATGGCCATGCGGTTGCCGCGCAGGGCTTGCCATGCGTGCTCTGGCTGGCCCAGCAGTTCCTGGCCATCCCACAGGATGCTGCCTGTGGTGCTGGCATGGCTGGGCTGCAGCCCCATCAATGTTTGCGCGGTGAGGGATTTGCCGCAACCGGATTCACCAATGATGCCCAGCGAATGCCCGCGTTCGAGCTTGAACGAGAGGTGGCGCAAGGCCTGGGCAGCGCCCTGGCGGTTGCGCAGAAAAAGGTTGAGGCCGGTGACTTCAAGCAGGGGCATGGCGGTCTTGCAGTATCAGCGCTGGTGGCTCAGGCGCGGGTCCATGACATCGCGCAGACCGTCGCCCAGCAGGTTCAGACCCAGCACGGACAGCGCAATCGCGACGCCGGGGAAGACGGCCAGCAATGGCGCCTGGAACATCAATGTCTGCGCATCACTGAGCATGCGCCCCCAGGAGGGTTGCGGCGGCTGCGTGCCCAAGCCCAGGTAGGACAGAGCGGCTTCAGCCAGGATGGCCAGGGCAAACTGGATGGTGGCCTGCACGGTGAGCACGCCCAGAATGTTGGGCAGGATGTGCTGCAGCGTGATGCTGAAGCGGTTTTTGCCACAGGCGCGTGCTGCCAAGACGTATTCGCGTGACCAGATGGCATTGGCAGAAGCACGTGTGATGCGGGCAAACGTAGGGATGTTGAAGATGCCGATGGCAATGATGGCGTTGACCATGCCGGGGCCAAACACAGCCGTCATCATGATGGCTGACAAGATGGCCGGGAAAGCGAATGTGAAGTCTGACATTCGCATGATGACTTCTTCCACCCAGCCACGGAAGGCGGCAGCCAGCAGCCCCAGCGTGACGCCAAACCCCACGCCCACGCCGACAGCAATCAACCCTACGGCAATGGAGCTGCGCGCGCCCACCATGATTTGTGAAAGCACATCGCGGCCAAAAGCGTCGGTGCCCATCCAGAATTGTGCGCTGGGGGGCAGCAGCTTGGCGTCCATATTCATCGCGTAAGGACTCCAGGGGGTCCAGATGAAAGACAGCAGGGCGCAAGCAAGCATCGCCAGCGTGAGCAGGGCGCCAATGACAAAGCTGGGGTGATGCAGCCCGCGCTGCAGCAAGGTGCGGGGCTGGCTCATAGATCGCTGGCTTTCACACGGGGGTCAATGGCGGCATACAGCAGGTCCACCACAAAATTGACGAAGATGACCATGGCCGCCAGCAGCATGACGCAGTTGCGCACGACGATCAGGTCGCGATTGGCGATGGATTGAAAAATCAAGCGCCCCAGGCCGGGCAGGTAAAACACGTTTTCCACCACGATGGTGCCTGCCAGCAAGTTGGCAAATTGCAGGCCCATGACGGTGATGACGGGAATCATGGCGTTGCGCAGCACATGGCCCCAGAGTACGGCACGCTGACTCAGCCCCTTGGCACGGGCGGTGCGGACAAAGTCTTCCCGCATGACTTCCAGCACCGCAGAGCGTGTGATGCGCGCCAAAATGGCCGCTTGCACCACGGCCAGGGCAATCGCGGGCAACAAGAGTGCTTGCAGAGCGGGCCACAGGCCACCGCCCATCTCTGTACTCCAGCCAGGGAAGCCGCCGGCAGAGAACCATTGCAGCTTCACGGAAAACAGCAAGATCAAAAGGATGGAGAACCAGAAGTTGGGGATGGCGATGCCCAGTTGTGCCAGCCCCATGATGCCCGCATCGCCCAGCTTGTTGTGGCGCGAAGCGGCATACACGCCAGCCAGCAAAGCCAGTACCGTGGTGATGAGCATGGCCAGTATGGCCAAGGGCAGTGTGAGCGCCAGGCGCTCTTGCACCAAATCCCATACCGGAGAGCCGTAGGCATAGCTGTTGCCAAGGTTGCCGGTGAAAAAACCGCATATCCAATCCAGATAGCGTTGCAATGCCGGCTGGTTCAGTCCTAGCTGTTCGGTCATGGCTGCCACGGCTTCGGGGTCCGCATCGGGTCCCATCAGCACCTGGGCTGCGTTGCCTGGCAGTATTTCCAGTACGGCAAACACTACGACGGAGGCGCCCAGCAGGGTGGCGATCAGCGTCAGCAGTCTTTGGAGGAGGAAAACACGCATGGCAGCAAGGCGGTTGGTGGAGTAGCGGGCTCCGAGCATAGCGGGAAATCCCACAGTGCAAAGCATGGAAGTGTGCGCCATATGCCAGGGTGGTGGTGCTGGGGCACGATAATTGTGTCCATGTCCCCTGTGTTGAACACCTATGACCGTGCCCCAGCCTGCTGTGCGGCCTTGTGCCAAGGAGGCGTGCTATGGCGCTGATGATCACGGATGAATGCATCAACTGCGATGTGTGCGAGCCTGAATGCCCCAACGATGCTATTTACATGGGGCAGGTCATCTATGAGATTGACCCCTTGAAGTGCACGGAGTGCGTGGGCCACTTTGATGAGCCGCAGTGCATGCAGGTGTGCCCGGTGTCATGCATCCCGGTGAACCCCGATTTTGTCGAGAGTCAGGAGACCTTGCTGCAGAAATTTGCCCGTTTGCAGGCGGAGGCCGCCAAGCACTGAGTTTGGCGTTGTCCATCAAATACGCTGCTAACGCTGATGGAATAAGCGCTAGCAGCTATTTTTTTATTCTTTAGAGGCTGTGGGGGCCGCTGGCTGTGCAGGCGCTTGCCGCGGTGGCTTGGGGCGTGGTGGCTTGTTGGTGTTGATTTGCACGGTGGCTTTGTCCATGTCACCGGCTACCAGCAAGGGCCAGGCTTTGAGGCTGCGATCCAGCTGTTCGTGGATGGCATTCCACTGTTCCTGGGGCGGCTTTTTAAGCACCCAGCCTGACACTTCACCTTTTTGCCCGGGGTGGCCAATTCCCACACGCAGACGCCAGTACTCAGGGCTGCCCAGCTGGGCATGAATATCGCGCAGACCGTTGTGCCCGCCATGGCTTCCGCCTTTTTTAAGCTTGATCTGGCCGGGCTCGAAGTCCAGCTCATCGTGTACGACCAGTACTTCTTCCGGCTTGATCTTAAAAAAGCGTGCCAGCGCACCGACGGATTTGCCCGACAGGTTCATGAAGGTCTGTGGCTGCAGCAGCCACACAGGCTGCCCTTGCACATTGGCGCGTGCGGCCAAGCCCCAGTAGCTGCGTTCGGGTTGCAACGTGACCTTGAGTTCACGCGCCAATCCGTCGATCCACCAAAAACCGGCGTTATGGCGGGTGTCTTCATATTCCGGGCCTGGGTTACCAAGGCCCACAAACAGTTTGATCATGCGAGGATTATCCAATCAGGGCTGGATACAAGGGTGTAGCCAGCAAAACAAATGGCCCACGCGAGGTGGGCCATTTGTTTTGCTCACAGCCCCGAGGGGCTGTAGCGACAGCAAGCGAAAAATTACTTCTTCTTCTTCTTGTCGGTAGGAGCAGCAGCCACAGGAGCGGCAACAGCAGCTTCAGGCAACTTGATGGAAACCAGAACGGGGTTCTTGTTTGCGCCACGAGCGATGATCTTCACGCCAGCAGGAGCCTTCACAGTTTGCAGACCGGGGATAGCCTTGGTCGACAGCTTGGACAGGTCCACAGCGATGAACTCAGGAGTCTTCGCAGGAATAGCCAGCACGGACACTTCGGTGATCAGAGGAGTCACGGTGCCGTTTTCAGTGGCCACAGCAGGCGACTGCTCGATGTTTTCGTAACGCAGAGCAACCTTGGATTCCACCTTGGTGTTCTCGTCCACACGTTGGAAGTCAATGTGCAGAACCATAGGGCGGAAGGGGTGGAACTGCACGTCGCGCAGCACAACCTTGGTGGACTTGCCGTCAACTTCCAGGTCCAGGATCGAAGTGTGGAATTCTTCCTTCTTCAGAGCGTGGAACAGGTTGTTGTGATTGATTTCAATCTTTTGGGCATCTTGGCCAGCGCCAAAAACGATACCAGGGGTGTTGCCGGAAATACGCAGGCGGCGGCTCGCACCCGTACCTTGCAGATTGCGCGTTGTTGCGACGATTTGCATAACTAACTCCAAAATGAGTGGACCGCGACCAGTCCCACTCGGTTGATATCCAAGGCGCATGCCTTGGGTGAAACTCCGGAAAACACAAGCCTCCCGAAGGAGGCTGGATGTATTTCCCGAAGGAAAAAACTTAGTCCTGGAACAGGCTGCTCACCGAATCACCGGTGGAGATGCGCTGCATGGTCTCTGCAAACAGAGGGGCCACGGACAGCTGGCGAATCTTGCCGCATGCCTGGGCTGCGGGTGTCAAAGGAATGGTGTTGGTCACCACCACTTCGTCCAGCGCAGTGCCTTCGGAAATACGCTGGATCGCAGGGCCGGAGAAGATGGGGTGTGTGCAATAGGCATACACATTCTTCGCGCCGCGTTGCTTGAGCACTTCGGCAGCTTTCACCAAGGTGCCTGCGGTGTCGATCATGTCGTCCATGATCACGCAGTTACGGCCATCAATGTCGCCAATGACGTGCATCACTTCCGAGACATTGGCCTTGGGGCGACGCTTGTCGATGATGGCCAAATCGCAACCCAGTTGCTTGGCCAGTGCACGTGCACGCACCACACCACCCACGTCAGGAGAGACGACGATCAGGTCTTCGTACTTCTTCTGGTTCAGGTCACGCAGCAGAACGGGCGAAGCGTAGATGTTGTCGACAGGAATGTCGAAGAAACCCTGGATTTGGTCAGCGTGCAGATCCATGGTTAGCACGCGGCTGACGCCAGCGGCTTGCAACATGTTGGCCACAACCTTGGCGGTAATTGCCACACGGGTCGAACGCACACGGCGGTCTTGGCGGGCATAACCAAAGTAGGGGATCACTGCGCAGATGCTTTGAGCGGAAGCACGCTTCAAAGCATCCACCATCACCAGCAACTCCATCAGGTTGTCGTTGGTGGGGGCGCAGGTAGGCTGTACCACGAACACGTCGCGTGTACGTACGTTTTGCTTGATTTCTACGGTAACTTCACCGTCAGAGAAACGACCAACGTCAGCAGCGCCCAGAGTGGCGCCGAGGTGCTTGGCGATTTCTTCGGCCATAACGCGGTTAGCGTTGCCCGTAAAAACCACGAATTCAGAATTGTTGGAGTGCATGAGCTTCCCAGTATTGGGTTTGCTTAAACGCAAAAGATATTTGGCAGGGGAGGAAGGACTCGAACCCTCGCATGCCGGAATCAAAATCCGGTGCCTTAACCAACTTGGCGACTCCCCTACACTGGTCAATTGTCATCGATAACAATCAACCTGTAGCTTGTTACTCTGGAATCCAATCGAACAAAGGATGTTTTTCCAGATTTTTGCAAAGTTTGATTTGCCATTTGCTAGGAGCGCTTGGTAAATCAATGGCTTTGCTGGCTTGTGCAAACACTGCACTTCCTGAGCCAGTCATTGTAGCACGCATTCCTTGTGAGTTGAGCCAGTTCTTGGCGCGCATCACATCGGCACACAGTGCTTCAGCGACAGGCTGCAAGTCGTTGTGGCCAAAGCCATAGTGATCTGCAGCAAAGTCTTCGATTGTAGCATGCTTTGTGTTGCGTTGCAGCTGCGGCGCGGTGAATATGCTTTGTGTATTCACGCCTGCTTCGGGTTTGACGACCCAGAAATCACGGGCAGGCAGCGCGGAGGCGGCGGTCAGTGGGGTGATGGCCTCGCCAATACCTTCAACCCAAGCGTTTTGGCCGCGTATGAAAAAAGGAACATCTGCGCCTAAGCGCACGCCGATGTGCTCCAAATCTGTGCGGGTGAGCTGCAGGTTCCACAGGCGATTGAGTGCAATCAGCGTGGAGGCCGCGTCAGAAGAACCACCGCCCATGCCCGCCTGGGAAGGAATGTGCTTGTCAATCGCAATACGCACGCCTTGGGTGCATCCCGTCGCCGCTTGCAGCGCTTGGGCGGCGCGTACGCACAAATCGTTGGTGGGCAATGCGGGCGCCAGGGGGTTCAGGTCTTGGCGGGAGACTTCGGCGCTTTGAATGCGCTCAAAGTGCAGCCGGTCTTGCCAGTCAATGAGCATGAAGACCGACTGCAGCAGGTGGTAGCCGTCATCCCTGCGTCCGGTAATGTGCAGAAACAGGTTGAGTTTGGCGGGCGCGGGTACGTCGTAGAGGCAGTGCATGGGGAAAACGAATACAGCAAGCGGTGCAGCGGGCGAGGGGCTTTACTCGGTGGGTTGCAATACCACCCGCAATGTGGCTTGCGGCGGTGGGCTCATGCGTTGCGCAGTAATGCGCCCTTCGGCATGGCGACTCAAATCGACTGTCCAGCCGTCTGCGTTGGTGGCGCGCCCTTGCAGCCAGCTGAAAAGGGCTTGCACCGGTAATGCCGTCCCTAGGCTTTGGTGTAATAGCGCCTGCAGGGAATCGGATTGGGTGATTTGCTCGCCTTGCTGCAGGAGCGCTGTGTCTGGCTGCCATTGCAGCTTGGCAATTTGTGACCCGAGGGGATTGAATACGTCCAGGCTCCCTTGTTCTGGCGTGCCCTGCAGGTGAAATGACGCACTGAATGACTGTTCTTGCGCCATGGGGTCGTGTATTTGCAGGCCCATGCGGCCGCTCCAGCTATGGCCCTCTTGCCCTGCAGTCAATTGCAGGGGAGGTGCCTTGCAACCGGAGAGTACGAGCGCCGCAGCAGTTAGCGTGCAAGCTGTGAATTGGCGGGCAGTCGGCATCCAGCGCATCATGGGTGCTACCGCTTTCAAGGATTGACCTGCAGCCGCGTCAAGGTCGCACGCAGGGTTTCATTGTCGGCATCGCGATCAAGGGCTTGGCGCCAAATACTGCGTGCGCGGTCTTGTTGCCCCGCGCTCCAGAGCACCTCGCCCAAATGGGCAGCAATTTCTACGTCATCGCGTTGTGCGTATGCTTGTTCGAGCAACTCCAGCGCCTTGCTGGTATTGCCCATGCGGAATTCAACCCAGGCAAGGCTGTCCGTGATGAACGGGTCATCAGGTGCGTGCTGCAGTGCTGTTTCAATCAATCTCTTCGCTTCAGGCAGGCGGATGCCGCGATCGGCATAGGAATATCCCAGCGCATTCGCGGCGTGGTAGTGGTTCGGGTGCTGAGCGATGACATTTTGGAGAATGCTTTCCATGGCATCGAGCTTGCCCGCGCGTTCAGCCAAGAGTGCAGTCTCATAGGCAATGTCGGCATTGTTGGGAAACTGCTCGTACAGCGTCAGTTGCAGCAGGTAGGCTTCTTGTGGGGCGCCGTTTTCCCGCAGCAGTGTGACTTCTGCCTGGCGTTTTTGCATCGCCTCTGCGTCGCTTTCAGCGGGCACGGCACGAATCAATGCACGGCCTTGGGCCAGCTTGCCTTGCTTGGCCAGCGCCAGGGCTTTGAGGCTTTGTACGTTCAGTAGCGCGGATGCATTCGGTATTTTTTCCAGCCACGTCAGTGCCTGTACATAGTCTTTTTGCTGCAGCGAGATGCGCCCGCCGAGCAAATAGGCTTGTGATAGCGCGAAGTCACGTGCAGAGGCATCAGGCAGGGATTGCACAAGGCTTTCAACGCGCGCTACCGCTTGCTGGGCTTTCTTCCAGTTGCCTTTTTGCGCATGCAGGCTGGCTTGTGCCATCCAAGCGTCGGCCATATTGGGGTTGGCTTTGAGCAGTGCAGTCAGCTGGTTTTGGGCTTCATCCCAGCGGTTCTGGCCCATCAAGACGCGGGCATAGGCCATTTGAATGGTCGGTGCCGGCTCCGCGCGCATATAGGCTTGAGCCATGGACTCCGCCGATGACACGCCGGCTTCCATCAGTTCCAGTGCCAGCAAGGCGGTGGCGCCGCTGCGCGGCCCTTGGTCATGGGCATGTACCAAGGCCTGCAATGCCAAGTCTTTCTGGTTGGCCGCAATGCGCAGATGTCCAATCGTGGCCCAAGCTGCGGGTGCCAGGTCAGCATTTTTCAGATCAGTTTGCAATGCTTGCTCGACCACGGCCGCGGCCAAGGCCTTGTCCGTGACACGGCTGTAAAGCTGGGCAATGGCAAGGTATGTCGCTGGCTTGGCGGCAGCATGGGTCCATGCCACTTCCCGACTTAGAGGCTCTTGGGATTCTGAGACCCGGTTCAGCATCAGCAAAACCTGTAGCAGGTAGCGGTTGGCTTCGCGCGATTGGGGAAGATTTTTCTGCCATTCGCTGGCCACAATGAATGCTTGCTGCCCGGAGCGCGATTGCAGCGCAATGTCTGCAGCCCGCTGGTAAAGCTGTGGAGACTGGCTTTGCCGAGCAGCTTCCATCAGCATGGCGATGGCGTTGGTGGCATCGCCCTGGGAGGCGCTCATCTCACCGATCAATAGGTCGTAGAACAGCTCCGCACTCAGGGCTGCGGCTTCGTCCGAGGGCTGTGTAGCCTCGTCCTTGGGCGCCTGAGGGGGCGGGGCTTCTTGCGCCCATGCAGGCAGTGCTCCGAGAGCAAATGCGGAAATCAGGGCCAAGCGCCAATTGCGGAGTGTGGAAACCATCAAGCCATAATAATCCAAGCATTTCCTTGCTGTGAGCGAAACCATCAGATGCCAGAACTTCCAGAGGTTGAAGTCACCCGCCGAAGCTTTGCCAAGCCTATTGAAGGTGCACAAGTTTTAGCCATTGCGCTGGGTAAACCATTGCGCTGGCCGCTCGGTTGTACCCCGGAGTATTTGGTGGGAGCTCAAGTGCAGCAGGTGCGCCGGCGTGGCAAGTATTTGCTGATCGACTTGGATCGGGGCATGCTGATGGTGCATCTGGGGATGTCCGGGAGCCTGCGCTTTGCGAACGATCTACCACCGATGGGCAAGCACGACCACTTTGAGATGCAGACAGACAGGGGCGCATTGCGCCTGCATGATCCGCGTCGCTTTGGTGCGGTGATTGCGACCCAGGGGGAGCACGATCCTGTTGCGCGCAAATTGCTTGACGGATTGGGGATGGAGCCGCTGGATGATGCCCACTTCAGCTGGGCGCAGTTTCACGCGGGGCTGCAAGCCAGCCGTTCACCCATCAAGCCCTTGTTGCTCAGCGGTAAGCTGGTGGTGGGCGTGGGGAATATTTATGCCTCTGAGGTGTTGTTTGCGAGCCGCATTGCACCAACAGCTGCGGCCTGCAGCATCAGCACGGTGAAAGCACGCCGGCTGTTTCACGCCATCCGTGAAATTCTGGCGTTGGCCGTGGCAAGTGGGGGTACGACGTTGCGTGATTTCTCCAGCGCAGATGGAATGGCTGGTCACTTTCAGTTGCAAACCAAAGTCTATGGACGTGAGGGGCAGCCCTGCGTGCACTGCGGCAGGCCGATTGCCATGCTGCGCCAAGGGCAGCGAAGTACTTACTTCTGTGGTTCTTGTCAAAAAGCCTAGCTAAATCCACGATTTCCTAGAACAGTTCGCAAAAGGCTGGGGGTATATTCGAGGGCAAACAGCCAATAAACACTGCAAGAGGGAGAGATCGTGGGTCCTTCATTTAGCGAGCAATTTGACCAGTTGGGCCATTGGCGCAAAGGTTTCGCGGGTCAGATGGCGGGTTTCCGCGACTGGTTGGCAGCACAGGATCTGCTGGATGCCGCAGTGCAAGACCACCTGCAGCGCCTTGAAAATTTGTTGCGCGGCGACAAAGTCTGTGTGGCCTTTGTCGCTGAGTTTTCGCGCGGCAAATCAGAATTGATCAATGCGGTCTTCTTTGCGCACTATGGCCGCCGCATCATGCCTGCCTCTCCTGGTCGTACCACGATGTGCCCGACCGAGCTGGCCTATGACGCCGCCTTGCCAGCCTGTCTGCGCCTGTTGCCCGTAGAAACACGCGCGCAACCGTATAGCCTGGCCGAGTGGCGCAGCCGTCCCTCTACATGGGTGCAACTGCCCCTGGATGTGAATGACCCGGATCAGCTGGCCTATGCCATGGCGCATGTGGCGCAGGTGCGCAAAGTGCCTGTGCAAGAGGCACAGACATTGGGCTTCTGGAGCGATATGCCCGGGGCAGACAATCCGGTGTGTGACGCGCAAGGCATGGTGGAAATTCCCAAATGGCGCCATGCACTGATCAATATGGCGCACCCCTTGCTCAAGCAGGGCCTGGTGATTGTGGATACCCCGGGCCTCAATGCCGTGGGCACAGAGCCTGAGCTGACGGTTAACCTGATTGCGCAAGCCCATGCGGTTGTGTTTTTGCTGGCCGCTGATGCGGGTGTGACCAAGTCCGATCTGTCGATCTGGAAAGAACATTTGCTGCCTTGCCACCGCGCAGGGGATGCGCACCTGGTGGTGCTCAACAAGATTGACACCTTGTGGGGCAGTCTGGATTCAGGCACGGAGGTGCAGGCGCAGCTGAACCGCCAACGTGCGCAAAGTGCGCAGATTCTGGAAATTGATCCGGCCCGGATTGTGCCGCTGTCGGCCCAAAAAGGCCTGATGGCCAAGATTGAGAGCAATGCCACGTTGCTCAAAAACAGTGGCCTGCCTTTGTTTGAGAACTTGTTGGCCCAAGGCATCTTGGCGCACCGTCAGAATATTTTGCGCAGCGTGGTTGGCGAAAGCGTGACGCAGTTGCAGGCGCAGGTGTTGCGATCAATTCATATCCGCCGCCGGGATCTGGATGAGCAGATGCTGGAGCTGCGCAGCCTGCGCGGCAAGAATGCCACGGTCATTGAAAGCATGCGCCAGCGTATCCAGCAAGAGCAGCGCACGTTTGAAGCCAGTACGGCCAAGATTCTGGCCGTGCGCACGGTGCACTTGAAATTGATGAACCAGGCATTTCAGCTGCTGGGCGCTACGTCGTTGCGCAAAGAGCTGGAGCAGCTGGCTGGCGCGCTGGAGCATTCGGGGCTGAAGCTCGGGGTGCGCAAGGTGTATGCCTCGACGTTTGAGCGTTTGCGTGGCTTGGGTGAACAAGCCAAAGTGGCGGCGGCTGAAATCCAGGCCATGCTGGGCGGTACGTTCAAGGATTTGAATGCCGAGTTCGGTTTTTCGTTGCAGCTACCCAGTGGTTTGCATTTGCATGACTTTGACCGAGAGCTGGCGCAGATTGAAGAAAGTTATCTGCAATACCTGGGTTTTGGGCATGCATTGAAGCTGGCCAACCCCTTGTTTGGGCAGCGCATGGTCAAGGCACTGGGCATGCGTTTGCGTGCAGTGTTTGAATCCGCCGCCAATGACCTGGATTTGTGGAGCAAAAGCGCCACTTCGCAGCTCGATGCACAATTGAAGGAGCGCAAACGCAGCTTTGCACGGCGTATTGAAGCCGTGGACCGCATCAACGAAGCCGCCAGTGGTTTGATGGAGCGCATCGCAGAAATCGAGTCGGCAGAGCAGCAGCTCACAGCCTTGGAGCAGCGGCTGTCGCAGTGGGTGCAGCGGCTGCTGCAACCCCCAGTCATCGAGGCTGGTGCGCTGGAGGGCTCGATCGAAGAGGTGTAGAAGCTGCGTTGCATTTCATGCTTTAGCTTGTGATCGCCTTTTGACTTCTCCCATTTCCTTGATTGCCACCGATGTGGTGCAGTGGCAGGCCCAGCACGGTCGCAATCACCTGCCTTGGCAGCAAACCCGCGATCCTTATCGTGTGTGGCTGTCTGAAATCATGTTGCAGCAAACCCAGGTCAGCACGGTCCTGGGTTACTACGACCGTTTTTTGCAGCAATTCCCCGATGTAGCCAGCCTGGCAGCCGCCCCGGAAGATGATGTGATGGCGCTGTGGAGCGGTCTGGGCTACTACAGTCGAGCGCGCAATCTGCACCAATGTGCCAAAGCTGTGGTGGCGCTGCATGGCGGGGCATTTCCGCGCAGCGCCGAAGTGCTGGCCACGTTGCCCGGCATTGGGCGCTCGACCGCTGCAGCGATTGCATCTTTTTGCTTTGCAGAGCGTGTCGCCATTTTGGATGCCAATGTCAAACGCGTGCTGACACGGGTGCTGGCCTATGGCGAGGATCTGTCCAGCAGCCGTAATGAGAAAGCGCTGTGGGCATTGGCGGAGAGTTTGCTGCCCACGCAAGACCTGCACAGCGCCATGCCGCGCTACACACAGGGCCTGATGGATTTGGGCGCCACGGTGTGCCCGCCGCGCAATCCATCGTGTCTGGTGTGCCCGCTGCAGCCCAAGTGCCGGGCTGCGCAGCAGGGCAATCCGCAGAGCTACCCCGTCAAAACCCGCAAGACCAAACGCAGCACGCAGGCTTGGTGGCTGTTGGTGCTGCGCGATGCGGCGGGCAATCTGGGGTTGCAGCGCCGTCCATCGCGCGGCGGTGATACAGGCATCTGGGCGGGGCTGTTCAGCCCACCGGTGTATGCCAGTGCCGAGGCGCTGAATGCCGGGCTGGCCGGATTGCCGATGCAGGTGCTGGAGCGCCAGGACTGGCCGGCGCAGCTGCATGTGCTGACGCACCGCGACTTGTTTTTACACCCGGTGGTGGTGGATGTGGCCGGTATCCAGCCGGCCATGGATGCGGTGGCGCTGCCCGACTGTGGTTGGCAGACAGCACAGGCCTGGCCGCAGTTGGGTTTGCCTGCGCCGGTGCGCAAGCTGCTGGAGTCTTTGTAGAAATAGGAGCTGTCAGCGCTTGATTAGCGGTGTTTTTAAGTGCTTTTGTGCTTGAAAGCTAAAGTAGACAAGCGCTAGGCGCTCTTGTTTTTAGTGCGGCGCTGTGTTGGCAAAGGCGCGACTGTCCATTTCACGGTGGCGGCGCAGGGTGGACCATTGCGCTTGGTAGCGCTGGGCCAGCTGTTCCACCAGGTACACCGAGCGGTGCTGCCCGCCGGTGCAGCCAATCGCCACGGTGACATAGCTGCGGTGGTTGGCGTTGAGCACCGGCAGCCAGTGGTCCAGAAACTGCGCAATGTGCGTCTGCATGGCGGCCACATCGGGCTGCTGGCGCAAAAAGCTTTGGACGGCCTCATCTTTGCCGGTCAGGGGGCGCAGTTCCAGGTCGTAGTAGGGATTGGGCAGCATGCGCACATCAAACACGTAGTCCGCATCCACCGGAATACCGTGTTTGAAACCAAAGGACTGGAACACCAGCGTCATCTGGTTGGTCGGGGCCTTGAGCAGCGCTTTGACGTAGCTTTGCAGCTGGGCGCCACGCAGGTTGCTGGTGTCGATGACATGCGCGTATTCGCGGATATCACCCAGCAACTCGCGCTCGCGTTCAATGATCTGCACCAGATCCTGGCGGCCATCAATCCCTTCGGATTGCGACAAGGGGTGGCGGCGGCGGGTTTCCGAAAAGCGCCGCACCAGCGTGCTGGTGGAGGCATCCAGAAACACCACATGCAGGTGCAGGCCTGAGACCTTCAGGCGTTGCAGCTTCTCCAACTCACGGGGCAGGTTGGGCAGACTGGCGGCGCTGCGGGCGTCGATGGCGATGGCCACACGCTTGCCGTGGTGCACGTGCTGCAGGCGCACGAAATTTTCGAGCAGCTCAGGCGGCAAGTTGTCCACGCAGTAATAACCGGCATCTTCCAGTGCATGCAGGGCCACGGATTTGCCGGAGCCGGACATGCCTGTGATCAGCACAATTTCCAAATCTGTCATCGAGGGCCTTTGGGTGGGGTCAAGTCATCGTGGCGGCTTGCAGCATCTCGCGTGCATGGGCCATGGTGGTGTCCGAGATTTTTTCACCGCCCAGCATGCGGGCAATCTCACGCTCGCGCTGCTGTGTGTTGGTTGGAGCCACCGTGCTGGTGGTGCCCGTCTTGTCGCGCTTTTTGGCGACGACGTAGTGCTGGTCGGCACAGGCAGCGACTTTGGGCAGGTGGGTGACAGCCAGCACCTGGCGGTCTTTGCCCAAGGCGCGCATCAGTTTGCCGACGGTTTCGGCCACAGCCCCGCCCACGCCGGAGTCCACCTCGTCAAAAATCAGAGTGCCTGCATGGCCCAGCTCGCTGGTGGTGACGGCAATCGCCAGCGACAGGCGTGAGAGTTCACCACCAGAGGCCACTTTGCCAATCGGTTTGGGGGTGGCGCCGGGGTGGCCCGCGACGAGAAACTGCACGCTGTCCATGCCATGGGGGCTGGGTTCGCTCAGCTTGTCCAGCTGAACTTCAAACTTGCCGCCTTGCATGCCTAGGCCCTGCATGGCCTGGGTGATGGCGCGCGAAAGCTTGGGCGCCGCTTTGGCGCGCTGCTGCGAGAGGGTGCGCGCCGCAGCGTGGTAGGCCTCTTGGGTGTGCTGCTCGTGGCGGCGCAAGCGGTCAATGTCGACCACGGCATCCAGGGCACGCAGTTCATCGCGCCAAGATTGCAGCAGGGCAGGCAGCTCTTCGGGCGTGCGCTTGTAGCGGCGGGCCAGCTGCATCCACAGCGACAGGCGCTCATCCAGCTCGGCCAGCTTTTCCGGATCCAGTTCGGTACGGCGCAAATAGATTTGCAGCGAGTGCTGGGCATCATTGATCTGCGCAAGGCTGGAAGCCAAAACGTCAGCAATCGCTTGAAATTCGGGCTCTAGGTGCTCTTTGTCTTGAAGCAGATCCTGCGCACGGCCCAGGGGGCTGCTAATCCCTGCTTCATCGTCTTCCAGCAGAAACAGCGCGCCTTGGGCGGTTTCAAGCAGGGCTTGGGCGTGCGAGTGGCGGGTGTGCTGAGTGTTCAGCTCTTCCCACTCATCGGCACCTGGGCTGAGCTTTTCCAGCTCGCCAATTTGCCACTGCAGGCGCTCACGCTCGCGCTGCAAGCTGTCTTGCGCGGCGATGGCATGTTCCAGGTCTTTGGCGGCAGCGCGCCACACCAGCCAATGCTGGCGCAAGGCCTGGGTGGTGACGTTGGCGTAACCGTCCAGCAACTCCCGCACAGCTTCTGCGCGCGTCAGGCTTTGCCAAGCGTGCTGGCCGTGAATGTCCAGCAGGGCTTCGCCCAGGCTGCGCAACTGGGTCGCGGTGGCGGGCGCACCGTTGATCCAGGCGCGGCTGCGGCCCTGGCTGTCGATCACGCGGCGCAGCAGAAGGGTCTCTTCCTGCGCAAAACCGCCATCTTCCAGCCAGCTGTGCAGGTGTGCAGGGGCATCAAACTCGGCGCTGATATCGGCTTGCGATGCGCCTTCGCGTACCACACCGGCATCGGCACGGCTGCCCAGCACCAGTTGCAGGGCATCAATCAGAATGGATTTGCCAGCACCGGTCTCGCCAGTCAGCACGGTAAAGCCTGCGTGCAAGTCCAGGTCCAGCTGCTGGACGATGACAAAGTCGCGCAAGGCAATGCGTTTGAGCGCCATTTCTCAATAGCCCCCTTCGTTCCAGCCCAGCTTTTTGCGCAGTGTAGCGAAGTAGTTCCAGCCCACGGGGTGCAAAAAGCGAACGCTGTGCTCCGAGCGGCGCACATAGATGCGATCGCCGTGCAACAGCGATGCGAGCGACTGCATGTCAAAGTTGGCGCTGATATCGCGGCCACTGACCACTTCCATCATGACCTCTGCCTGATCTGATAGCACGATGGGACGGTTGGATAGGGTGTGCGGCGCAATGGGCGCCATCAGCCACGCGGGGATGGAGGGGTGCATCAGGGGGCCGCCGACGGACAAGGTGTATGCCGTGGAGCCTGTGGGCGTGGCCACAATCAAGCCGTCAGCCCGCTGGTTGGAGACAAAGCGGCCATCCACTTCCACGCGCAGCTCGACCATTCCGGAGGTGCTACCGCGGTTGACCACGACATCGTTCATGGCCAGCGCTTCAAAAACGGTAGTGCCCTGGCGCACGACGCTGGCGTGCATCAGGGGACGTGATTCTTGCTCATATTCGCCCTGCAGCATGGGCAGCAGTGCTTGTGGGTAATCGTCCAGTGGAATATCGGTCACAAAACCCAGTCGGCCTTGGTTAATGCCGATCAATGGAGTGCCATATTTGGCCAGTTGCCGCGCAATACCCAGCATGGTGCCGTCACCGCCCACCACAATCCCCAGGTCGCAGTGTTGACCGAGCCCATCCACATCCATGGCGGGGAAGCGGCTGTGCAAACCGGTGTGCGCAGCGGTCTCGGCCTCGAGCACGACTTCGCAGCCCTGCAGTTGCAGAAAATCTGCAATATCTTGAAGGACTTGGCGGGACTGATCGGTAGCAGGGCCGGAGGTGGTGGAAGATTGGTATTTACCCACCAGTGCTACATGGCGAAACTTGGACGTCATACCGGAAATTACATCATTAAAATCAAAGCATGCTCGATGAACGTGCCAAGTTATTGTTGAAAGCGCTGGTCGAGCGCTATATCTCGGACGGCCAGCCAGTGGGGTCGCGGACTTTGTCGCGCGCTTCTGGACTGGAATTGTCGCCTGCGACCATTCGCAATGTCATGTCTGACCTGGAGGAGCTGGGGCTGATTGTCAGTCCCCATACTTCTGCGGGGCGCATCCCTACAGCGCGTGGCTATCGATTGTTTGTGGACACCATGCTGACGGTGCAAAACAGTGGCCTGGTGGCCCCCGAATTGGCGGCGGAACAGCCCCAAAAGGTGATCGCCAATGCGGCGCAGCTGTTGTCGAATATGTCGCAGTTCGTCGGTGTGGTCATGGCGCCACGCCGCAGCTCGGTGTTCAAACACTTGGAGTTTGTGAAGCTTTCTGAGCGCCGTGTGCTGGTGATCATCGTCTCGCCGCAGGGTGACGTGCAAAACCGCGTGATCTTCACGGATGTGGAGCTGTCTTCATCCCAACTGGTGGAGGCTGCCAACTTCCTCAATGCGCATTACGCAGGACTCGATATTGAGCAGGTGCGCGAACGAATTCAGCAAGAAGTGGAGCAGTTGCGCGGCGAAGTCGCACAGCTGATGCAGGCGGCGGTGAGTTTGAGTGCAGAGGCCATGTCTCCGCAATTGCAAGAGCAGGTGATCATTTCAGGCGAGCGCAATTTGCTGTCCGTCAGCGATTTCTCCAGTGACATGGGCAATTTGCGTCGTGCGTTTGACCTGTTCGAGCAAAAAACCCAGATTTTGCGGTTGCTGGATTTCTCGAGCAAAGCCGATGGAGTACGTATCTACATTGGTGGAGAGAGCCAGGTTGTACCTTTTGAAGAGCTGTCAGTGGTTAGCGCACCCTACGAAGTGGATGGTCAAGTGGTGGGAACTTTGGGGGTCATTGGCCCCACGCGCATGCACTATGACAAGATGATTCAAATTGTGGACATAACGTCCAAGTTGGTCAGCAATGCGTTGAGCCACCAGCGCTAGCCGCTACAATAAGCAGGTTTTGCAGGGTTCGTATGAATCCGCAGAATGCGGCCGGGGCGTTAGCTCAGTTGGTTAGAGCAGAGGACTCATAATCCTTTGGTCGTCGGTTCAAGTCCGCCACGCCCTACCAATACACATAAAGAAAGCCTGCTATGTTTTACGTAGCAGGCTTTTTGTTTTTTGTGCTCATGTAGCCACTGTGTAGCCAAATTTGGCGAGTTTATTGGCTCAAGTTGTTATCGGGGGGCGCTGATAGACTTGTGCCTCACTGTGACTTTTTAGGGGCAGCAATGGGTATCTTTGAAATCTTCAGCGCAGCTAAAGCAAAAATTCTTAAGCCTAGAGATTCCAGCCTGTTGCCTAAGGGTGATGTGTCCTTTCGCCAAGGACGCGTAGGTATTGCTTCCGTAAAAAGTCTTGGTTTTACGGGCCGGGCGGAATGCTCCCCCTCTGGAGAGTGGTTGATAGGATGGCATGGCGGGTCAGTGGATGCGCATAAGAACCATAGTGGGTCATATGTACTCATCAATCTCCACGAGAACGCCCTGTATGTGATGCAAGGTAGCTGTTTGCCTGCGCAGTGCTATGTAGCAGACAACGGAATTTTTGTTGTGCTGGATAGAGCGAAGGGTAGCAGTGTCACTGGTGAACTCTATGTTTTTTCGAAATATGGAGCGCTGTTGGCTACTAAGAGCGTGCAAGCGAATTTCTACAACGCTGCAATCTCTGATGATGCTTCATTTGTGCTATCCCAAACATGTAATTCCAAGGTTAAGGAGGATGCGTCGCAACTGAGTGTGATTCATGTTCCAAGCAATACCCAACTGTTTTCCGTGCACCCTTCTACGGGTTGGGCTGATGGGTATGTGTTTGACTTAACTGGCTCTACTTTTGGTGTGGTCTTGAAAGAGCTTGGGACTTTTTTTTACGACGCTGAAGGGCAATTTCTTGATGCCGAAAAATTCAAGTTAGCAAAGCGAGGTAGCCCTAGTTATGCAGTGCTACTCAATGAATGTGCGGAACTACTGAATGAATCTGAGTTGACTTCGGAAAAAGCATTGCAAGTGCTGGATACTGTAGAAAAAGCTCTTGTTGCAGGGGCCGCCGATGACAACTCATATGGGGCGGTTGCGTACAAATACAGAGGGCAAGCTTTGCAGCACATGGGGCGAGTTAGTGAGGCTATTGAGGCATTTGAAAAGGCGTTAGCCATGAACCCGAAGATAGGCGTTAAGCGCTCTCTACAAGCACTCAGAAAGTCTCAAGAGAGCTAGTAATAGCGTTGGCAAAGGTTCAGTGTCAGATTAGCTACAGTGTTCTCGGCAACTGCATGATGGTGCTTCAAACGCCGATAAGTTTTCCAATGCATCCCCTTTGGCTTTGGCCCCTCGCCATGTGCAATCCCCGGCATCCAGCCTAACCGGCGGCGTATCTTCTCCGCATGAATGATGGCTTTGTCAAACTCGCTGGCGTGTTGGATGGGGTAATGCAATCTTGCGCACTTGCGGCAAACAAAGACAGCACCACCATAAAGAATGGCGCATCGTTTGTCGCATCGTGGGCATAGCCACCAGTGGCGCAGTCCTCCTAGGTGGCAGTGTGTTTGCGTTACATGAACGCTATAGCGCTGCTGCACGCCTTGAGTGGTGTAGCTTAAGGTCACTGCACTGTGGGCAGCCTCGATGGCTATGGAGTTCTTCGTGCAACTGCGTG
>NZ_JBYOKN010000008.1:0-118725 GCF_057799285.1 Comamonas sp. 14P8.1.4
GTAAATCAGCCACCAATTCCAGACACTTGCCAGCAAGAAGGCAAGCAACCCACAAACCGCCGCCTTCGGGCGGTTTTTTTACGCCCAAAAAATGCACGAATTTATCCAGTACATCAAAGCGCTCTTGGGCATGGCAAACGGTCTAAGTACCGAGCAGAAGCACGACATTGTTAAAGCGGGAGTGCAAGCAGCCCCAGCAGGAACGGCAGGAGTAGGGGCAAGCATGGCACCAGTGACAGAGGGAAGTTTTTTAGGTTTTGCAGGCAATACATGGGTGGTGTTTGCCAGTCTGTTTTTCATCAGCTTGCAGATTGCGCATCTGGTCTGGAAGTGGCGCAGGCAAGCAAAGATTGACTCGGCACGTACTGCAGCTGGACTGCAGCTTGAATCACTGGAGAAGTGACATGCAGCACAAATGGAAAACACTGGGCGCACTTGTGTTGGCGGTTGTCGGCGGTGTCTTTGCGATCGAGGGCGGCTACGTCAACGATCCCAACGATGCAGGCGGTGCCACGAACCATGGCGTGACAGAGCAAGTGGCGCGTGCTCATGGATACAAGGGCGCTATGGCCAGCTTGCCCAAGGGCATGGCCCAAGAAATCTACATCGCTACCTATATAGAGGCACCACGCTACGACGATGTGCTGCTGATGTCGCCAGCAGTGGGCACCAAGCTGGTGGATGCGGGGGTGAACACCGGGACCGGGCGCGCCAGTCGCGCGTTTCAGCAATCCCTCAATGATCTGAGTCGGGCAGGGCGTGATTACGCATTGATCAGTGTGGATGGTGCCATCGGCGGTCAAACGCTTGACGCCTATCGCGCGCTGGAAAAACGACGTGGCCGCATTAAAGCCTGTGAGCTGACATTGAAACTATTGGATGGCTACCAGGCTGCGCATTACACAACCCTTGCGAAGAACCCAGGGCAGGCCAGCTTTCTAGTCGGCTGGCTGGACCATCGCATTGGCAACGTGCCAGCTACACGCTGCGCAGAAACCGTGGGTGAAGGCTGATGCACCCGTTCTTTATCCTGGCGCCAGCCATTTACTGGCAGCTGATGTGGGAGCAGTACCTATGCTGCATCGAACCAAAGCACTGATTGTTCTTGCGCTGGTAGCTATTGTTTTTAGCGCAGGCTGGGCAGTGAACGGTTGGCGGTTGGGCCAGGACATTGCACAGATCCAGCTGGCCCACACCCAGGAGCTGAACGCACGCGATGCGGGCACTTTTGCGGTGGCTCAGGCAATCGATACCAATTACCAAGGGGCACTCAATGCATCCATCCAAGAACAAGCGCGCCTGGCTGTCGCTGCTGCTGTTGCCACTCGCAATGCTGGCCGGTTGCGCGACCAGCTCACTGAAGCCGACAAGCGAATTGCCACGGCTTCCGCCGCCGCCGTCAGAGAGTACGCCGCAACCGCAAATCAGCTACTCAGACAGTGCAGCCAGCGATACACAGAGTTGGCTGCAAAAGCTGATGGACACGCCCTTGATGCGCGAACCTGCTGGGCAGCTTGGCCAGTGATGACAAGTCCCTAAAGTTCTATAAAAAAAACGCCCCGGTGCTTAATTGCATCGGGGCGTTGTATCGAGCGTGATGGGCTATCGCAAAGTGTCACCTAACTAATGCACAAGTATTTGATTTTATTAATGCAGTTTTGCACAATCCACAGGGCGTTTTGATTGTGGGTAAATTTGTATAAGTGATTGTTTTATATTAAAAATAAGCGTTAATAACGAATAGTAAATGGCTTACTGCCCATGCACACCATGAGAACGGCGTAGGGCGCGGGAGTGGGCAAGGTGGTCATGCAGAGAAATTCTTGAAGTACCAGCCTGTGCAGTGTTTGGCACACGCTGGTCTGTGATAAATTTACGGGCGTTCAGTGCCCCACATCGACATGTGGGTGAAACACAGGCGGGTGTAGTTCAATGGTAGAACTTTTGCTTCCCAAGCAAATAGCGTGGGTTCGATTCCCATCACCCGCTCCATCTTTCGCCCATTCGCGGCAACGGTTTTCTCTCTTTTACTCCAGATCAAACGCTTGACGCAGTGCGTCGCCAAAGGCTATGCCGCCCGTGAGCGTCAGTGTCAGCGTGGTGTAGCTGCCAGCTTGCGCGGTTTCGGCTTCCACGGTTTGCTGGGCGCTGTCCCAGCGAATACGCAGGGCGCGGTCGTTGTCATCGTCCTGGGCGCTCAGGTCATAGTCCCAGTCACCACCTTCGTCCAGCGGTGCGCGGCGGCCGCGGAACGAGCGGTCTGCCCAGTGCAGCACCTCGCGAACTTCATCCAGCAGTGCAGGCCAGCGGCTGTCTGCCACACTGGCCATGGCATCCCAGGTGCCGTTGCGGTCTTCATCTTCGCTGTATTCGAAATCCAGGTAATCCAAAGCCATGTGCTTCCTTCCTAACTGGCGAAAAGAATAGCTATCTGCGCAGGTACTGGCTGTGTTTGTGCTTCAAAACACCCCAAGGCCAAGGTTTTGCCAACGCTAGCAGCTTCTTTTTTAGGATTTGTGCAGCCGCGCGCTGGCCACTTGCAGGTTGAGCAAACTGGCCTCAATGGCGGCTACAGTCATGTGCGGCTGCTCCATGGGAAAGAGGTGGCTGCCGTCCACCAGCATGGTGCGGCCATGGGTGATGCGCAGTGTCAGATCCATGCCCACTTGCTTCATCTCTTTGGAGTACATGCCGCCGATGAAGGCCGCCGGGCAGCGCAGCGGTTGCTGGCGCAGCGTGCGGCTCAGGTTGTGCGGCAAGGTGTTGTAGATGGCGGTCTCTTCTTCACGCGTGAAGTGCAGGGTCAGGCGCCCGTCGTTGGTGGGGGACAGGCCATCGGCCAGATAGTCTTGCCGCACTTGCGGGTGCCAGCGGGAAAATGCTTTTTTACTCTGAAACATGATCAGCGCTTCCTCGCGGCTGTGCCACAGGTTCCGGCGTTTGCGGCTGATCTTGCCGGGAGAGACGTTGTCCATCAGCTGGGTGCGTTTGGCCATCTCCAGCGATGTGGCGCGCCAGCCGCTGATGAGTGGGGAGTCCAGCATCAGCATGCCGCGTGCCAGCTGCGGGTGTTGGGCGGCGGTCATGGCGCTCAGAAAGCCGCCCAGCGAATGGCCCACCAGCCATGCAGGCTGGCCCCAGCGCTGCACCAGTGGCTGGGCAAAATCGGCCAACTGCTGCACCAGGTGCGGCCAGTTGTTGGTGACGGGGTAGCGTGCATCGTGCCCAAAGCGGTCGATGGCATGCACCTCAAAGCCACGCGCGCGCAGCAAGTCAAACAACAGGCGGTAGGTGCCAGCGGGAAAGCTGTTGGCGTGCGAGAAAATCAGGGGCTGCATGCGGTCGGTGGTGGTGCACGCAGGCCCTGCCTGCCCTACACCAGCTTTTCTTCGGGAGTGGTGATTTTCTTGATGGGGCTGGGTTTGTCCATCACCAGCGGGACGTGGCTGTTGCCGCCGAACCACTGGGGGTCTTCAATGCTGTCAAACACCGCGCGCAGGCGCTCGCCCCAGTTGCTGCGCAGCATCTGAAAGTAAGGGTTGTGTTCGTCGATGCACACCAGCTTGTTGCAGGTGTAGCTGTGCACGTCATACACCGCCAGATCCAGCGGCAGACCGACCGAGAGGTTGGACTTGAGGGTGCTGTCCATGGACACCAGGGCGCATTTGGCGGCCTCGTCCAGCGGCAGCTCCGGGGTGAGCACGCGGTCCAGCACGGGCTTGCCGTATTTGGCCTCACCGATTTGGAAGTAAGGCGTCTCGGCGGTGGCCTCGATGAAGTTGCCGGCCGAGTACACCTGGAACAGGCGCATGCCCTCGCCACGGATCTGGCCGCCAAAGAGCATGGAGACATTGAAATCCACCCCCGCGCGTTGCAGGGCTACGCCATCGCGCTCATACACATGGCGCACGGCAGCGCCCAGCACGCGCGCGGCATCGAACATGCTGGGGGCGTTCCAGATGGTCAGCACCTCACCGCTGGCTTCGTCGCGGATGCTCATGGTCTGCAGCAGCTCGCGCACCGATTGCGAGATCGAGAGGTTGCCGGCTGACAGCAGCGTCATAAAGCGCTCGCCCGTCTTCTCGTAGATCATCATCTTGCGAAAAGAGTTGATCTGATCGAGCCCGGCGTTCGTGCGCGAGTCCGACAAAAAGACGAGGCCCGCGTCGAGCTTGATGGCAATGCAATAGGTCATGGCAATGTATGCAGGAAAGCTGCTTGTGCAAGCAAGTCTAGTGCCTGTGGTGCGTGGTGGGTAAAGGCCTTATGCGCGTTGCGCCAGTTTCTTTAACTGGTACAGCGCTTCCAGCGCTTCGCGCGGGCTGAGGGCATCGGGGTTGATCTGCGCCAGCGCATCTTCCACCGGGGTGGCCTGCAGGGCCGAGGCGGGCATGGGCGGTGCGGCAAACAGGTCCACCTGGTCTTTGCCTGCATCGTCGCGCGCCTCCAGCGCTTCCAGCGAGTGGCGCGCATGGTTCAGTACCGCCGCCGGCATGCCAGCCAGCTTGGCCACTTGCACACCGTAGCTGCGGCTGGCAGGGCCGGGCTGGATTTCGTGCAAAAACACAATGTCGCTGCCCGACTCGGCGGCGCCCACGTGCACGTTGACGGCGGCTTTGGCCTTGGCGGGCAGCTCGGTCAGCTCGAAGTAGTGCGTGGCAAACAGCGTGAAGGCCTTGGTTTTGTCGTGCAGCTGCGTGGCAATACCGCTGGCCAGGGCCAGGCCGTCAAAGGTGCTGGTGCCGCGGCCAATCTCGTCCATCAACACCAGCGAATGGGGTGTGGCGGCGTGCAGGATTTGCGCGGCTTCCGTCATCTCCATCATGAAGGTGGACTGGGCGTTGGCCAGATCGTCGGCCGCGCCAATGCGGGTGTGGATAGCGTCAATCGGGCCCAGGCGGCAGGCGCTGGCGGGCACATAACTGCCCATGCTGGCCAGCAGCACAATCAAGGCCACTTGGCGCATATACGTCGATTTACCGCCCATGTTGGGACCGGTAATCACTTGCATGCGCGTGTTCACGTTCATGCGTGTGTGGTTGGCGATGAAGCTGCCGCTGGAGGTTTCGGCCATGCGCGCTTCCACCACGGGGTGGCGGCCCGCTTCAATCTCGATGCAAGGTACGCTGGTGAATTCCGGCTTGCTCCAGTTCAGTGTGAGCGAGCGTTCGGCCAGCGTGCACAGCACATCCAGCGCGGCGATGGCTTGGGCCACCCGTGTCAGGTGTGGCACATGCGGTTGCAGCTGATCCAGGATCTGCTCATACAGCAGCTTCTCGCGCTGCAGTCCACGCTCTTGGGCCGACAGGGCTTTGTCTTCAAATGCCTTCAGTTCGGGCGTGATGTAGCGCTCGGCGTTCTTCAGCGTCTGGCGGCGCTGGTAGTGCGCGGGCACCATGTCTTTGTAGCTGTTGGTGATTTCAATGTAGAAGCCGTGCACCTTGTTGAACTGCACGCGCAGGTTCGGGATGTTGGTGAACAGCTTTTCCTTGGCTTCCAGCTCCAGCAAAAACTCGTCGCAGTTTTCCTGAATGCCGCGCAGCTCATCCAGCTCGGCGTCAAAGCCGCGCGCAATCACACCGCCGTCGCGCACCAGGGCGGCGGGTTCTTCTAGGATGGCGCGTGCCAGTAAATCGGCACACCCTTCGGGTGGCAGCAGGTCTTTGAAAATATCATTCAAATAGGCCGCTGGCGCTTGTGGGGACTGTGCAAGCAGCTTCGCTTTTTGCAGTGTCTTGCCCAGGGCTACCAGCTCACGTGGGCGCACCTGGCGCAGCGCTGTGCGAGCGGTGATGCGCTCTACATCGCTCACGCCCTTCAGTTCCGCGCGCAGCGTTTGCCAGGGCATGGTGCCGCCCAGTGCATCGTTGCCGCGCAGCACTTCAATGGCGCTGTGGCGGGCCATGGCCGCAGCGCGCTCGCGCAGGGGCTCCAGCAGCCAGTTTTTGAGCAAGCGGCTGCCCATGGCCGTCATGCAGGTGTCCATCAGCGAAAACAGCGTGGGGCTGTCTTCGCCGCGCAGGGTTTTGACCAGTTCCAGATTGCGGCGCGTGGCAGGCGGCAGGTTGATGAGCTGGTCATCACGCTGCACCTGCAGGCTGTGAATGTGCGTGAGGTTGCGGCCTTGGGTGTGCTCGGCGTAGCTGAGCAGTGCGGCACTGGCAGCATGGGCCAGTGGCAGGTCTTCGGCCTCCCAGGCTTTCAGGCTGGCTGCTCCCAGCAGCTCCAGCAGCTTGCGCTCACCCAGCCCAGTATCAAACTGCCAGTCCGGGCGTGGGCTCAAGGGGCAGGCCACAGCACCGCTGTGTTTGAGGGCGAACAGGCCCTGCTCAAAGCGCTCGGTCACGCCGGCGCTGTAAATCACTTCGCTGGGGGCAATGCGTGCCAGCCATTCGCCCAACTCGTCCTGGCCGCATTCGGCCAAATGGATGCGACCTTGCGTCACGCTCATCCAGGCCAGGCCGCAGCGCTGGCGACCAGCGGTGTGCAGTGCCACCAGCATGGCTTCGGTTTTGTCGCTGAGCAGCTCGGTATCGGTCAGCGTGCCGGGAGTGACCACGCGCACCACTTTGCGCTCGACCGGGCCTTTGCTGGCACCGACTTCACCCACTTGCTCGCAGATTGCGACCGACTCACCCATCTTGATCAAACGCGCCAGATAGCCTTCCAGCGCGTGGAAAGGCACGCCGGCCATCGCGACCGGAAATCCGGCCGACTGTCCACGTGTGGTCAAGGTGATGTCCAGCAAGCGGGCGGCTTTTTCGGCATCGTCCCAGAAGACTTCATAGAAGTCGCCCATGCGGTAGAGCACCAGGGTGTCTGGGTGATCCGCCTTGAGGCGGATGTACTGCTGCATCATCGGCGTATGCAGCTCGATGGGGGCGGTCAGCGGTGAGTTGGAGGGGGTCTGCACGCTGTTGTTGTTCGGGTTGTGCGTGGAAACTTCGGTGGTAGACAAAACGCAAATTCCTTGTGGTGAGCGGGTACTGTACGTGAGTGGCCCGCCTAGATCAGGCAGGAATTATCCGAGATGCTTTGTACTGTCGCGCGGCGCAAACAAAACAGCCGCAAGGTTTGCGGGAGTGCGATTTATTTAGCGAAGTGCCCCATAGCATCGCGGTTGAAGAAACTCATAGCGATGTTTATGAATCAACGTGAAACAGATTGTGTGGAGTTGCTTGGCCGTTGGATAGCGCATGCTCGGTCTCTCAAAGTCAAGCCTGCTCAATTAACGATGCGGCAGCGTGCTAGCGTGGCCCTTTTGCAGGTGTGCAGAGACCACTGCCTATCTATTTTTATTTTGCTCAAGGCTGGTGAGGGGCATGTGAATGCCTCTGCTCTTGCATTACTGCGATCAGCGTTGGAGGCTTGTGTGACGGGTGGTTGGCTTGGTAAGCACTTAACAGACGAAGGGTTTGAAAAATATCGGTCCAACTTGGACAGTGAGTTCCCTTCAAGGGTTAAGTGTTTGCAGGAACTGCAAAGCCATATTCATCCACTTGCATTTGATGCCTTGGACAGGCACATGAAAGAGGTCAAGCATGTCTATGCAGACTTCGCACATGGTGGGCATCAACAAATCCTTCGAAGATTTGATACGAATGGGTCAATAGGGCGGCTAGGTACTGAAGAGGAGACACGTTCCCTTGTGAAAAATGCGTTTCTCTATGACATGACTGCTGCGCAGTGGATTGCCGAAGTTATGCGAGATGACGACGTGAAGTCGGCACTGTTGCAACTTGCGAAAGAGCAGGATGCGCTGTCTGTTCTTGAGTCTGAACTTACATAAAAAAACAGCCGCAAGGCCAAGGGCACTTGCGGCTGTTTTTCTTTTTTGAAGAGGGTTTTGCGCTGCTGGCTTTATTTGGCAGGCACGGCCAACCAAGCTTCGTCGTAGGCGTCTTGGTGGGGCAGTTGAATCCAGATCAGGCGCAGGCGTTGCTGCACGTCTGCGGTGGCCCAGGCTGGAGGGGGGCGGCGCGTAGGCGTGGCGGCGTGGCCTTCCACGTCAAACGGCAGGTTTTGGCGTGCGTTTTCCAGTGCAAAAGCGATCAGGGCTTTGCTGGCATCGGCGGTGATGAGCTGGTTGGTCGCGTTGTAGGCGGCGGCTTTGCCGGTCTCGGGGTCGAGCAGCAAGGTATAGGGCAGTTGGGCTTTGGCGGCTTTGGAGAGTGCGGGCATAGCGGTGTCTCGGTGAGTGAAGGTGGGTGCGGCCGTGGGGATGAAAAAACCGCCGGGCCTGACCGGCTGCGGCGGTTGCATGGTCAAGCACAGCGGGTGGCGCTGCAGCAGTGCCTGCCGGGCTTAGTCGTTGCTGTCGGCTTCGCCTTCTTCCTTTTTGTCGGCGGCAATGCCAGCGTCCACGCCCAGCTTGTCTTCCACGCCTGCAAACTTGCTGTACTTGCCCAGAATGCCGACCAGTTGGCCGTAAGCGCGGGGGTTACCGGCCAGGCACTCGCCTTGCTCCAGGAAGTCGGCTTCGCCAGTGAAGTTACCGACCAGACCACCGGCTTCGGTGATGATCAGGCTGCCTGCTGCCACGTCCCAGATGTTCAGGCCGGTTTCAAAGAAACCATCGGTGAAGCCTGCTGCGACGTAGGCCAGATCCAGTGCGGCAGCACCGGGGCGGCGCACGCCAGCCACGCGCTGGGTGACTTCGCTGAACATGCGCAGGTAAGCGCGCAGGTTGTCGCCGGGGCGGAAGGGGAAGCCGGTGGAAACCAGGCAGTCCTTGAGCTGGGTGCGCTTGGAGACGCGGATGCGGCGCTCGTTCAGGAACGCGCCACGGCCACGTGTGGCGGTGAACAGGTCGTTGCGGGTGGGGTCATACACCACGGCGTGCTCGATCTTGCCCTTGACGGCCAGCGCGATGCTGACGCAGTACACGGGGAAGCCGTGGATAAAGTTGGTGGTGCCGTCCAGAGGATCGATGATCCAGACGAAATCCGAGTTCTTGTTGCCGAACTCGTTGCCGCTCTCCTCGCCCAGAATGCCGTGGTCAGGGTAGGCACCCAGCAGGGTTTCGATGATGGTGCGCTCAGCAGCTTGGTCCACTTCGGTGACGAAGTCATTGACTTGCTTTTGCGCTACGCGAACCGACTCAACGTCCAGAGCGGCGCGGTTGATGATGGCGCCAGCGGCGCGTGCAGCCTTGATGGCCACGTTGAGCATGGGGTGCAGGGAGGAAGACGACATAGATTGTGGTGTTGGCGCACAGCGAACCACCCCCAAATTTTTCAATCTCTACTCACACAACCTGGGATGGCGCACCGCTGAACGCGGATGATGAACGGGTTTACGCACGCCCGGCGATGCGGGCAGCGACAATAGGGCGCAAATTCTAACCGGCTTGCCCGATTTCTGCTGCCTGCATGTGCAATGTGGGCCAACGCTCGAATGAAAACCCGTTTTATCCTGATTGAGACCAGCCATGCTGGCAACGTGGGTGCTGCCGCCCGCGCCATGAAAACCATGGGCTTTGACGATTTGGTGCTGGTGCGCCCACGCTGGGCCAATGTGCTGCGTAAGGAGGAGACCATCCAGCGCGCCAGCGGTGCCTTGGATGTGCTGAACAACGCCCGCATTGTGGAGACCGTGGATGAGGCCGTGGAAGGTCTGAGCCATCTGTGCGCCACAGCCATGACGCCGCGCGACTTTGGCCCGCCCACGCGCACACCGCGCCAGCACTTTGAAATGCTCATCAAAGGTGAGCTGAAAGCGCAGGCTGAAAAAGGGCTAGATGCCAATTTGGCTGATGCCGCAGAACCCTCGGGCAGTGTGCATGGTGAGCGGGGTATCGGCCTGATGTTTGGCTGCGAGCGTTTTGGCATGGCCAACGAGGATGTGTACCGCTGCAATGTGGCGCTCTCGATTCCGTCCAACCCGCAGTTTGGCTCCCTCAATCTGGGGGCAGCCATCCAGGTGCTGGCGTATGAGTGGCGGGAGGCCTTGGGCGGATTTCCGGTGGTGGAGCACACCCCGCGCCCAGAACGCGCTGACATGCAGCAGGTGGCGGGCATGCTGGGCCACTGGGAGCAGGCGCTGGCGCACATCGGTTTTCTGGACCCGGCAGCTCCTAAAAAGCTGCTGCCGCGCCTGAACCAGATGTTCAACCGCGCGCAGCTGACGCAGGAAGAAATCCACATCTTGCGCGGTGTCGCCAAGGCCATGCTGCAAAGTACGCCGCCAAAGCACTAAACTGTGCAGCCCTCTTATCACCACCAATGGCCTCTGATGCTTGCCCGACTGCGTTCTGACATCCAGTGCATTCTTGACCGCGATCCTGCGGCGCGTAGCACCTGGGAGGTCATCACCTGTTACCCCGGTCTGCACGCGATCTGGTGGCACATTCCAGCGCACTGGTGCTGGACGCACAACCTCAAATGGCTGGGGCGCTTTACCTCGCACATCGGCCGCTGGTTGACTGGTATCGAAATTCACCCCGGCGCCACGATTGGCCAGCGCGTGTTCATCGATCACGGCATGGGCGTGGTGATTGGTGAGACGGCGGTGGTGGGCGATGGCTGCACCATCTACCACGGGGTGACGCTGGGCGGCACCTCGCTGTACAAGGGCACCAAGCGCCACCCTACGCTGGGTAAAAACGTGGTGGTGTCTGCCGGTGCCAAGGTGCTGGGCGGCTTTGAAGTGGGCGATGACGCCAAGATCGGCTCCAACGCCGTGGTCATCAAGCCCGTGCCTGCGGGCGCAACCGCTGTGGGCATTCCGGCGCGCATCATCCCTTCCAAAAAGGGTGAAAGCGCGGATGTGACCGACCTTGGGGCGCAGCCTGTTGCACAGCCCGCTGCTGTACCGAGTCTGCACGCCGCCAATGCCGCCGCAGCAGCTGCAGCAGTCCCCCAGGTCGCACAGCCCTGCGCCGATGCAGCCCAGGGCTTTAGCGCCTATGGCGTGACCGAGGATGACCCCATCAGCCAGGCCATGAAGGGCCTGGCTGAAGGCGCAGCCACGCACGAGCAACAGCTGCAAATGCTGTGGGCGGCGGTGGAGAAGCTGTCTGCCCAACTCAAGGCGGATTGCGTGCCCTGCGAGAGCGAGCGCGGCGGGCACTTCGAGAAAGCCAAGATCGATCAGATTCTGGGCAAGTAAGCCAGCAAGGAAGCGGCGGCTTTTTCGCCCGCTCCATAAGCAATAAGAAAGAGGCCCCCAGGGGCCTCTTTGTGATTTGTGCCGACAAAGTCACCAATGTAGCGCGCGGCAGCCTGGGGCTCTTGTACCCTTGGGGGTTCTTAGATTTGATGACCCACTAGAGACAGGAAGAACTTCCATGGATGTGTCCCAAGCCTTGCGTGAACGCCGTTCGGTACGCGCTTTTACCTCCCAAGTGCCTGCCGCCGATCTGGTGCAGCGTCTGATGCAAGATGCCGCACAGGCCGCATCCGGCGGCAATATGCAGCCCTGGCGTGTGGCAGCCATCTCTGGTGATGCCCTGCAGGCCATGCTGGCCGATGTGGCGCAGACACCGGGCGAAGAAAACCCCCAGCACCTGTCGTATCCACCGAACCTGTGGGAGCCTTACCGCACACGCCGCTTTGCCAATGGCGAAGAGCTGTACGCCAGCATTGGCGTCACGCGCGAGGACAAGGCCGGTCGCTTGAAGCAGTTGGCCAAGAACGCCTCGTTCTTTGGCGCACCCGTGGGTATTGTCATGTTCACCGAAGAGCGCATGGGCCCGGTGCAGTGGATGGACCTGGGCATCTATCTGCAATCGTTCATGCTGAGCGCCACCGCCGCGGGGCTGGCGACCTGTGCACAAGGCTTCTGGCGCCGCTATGACGCCGTGGTCAAGCAGCACATCGCCGTGCCTGAAGGCTATTTGGTGACGTTTGGCATTGCCCTGGGCTACGAGGACAAGAACGCGCCCATCAACACCATGCGTGCCACACGTGCGGAGTTTGCAGAGTGGGGGCAGCTCAAGGGCTTTTGAGCAGCAGGCTGCTGCGGCACCATGCAAAAAGCGCTTCCTAGGAAGCGCTTTTTTGGTGGGCAGCCTTGGGGGCTGTGCTGGCGGTGCCAGAGGTGCATGCACCCGGCAGTCCCGCAGCATCAGGCTACATGGGGCTGCATGGGGCTGTGGCCGCAGATCAGGGTTTGGCGTACTTGCCGGTGCCTTCGGGCCAGGGCGTCAGCACGTCGTAGCCATCGGCGGTGACCACCACCATGTGCTCCCACTGCGCAGACAGCGATTTGTCTTTGGTAATGACGGTCCAGCCATCGTCCAGCTCTTTGGTGTCGTGCTTGCCGGCATTGAGCATGGGCTCGATGGTGAAAATCATGCCCTCTTGCAGCTTCATGCCCTGGCCGGGGTAGCCGTAATGCAGCACCTGGGGCTCGTCGTGGTAGGTCTGGCCGATGCCGTGGCCGCAGTAGTCGCGCACGATGGAGAAGCCATCGCGCTGGGCTACGGTCTGAATGGCGTGACCAATGTCACCCAAGGTAGCACCGGGTTTCACGGCGCGAATGCCGGCCACCATGGCTTCGTACGTGGTGTCGATCAGCTTTTGCGCCTTGGCCGAGACGTTGCCCACGGTGTACATGCGCGAGGTGTCGCCAAACCAGCCGTCCTTGATCAGCGCTACGTCCACGTTGACGATGTCGCCGTCCTTGAGCACGTCCTTGGGTGTCGGAATGCCGTGGCAGACCACGTGGTTGACCGAGGTGCACACCGTCTTGGGGTAGCCGTAGTAGCCAATGTTGGCAGCAATGCACTGCAGGTCATTGACGATGAAGTCATGGCACAGATTGTCCAGGTGCTCGGTGGTCACACCGGGTTGCACATGGGGTGTGAGCATTTCCAGCACCCGGGCGGCCAGCATGCCGGCCTCGCGTGACTTGGCAATGTTGGCAGCGTCGTGAATGGGAGGGAGGCGGCGAAGAGGGCGTTTGGCCATGTCGATCAGGGCAACAGCGGGCAAGCTGTCGGTGTAAAAACAATAGGCAGCACTGTAGCGCGTTGGCGGCAGATGGGTGCAGGAATGTGCGCAACTGACGTGGATGGCACGGGT
This sequence comes from Comamonas sp. 14P8.1.4, assembly GCF_057799285.1. Taxonomy (NCBI): domain Bacteria; kingdom Pseudomonadati; phylum Pseudomonadota; class Betaproteobacteria; order Burkholderiales; family Comamonadaceae; genus Comamonas; species Comamonas sp. 14P8.1.4. Next base: position 13,026 of record NZ_JBYOKN010000008.1, read on the forward strand.
ATGGGTGCAAAAACAAGAGCGGCTAGCGCTGGATATGGCTTGGTTTTGATAAGAAATCTATCGGAAACCAATATTTAGCAAGCGCTAGCAGCTATTAAAAACAAAGCCCGCAGGCTTTGCAGCATGCGGGCTTTGTGGTTTCGCCGGGCTGCCGTGTGGGCAGCCTGGGGAAATTAACGCTGAGCGATAGGCTTGACGTCGCGGGCGACAGAACCGGTGAACAGCTGGCGAGGACGGCCGATCTTGTATTCGGGGTCGCTCATTTGTTCGTTCAGCTGGGCAATCCAGCCCACGGTACGGGCCAGCGCGAAGATGCCGGTGAACAGGTTCACTGGAATACCGATGGCGCGTTGCACGATGCCGGAGTAGAAGTCCACATTGGGGTACAGCTTGCGCGAGACGAAGTAGTCGTCTTCCAGTGCAATCTTCTCGACTTGCTTGGCCAGTGCGAACAGCGGATCGTTTTCCAGACCCAGTTCGGCCAGGATTTCGTTGCAGGTTTCCTGCATCAGCTTGGCGCGGGGGTCGTAGTTCTTGTAGACGCGGTGGCCAAAGCCCATCAGCTTGACGCCGCTGGTCTTGTCCTTGGCCTTTTCCATGAACTCACCGACCTTGGCGATGCCGCCGTTGGCCTGGATTTCTTCCAGCATGTTCAGGCAGGCTTCGTTCGCACCGCCGTGGGCAGGGCCCCACAGGCAGGCCACGCCAGCGGAAATTGCGGCGAAGGGGTTGGTGCCCGACGAGCCGCACAGACGCACGGTCGAAGTGGATGCGTTTTGCTCGTGGTCAGCGTGCAGGATGAAGATGCGGTCCAGCGCACGTTCCACCACGGGGTTGACCTTGTAGTCTTCGCAAGGGTTGCCGAACATCATGCGCATGAAGTTGCCAGCGTACGACAGATCGTTCTTGGGGTACATGTAAGGCTGGCCCACACCGTACTTGTATGCCATGGCCACCAGCGTAGGCATCTTGGCGATCAGACGGATCGCGGCGATGTTGCGGTGCTCAGGGTTGTTGATGTCGGTGCTGTCGTGATAGAAGGCCGACATGCCGCCCACCAGACCGGTCAGCACAGCCATGGGGTGTGCATCGCGGCGGAAGCCACGCAGGAAGAACTGCATCTGCTCGTTGACCATGGTGTGCTGGGTCACGGTGTTCTCAAACTTGGCCTTTTCGGCTTCGTTAGGCAGCTCTCCGTACAGCAGCAGGTAGCAGGTTTCCAGGAAATTGCAGTTCTTGGCCAGTTGCTCAATGGGGTAGCCGCGGTACAGCAGCTCGCCCTTGTCACCGTCGATGTAGGTGATCGAGGACTGGCAAGAAGCTGTAGAGAGGAAGCCGGGGTCATAGGTGAACATGCCCGACTGGCCATACAACTTGCGGATGTCAATCACATCCGGGCCGATATTGCCTTGGTATACAGGCAGTTCCACGCTGGGAGCGCCGTTGCTGAATGACAGGGTTGCTTTGTTGTCAGCGAGTTTCATTTCCAACTTCCTTCTCTGGTCGGCCGGATCAAGCCTGGCCTTTTTTGCAAGCTGTACTGATCAAATGGGCTTGCGCACCATCTGCAGTACTTCTCTAACTTCAGGGGTATCCAGTGCACCCTCCGGCTCCTTGCGGCGCAGGAAAAGGTCCATCAGATCGTTGTCTGCCAAGTCCATCAAGGCAGACAAACCAATTGCGTGTCTCCGCGTCAATTGGTTGCCATAGCTGGCGAAAAATTTCTCGATGTAGAGATCGTTTTCGACCAAGCCACGGCGGCTGCGCCACCGTAGCAAGTCGCGTTCTCTCTCTTCGAGGATGGCGTCCATCTCGCTCATGGATTAGACGGCGCGACGCACCATCAGTTCCTTGATCTTGCCAATCGCCTTCGTGGGGTTCAGGTGCTTGGGGCACACGTCCACGCAGTTCATGATGGTGTGGCAACGGAACAGACGGTAGGGGTCTTGCAGGTTGTCCAGGCGCTCGCCTGTCGCGGTGTCGCGGCTGTCCGCGATGAAACGGTAGGCCTGCAACAAGCCAGCGGGTCCCACGAACTTGTCGGGGTTCCACCAGAACGATGGGCAACTGGTCGAGCAGCTGGCGCACAAGATGCACTCGTACAGGCCGTTGAGCTCTTCGCGCTCTTCGGGCGACTGCAGGCGTTCCTTGTTGGTCGTCGCGTAGATGTCGCTTTGCAGGTAAGGCTTGATCGAGTGGTACTGCTTGAAGAACTGGGTCATGTCCACGATCAGGTCGCGGATCACTGGCAGACCTGGCAGGGGCTTCAGGATGATGTCGCCCTGCAGGGTGTTCATGTTCGTCAGGCAGGCCAGGCCGTTCTTGCCGTTGATGTTCATGGCATCAGAGCCACACACACCTTCGCGGCAGGAGCGACGGAACGAGATCGAAGGATCCTGGGCCTTGAGTTTCACCAGTGCGTCCAGCAGCATGCGCTCGTGGCCGTCGAGTTCGACTTCCACGGTTTGCATGTAGGGCTTGGTATCCACATCGGGGTCGTAGCGGTAAATCTTAAAAGTACGCTTCATTTGAAAATTCTCTCGTGGGCTACTGCTGGATTAGAACGTGCGAACCTTGGGTGGAACGGAGTCCACGGTCAGAGGCTTCAGATTCACAGGCTTGTACGACAGGCTGTTGGTTGCGCTGTCCCACAGGGTGTGCTTGAGCCATTCCTTGTCGTTACGGCCCAGCGGGAACTCTGGGTGATCAGCAGGGTGTTCGTAGTCGTACACGGTGTGCGCGCCACGGCATTCCTTGCGGGCAGCAGCGGAGGTCATGGTGGCCTGAGCGACTTCGATCAGGTTGTCCACTTCCAGCGCTTCCATACGGGCTGTGTTCCAGACCTTGGACTTGTCCTTCAGGGTCACGGAGCCGACCTTCTCGCGGATGGCGTTGATCTTGACCACGCCTTCGTCCATGCTCTTTTGGGTGCGGAACACACCTGCGTGCGTTTGCATGGATTGACGGATTTCGCCGGCGATGTCCTGGGCGTAAGTGCCTTCCTTGGAGTCGTCCAATTGGTTCAGACGCGCCAGGGTGCGGTCAGCGCCATCTGCAGGCACGGCATGGTGATCGCCAAAGCCCTTCACGAACTCAACGATGTGCTTGCCAGCGGACTTGCCGAAGACCAGCAGGTCCAGCAGCGAGTTGGTGCCCAGGCGGTTGGCGCCGTGCACCGACACGCAAGAGCATTCGCCCACAGCGTACAGACCATTGACCACGCGGTTTTGCACGCCGTCATGGGTCACGACCTGACCGTTGATGTTGGTAGGAATACCGCCCATCTGGTAGTGGATGGTAGGCACCACAGGAATAGGTTCCTTGGTGATGTCGACGTTGGCGAAGTTGTGGCCAATTTCTTCCACCGAAGGCAGACGCTTGCGGATGGTTTCAGCACCCAGATGGTCCAGCTTCATCAGGATGTAGTCCTTGTTAGGACCGCAGCCACGGCCTTCCTTGATTTCCTGGTCCATCGAACGCGACACGAAGTCGCGCGGTGCCAAGTCCTTCAGGGTAGGGGCATAACGCTCCATGAAGCGCTCGCCTTCGCTATTCAAAAGAATAGCGCCTTCTCCACGGCAGCCTTCGGTCAGCAGCACGCCAGCACCGGCCACGCCAGTGGGGTGGAACTGCCAGAACTCCATGTCTTGCAAAGGAATGCCAGCGCGCGCTGCCATGCCCAGGCCGTCACCGGTGTTGATGAAGGCGTTGGTAGAGGCTTGGAAAATACGGCCGGCGCCGCCAGTGGCCAGCAGCACAGCCTTGGCGTGCAACTCGTACAGATCGCCAGTTTCCAGTTCCAGGGCGGTTACACCGACCACATCACCTTGGGTGTTGCGGATCAGGTCCAGTGCCATCCACTCCACGAAGAAGTTGGTTTTGGAAGCGACGTTTTGCTGGTACAGCGTGTGCAGCATGGCGTGACCGGTACGGTCAGCAGCTGCGCATGCGCGTTGCACAGGCTTTTCACCGTAGTTGGCGGTGTGCCCACCAAATGGACGCTGGTAGATCGTGCCATCAGGGTTGCGGTCAAACGGCATGCCGAAGTGTTCCAACTCGATCACGACGTTGGGGGCTTCGCGGCACATGAATTCGATGGCGTCTTGGTCGCCCAGCCAGTCCGAACCCTTGATGGTGTCGTAGAAGTGATAGTGCCAGTTGTCGTCCGACATATTGCCCAGCGAGGCAGACACGCCACCTTGGGCAGCCACGGTGTGCGAGCGGGTAGGGAATACCTTGGACAGGGAGGCCACGCTCAAACCCGCGCGGGACAGTTCCAGGGCGGCGCGCAGACCGGAGCCGCCAGCGCCGACGATGACAACGTCAAATTTGCGCTTGGTGATATTTGCTTTGGAGTAGCTCATTCTTAACTTTCAATCGTGGAAGCAGTCTTGCGCCGATTACAGACGCCACAGCACTTGGAATGCCCAGCCTGCGCAACCAACCAACCAAATCAGAGTCAATACGTGCAAAGACAAACGCAATGCCACTGACTTTGCATAGTCCATCCACACATTGCGTGCGCCCACCCATACGTGCCAGATCAATGCAACGATCACAGCAAAGGTGAGGAACTTCATCCATTGAGCGGCGAAGATGCCCGCCCACAGTTCATAGCCAATTTCGCCTTGCGAAAAGATCAGCTGAGCCAACACAACGACAGTGAAGATCACCATCAAAACCGCTGTCACGCGCTGTACCAGCCAGTCGCGCAGACCATAGTGGCCACCGACGACGGTACGCTTAGAGCCGTAATTCACAGACATGATGTATCCCTCTTTTTAGTACAGGCCGAACAGCTTGGCGCCCAGAACGACCGTCAAACCAATGCTCAGAACCAGCACGGTGATGGCAGAAGACTTTGCGTAGGACTTGCTCACCAGGTTGTGGTTCACATCCATGAAAAGGTGGCGTAAACCCGCCATCAGGTGGTGCAGGTAAGCCCAGATAATGGCCAGAGCCACCAGTGTGATGAACCAGCCGGGCACAAAGCCGCAGCCTTCGGCAAATACCGATTTGAACTTCGCAAACGAGAACTCGGAGGACAGGGTGGTGTCCAGCATCCAGATCACGAATGGCAGCAGCACAAACATCAGCATGCCGCTAATACGGTGAAGAATGGACACATAGCCGCCAATGGGCAAGCGATGTGGCAGACCTTCTAAAACGTTGATATTGCGGAACTCTGGCCGCTTCTTTTTTTCAAGCTCTGTCATAGCGTGGGTGCTTTCGTGGATGTAACTGCGTGGTAATCGCGCGGAGCAAAAGATTCAAAATTCTATTGCACTCACATGACCGTTGGTCGGTGGTCGTGCGATTGTTTCCTTTTATCGCCTTGTTGTCGGGGTAGTTAGTTCAAGGCGTTTTTGTAGTGGTGTGTGTCAGTTCTGTAGATACCGCGTCGTAACTCCATGGGAATATCGTTGTACGTATAGGCAAGACGTTCGACGCTCAGCAATGGAGTCAGGGGAGAAACGTCCAGCAGCTTGGCCTGTGCTTCATCGGGTAGTACTGCGCGCAGCTTTTCGTCTGCACGCACCATGCGCACGCCAAAGTCTCCTTCGAACATGGCATAGGTCGGACCCTTGTAGGTGGCCATCTGCTCGGCTGTCAGGCCTTTGAAAGCATGTCCGGGAAGCCAAATGTCTTCCAAAATAGTCGGGATATCGCTGAATGCCAACACCCGACGCACTTGCACCACCGTGTCGCCGCTGCGCAGTGCCAGCAGGCGTGCGATTTCTGCGGGGGCGCGCAAGCGCTTGCATTCCAGGATGGTGCGCTGGGCGCGGCCTTCGCCTTCAAGATCGCCCACATCGGGGTGCAGTTTGAGGAAACGGTACTGCACTTGCTGTGCAGAGTGGGTGGCTACAAATGTTCCCTTGCCCTGGCGGCGCATGACCAGATTTTCTGCAGCCAGCTCATCAATGGCCTTGCGTACGGTGCCCTGGCTGACCTTGAAGCGTGCAGCCAGCTCCATTTCGCTGGGAATCAGCTCTCCGGGACGCCATTCGCCAGCCTGCAGGCTTTGAAGAATCAAGCCTTTGATCTGTTGGTAGAGCGGGCTGAAAGCGGGGGTGAGTGCAGGGGCGGCATTCGCGGGCGCGCCAAAAGCACTGTCGGATGAGGATGATTGCGATGAGGACATAGGGGATGTACGAAAGTTCAAGGCCTCCGGATGCGAATTTTTGAGCCTTTGGGTTTTGTTGGAGCTCAGCCAAGATCATATCTTATATAAGACATAAGACAAATTGACTGCAAGGTAAAATCGAGAGTACACTTCATGCCTGTTTACGGAGCACGGGCTACTGGTTACAGATGCTGGAGCAGCAGTGCACCGACGACTGTTTATTTCCGAAATCTGGAGTTTTCACCATGAGCAAGAAGCCCGTCCGAGTTGCCGTCACCGGCGCCGCAGGTCAAATTGGTTACGCCCTGTTGTTCCGTATCGCATCCGGCGAAATGCTGGGCAAGGATCAGCCCGTTATTTTGCAACTGCTCGAAATTCCTGACGAGAAGGCTCAGAACGCGCTGAAAGGCGTGATTATGGAGCTGGAAGACTGCGCATTCCCTCTGCTGGCCGGCATTGAAGCCCACAGCGATCCGCTGCAGGCCTTCAAGGATACCGATTACGCCTTGCTCGTGGGCGCTCGTCCACGTGGTCCAGGCATGGAGCGTGCCGACCTGCTGGCGGCCAACGCACAGATCTTCACGGCACAAGGCAAGGCACTGAACGCCGTGGCTTCGCGCAACGTGAAGGTGCTGGTGGTGGGCAACCCCGCCAACACCAACGCCTACATCGCCATGAAGTCGGCACCTGATCTGCCAGCCAAGAACTTCACCGCCATGCTGCGTCTGGATCACAACCGTGCTGCTTCCCAGCTGGCTGCCAAGGGTGGCTTCAAGGTTGGCGACATCAAGAGCCTGACCGTCTGGGGTAATCACTCGCCCACCATGTATGCGGATTACCGTTTTGCCACCGTGGATGGCAAGTCGGTCAAGGACGCTATCAACGACCAAGACTGGAACGCCAATGTGTTCCTGCCTACCGTGGGCAAGCGCGGCGCCGCCATCATCAATGCACGTGGCCTGTCTTCGGCTGCATCGGCTGCGAATGCTGCCATTGACCACATGCGCGACTGGGCCCTGGGCTCCAATGGCGAGTGGGTGACGATGGGTGTGCCATCCAATGGCGAATACGGTATCCCTGCCGGCATCGTGTTTGGCTTCCCAGTGACCACTGCCAACGGCGAGTACAAGATCGTTGAAGGCCTGGCTATCGATGCTTTCTCGCAAGAGTGCATCAACAAGACTCTGGCTGAGCTGCAAGGCGAGCAAGACGGCGTGAAGCACCTGCTGTAAGGCAAGCTTCCCACTGAATCCTTGTTGATCCAGTTCCCCGGCCACGCATTGCATGTGCGGCCGGGGAAATTTCAGAGAGATCTTTTGCACAGCATGCAGTTTGCTGGTTGAGCAAAAGGTGTTTCCTCAGGCTGTCGTGGCACATCAAGACCATGGCTGCCTTGTCGAGTGCGCTCTGTTCATCTTTGTTGCCCATGCGTACCGTTACCCATCCCCGCGAAATTTTGTTGGGCGCTCAAGCAGCCGCCAATATGCTGCCCGTTTGTGACCATTACAGCGGTGTGGAAGTGCGTATGCGCAAAAGCCTTGAGCTGCAGGCACAGATGCAGCAAGAGTTCGGCGCCTGTGTGTTTGATGTGACCCTCGATTGTGAAGACGGTGCAGCGGTGGGACAGGAAAAAGCCCACGCGCAGTTAGTCGCCAGTCTGGTGAAGTCCTCTCAGGACGGTTGCCGCGTCGCTGCCCGGGTCCATGCGGTAGATCACAGCGCTTTTGAAGAAGATATTGCCACCATCGTTGGTGAAGCCGGTCACAAGCTGGCTCACATCATGGTGCCCAAGGTCGAGTCAGTGGATGACATCTTGCGTGCCCAGCGTGCGCTGGAGCGTGCTTCGGGTGGCCATATTCCCTTGCATGCCCTCATCGAGTCACCGGCGGCAGTGCACCGGGCGTTTGATATTGCGGCACACCCCAGTGTGCAGAGCTTGTCTTTTGGCCTGATGGATTTTGTCTCGGCACACGGCGGTGCCATTCCAGGCGCTGCAATGGGCGTGCAAGGCCAGTTTGAACATCCTTTGGTGGTGCGTGCCAAGCTGGAGATTGCAGCGGCATGCCATGCACACGGCAAAGTGCCTGCGCATTGCGTGGTCACAGAGTTCAAAAATCCCACGGCGCTGCAAGCCGCAGCATCGAAGGCCAGTAAAGAGCTGGGCTATACCCGGATGTGGAGCATCCATCCAGCGCAGATTCGCCCCATCTTGGCTGCTTTCGCGCCAGCCATGCAGGAAGTGCAAGAAGCCACAGATATTTTGCTTGCAGCCGTCAACGAAAACTGGGCCCCCATTAGTTATAACGGCGTGCTGCACGATCGCGCCAGTTACCGTTATTACTGGCAGTTGCTCGAGCGTGCACAACGCACGGCCATGCCATTGCCACCGCAAGCGCGACAATGGCTGGATGGGAGTGCAGCATGACGGTGCTGCACATGTTCAACGATTTATTTTTACCCCCGCTGGAGTTCGCATGAAACAACTGATTGCCTCCGTTTTGCTGATGGCTCCTGCATTGGCTTTGGTCACCACTGCGCAAGCCGCATCTACCAAGCCTGCTACGACGAAAGTCGCCACCACCACCAAGAAAACCGCCGCACCTGTCAAGAAGACGACCGTGCGCAAAGCCGCTGCGGCGACTGCTGCGACAGGCGCAGCCGCTGCGGCAGTCATGGCACCCCGCGCCCTGAGTGCGGATGAGCTGGCGTTGGCTGACCGTGTGCATACAGGCCGTATCGCCTGCGAACTCGGTCAGCACGTCAACGTGACCAAAGATGGCAACAACGCGGGCCATTTCCTGGTTAGCGGCAATGGCTTTAACTTCCATATGAGCCCTGTGGGCACGAGCACCGGTGTGGTGCGTCTGGAAGATGCCAAAGCCGGTGCAGTCTGGCTGCAGATTGCCAACAAGTCGATGCTCATGAACCAAAAGCAAGGCAAGCGCCTGGCTGACGAGTGCATGAGTCCTGAACAGCTTCAGGTGGCAGAGGCCATTAAAAAGAGCCCGCCACCCAGTTTGCTGGAAGCCTCTGGAAAGTAATTTCACACAGTTCAAGCTTCCAGAAGCATTGCCCCACTCTTAGAAAACCAATGGAGAGAGAACCATGTTGAAAGCCTATCGTGACCATGTAGCCGAGCGTGCTGCATTGGGCATTCCCCCGCTGCCCCTCGATGCCAAGCAAACGGCAGAGTTGATTGAGCTGATCAAAAATCCTCCTGCTGGTGAAGATGCCTTCTTGCTCGACCTGCTGACCCACCGCGTGCCTCCAGGGGTGGACGATGCAGCCAAGGTCAAGGCTTCTTTCCTGGCCGCTGTGGCGCATGGCGACATCAGCGTGGCTCTCATTTCCAAGTCCAAGGCTACCGAGCTGCTGGGCACCATGGTGGGCGGCTACAACGTCCACCCTCTGATCGAGCTGCTGGACGACGCTGAAGTCGCCGCTGTGGCTGCCGATGCGCTGAAGAAGACATTGCTGATGTTTGACTTCTTCAACGACGTGGCGACCAAGGCCAAGGCTGGCAATGCCAAGGCCAAGGAAGTGATGCAAAGCTGGGCCGATGCCGAGTGGTTCACTTCGCGCCCTGAAGTGGAAAAGAAGATCACCGTCACCGTCTTCAAGGTGCCCGGTGAAACCAATACCGACGATCTGTCGCCCGCTCCTGACGCCTGGAGCCGCCCCGACATTCCGTTGCACTACCTGGCCATGCTCAAGAACACGCGTCCTGACGCAGCGTTCAAGCCCGAAGAAGACGGCAAGCGCGGCCCGATGCAGTTCATCGAGGACCTGAAGAAGAAGGGCAACCTCGTGGCCTACGTGGGCGACGTGGTCGGTACCGGTTCTTCGCGCAAGTCGGCCACCAACTCCATCATCTGGGCCACTGGCATGGACATCCCGTTCGTGCCTAACAAGCGCTTTGGTGGTGTGACGCTGGGCGGCAAGATTGCTCCTATCTTCTTCAACACCCAAGAAGACTCCGGCGCGCTGCCCATCGAAGTCGATGTGTCGAAGCTGGAAATGGGCGACGTGATCGACGTCTACCCTTATGACGGCAAGATCGAAAAGAACGGCGCCAAGGTGGCTGATTTCGCTCTGAAGAGCGATGTGCTCCTGGACGAAGTGCAAGCTGGTGGCCGTATCAACCTGATCATCGGCCGTTCGCTGACTGCCAAAGCCCGTGAATTCCTGGGTCTGGCCGCTTCGACAGCTTTCCGTCTGCCCCAAGCGCCTGCTGCTTCCAACGCTGGTTTCACACTGGCGCAGAAGATGGTCGGCCGCGCGGTCGGTCTGCCCGAAGGCCAAGGCGTGCGTCCCGGTACCTACTGCGAACCCCGCATGACCACCGTCGGCTCGCAAGACACCACCGGCCCTATGACCCGTGACGAACTGAAAGACCTGGCTTGCCTGGGCTTCTCGGCCGACATGGTCATGCAGTCCTTCTGCCACACCGCGGCTTACCCCAAGCCTGTGGACGTGAAGACCCACCGTGAACTGCCTCAGTTCATCAGCAACCGCGGCGGTGTGGCCCTGCGTCCTGGTGACGGCGTGATCCACAGCTGGCTCAACCGCCTGCTGCTGCCTGACACCGTCGGTACCGGTGGTGACTCGCACACCCGTTTCCCTATCGGTATTTCCTTCCCAGCGGGCTCCGGTCTGGTCGCCTTCGGCGCTGCCACTGGCGTGATGCCTCTGGACATGCCTGAATCCGTGCTGGTGCGCTTCAAGGGCGAAATGCAGCCCGGCGTGACCCTGCGCGATCTGGTGCACGCGATTCCGCTGTACGCCATCAAGCAAGGTCTGCTGACCGTAGCCAAGGCCGGCAAGATCAACGAGTTCTCGGGTCGTATCCTGGAAATTGAAGGTCTGCCCAACCTGAAGGTTGAACAGGCGTTTGAGCTGTCTGATGCGTCTGCCGAGCGCTCTGCCGCTGGTTGCACGATCAAGCTGAACCCTGAGCCGATCAAGGAATACCTGACTTCGAACATCGTTCTGATGAAGAACATGATCGCCGACGGTTACTCCGACGCCAAGACGCTGCAGCGCCGTATCGAGAAGGTGGAAGCCTGGTTGGCCAAGCCCGATCTGCTGGAAGCCGACAAGGATGCCGAGTACGCGCACATCATCGAAATCGATCTGGCCGACATCAAAGAACCTATCGTTTGCTGCCCGAACGACCCCGATGACGCCAAGTTCCTGTCCGACGTGGCCGGCACCAAGATCGATGAAGCCTTCATTGGTTCGTGCATGACCAATATCGGTCACTTCCGTGCGGCAGCCAAGCTGCTGGGCGGCCAGCGTGACATTCCCGTCAAGCTGTGGGTGGCACCTCCCACCAAGATGGACCAGAGCGAGCTGATCAAGGAAGGTCATTACGCGGCATTCGGCACGGCCGGTGCACGTACTGAAATGCCTGGCTGCTCGCTGTGCATGGGTAACCAGGCCCAAGTGCGCGAAGGTGCTACCGTGATCTCCACGTCCACTCGTAACTTCCCCAACCGCTTGGGTAAGAACACCAACGTGTTCTTGGGCTCGGCCGAGTTGGCTGCGATCGCATCGCGCATCGGCAAGCTGCCTACGAAGGAAGAGTACCTGAAGGAAATGGGCGTGATCGATGCGGACAAGGCTTCGGTGTACCGCTACATGAACTTTGACCAGATCGACGAATACGCTGATGTGGCCAAGGGTGTGAACGCCTAAGGCGCTTCCCCTGCATGACAAAACCCGCCTTCTGGCGGGTTTTGTGTTTCAGCGCTCCAGCAATGGAGCGGCAAACGGCTGCATGTAGCGTTTGTCGGCAGCCGCCATGGCGCCGGCCGCGCCTTGGGTGCCCAAGCCGTGAGGGTGAATGCACTGTACGAATGCGCAAGAAGTGCTGGAGCAATAAAAAAGGAGTCCTTGGACTCCTTTTTTGTGAGCTTGAAGCGCATGCGTATCAAGCGTTAAAAAGGTTTTTGGCCCCATGCGGCTGGCAACGCAGGTATTGAGGGGCAGCATGAATCTGTGCACCCAGCTGACGGGCGGCTTCCCAAGGCCAGCGCGGGTTGTAGAGCATGGCACGCGCCACACCAATGGCATCGGCCTGGCCGCTTTGCACAATGGCTTCTGCTTGGTGGGGTTCGGTAATCAGACCCACTGCGATCACGGGCATGGGAAGGGTCAGGCTGTCCCGCAAAGCCTGGGCCAGTGGTACCTGGTAGCCGGGGCCTAGCGGAATTTGCTGGGCAGGGCTGAGTGCCGCACTCGATACGTGCAGGAATGCGCAACCACGCTGCGCCAAGGCATGGGCCAGGGCCTGGCTTTGCTCGACGTCCCAGCCGCCTTCTACCCAGTCGGTGGCCGAGATGCGCACCCCGATGGGAAAGCCCGTGGGCAACGCGGCCTGCATGGCGTCAAACACCTCTAGCGTGAGGCGCATGCGGTTGTCCAGGCTGCCACCATAGGCGTCGCTGCGCTGGTTGGACAAGGGGGAGAGAAACTGGTGCAGCAAATAGCCATGCGCCGCATGCAGCTCAATGGCGTCCAAGCCCAGCGTATGGCTGCGCAGGGCCGCATCAACAAAAGCTTGGTGGATGGTGGCAAGGTCTTGCAGCGTGGCGCTGGCAGGCGTGGGATCGGTGGGCAGATAACCCTGTGCGCTGGCGCTGATGGTGGGCCATGCCTGGGGATGGTTGGCTGCCATGGCGCCACCGCCTTCCCAGGGCCGCAGACTGCTGGCTTTGCGCCCGGCATGGGCCAGTTGAATGCAAACAGGCATGGCGCTAAAGCGGCGAATGTGCGCCAGCACGGGTTGGAGCGCATCGCTTTGTGCATCGTTCCACAGCCCCAAGTCGTATGGGCTGATGCGCCCGCGTGCTTCAACGGCGGTGGCTTCCACAATCAACAGGCCCGCACCGGATTGCGCCAGGTTGCCGTAGTGCATCAGGTGCCAGTCGGTGGCGCAACCCTCTTCGGCCGAGTAAGTGCACATGGGCGGAATGACAATGCGGTTGGCGCACTCCAGCGCACCAAAGCGAACGGGCGAAAACAAGGCGGACATGGCGTCAATGCTCCTAGCAAATGCAGGCAAAAAACAGCGCGCAGCATGGCATAAAAAAACGGGGCCGCTGATCATGTCGGTGACCCCGCTGGGGATGGTGCAGCGCCGTGCTTAGCCTTGTTCGGCCAGCAGCTCCTGCAGCGTTTTGACTTGCAGGCGCAGGCGCTCGTTTTCGGCTTCCAGCTCGGTCACACGGGCTTGCAGTTCTTCGGCCGATGCGAGGGGCGTGCTCTCTGCATCGTCCTCTTCAGCCATGGGCTTTTCGGCCTTGGGCTTTTTCTTGGCATCGCGCACGCGCTTGGCGGCTTGCTTGAGGCCGTCGGCACCTTCGGCGGCCACAGCTTGTTGTTCTTCCACAGGCAAGGTGGCCACCACGGCTGCGGCGTTCAGCGACAGCTCACCGGCCTTCACTGCGGCCACCACTTCGGGGGCCGCTTTTTCCTGGATGGTCTCAATCATCTTGACCTGGCCGGCCGACAGGCGGGCGGCACGGGCCAGGGCTTCGCGCGTGTCCAAGGCTTGGTCAGGCACCTTGGGCACATTGGCCAGGGCTTTGGCCACGGCGGGATCGGTGTCTCCCTCCCAAGGCGCTTCGGCACTTTCGCTGGTTTCCGCTTTGGCGGCATTGACCGCAGCGGCGGCAGCGGCGCGGCGCTCGGCAATGATTTCGCGCTTACGCAGGGCCAGCACGCCGCGCTGGAAGTCAGAGACCGAGCGGCGGCCCAGGTGCTGGTCAATCATCCACAGGTGGATGTCTTCCATGTTCTGAAAGCGCTCGTTTTGCACCGTCTTGAATGGCAGGCCGTGCTTTTGGCAGATGCCAAAGCGGTTGTGGCCGTCCACCAAAATATTGCCCCACAGCACCAGGGCATCGCGGCAGCCTTCGTCGAGGATGCTGCGCTCCAGTGCTTCGTGTTCGTCAGGGGTCAGGGGGTCGATATAGGCCTTGAGTTCAGGCAGGACAACAATTTCTTCGGGGCTCATGAAATTCCAATGCAAGCGGGCAGTGCACTGTAGCGGTCTGCCTGCGAAAGTCAAAGCGGCACATCAAAGGGTGACACGCCAAAGGCAAAGGCACCCGAAGGTGCCTTTGGTGCAGAAGCTGCGTTGCGGAGGGATAAGGGGTTTGAAGTGTTATTGGCTTCTAGCCCTTATGTGGTCTGCGCAAGCAGCTATGAAGTTTTAAGCGTTATCAGGCTGCAGCACGCGCGAGATCAAACCGCCTTCGACCGGGCCTTCCACCGGAATGCGCACGCGCACAGGGTTGCCTGGAGCGACTTGCACGGGCTCGCCTTCCAGGTTGAACATCTGCTCGAGCTTCATGGTGCGGTTGCCTGTGGGGTGGATGATTTCAATCATGTCACCCACGGCAAAGCGGTTCATGGTTTCAATCTCGGCCATGCCGTTTTCATAGCCACGCACCTGGCCCACAAAGTGGCTGCGCTGCAGCACCGAGTGGCCGGTTTCGTAGTTCTGGTAGTCGTTGGCGGGGCGGCGCTCCAGCAGGCCGCCGGTGTAACCACGGTTGGCCAGGCCTTCCAGCTCGGTGATGAGGTGGGGGTTGAAGGGGCGACCGGCCACGGCATCGTCAATCGCGCGGCGGTAAGTTTGCGCGGTGCGGGCCACGTAGTACAGGCTCTTGGTGCGGCCTTCGATCTTGAGCGAATCGACACCAATCTTGGTCAGGCGCTCCACATGCTCGACAGCGCGCAGGTCCTTGGAGTTCATGATGTAGGTGCCATGCTCATCTTCCATGATGGGCATCATCTCGCCGGGCCGGCCTTTTTCTTCCAACAGGTAGATGGCGTCGGCCTTGGGGTGGCGCTTTTGGTCACCGCAGGTGCTGGTGAACTGGTTGTCGGCGTCGTTCTTGGCGTCTTCAAAGTTGAAGCCTTGCTCCATGGTCTGGCCCAGTGCTTCGCCGGTGTTGGGGTCCACAGCCGCATCGTGTGTTTTGTAGTCCCAGCGGCAGGCGTTAGTGCAGGTGCCCTGGTTGGGGTCGCGGCGGTTGAAGTAGCCCGACAGCAGGCAGCGGCCCGAGTAGGCAATGCACAGCGCGCCGTGCACAAACACTTCCAGCTCCATGTCGGGGCATTCCTGGCGGATCTTCTCGATCTCGTCCAGGCTCAGCTCGCGCGAGAGGATGATGCGCGAGACGCCCATCTTCTGCCAGAACTTGACGGTGGCGTAGTTGGTGGTGTTGGCCTGCACCGAGAGGTGAATCTCTTGCTCTGGCCACTTTTCCTTGACCATCATGATCAAGCCGGGGTCGGCCATGATCATGGCGTCGGGCTTCATCGCAATGATGGGCTCAATGTCGCGCAGGTAGGTGCGGACCTTGTCGTTGTGCGCAATGACGTTGGACGTCAGGAAGAACTTCTTGCCCCGTGCATGGGCTTCTTCAATGCCCTGTGCAATCTGTTCCATGCGGAACTCGTTATTGCGCGCACGCAGGGAATAGCGCGGCTGGCCCGCGTACACAGCGTCGGCGCCAAAGTCATAGGCGGCGCGCATCTTGTCGAGCGAGCCAGCGGGAAGCAACAGTTCAGGGGCTTTCATAGGAGGCGTATTTTCCTTGATTGGCATCAGTTCGTCACGGCAGGGCAGGCATGTACCCGTTTGCAACGTGGTAGCGCCCGCAGTGCTTTTAAAAAAAGAGCTGCTAGCGCTGAATAAATAAGGACTTCAGCCATTTATGTAGCTGAAGTCCTTGATGGTCAAGCGCTAAGCGCTATAGAAGTTTTAGTCCTGTGGACGGAATCCAAAGCTGAACTCAGAGGGCACCTTGCCGTTGGTGTCCTTGGGCAGGGTGTCGGTCTTGTGCAGGGCGCGCACTACGGCGTCATCCCAGGCCTTGTTGCCGCTGGATTTGGTCAGGCGCACATTGGTGATGGTGCCATCGGGTGCGGCACGCACTTCGACCTCGGCGCGGGGATTGCCGCTGACCATGTCGGGGTAGACGATATTGGGCTTGACCTTGGCCGCCACGCGGGCGCCGTAGCCGGCAGAAATGCCCGCCGTGCCACCGCCGGTGCCTTTGCCGCCGTTGGGGCCGCTGCTCTTTTCTGCACTGCCGCTGCCGCCTGAGCCTGCCAGTCCTGCCATGGCCTTGAGGTTTTCCTGGCGCATGCGGTCCAGTTCCTTGGCGGCCTTAGCGTCTTTGGCGGCTTGCTCTTTCTTGCGTTTGTCGTCGGCGGCTTTTTTCTCGGCCTCCTGCTTGGCTTTTTCGGCTTTTTCCTTCTCGGCCTTCTCTTTGCTGGTCTTGTCTTTTTCCGCCTTCTCGCGCTTTTCTTTCTCGAGTCGCTCTTTCTTTTCCTGCTCGGCCTTGTCGCGTTTTTGCTGTTCCAGCTTCTCGCGCTTGTCTTGCTCGATCTTGTCCTTGCGCGCCTGCTCCGCCTTCTCTTTTTCGAGCTTGGCTTTGTCCTGCTTGGCTTTTTCAGCCTTCTCCTGCTTTTCTTGCTCGGCCTTTTCCTTGGCCTTGAGCGCTTCCAGCTCACGCTGCTTTTTCAGCTCGGCTTCCTTTTGCTTGCGCTCTTGCAGCGCCAGCTCTGCATCGCGCTGGGCCTGCAGCTCTTGCTGGCTGGGTTGCGGCGGTGGTGGTGGAGGCAGCGGAACGTGCTCGGGTACCGGTTCAGGCGGTGGCGCAGGGGTGGGCTCCGGCACGGGGGCTGGAGGTGGTGGCGTGGGCGCACGGGGCGCGGCCTGCTCGAAGTTCTCCGACCACAGCTCGGCCTCCACAGCGGCCTGTTCCACCGTCACAGGGGGGCTCACCTTCCAGATGAAGGCACCGACCAGCAGGGCGTGTGCCAGCAACGCCATCACCCAGTTGCGCAGTCGCTTGGACTGGCGAGGGGGGGCAAAGGGGTCGTGAGCAAGGCGAGAGGACATGGACAGAAAAAACGCTGTGGATGGAGCGAGTAAAAAAGTTTATTTGGCGGCGGATTTCACGCCGAGGGCCACACGCTTGACGCCTGCAGCCTGCAGTTCGCCCATGGCGGTGACCACGGCCTCATAGGTCAGGCCCTTGTCGGCCTGGATCATGACGGCGCTGTCTTCCGGCTGGTTGGACTGCCAGGTGGCAGCCACCACGCCCAGCTCTTGCAGTGAGACGGCTTGCTCACCATTGGGCGTTTTGATGCGGATGCTGCCATCGGCTTCCATCAGCACGTGGGCCACGTTCTTCACCGCTGGCTTGGTGGACTTGCCAGCGCTGGGCACATTGATGGCGCCTGGCGTGAGCATGGGCGCTGTCACCATGAAGATGATGAGCAGCACCAGCATCACGTCGATGAAGGGCACCATATTGATTTCATTGACGGTGCGGCGACCGCGACCTCGGGAGCTGACTGCAGCCATGGTGTGCTCCTGCCTCAGTAGCCGGAGGCCGTGGCGCTGGCCGCTGGGCCGCTCACATTGCGCTGCAAGATGTTGGTGAACTCTTCCATGAAGGTCTCTTGCCCGTTGGCGATGCGGTCAATGCTGTTGGCGTAGCGGTTGTAGGCGGTCACGGCAGGGATCGCGGCGAACAGGCCCATGGCCGTGGCCACCAGCGCTTCGGCGATGCCGGGGGCCACGGTGGCCAGCGTGATCTGTTCCATGTTGGCAAAACCGGTGAAGGCGTGCATCACGCCCCAGACGGTACCGAACAGACCCACATAAGGAGCTACGGAGCCGACGGTGCCCAAAAAGGACAGGCCTGATTCGATCTCGTCCATTTCGCGCTGAAAGCTGGCGCGCATGGCGCGGCGCGTACCGTCCATCAGGGTGCCGCTGTCGCTGATACGGCGTTCGCGCAGTTTTTTGTACTCGCGCATGCCGCTGGCAAAAATGCGTTCCATGGGGCCGCCGTGCTTGGCGTTCTGGGTGGCGCTGTTGTACAGATCATTGAGGCTTTGGCCCGACCAGAAGTCCTGCTCAAAGGATTCGTTGAACTGGCGCACTTGCTTGAGCGCCTGGGACTTGCGAAAGATGGTGGCCCAGCTTGCGACCGAGGCGACGACCAAAATCAACATGACCAATTGCACCACCCAGCTGGCCTGGAGGATGAGGCTGAAGATGGACATGTCTTGGGCTGCGTTCATGAGAGTTTTTCCACGATGGAGTTCGGAATACGGGCAGGGCGCATGGTGGCGGAATCGACCCAGCCAATGCGAATGCTGCCTTCACATAACAGTTGCGGGGCTGCATCGGATGACATGGGCTTCAAAAAAGCCTGCTGAGCGATTGTGATGGAGGCACGGCCTGCAGATTGCAACACAGCGGTAACTTCGATCATGTCATCCAGACGCGCAGGCTTGAGATAGTTGAGTTCTGCCTGAGTGACGACAAACATGCCCCCCACCTCGTTGCGCAGTTTTTGCTGCTCGACGCCCAGATTGCGCAGCCATTCGGTGCGTGCACGCTCAAAAAACTTGAGGTAGTTGGCGTAGAAGACGATGCCGCCGGCATCGGTATCTTCCCAGTACACCCGGATGGGAAAGGTGAAAACCATGGAAGTTCCCTTTACTTGAACAACTGCTGCATGCGGCGCACGGCCTCTTGCAACTGCTCCATCGAGTTGGCCGTGGAAAAGCGCACGTAGCGGGCGGTGTCTGCCGTGCCAAAGTCGCGCCCGGGGGTGATGGCCAGATGGGCCTTGTCCATCAAGGCGTAGGCAAAGTCCCAGCTGTCCTTGACGCCGAGTTTGGCGCACAGCGGGGTGCAGTCGGCCCAGGCGTAGAAAGCGCCGTCGGGCATGACGTCGATGCCAAAGCCCAGCTCTTTCAAGGCGGGCAAAAAGTAGTCGCGGCGGGCTTTGAACTCTGCGCGGCGGGCTTCAAAGATGGCAATGCTCTCGGGTGTGAAACACGCCAGCGCCGCATGCTGGGAGATGGTGGAGGCGCAGATGAACAGATTTTGTGCCATGCGCTCCACCACGGGCACCATGGCTTCGGGCACCACCATCCATCCCAGGCGCCAGCCGGTCATGTTGAAGTATTTGCTGAAGCTGTTGATGGAGATGATGTCGTCGCTGATGGCCAGCGCGCTGTGGCCAAAGGCTTCTTCGTATGACAGGCCCAGATAGATTTCATCAACGATGGTGATGCCACCCTTGGATCGCACCACGTCGTGGATACGGCGTAGCTCGGCGGGGTCAATGGATGTACCGGTGGGGTTGGAGGGCGAGGCCAGCAGGACGCCACGGGTTTTCTCCCCCCAATGGGCCGCGACCTGGTCTGCACTGAGCTGGTAGCGCTCGGCAGCGCCCGTAGGAATCAGCTTGGCCACACCTTCTGCGGCACTGACAAAGTGGCGGTTGCAGGGGTAGCTGGGGTCGGGCATCAGAATTTCGTCACCGGCCTCAATCAGCGCCAGGCAAGCCAGCTGCAGTGCGGCAGAAGCGCCGGCCGTAATCACGATGCGCTGCGCGGGAACATCCACGTTAAAACGGGTGCGGTACCACGCGCTGATGGCTGCGCGCAGGGGCTCCAGGCCCAGGGCGTTGGTGTACTGCGTGGCACCTGCTGCTACGCACTGGCTGGCGGCAGCTTGTGCCTGTGGGGGCGCGGTGTAGTCGGGCTCGCCGATGTTCAGGAAGATCATGGGCTCAGGGCCATGGGCCACTTCCTTGGCCAGTTGCTGGGCCGCTTTGGCCACTTCCATCACATAAAAAGGTTCGATCTTTTCGGCGCGCGTAGAAAACTTCATGGGCTTGGCAAGCGCAAAAGCGCTGTCACAGGTAAAACACAAACAAGACAACAAACATGAAAAAAGGCAGCGGCTGAAAGCACGCTGCCTGGGGCGGGGGGCTTAGGCGCTTTGCTCTGCCTTGGCCTTGTCCGCCTGAACTTCGGCGGCGCGCAGCTCTGGGGCCAGCGCATTGAGCACACCGTTGACGTACTTGTGTCCGTCGGTGCCGCCAAATTCCTTGGCCAGCTCAATCACTTCGTTGAGCACGACGCGCCATGGTACGTCCATGCAGTGCATCAGCTCGTAAGCACCAATCCACATGCAGGCATGTTCAATGGGGGAGAGCTCTTCCAGCTTGCGATCGAGTTTGGGCAGGATCAAGGCATTCAGATCTTCCTCAATCTGGATGCAGCCGTGCAGCAGTGCATCGTAGTGCGCAGCATCGCACTTGTGAAAGCCCGCCAGATCACGTGTGAACATGTCGATGGACGTGGCGCTGTTCTTGCCCACCAGGTGCTGGTAGAGCGCTTGCAGTGCGAATTCGCGCGAGCGGCTGCGTGCCGACTTGGAGGCTGCCTTGCGCACGCCTGTGCTGGTCAGGCCGGTGCGTTTTTGGCGGGGAGGGCGCTTGCTGCTGGGGTTGGATTGTTCGTCGCTCATGGTTATTTCAAGGTTTTGAGCAGGCTGGCCATTTCTACGGCTACACGTGCGGCATCCAGACCTTTTTCGGTCTGGCGGGCAATAGCCTGCTCGAGGTTTTCAGTGGTGATGATTGCATTGGCAATCGGCAGTCGGTAGTCCAGACTCAGGCGGGTGACACCCGCGCCCGATTCGTTGGCCACCAGCTCGAAGTGGTATGTCTCCCCACGGATGATGCAACCCAGTGCGATGAGTGCATCGTAGCCGCCACGCTCGGCCATGGCTTGTAGGGCCACAGGCACTTCCAGCGCACCGGGAACCAGAACGTGGTCGATTGCATCAGCGGCCACACCGGTGGCGAGCAGTTCTTGGTGGCACGCTTGGGCAAGGGCATGCGTGATGCCTTCATTCCAGCGGGCCTGAACGATGCCGATGCGCAGTCCTTGCCCGTTGAGCGTTGCAGCAGAGCCTTTTTCAGCGTTCAGCATCTTTTTTATTCCTTGGTGATATAGCCAGTGATTTCCAGGCCATAGCCGGCCATGCTGGGCATGCGGCGGGGCTGGCCCAGCAATTTCATCTTGTGTACACCGCATTCGCGCAGAATTTGCGCGCCAATGCCGTAGGTACGCAGATCCATGCGGCCGCGTTCAGGGGCCTGGGCGGAGCGGGCACTGCCTTCAAACTGTGCCAGCAATTGGCCAGCACTTTCGCCGCAGTTAAGTAGCACGGCCACACCTTGGCCTTGGGCATTCAAGTACTGCAAGCTGGTGTCCAAGCCCCATGAGTGCATGGCCCGGTTGACTTCCAGCGCATCCAGAACAGACAAGGGCTCGTGTACACGCACGGCCACTTCATCGGTTTCAGCCCAAGTGCCCTTAACCAGTGCCATGTGTACAGACTGGCTGGGCTTGTCTTGGAACAAGTGGGCAGTGAACTCACCCCAAGGCGTTTGCAATGGGCGAGTGCCTACTTTTTGCAGCAGTGACTCGTCACGGCTGCGGTATTGAATCAAATCGGCGATGGTGCCGATCTTCAGGCCGTGCTCGGTTGCAAACAATTGCAGGTCGGGCAAGCGAGCCATGGTGCCGTCGTCTTTCATGATCTCGCAAATCACGGAAGACGGTGTGCAACCTGCCATGCCCGCCAAGTCGCAGCCTGCTTCTGTGTGGCCTGCACGAATGAGGACGCCGCCGTCCATGGCTTGCAAGGGGAAGACGTGGCCAGGCTGCACCAAGTCGGTGGGCTTGGCATCCTTGGCAACAGCGGTCTTGATGGTGTGGGCGCGGTCGGCTGCAGAAATGCCGGTGGTCACACCTTCTGCGGCTTCGATCGAGACAGTGAATGCGGTGCTGTAAACCGTGCCATTGCGCGCGGCCATGGGCGGCAGCTTGAGGTATTCACAGCGCTCGCGGGTCAGCGTCAGGCAAATCAGGCCACGGCCAAACTTGGCCATGAAGTTGATGGCTTCAGGCGTGACATGGTCGGAAGCCAGTACCAGGTCCCCTTCGTTTTCGCGGTCTTCTTCATCGACCAGGATGACCATGCGACCAGCGCGCATGTCTGCAACGATATCTTCCACCGGCGAAATCTGCACGGGTGTGAGGGGGGAATTCATGATGTCTCGTTCCTTGGATAGCCTGTCGGGTTGCTGCCAGCACGGCCTTGGTGTGGGCACCCGCCCAGCATGCGTCAGTGCATGCTTCCAAAGAACATGTGTGCAGACGGTGGCCGTCTTCGCGATGAATCGGCGCCGGATGGTGCCCAATCCTATGTAAAGCAGGTATTTTAATGCTTTGCAGCATCTCTGTCGGGATTGGTGGAGTGCGCAGCTTCAGTTTGCGGGGTCTTGCAAGGTGACATCGCCGTCGGGGTAGGCCACGCAGGGCAGTACACAGCCTTCGGCTTTTTCTTCGGCCGTCAGTCCGGGCCAGTCAATTTCGTAATGCACCGATCCGGAAGTGAGTGTTCCCAAACAGGTTCTGCAAGTGCCATTGCGGCATGAGCTGGGCCACTGCAGGCCACCCATCTCTATAGAGTCCAGCAAGGTGTCGGTGGCCCAGGCGTCACATTGCTGTCCGCTGGGCTCCAGCTTGGCAGTGAAAAGTGCAGGTGTCAGTGGTGCATTCATGGTTTTCCCGAGGCAAGAGCATGCAAAAGAATGGCGCAAATTGTCGCCGCATCAGGTGGCTGTGACAGTGAATATGTTTTGCCTAAAAAATAAGCACAGAACTGTCGCGCCTTGCAGATCAAGTACTTGTGCGCCAGCGATGGACTTTAATCAGGCTTATCCACATGGTTGTTCAGTCGAATTGGGGGCAACTGCCAATTTTGAGGGGGCTGCATCGGATTTTGTGATCACCGGAATGATCGTTGTTTGCATTGATTAAAAAATGCTCAGTGCAATTTAAATTAAATAAAAACAATAACTTGTTGTTGTTGTTGTTGTGCTTGTAAAGACTTATGCACAGGATTGTTCAGGTTTTTTGGGGGCAAATGCAGTGCTGTGAATTGGGTGTGATTAAAAAATGTGCAGATGTTGTGGAGGCTTGTAAAACAAGGGTTTAGCGTGGTTTTTGGCAACGGTGCAGAGCTTGTCCACATGCTTGTGCCGTGTATCCGTGGATAAGCCTTTTGTTGCGGGAGTCACTTCGGAGAAAGCGGTCGCCATGCCGGGTGCGTACAGTGGCCACCACGGCGGGATATGCAGTCCTGCACAACAAGGAGAGATGGAGATGCAAGCGTTGTCGTTTGAAGGCCAGGTCGCGATCGTGACGGGGGCTGGTGGTGGTTTGGGTCGTGAGCACGCACTGGCGCTGGCGCGCCGTGGTGCCAAGGTGGTGGTCAATGATTTGGGTGGCGCGGTGGATGGCTCGGGCGGCTCGGTATCGGCCGCCCAGGCCGTGGTGGATGAAATCCGTGCCATGGGCGGCGAAGCCATGGCCAACGGCGCCTCCGTGACGGATCTGGCTGCAGTGCAGGCCATGGTGCAACAGGCCGTAGATGCCTGGGACCGTGTAGACATTCTGGTCAACAACGCAGGCATCTTGCGCGACAAGAGCTTTGCCAAGATGGAGATGGATGACTTCCGCCTGGTGGTCGAGGTGCACCTGATGGGCGCTGCCAATTGCTGCAAAGCGGTGTGGCCGGTGATGCAGGCGCAAAACTATGGCCGCATTGTGATGACGACATCCTCTTCGGGCCTGTACGGCAACTTTGGTCAGAGCAACTACGGTGCCGCGAAGATGGCGCAGGTCGGTCTGATGCAAACGCTGGCGCTGGAAGGGGCCAAGCACCACATCCATGTGAACGCACTGGCACCGACGGCGGCCACGCGCATGACCGAGGGGTTGATGCCCGAGGCGGTGCTGGCTGCGTTGAAACCCGAGGCGGTAGTGCCCGCCATGCTGGTACTGGCCCATGCCAGCGCACCTACGCGCACTATTTTGTGTGCAGGTGCTGGCGGTTTTGAAGCCGCGCACATCACGCTGACGCAAGGTGTGTATGTGGGGGCTGGCGATGACGCGCCGGAGCGCTTGGCGATGCAGCTCGGGGCGGTGACCGATCGTGCGGGCGAGCAAGTGCCCCAGAGCGGATCCGCCCAAGGGCAGCTGGAAGTGGGCAAGGCGATGGCGGCGCGTGCAGCCGCTGTCTGATTGACGCGCCTCCTCTAACTGTTACAAAGTCAGTGTGCAATCACGTAGCGTGGCAACATAGCCGCTGCGTGGTTATGCGGGGGGGCGGGGCGCTACAGCTTCTGCCATGTGCCTATCATGCGTCATGCATACGGTGGGCATGCTAAGGTTGCCTCCCCGTTTTTTGACCGTAACACCCGAT
Organism: Comamonas sp. 14P8.1.4; assembly: GCF_057799285.1. Taxonomy (NCBI): domain Bacteria; kingdom Pseudomonadati; phylum Pseudomonadota; class Betaproteobacteria; order Burkholderiales; family Comamonadaceae; genus Comamonas; species Comamonas sp. 14P8.1.4. The sequence continues at coordinate 37,331 of NZ_JBYOKN010000008.1, forward strand.
AAGAATGAATCCAACGCCCAAGCCTTCTACCCTTCCCGCTGCCGAGCGCCTGGCCGGCATACGTCGCGGTATTGAAAAAGAAGGTTTGCGCGTTCTGCCCACAGGCAACCTGGCGCTGACGCCGCATCCCGCCGGCCTGGGTTCTGCCTTGACCCACCCGCACATCACGACCGACTACAGCGAGTCTCAGCTGGAGCTGATTACCGGCGCCCGCCAAGGTGTGCAGGAATGTCTGGATGAGTTGCAGCAGGTGCACCAGTACACCTTGCGCAGCATGGCTGCCTTGGGTGAAGAGATGGTCTGGGCCTCGAGCATGCCGTGCTATTTGCCCACGGATGAGACGATTCCGCTGGGGCGCTATGGCTCCTCGCACTCGGGCCGCTCCAAAAGCGTGTACCGCATGGGGCTGGGTCACCGCTATGGCCGCCGCATGCAGACCATCTCTGGCATTCACTACAACTGGTCGCTGCCTGGCGTCAGCAGCGAGCAGTATTTCGCGCTGATTCGCAATTTCCGCCGCCATGCGTTTGTGCTGCTGTATTTGTTTGGTGCATCCCCAGCACTCAGCCCCTGCTTTGTGGAAGGGCGTGAGCACCGCCTGCAGCCTTTGGGCGATGCGCACAAAGCGCTGTATTTGCCTTATGCCACTTCGCTGCGCATGGGGCGCTTGGGTTACCAAAGCGATGCCCAGGCCTCCATCAACGTCAGCTACAACGGACTGGAAGGCTATGCCGACTCGCTCTATCAGGCACTGACCCAGCCTTATCCGGCGTACGAGCAACTGGGCATTCGCAACCCCGGTGGTGACTACAACCAGCTGGGCACCAGCTTGCTGCAGATTGAAAACGAGTTCTACGGCACCATCCGTCCCAAGCGCACCACGCACAGCGGCGAGCGTCCCCTGCATGCCCTGCGTGAGCGCGGCGTGGAATATGTGGAAGTGCGCCTGATGGATCTGGATCCGTTTGAGCCCGTGGGCATCAACACCACCACCATGCGCATGCTGGATGTGTTTTTGCTGCACTGCCTGTGCAGCGACAGCCCCGATGACTCGCCCGCAGAAATTGCCCAGCTCAAAAACAACCAGCACCTCGTGGCTGAACGTGGGCGCGAGCCGGGCCTGCAACTGCAGCGTGGTGACGCGTCGATCACGCTCAGCGCATGGGCGCAGCAGGTGTTGACCGAATGCGCACCGTTTGCTGCGGCGCTGGATGCCACCGACGGCTCCTCGGCGTACAGCGATGCGCTGGCGCAGGCCCTGGCGCGCGTGGCGCAGCCAGACACCACCCCGTCGGCCCGGGTGCTGGAACACATGCGCCGCCTGCATGGCAACAGCTTTGAGCAGTTTGGACTGACGCAATCGCTGTGGGCGCGTGAGCATTTGCTGAACCTGCCGTGGAGCGAGGCGCAGCAAGCGCAGTTTGCCGACATGGCGGCCCAATCTGAGCATGCACAGCAGGCGATTGAAGCCGCAGACACGGGTACGTTTGAAGCTTGGCGCCAGCGTTATATGGACCCGGCAGCCTTGGGCTGAGGTACACGCGTACCTTGAAAAAGTGAGCAGCTAGCGCTCGTATTTCCTCAATTTCCGGTCTAAAACACTGTGAATTGCTGAAAAATCAAGCGCAAGCTGCTCTTTTTTTTAGGTGGCTGCAAGCACCGTATTGCTCTGTGCTGTGTCACTGCACCGTCACGGTGTTGACATTTTGTAGCACTAAATTGGCAAGCATCTTCCGTTGAGCTGTTTGCTGCCATGCCGCTGTCCTCTGTTTCGCTGGCCCCTGCACCCATGGCGCAGGGGCGTCTCACACTCTCTGCATCGCGTTTCATGCCGTTTGGCGGGCTGCGCAACTGCGCGGTGGCCACCAAGATCGGGGTCGTGTTTGGCGGCTTGCTGCTGTGCGGTGTCTTGGTGGCTGGCGGCTTGATTGCCTATCTGCAGCATGTAGAGCACAACGCTGCGGCCCGCTTGCAGCAGCACGAACACGACATGGCGCAGGCCCTGACGCACCAAGCCCAGGAGCAAAGCGCAGGCATGGCGCAGTTGCACCAGACCATGGTGGCGCTGGACGGGATGACGCGGGACAACGCGCGCCTGGTGCAGGCCAGCAGCCAGGCGGCAGACAGCTTGCACGAGCAGACCGGGCACCTGGCGCAGCAAGTGGCCATCTTCCGGCTGCAGGCGACGGCGTGAGTCGGGTTAAATTGATAGCTGTTGGCGCTTTGTCGATAAGCGCTGAAGGCTTTTTGGATGCTTATTTTTGCTGCGACTGTTGGCGCTTGCGCTGACGCAGCGCGTATTGGCCCACAAAGGCCAGGCCCAGCACCAGCGCGAACCAGGCGGGGATGCGGGCGTGCACAAACAGCTCACGCACCTCGTTGGCCGACATGAAGTGTGGCGCAATGATGAGCACCAGCCCGATCAGCACCAGAATCACGCCGCGCACCAGCATGTCATTGTTCAAGGGAGAGGCAGAAGGTTTGGAGCGTTGGGAGGTCATGATCGAAGCATTGTGACGAGAGTACAGCTTGCGATTATCCTTGCGGCCCCAAGCCTCCATTCAAAACAAGAAAGCACGCCCATGGCAATCCAATGGTTCCCCGGTCACATGAACTCCACACGCAAGCTCATTGAAGAGCGCGTGAAAGACATTGACGTGGTCATTGAGGTGCTGGATGCGCGCATTCCCGGCTCTAGTTTCAACCCCTTGCTGCAAGAGCTGACGGGGCACAAACCCCGCATGAAGCTGCTTAACAAGCAGGATGTGGCCGATCCGGTGCGCACCCAGATGTGGCTGGACTGGTACAACGCCCAGCCCGACACCCGTGCCATTGCCATGGATGCGGAAGAAGTGATGCCTGCCCGTCGATTGGTGGAAACCTGCCGCCAGCTGGCGCCCAACCGCGGCGGCATGGCCAAACCCATGCGCGTGCTGATCTGCGGCGTGCCCAATGTGGGCAAATCCACGCTGATCAACACCATGAGCGGTAAAAAGCAGGCCAAAGCGGCCGATGAGGCCGGTGTGACCAAGGACGAACAGCGCATTGTGTTGGACTCGGACTTTTACCTGTGGGACACCCCCGGCATGTTGTGGCCGCGCATCTCGATCGAGCAAAGCGGCTTCAACCTGGCAGCGTCAGGCTCCGTCGGGCGCAATGCCTACGATGAGGAACTGGTGGCGCTGGAGTTGCTGTTGATTTTGCAAAAGCACTACCCCCAGAACCTGGAAGACCGCTTCAAGCTGGGTTTGGGCGTGGCCAAAATTCAGGCCATGCACGATGACGAACTGCTGGATGCCATTGGCCGCAAGCGCGGCTGCGTCATGAACGGCGGGCGCGTGAACACCCAGAAAGCCGCAGAAATCGTGATCACCGACTACCGCACGCATGTGCTGGGGAACATCACGCTGGAGACGCCAGAAGAGTTCGAGCAATGGGCTGCCGTGGCTGCAGTGGCAGACGCCGAACGTGCCGCGCGCAAGGAGGCCATTGCTGCGGCCAAGAAGAAGGGCAAAAAGCGCTGGTAGTACGGCCGCAGTCGAGAATTTGACCTACGTCAGCACCCCAATGGGCGTGACACGCTGATGAACCGCAAAATTCTCGCAAGGCCGTATGACCGCGTTACCTGCTTTTCAAACTGAACCAAGCCAGGCTGGGGGCAGGCACAGTGTCATTGCCGCACTGCTGATGAGCGCAGTGCTGGTGGCCGCAATCTGGGTGGGGGGCAGTATCGGGGTGGCACTGATCACGCTGGTGATTGTGGCCCTCATGGTGGCGGCTGCGTACTGGTGGAAGGCATCGCGCCCCGCCGTGCAGCCATTGGCAACGGCACCGCTGACACAGACCGACTTGGTGTTTGCCGCCATGGAGCAAAGCCCGGAAAGCATGGCTGTGGCTGATTTTGGTGGCCATTTGCTCTACGCCAATCGCGCGTTTTTGCTGCGCTCGGGCTATAGCTTGTCCGAGGTGCTGGGCAAGCCAGCGCGCCAGATCTCTGCCAATGGCATGACGGATGAGCAGCACCGGCAAATGCGCCAAATCGTGACCGAAGGCGGCGTATGGCGCAGCGTGCTGGTGAACCGGCGCAAAGACGGCAGCGAAATGCAGGAGGGGGTGAGCATCTTCCCCTTGCTGTCGGCCAGTGGCACGGTGCAGGGCTTGGTGGAACTCAAGCAAGACATGACCGAGTTGCTGCAGGCGCGTGCACGGGTCAGTCAACTACTGAACTTTGATGCGCTGACCCTGTTGCCCAACCGCTGGGCACTCTCGCAACGCCTGGAAGAGATGATCAAGTCCGCGCAAAGCTACCCGTTTGTGCCTGAGCACTGGAATGCCTTGCTGCTGTTTGATATGGACAAGTTCTCCAAATTCAACGCTGGCAGAGGCTTGGAGTGGGGGGACGCTTTGCTGCGTGCTGTGGGCAAAAAACTGCAAAGCCTGGTGCCGCAAACCGCCTGGGTGGCACGCACCTCGGGGGATGAATTTGCCGTGATCTTGAAAGATGCGGCTAAAAGCCGCAACGATGGGCGCATGATGGCCTATGCACTGGCCACCGAGCTGCAGCGCGGCTTGTCCAGCGTGGTGTTGGCACGCGAGGAGATGGAGGTGGTGCAGCTGACGTTCAGCGTGGGCATCACGGTGTTCCCGTTTGCGGAGCCTGCCCGCAAGCGTGATTCGGAAGACCACATTTACCGCCGCGCCACCATTGCGCTGTACCAGGCCAAAGCGCAGGGGCTGGGCCAGGTGCATGCATTTTCAGAGGCGCTGGAAGAGACCAGCCAGCGCAAGCTGGCGGTCGAAAAAGGACTGTACGAAGCACTGGCCCATGGGCACTTGCGCATGTATGTGCAAAAGCAGGTGGATATTGATGGGCAGGTGCATGGCGTGGAGGCCTTGCTGCGCTGGCAGCCACCGGGCGAATCGCTGGTGCCTCCGGGGGCATTTATCCCGATTGCGGAAGATTCGGAGCTGATTGTGCGTCTGGGCGACTGGATGCTGCAGCAAGCGGTGAACCTGCTACAGCACCCGCTGGTGCGCCATACGTCCATGGTGGTGGCGGTCAACATCAGTGCCCGTCAGTTTGCGCAGGTGGACTTTGTCGACAAAGTAGCGGCTTTGCTGCGCGGCAAACACTTGGGGCAAGGGCGCCTGACGCTGGAAGTGACGGAGAGCATGGTGCTCACCAATGTGGAAGATGCCATCCAGAAGATGACACGCTTGAATGCCTTTGGCGTGCAGTGTGCGCTGGATGATTTTGGAACGGGCTACTCGTCCTTGTCGTACCTGCACCGTCTGCCGATTCAGGAAATCAAGATCGACCAGTCCTTCATTCACGACTTGGAGCCCGATGCCCAAAGCGGCGCCCTGGTGCAGGCGCTGCTGATGGTGGCCAAAAGCATGCAGCTGCGGGTGGTCGCGGAAGGGGTGGAGGAAGAAACACAGGCGGATACCTTGCGCGCCTGGTATCCGCCCATTCTGTGCCAAGGCTATTTGTACAGCCGCCCCATTCCGGTGGAGGAATGGTTGCTGCAGCTGTCACACCAGACGCTTATTCAGCCTTGATGCCTGCCTGCTCAATCACCAAACCGTTGAGCGCATAGTCCTTGCGCACCGCCGTAGCGAAGGTCTCTTGCTTGGAGGCGCGTGGCACGTTGTCCAGCTTGCGCAGGCGCTGTTGCATGTCCGGGTTGTGCAAAATGAGGTTGACCTCGGCGTGAAAACGCTCCACCACGGCTGGTGCCGTGTTTCTGGGCGCATAAAAGCCAAACAGCGAAGTCTGGTTGGCCTTGTCAAAGCCCAGTTCACCCAATGTGGGTACGTCCTTGAAGCTGCTCACGCGCTGCGGGCCGGTGGTGGCCAGCACGTGCAGCTTGCCTTGCTCAATCAGCGCATTGACGGGCGCGAAGGGGTTGGCCAGCAGCAGGTCAAATTGTGCGCCAGCCGCATCGGTAATCAGCTGGCTGCCGCCCTTGTACGGTACGTGCACAAACTTGCCGCCGGTGGCGCGGATCAGCTGCTCCACCATGATGTGTGCCAGGGTGCCGTAGCCGGATGTGGCCACACTCACGCCCTTAGCGGTCTTGGATTGTGCTAGTACGTCCGCAAAGCTTTTGCCCTTGAACGCGGTGGTGGCCAGCACCAGCACGGGGGCATACATCACGCTGGCGACAGGAATGATGTCCTGCATCGGGTCATAACCCACCTTCATCAGGTAGGGGTTCAGGGTCAGCGGGCTGATGGCGGCAAACGCAAACGTATGCTGGTCATCGGCCTTGGCCAATTCCGCCATGCCGATCGTGCCGCCGGCGCCGGGTTTGTTGTCCACCACAAAGGGCTGGCCCAGCGCTTGGCCCATCAAGTCCCCGAACATGCGTGCCACCACATCGTTGATGCCGCCAGCAGGGTAGGGGACGATCATGCGAATGGGCTTGCTGGGCCACCGGCTGGCGGCATGCCCCATACCGGGCAGGGTTGCGGCGGCCATGCTGGCGCCGGCAAGCAACAGGCTGCGGCGGTTGAGGGAGCGGCTGCTGGTGGTGTTCATGATGTTTTTCCCAATAAAAAACCGCGCCTGGGCGCGGTTTGTGGTTGTCAAACGCTTGTTTAGCGCTTTTGTTCAAACCAGCGGCGAGCCAGTGTGTCCCAAAAGTGCGAACCCAGTTCAATATTGTCGTCGTTGAAATCGTAACCCGGATTGTGCAGGCCAATGCCGGGTTGGCCGTTGGGGCCGTTGCCGATCCAGCCATAGGCACCCGGAACTTCTTCGAGCATGAAGCCAAAGTCTTCCGCAGTCATGGCTGGGTCAATATCGGGGAAGGCATTGCCCTTGCCGACCATCTCTTGCATCACTTCACCCATGAAGCGGCCTTCATCGGCAGTGTTGGTGGTGTTGGGGTAGCCAGGCTTGTGGATGTAGGTGGCTTCACACAGGTGCGCAGCGGCAATGCTGCTCGAGATGCGCTTGAGGCCCTCGATCATGTATTCCTGGGTGGACTTCTTCAGCGTGCGCACCGTGCCGTAGATGGAACATGCATCCGGGATGATGTTTTCCACGGTACCACCTTCGATCTTGCCAATGGTCAGCACGGCGCTGTCCAGTGGGTCGACGCCGCGCGAGACCAGGGTCTGCAGCTGACCGACGATGGTGCAGGCGACCGGGATGGGGTCCAGCGTCTTGTGGGGCATGGCGGCGTGGCCACCCTTGCCGCGCACCTGGATTTCAAAGCGCATGGTGGACGCCATGATGGGGCCCACGCGCACGGCCATCTGACCTTGGGGCAGCGAAGGCCAGTTGTGCAGAGCAAACACGGCATCGCAGGGGAAGAGCTTGAACAGGCCGTCTTCCATCATGGCCTTGGCGCCCGCACCACCTTCTTCGGCGGGTTGGAAAATCAGGTGCACCGTGCCGTCGAATGTGGGGTTCTTGGCCATCAGTGTGGCCGCGCCCAGCAGCATGGTGGTGTGGCCGTCGTGGCCGCAGGCGTGCATCTTGCCGGGCACGCAGCTGGCGTGGGCGGCACCGGTGGTCTCGGTCACGGGCAGCGCGTCCATGTCAGCGCGGATACCGATGGAGCGGCCGGGATTGTCTTTGGAGCGGCCTTGGCCGTAAATGGTGGCGACGACGCCGGTTTTGCCAAGGCCGCGGTGTACAGGCAGGCCCAGCGCTTGAAGGAAGGCGGCAATCTTGTCGGCCGTGCGGTTTTCTTCGTAGCGCAGCTCAGGGTTCGCGTGCAGGTCGTGACGGAAGTTGAGCAGTTGTCCCAGATAAGGGGTGATGTCGTTGACGGTATTCATCAGTTCGGGTGGCTGGCACAGCTTCGTGCACCAGTCACTGATACAAGGATGAATCCATTATGTGGCTTGGCTGTGAAACTGTCTGCGTGTGTGGAATGTCCTCTGTCGCGTGCAGGTACTCGCCGGGTGTGTGGTGCGTTTTTGTAGGTGATTGATTTTGAATAATTAATTGGTGATTTTTTGAGTTTTTTTGGCATGATGCCGTGAAATCGAATCATTCCAAACTTGCATCAATCGTTGTGGTGCGCTTGGGCATGGCGTGCACGGCGCAGGTATTTCAGTGCACGCATCCTTGCGGATGCGCTGGACGCGTGCATGGAATGGGCGGGGCGGCGACAATGGCAACCACATGAAAAACACCATCCTCCCACTGCAATTGCTGGTGCAGCCTTCACTGGAAGACGTGCGCCCCCTGATCCTCTACCACGGCCGCCGCTGCTCGGACGGCTACGGCGCGGCACTGGCTGCCTGGCTGTTCTACGGGGACAAGGCCGAATACCGCGGTCTGGACCACGGGGAAATTCAAACCGCAGCGGATCTGGGTGAAGACTTGGCAGGCCGCGCCGTGTATGTGGTGGACTTTGCCTTCGAGCCTGTGCTGATGGCCGAGATTGAGTCCCTGGTCAGCAAGCTGGTGGTGCTGGATCACCACAAGAGCGCGGCCGAGAAGCTGACCGGCTACCAGTGCCAGTGCGGTGTGGTGCACTTTGACATGAACAAGTCCGGCGCCAAGCTGGCGTGGGAGTTTTTCCACCCTGAAAAGCCCGTGCCCGGCCTCATCAAATACATCGAAGACCGCGACATCTGGAAGTGGGAATTCGCCGAGAGCGCACCTTTCCTGGCCGCGCTGGACATGGAGGTGCGCAGCTTTGAACGCTGGGCCGAGATTGCCGCTTTCAGCCCCGAGCAGGAAACCGCCTTCATGGCGCGCGGCGGTGCCATGGATGAAAAATTCCAGAGCCTGTGCGAAGACATTGCCGGTGGCGCCCAGGTGCTCACCTTCAACGGCCAGCAAGGCTTGATGGTCAACAGCCCTGGCGTGTTCCACAGCCAAGTCGGTGACATTCTCTCGCGCCAAAGCGGCAGTTTTGCGTTGATGTGGCACGCGGGCACCAAGGGCGTGAAAGTGGGCCTGCGTTCGCGTTCGGAGTTCAACTGCATTCCGCTGGCGGAAAGCTTTGGCGGCGGCGGTCACGCCCAGGCCTGTGGCTTCAAGATGGACAACACCCGCTTGCTGGAGCTGCTGACCGGCACGCTGAACGCCGATCCCAATGCTACGTATGACTTCGTTGCAGCCCCGCTGCTGGAGTTTGACGAAGAAGGCAAGTGGATCAAGCCCAAGAAGGCGGTAGCGGCTAAATAAAAGATAGCGGCTTGCGCTGATGAGAAAAGGACTACAGATGGATATCTATCTGAAGTCCTTTGTTTTTGAGCACTAACAGCTCTCTTTTTTAATCTGCCTTGGCAGGCAGCGTCAGGCCGCAGCTGTCCGGCAGGCCCCGTGCGGTGGCTTGCCAGCCGGGTACGGCCAGCAACTGCTGCCACTGCTGTACTTCTGGCACATGGGCCAGCTGGCGCCAGTCGGCGCAAAAGCGCATCACCTCGCCGGTGCGCGGGTGGGGAATCTCCAGTGCATGCGCGTGCAGCCATAGGCGGTGCAGACCAATGCGCTCGGCCCACCAGCGGTTCAGCGGCCCTTTGCCGTGGGTGGCGTCGCCAATGATGGGGTGGGATTCGTGCTTCAAGTGGCGGCGAATCTGGTGACGACGGCCGGTTTTGGGCAAAGCCTCCACCAGGGACACGCGCGTGCTGGCGTGGCGTTTGTCATAGGCCTCGGGCCATTCCAGGTGGGCCAGGCAGCGCAGCGTGGTTTGCGCGGGCTGGGCCGGCGCGTCTTCGGGGGCATCGTCGGGCTGCAGGGCGTAGTCCACTTCTACTTCATCGGGCAGCCAGCCGCGCGCCAGGGCCATGTAGTGTTTTTTTGCGGTGTGCTCGACAAAGCAGGCGGCCAGCTTCTGGCAGCTTTCCTTGCTCAGCGCAAACACCAGCACGCCGCAGGTGCCCTGGTCGAGACGATGTACCGGCCACACGTGCTGGCCAATTTGGTCGCGCAGGGTTTGCAGCACAAAGCGGGTTTCATGGCGCGCAATGGCCGTGCGGTGCACCAGCCAACCCGCGGGTTTGTAGACCACGACCATGTCTTCGTCCTGCCAAAGAATCTCCAGTGGGTGGGTGTAGCAGGGGCGATCAGGGGCGTCGGTCATGGTGGGGCAGGCAACAGCACAAAGCGGGCAAGTGTAGTGGCGCGGCGGTGGGCATGCCGCTGCGGCGGTCAATGTGCGTGCATGGGGGGCTGAATTTGGCAGAGAATCCCCGGTTTGGTGCATGGGCACCGTGGGGGCGTGGCACTGCGGGTGCGCCCTGCAGGACTAAGCAAGAAAGTTGGGTGGGGCATGTTTCAGGGCGTTGTGGCATCGGTGGTGGCATCGTGCATTTTTGGGGCGATTTACTACCTGGCACCGTTGCTGCAGCCGTTGACCGGAGAGCAAATCTTCGGCTGGCGCATGTTGATGACGATTCCGTTCACCACGGCCTGGCTGCTCTACAGCGGGCAGGGCGCGGCGGTGTGGGCGCTGCTGCAGCGTGTGGGCCGGAACTGGCCCTTTGCGCTGGCGCTGCTGCTGTCTTCGGCACTGGCCGGGGTGCAGCTGTGGCTGTTCATGTGGGCGCCGCTGCACGGCCATGCGCTGCCGGTGTCGCTGGGCTACTTTGTGTTGCCGCTGGCCATGGTGCTGGCGGGGCGGTTGGTGTTTCAAGAGCGCTTGACCACCTGGCAAACCGTGGCCACGGCCCTGGCCGCCTGCGGCATGGCCTGGGAAATCTGGCATGCCGGTGGCCTGGCCTGGTCGACCTGGGTGGTGGTGATTGGCTACCCCGCGTACTTTGTGCTGCGCCGCATGCTGCACACCAACAGCCTGGCAGGGCACTGGCTGGATGTGCTGCTGATGCTGCCCGTGTGCGCCTGGCTGGCGCTGGGTGATGCATCGGCGGGCATGACCGGTTGGCAGGCTGTGTGGAGCACCGAGGTGCTGAACTGGATGGTGCCGCTGCTGGGTGTGATCAGCGCGGTGGCGCTGGCGCTGTATATGATGGCCAGCCGCCTGTTGCCGCTGGGCCTGTTTGGCCTGCTGTCGTATGTGGAGCCCATGCTGCTGGTGCTGGCCGCCTTGCTCATGGGCGAGCGCGTGCAGCCGGGGCAGGAGCCCATGTATGCCCTGATCGGTGCGGCCGTGGCCGTGCTGGCGCTGGAAGGGGCGCTGCAGCTGCGCCGCCCGGCAGCGGTGGCTGCCTGAGATCTTTCAATGCGATGAGGATGAAAACACCTTCAAAACCAGGCAGAACCAGCGCTTGCAGCTCTGCTTTTTAAGGCGTTGGCGTGGAGCGGCTGGCATCTTCCAGCCGGTCCACATCGCGCAGCGGTTTGAACAGCTGCGTCCAGGTACCCACCACGCCCAGCGTGCACAGGCTGCCGACGATGGCGGCCGGCACGCCGCCCAGTGCCGCAGCCATGGCGCCGGCACGGAACTCGCCCAGCTCGTTGCTAGAGCTGATGAACAGCATGTTCACCGCGTTCACGCGCCCGCGCAGCGTGTCGGGCGTGGAGAACTGCACCAGTGCCGAGCGGATGTACACGCTCACCATGTCAGCTGCTCCGGCCAGCGCCAGCATGGTCATGGACAGCCAGAACCAGTGCGACAGCGCAAACACCAGGTTGGCCAGGCCAAACACGGCCACGGCCGCAAACATCACCTTGCCCACGTGGCGCTGGATGGGGCGAGCGCTGAGCCACAGCCCCATCAGCACTTCGCCCCCGGCCATGGACGAGCGCAGCAGGCCCAGCCCTTCAGGGCCGGTATGCAGCACCTCTTTGGCATAGATGGGCAGCAGTGCCACCACGCCGCCCAGCAGCACGGCAAACAAGTCCAGTGAGATGGTGCCCAGCACAATCGGGCGGCTGCGGATGAAGCGGAAACCATCGGCTGCGCGCTGCCACATCGTGCCTTCCAGCACCTGGCGCGGCGCGGCGTATTTGATCGGCACACGCCACAGCAGCAGCACGGACAGGCCCAGCGCCAGCGCACAGACGGCGTAGGTCAGCTCGCCCCCGCCTAGGCCAAACAGCACTCCACCCAGAATGGGGGAGACAATGGTGGCCATGCGGATCAGCATGCTGTTGGTGGCCAGGGCCTGGGCCAGGTATTCGCGGGGCACGATTTGCGGCAGCAGGCTTTGCATGGCCGGGCCGGTGAAGGCGCGGCTGCAGCCAAACAGCACCAGCACGGCATAAATACCGCCCACACCGTGCTCACCCAGCGAGCTCAGCCACCACAGCAGCGCCGCACAGACCGCGGCCACACTCCAGCTGGCACCCAGCATGCGTTTGCGGCTGATGCGGTCGGCCAGATCGCCGGCGGGAATCAGCAGCAACAGCATGGGCAGAAACTGCGCCAGCCCCACATAGGCCAAAGAGATGGGGTCGCGTGTGATCTCATAGACCTGCCAGGCCACCACCACGGCCTGCATTTGCTGGGCAAAGACCCCGAACATGCGGGCGCTGAGAAACGAGAGGAAACCGGGCTGGCGCAAGGCCGCGTTGCGAAAGGGCGAGAGGCTGGGCACAACAGATCACCAAAAAACGTGCGCACCGTGCGAGGCGCGCAAAAAAGCCGCTGGGGCAGCGGCTGCAGTAGGGGGCAGGATCAGGCCAGTGTGACCACCACGGGGGCGTGATCGCTGGGCTGTTTGTTCTTGCGCGGTGCGCGGTCGACCACGCAGGCGGTGGTTTGGGCCTTGAGGGCGTCGCTGACCAGAATGTGGTCAATGCGCAGGCCCCGGTTTTTCTGGAAGCCCAGCATGCGGTAGTCCCACCAGGAGAAGCTCTTGTCGGGCTGCTCAAACATGCGGAAAGCATCGGTCAGGCCCAAGTCCAGCAGCGCCTGGAAATGCGCGCGCTCTTCGGGGGTGTGGTGGATGGTGCCGCGCAGCCCTTCGGGGTCGAACGAGTCGCGGTCTTCGGGGGCCACATTGAAGTCGCCCACCAGCACCAGCTGCGGGTGCTGCGCCACCTCGGCCTTCACAAAGGCTTCCAGGGCCGCCAGCCAGCGCAGCTTGTAGACAAACTTGTCGGAGTCCGGTGCCTGACCATTCACAAAGTAGCAGTTGATCAGGCGCACAGCGCCCAGCGGGGTGTCCAGGGTGGCGGCAATCACGCGGGCCTGCTCATCGTCCAGGCCAGGAATGTTGCGCACCACGTCGCGCATGGGGTGGCGGCTCACAATCGCCACGCCGTTGTAGGTCTTCTGGCCGTGGCATACCGCTTGGTAGCCAGCAGCTTCCAGCTCCATGAACGGGAACTTGTCATCCGTGAGCTTGAGTTCCTGCAGCCCCACCGCATCGACAGGGTTGGCTTGCAACCAATCCAGCAGCTGGGGCAGGCGTACGTTCAGGGAGTTGATGTTCCAGGTGGCAATTTGCATGGTTTGAAATTTTTTTAAATCAATGTACTGCTTGGGAAGTTCGTATGGCCGCTGCACAGCGGGCTACGCAAGAGGGCATTGATGCAGCAATCCATGGATTGTGCCTTTGAGTTGCTGCATAAAGCCATCGTGCGGTGAGTTCTCCCAAACCATCGCCGTGAATCAACGCTGTGGCTCATGGCAACACAACGCCAGCGGATCAACCACATGTCGCAAGGACAAGCCAGACAACAACGCCAGGCCATTAACCAGGTGCATGACTTGTTGGGCGGATAGCTTACGCCGCCGAATCCCAGGTCCGTGTTGTGGGGGCGCGCAAGCCGTCACGCGGCCGGAGCCTTTTCGCTGCTATTGCCACGCTGTCGGACTAAATCGCCAAGCTGATCAAGGGGACGTAGCGCAGTGTTAAAGGCGATCACGATGGGAAGCAAAGACAGAAACAGCAACGTGCGGCGAGACAGGCCGCAAAAGCTTCTCGCATCGAAGGTGGCTTTAGACCTCATTTTTTGGTCGGTACGCCCCATGCACGTTACGTTGGTTGCACCGATTTTGTCTATTTCTCACGCTATGGAGCCCCATGGAACTTCTGAATGCATTGAACTGGCGCTATGCAACCAAGCGCATGACGGGTGAAAAGATAGATCAGGCACTGGTCGATCAGGCTTTGGAGGCTGCGCGCTTGGCGCCCACTTCTGCGGGCCTGCAGCCTTTCACATCATCGCCATCAGCAACCCGGCGTTGAAAAAGGCGATTTCCCCGGTTGCATTGAATCAGCCGCAAATCATCGAGTCTTCCCACTTGCTGGCCTTCGCTTCGTGGGACCAAATGGACGACGCGCGCATTGAAGCGCGCGATGCGTTTGGCCGTGCGATCCGCAACCAGCCCGTGGATGTGACCATGGATGTGGTGCAAAACCTCAAAAATCTGTTTGCAGGCTTCACGAAGGAGCAGCAATACCACCACTCGGCCAAGCAGGCCTTCATCGGTATGGGGATGGCCATTGCTGCAGCGGCTTTGCTCAAGGTCGATGCCACGCCCATGGAAGGCTTTGACAACGAGGGCATTGATAAGCTGCTGGAGCTGGACAAGCTCGGGTTGAAGTCTGTGGCGCTGCTGGCGTTGGGGCGTCGTTCGGCCGAAAACGATTGTCTGGTGACGCTGCAGAAGGTGCGAATTCCTCGCAGTGAATTTGTCATTGAAATGAACTGATCCCTCCTTGCTCACCGTGGCTAAGGTGGGCAGATGGAGCCTGTGCGTGACCCGCACTTTTGCAGCAGCCCTGCACAACTTGGAATACATCTCTTATGCATCTCTCTATCCGTCGTTTTGGCCCGGTGCTTGCTCTGGCTTTGGGTTGCGCACTGCCTGCGCAGGCCGCAGATATTCTGATCACCAACGCCACCGTGTTTGATGGGACCGGACGTGACATGTTGCGCAACGCCAGCATCACCATCGAAAAAGGGCGCGTACTGCGTGTGGAGCAAGGGCCATCGCAAGCCACAGCCCCAGTGGTCATCGATGCTGCGGGCAAAACGGTCATGCCTGGCCTGATCAACGGGCACTTTCATTTGATGTTCGACTACTACTCCGGCAACAGTGGCAACCCTGCCGGTAGTGATGCAGAAGCCCGTGCCTACCTGCGCGACAAGATGCCTGCTCGCCTCCAAGGCCACCTGTCGCACGGCATCACCTCGCTGTTCTCGCCCATCGACTTTTGGCCCTACATCTACGACCTGCGGGCCCAACTCGCCAGTGGCCAAATTGCAGGGCCCCGGCTGTTTGTGGGGGGGCCTATTTTGGTGAACAAAGGGGAACATTACGCGTGTGCGTCAGAGCAGCCTGCTGCCAAAAAATGGTGTGACGAGCACATTGCGCTGTTCAACGATACGCCAGACAAAGCCCGTGCAGCGATTCAGCAACTGGTCAAAGATGGTGCGGATGTGGCGGTGTTTGATGCCGTGACCAACCAGCCTCAATTCAATGCCGAGACATTCAAAAGCATGGTGGACGAAGCCCATCGCCATGGCTTGCGCATTGTTTCGCACAATGCCAATGCGAAAGATGCGGCTGCGATGGTCAAAGCAGGTGTGGACGGGTTTGTGCACCCGCCGACTGTCACGCGCGATGTGGATGGCAAGCTGCTCTCGATTGTGGGAGAGCGTCAATTGCCGCTGGCGATCACTTTGGGGTTCTTTCAGCGCTATTTGGCAGAAGGCTACGGTACCCCGAAAGATCTGGAGGAGTACAACACGCTGCTGACCAATGTCAAAGTCATGCTGAAGGCGGGCGCGATGCCTATCTTTGCCTCTGACATGCCAGGCCTGCCGCCTGAAGACGTCGTGCCCACAGTCATCCGCGTGATGTCGGGTGTGGGCATCGACAACCGTAGCATCTTGCTGTCTGCAACCCGCGATGCCGCGCGTGGGCTGTTAGGGCGAAAAGATCTCGGGACGCTGGAGCCAGGGCAACTGGCCGACTTGATCATGGTGGACGGCAATCCGCTGCAAGATTTGAACGCACTGACCCGTGTGCAGCTGCTCATCAAGGATGGGAAGGTGGCGGTGGATCGACGAGCGCCATGACAGAGTGAAGCCCTCATTCACCGTAACAATTCATCGAAACAATAAAGGCTTGGCCCCGTGAAGGAGCCAGGCCTTTTTGCATTGCGCCGTGGCGTGTGGCAACGCGGCTTGAGCGCTGCAAGAGCTGGGGCGAGATGAACACTGCGCAGTGGTGGGGCGCTGCCGTGGTTGAGATGGGCATGTGGTCCCCGTAAAGCGCGGTGCTGGCGCAGGGGCACACCGTTGGATGCTGAGGCTGCAGGCGACAGCCCGTCGTTGGCTTTGTACTTCTCTTGGTGGCTGGGCAGTGGCGGTATGCATCGGGCATCGTCTGGCTGCTGAAAACTGTGGCAGATCAGGCACAGTTACACCGCTGGCAAGTGACAGATTTTGGCGTTTGTTTGCGCTTACATCATTGAAATATATGGCGTTTCATAGATTTTCTGGAACGTCAAGCTATCTGTGAGATCGGATGGTGGAGCGGTTCAACAGGTGATAAAAGGTCGCGATCTCTCGATAATTACCCTTACTTTCTGTTACTTACTCCGTGGCCGGCGTACCTTCTGTCGCTTTCAACGGCCCGGCGCAGCACTGCAGTCATGGCAGCGCGTGCGGGTAGGTGGCTATTAAAACAATGGGTCGAGACAATGAATTTTTCCAAGTTGAATATTGGCGCCCGGCTGGGCATGGGCTTTGCCATGGTGCTGGGGTTTGCCGTGGTGATCACGGTGATTGGCATGTGGCAGATGCATGCGGTCAGCCAGTCTACGCAGCAGATGCTGGAGGATTCCCTGACCAAGGAGCGCCTGATCAGCGACTGGAACAAGTTCGTCACGGTGGGGGTGACGCGCACCACCGCCATTGCGAAAAGCACGGATGCCAGCCTGGTGCCTTTCTTCGCCGCCGAGGCTGCCGCTTCTTCCAAGAACTCGGTGGAGCTGCTCACCAGCTTTGAAAAGCGCATCTCCATGCCGCAAGAGCGCGCTATCCTCGACAAAATTTTGGAGATCCGCAAGGGCTATCTGGCCGCACGTGACAAGGTGGGGCAACTCAAAGCCGATGGGCTGGCCACAGAGGCCGAAGCCGCTCTGGCGAGCGATTACACGCCGGTGGCACAGGCCTATCTGCAGCAGCTCGACCAGCTGCTTAATCTGCAGCGCAGCAATCTCGATGCCAATGCGGCCGACGTGAAAGCGATTGAAAGCACGAGCCAGACGTATTTTGTGATTTTGGCGGTGCTGGCCGTAGCCCTGGGTGCGCTGTGCGCCTGGCGCTTGACGGTGGGTATTACGGCCCCGCTGCGCAACGCCGTGGCCGTGGCCCGCCGTGTGGCCGATGGCGACTTGAGCACCCAGATCACCGTCAGCGGCACCGATGAAACCGGCCAGCTGCTGCAGGCGCTGCACGACATGAATGCCAGCTTGGGCAAGCTGGTGGGCCAGGTGCGCCAGGGCACCGACAACATTGCCACCGCTTCCAGTGAAATTGCCTCGGGCAACCACGACCTGTCCTCGCGCACCGAAGAGCAGGCCAGCGCCTTGCAGCAGACCGCTGCGTCGATGGAGCAGCTGACCTCCACCGTCAAGCAAAACGCTGACAACGCCAGCCAGGCCAACCAGCTGGCCCTGTCCCCCTCGGACGTGGCCGTCAAGGGTGGCCGTGTGGTGGCCCAGGTCGTGGAGACCATGAGCGCCATCAGCACCTCGTCCAAGAAAATCGCCGACATCATTGGCGTGATCGACGGCATCGCCTTCCAGACCAACATCCTGGCGCTGAACGCCGCCGTGGAAGCGGCCCGTGCTGGCGAACAAGGCCGTGGCTTTGCGGTGGTGGCTTCGGAAGTGCGTTCGCTGGCCGGTCGCAGTGCGGAAGCGGCCAAGGAAATCAAGCTGCTGATCAACGCCTCGGTCGACAAGGTCGAAGAAGGCAGCGAGCAGGTCAGCCAGGCTGGGCGCACCATGGACGAGATTGTCAGCAGCGTGCAGCGCGTGACAGACATCATGGGCGAGATCACGGCGGCCAGCCTGGAGCAGACCAGCGGTATCGAGCAGATCAACCGCGCCGTGGCCGAGATGGACATGGTCACCCAGCAGAATGCGGCGCTGGTGGAAGAGTCGACTGCGGCGGCCCAGTCCATGCAGCAGCAAACCGGTGATCTGTCGCAGATGGTCAGCGTCTTCCGTCTCAAGCAAGGTGAGGGCCAGGGTGCCATCGCCGCCAGCTTGCGTCTGCGCTAAGGCTTTGGTGAAAACCTGCTGGGGCGCGAGGGCGCCAGCCCTTGGGTTTAACCCTGTTTACAACCCCGACTTTGGTGCGAGCGGTTGGCTCCGAAGGGGGCATTTGGGGCCTCAATCGGGTTGGTAATGGTCTTTATCGATCCTAATAATAATCACAGTCTTTTTGTGGGCTGGCACGCACCAGTTGTGTGCAATTAGCTATTTATTTTGATGCGATTGCGGTATTCAAAGCAGGTGCCAGTGCCGCAGCACCTGCATCGCTGGCGGAGTGAGGCAACGCCAACATCTGCAGGCCAAAGCCGATTCATTGATAATCGGCAAAACGTTTTGTTACTTTTGCGGTAAGCGCCGCACGGCCTGCCAACCTCCCCCTTTGTTTAGCCCGCAGTCACTGCCAAGCGCGGTATGACGCACTGAGGTTGTGCGCACCTTTTTTGGATTGAAGCGATGAAATTTTCCAACCTGAACATTGGTACCCGCCTGGGGCTGGGGTTCGCCATTGTGCTGGCGTTTGCCGTCGTGATCACGGCCATCGGCATGTGGCAGCTGCATTCGGTGGGGCTGGCCACGAAGCACATGATGCAGGAGCCCCTGTCCAAGGAGCGACTGATCAGCGACTGGAACAGCAATGTCAGCGTGGCTGTGGCGCGCACCACAGCGATTGCCAAGAGCAGCGATGCGAGCCTGGTGCCTTTCCTGGCGGCAGAAGCAGCAGCCACGGCCAAGAGCACGGCCGATGTGCTCAAGCAGATTGAACCCCTGATTTCGCAACCGGCCGAGCGTGAGACCTTCGACAAGATCATGGAGGTGCGTAAGACCTACATAGCCAGCCGTGACAAGGTCAGCCAGCTCAAGGCCGATGGTCTGTCGGATGAAGCGGAAACCATGCTGGTCAAAAACTTTGTGCCCGCTGCCCAAGGCTATCTGAAGCTGCTGGGTGAGCTGCTGCAGATGCAGCGCAGCAGCCTGGATGCCAAAGCCGCTGAAGTGGCTGCGATTGAAAGCACGAGCCAGACGTATTTTGTGATTTTGGCGGTGCTGGCCGTAGCCCTGGGTGCGCTGTGCGCCTGGCGCCTGACGGTGGGTATTACGGCCCCGCTGCGCAACGCCGTGGCCGTGGCCCGCCGTGTGGCCGATGGCGACTTGAGCACCCAGATCACCGTCAGCGGCACCGATGAAACCGGCCAGCTGCTGCAGGCGCTGCACGACATGAATGCCAGCTTGGGCAAGCTGGTGGGCCAGGTGCGCCAGGGCACCGACAACATTGCCACCGCTTCCAGTGAAATTGCCTCGGGCAACCACGACCTGTCCTCGCGCACCGAAGAGCAGGCCAGCGCCTTGCAGCAGACCGCTGCGTCGATGGAGCAGCTGACCTCCACCGTCAAGCAAAACGCTGACAACGCCAGCCAGGCCAACCAGCTGGCCCTGTCCGCCTCGGACGTGGCCGTCAAGGGTGGCCGTGTGGTGGCCCAGGTCGTGGAGACCATGAGCGCCATCAGCACCTCGTCCAAGAAAATCGCCGACATCATTGGCGTGATCGACGGCATCGCCTTCCAGACCAACATCCTGGCGCTGAACGCCGCCGTGGAAGCGGCCCGTGCTGGCGAACAAGGCCGTGGCTTTGCGGTGGTGGCTTCGGAAGTGCGTTCGCTGGCCGGTCGCAGTGCGGAAGCGGCCAAGGAAATCAAGCTGCTGATCAACGCCTCGGTCGACAAGGTCGAAGAAGGCAGCGAGCAGGTCAGCCAGGCTGGGCGCACCATGGACGAGATTGTCAGCAGCGTGCAGCGCGTGACAGACATCATGGGCGAGATCACGGCGGCCAGCCTGGAGCAGACCAGCGGTATCGAGCAGATCAACCGCGCCGTGGCCGAGATGGACATGGTCACCCAGCAGAATGCGGCGCTGGTGGAAGAGTCGACCGCAGCGGCCCAGTCCATGCAGCAGCAAACCGGTGATCTGTCGCAGATGGTCAGCGTCTTCCGCCTCAAGCAAGGGGAAGGCCAGGGGGTCATCGCCGCCAGCTTGCGTCTGCGCTAAGGCTTTGGTGAAACCCTGCTGGGGCGCGAGGGCCCCAGTCGCCGAATATGAATTTATTTAATTTCAGTAAATACTGAAAACTGTGTATATTTGAGGCGTCGGGTGGGGTTTACCCGAACGCTTGTTATTGATAGCCACCTCATACCCATGAGGTGGCTTTTTTTCACCCCTGCCAGGGTGAGCGGCCGTCAGGCTACCGGGGCCAGACGCTCTTGGCGGTAGCCAGTGGTGGCATGGGTGCTGCCATCGTCAAAGACCAGGGTGCGCTCGGGCCAGCGCAGGGCGGCTAGTTTCATGTGGGCGTGCGGGCGGTCAAAGGTGCGAGCCTGGGCGCGGGCGCCCACGGAGTAGTCCACGCAAAACACATTGCCGTGCTGGCCGTGCCAGGCATAGGGGGGGGTGTGGCGGAACAGCCCTTCGTGCGTGGTTTGCGCAGGCAAGGTGGAGCGCCAGTAGTGGCCCACCACCACGGGGGGGGTATCGCCATAGGTGTTCCACCAGGGCATGCGCTCGACAAAGCGCCATTTGTTGCCGGCAAAAAAGGGCTCGGGCGTCTGGCGCTCCAGCCCGCAGGTCAGCACTTTGAGGGGGTTGATCAGCGCCTTGTTCAGCTCATTGTCGCAATGCGCTTTGAGGAAGGGGGGGCAGCGCTGCCCATCTTCCAGGCTGTGCGGCCAGATGGCTTTTTCTTCGGCCATGTGGTCGGCAATGCGCAGCGCGGCCGCCACCTCAGCGGCATGCTGCTCACCCCGGTCGTATTCGGTGCGGGCGCTGCCCAGGGCCATGGCACGGGCCTTGGCAATGTCCGGGGCGTGCCAAGCGGCGTGGATGATGCGCAGGTCCTCGCGCTCCAGCCCCAGCGGCAGGCTGTTCAAAAACGTTTCAATGCGCGCGCGCTGCAGGGTGTTGGTGGCACGCGCAAAGTGGGTGTAGTTGGCGGTGTCGCTGGCCACGCGCTCGTCAAAGAACCAGCCGGCGCCGTCCTTGGCGTCATGGCGCAGCAGATTGATTTCATGGTTGCCCGCAATCGCGCAGGCGTTGCCACCTTCGACCAGGCTTTGCACCAGTTTGACCACGCCGGGGCTGTCGGGGCCACGGTCGACAAAGTCACCCACAAACACCAGGGTGCGCGACTGTGGATGGCGCCCGGTTTCGTCATAGCCCAGATGGCGCAGCAAAGCCTGCAGGGCATGCAGTTCACCGTGGATGTCTCCCACGATGTCGAGCGGGCCAGGGGGCAGGGGCTGAATCAGGCTCATGGCGGCAGTGGCTTTCCATCAAAAAAACGCCTGGCAAATTGTGCACTGGCGTTCCATATTGTTGCAATGCAGCAAAAACGTCAACCCGGCGTCCCCCTGACCCTGTGACGTGTTTGGTGCAGGCGGTGTTCGGTTTTAACGTTGGCGCTCGTAACGCACAAAGCTAAACGGCAGGCCCTTGGCGCTGACGTGGTCTTGGCGGGCGGTTTCGCGCCACTGTGCATCCAGCACGGGGGCGTGGGCATCGCCAGCAAAGTCCTGGTGAATGATGGTGACTTCCACCACGTCGGCCAGCGGTAGGGCTTGGGCGTAAATCTGGGCCCCGCCCATCACCCAGACGGTGTCGCCGTGGTGCGCACCGGCGTGCAAGGCTTCTTCCAGGCTGCTGGCGCGCACCACGCCTTCGGCGCTCCAGTCGGTGTTGCGCGTGACGACGATGTTGGTGCGCCCGGGCAGGGGGCGAAAGCGCTCGGGCAGCGAGTCCCAGGTCTTGCGGCCCATGACCACGGGGTTGCCGCTGGTCAGCTGCTTGAAGTGGGCCAAATCCTCGGGCAGGTGCCAGGGCATGGTGTTGTTCAAGCCAATCACGCCATTGGCGGCGCGCGCGTAAATCAGGTGGATGGCCATGGGCGCAACTCTTTGTCTGTATCTAAAAAGAGAGCTGCCAGCGCTGGATATTTACAGACTTTGGATGGTTTTCTATCTGAAGTCTAGGAAAGACGTGCGCAAGCAGCTCTTGTTTGGATAGTTTTAAACCGCCACCTGGGCTTTGATGGCCGGGTGGTGTTCGTAGCCCAGCACTTCAAAGTCTTCAAACTCGTAGTCGAAGATGGAGTCAGGCTTGCGCTTGATGTTGAGGGTGGGGTAAGCCAACGGCTGGCGCGCCAGCTGGGTCTCAACCTGCTCAAAGTGGTTGTTGTAGATGTGGCAGTCGCCACCGGTCCAGATGAAGTCGCCCACTTCCAGATCGCACTGCTGCGCCAGCATGTGGGTCAGCAGCGCGTAGCTGGCAATGTTGAATGGCACACCCAGGAAGATATCGGCGCTGCGCTGGTACAGCTGGCAGCTCAACTTACCGTTGGCCACGTAGAACTGGAAGAAGGCGTGGCAAGGCATCAGCGCCATCTGGTCCAGATCGGCCACGTTCCAGGCGCTCACGATGATGCGGCGGCTGTCGGGGTTGTTTTTCAGGGTTTTGACGACTTCGGCAATCTGGTCGATGTGTGTGCCATCGGCCTTGGGCCAGCTGCGCCATTGCACGCCATATACGGGGCCAAGGCTGCCGTCTTCACGTGCCCACTCGTCCCAAATGGTGCAGCCGCGCTCTTGCAGCCACTGCACATTGCTGTCGCCACGCAGGAACCACAGCAGCTCATTGATGATGGATTTGAGGTGCACCTTCTTGGTGGTCACCAGCGGAAAACCTTCGGACAGGTCAAAACGCATCTGGTGGCCAAACACGCTGCGCGTGCCGGTGCCCGTGCGGTCACCTTTGCTCACACCCTGCTCGTACACATGGCGCATAAAGTCTTCGTACTGCGAACGAACTGGGCGGTCTGTGGAGGATGTCATGCGGAATCTCTTAAAAAACAAAACCGCCCTGCACGAAGCAAGCTGAGCTTGCGGCGGCGCGGGCGGCCGATGGGGCATTGTGCCATGAGCGCCATGGCGACCCCGGCCACGGGGTTGAGTGGGCATATGCGGCGTTGGCGGACAGACACTCTGGCGCTTTGTTTTCACAATACGGTCATCAAGTTTGAATAAAAACCGTTGAAAGCGCTTGTCAGGTCAGCGCTTGTAGCTATGGTTTTCATTGCGTTACCGCGAGGAGGACAACGATGAAAAGATTCATGCTCAGCCCTTGGCACACCGTGTGTTTGATGACTTTGGTGGGCGTGCTGGCCGCTTGCGAGCCCACCCCGCCCACGCCCAAGGCCGCGCAGACACCGGCTGCAGCGCCGGACGCCAAACAGCCGGAGGCCACCACCGGTGCCGTGCAGGGCCTGGAAGGCGATGCTGCATTGGTGGCACAAAGCGCCGCACAGCCTGCGCCAGGCGCGGCAGGATCGCTGCAAGCGCTGAGCGCCTATGTGGGCAGCTACCCCAGTGACAGCAATGTGAGTTTTCTGGAGCAGGGCGTGCTGGCTGACCGCCTCAAGCAGATGCTGGGCAAGGACTACGCCACGCTGCTGAGCAACTTGCGCACCGTCAGCCCGCTGACTGAAGATGCCGGGCGCTGGTTCATTACCGGCAACCACCCGCACGAGGGCGGCACCGAAGCGGCTGCCGTGGTGGTGGATGCGGCGCAGAACGCGGTGCGGGTGTGGATGCTGCACGCCGGCCAGGTGCTGGAGCGGGTGGACCCAGCCCAGGCACAGGTGCCCTGGCCCAAGGATGTGCAAACCATGCAGCGCAACCAGATGCACCAGCCCAAGGGCTGAGCATGTGGGCCAGCAGGCCAGGCGAGGTGGCGATGACGCGCTCGCTTGGTGCACACCGTCCGGCCATGCTGCTCATCCCCAACAAAAACGCCACGATGTTTCGTGGCGTTTTTGTTGGGTGGTGAGTGCTAAAGGGTACCGAAGCGCAGCTCGAATGACGTCGAGGTATTCGGACGTGCGCGGATGTACTTCAGGTGCGCTCAGACCTTCAGCACGCAGCCGGGGTTCATCGTGCCTTGCGGGTCCAGCGCCTGCTTGATGGCGCGCATCATGCCCAGCGCCACGGGGGATTTGTAGTGCTCCAGCTTGTCAGCCTTGAGCGCGCCTACGCCGTGTTCGGCAGAGAACGAGCCGCCAAACGCCGCCACTGCGTCGTAGACCAGGGTGTTGACCAGGTCTTCCTTCTCACGCAAAAACGTCTTGCCGTCTTCCCCTTCGGGCACCTGCACGTTGTAGTGCAGATTGCCGTCGCCCAGATGGCCGAAGTTGACCAGGCGCACCCCGGGAATTTCGCGGCGCAGCACGGCGTCGGCATGCTCGACAAAGGCGGGAATGCGCGAGGCCTGGATGGAAATGTCGTGCTTGATGTTCAGGCCTTCTTCGGCCTGTGCCAGGGGAATGCTCTCGCGGATGTGCCACAGCTCGTGCGCCTGCGCCATGCTCTCGGCCACCACCGCATCCAGCACGCAGCCGTCTTCGAGCGCCAGCTCCAGCAAATGCTCAAAGCGGGCGCGGGCATGGGCTTCTGATTCGCTGTCGGAGTTTTCCAGCAGCACGCAGTAAGGGGCTTCGGCCATGTCGGAAAATGGCACGCGCAGCTGGGGCATGTGCTTGACCACCAGCGACAGCGCAAACTGGCCCATCACCTCAAACCCGGTCAAGCCAGCCGCCAGTTGCTGGTGCGCCAAGCCCAGCAGGCGAACAGCCGCTTCCATGCTGGGCACAGCGGCAAAGGCCGTCAGTTGCGCTGCAGGTTGGGGAAAGAGCTTCATGGTGGCGGCGGTGATGATGCCCAGCGTGCCTTCACTGCCGATGAACAGGTCACGCAGGTCGTAGCCGGTGTTGTCCTTGCGCAGGCCGCTCAGGCCGTCCCAGATCTCTCCCTGGGGGGTCACCACTTCCAGCCCCAGGCACAGCTCGCGCGTATTTCCATAGCGCACCACCTGCGTCCCGCCTGCGTTGGTGCCCAAATTGCCACCAATCGTGCAACTGCCTTCGGCGGCCAGTGACAGGGGGAACAGAAAACCGGCTTGGTCCGCCGCCTCTTGCAGGGTTTGCAGCACGGTACCGGCTTCCACCGTCACCGTCAGGTTGTCGGCGTCCAGCTTGCGGATGGCCTGCATGCGCTGCAGGTTCAGCACCACCTGCTGGCCCGAGTTGTCGGGGGTGGAGCCGACCGACAGGCCGGTGTTGCCGCCCTGGGGCACGATGGTCACGCCCGCTGCCGCGCAGGCCTTGACCACGGAGGCCACCTCGGCGGTCCTGCCTGGGCGCACCACGGCCAGCGACTTGCCGTGTACGCGCTTGCGCCAATCTTGTTCATAGGCGCTCAGGTCCCCTTCGGTAAGGACATGGGCAGCGCCCACGGTGTGGCGCAAGGTATCGAGCAAAGCAGAAACAGTCATGGGAGGCCAATTGGCGCACGCAGGCGCACAGAGAAAAGTCACAGGGAAAGCAAGCGGGAAACAGGCGCCATCCTAAGCCCGCCCAGCGGGGCTGGAGTCGGGCCGGGCGCCAAGCCGCCAGCAAGGGTGTAAGCCTAGGGGATTGCGGGTGGTGCAACAATTGAAATAAATTACTCAGTTATGCCAGTTTTTCCGAATAATCTCAGCCTGCGCCAATTGCGCGCCTTTGACGAAGTGGCGCGCCAGGGCGCTTTTGCCCCGGCGGCACGTGCGTTGTGCATCACGCAGTCAGCGCTGTCCGAGTCCATCCGCCAGCTGGAGGAGGCGCTGGGCATGCGCCTGTTTGACCGCACCACGCGCACCGTGGGGCTGACCAGTGCAGGCCAGGCGTTTTTGCAGGATGTGCGCCAGGCCTTCGACACGCTGGAGCAGGGCATTCAGCAGTTGGGCGACCTGGCGGCGCACCGGCGCGGCAAGGTGCGCATAGCCGCAGCCCCTTCGGTGCTGACGGTGCTGCTGCTGCCCGCCCTGCCGCAGTTGCGCGCCGCGCACCCCGGTATTGAGGTCGATTTGATAGAAGACAGTGCCGAAGGCATTGCCCAGCGCGTGCGCGATGGGCTGGTGGATTTTGGCGTGGGTGCCGCCCACCCCGTGGGCAGCGAGCTGGTGACCCAGCCGCTGGTCAGCGATGCCATGGGCCTGGTGGCCCGGGCCGATGAGCCTTTGCTGCATGCCCCGCAGCTGCAGGCAGCCGATTTGGCGCACCTGCCGTTTGTCGGTCTGACCACGGACACGGCCATCAGCCAGTTGCTGGCGGCCGCACCGGGTATGCCGGCCAATGTGCTGCAGACACCGCTGCGTGTGTCCAACCCTGCGCTGCTGTTCGATGCGGTGCGACTGGGTCTGGGGGTCAGCCTGATTCCTGCGCTGACGGCGCAGCACCCGGCACGCGGTACGCTGGGTTTTCGCGTGCTGCAGACGCCGCAGATCGTGCGCAGCACCTTGCTGATTCAGCGCCCGCGCCGTGCGCTGTCGCCGGCGGCGCAGCTGCTGTGCGATGCCGTGGCCGCCCAGGTGCAGACGCTGGCGCAGCAACCGGGCATGGCGCTGGGGTGATGGGCCTCAGGCCTGGGCCTCAGGCCTGGGCGGCGGCCTTGGCGGCTTTCTGGCGCAGGCGCACGTGCAGGGTGCAGGCCACAAACAGCAGCAGGCACAGCGCAATTTCAATCAGCGCCAGCCAGCTGCTGGGCGCGGGGTCGCTCCAGGCGCGCACTACCCCTTCGGTGAAGTACAGCCACACCACCAGGCTGACCCAGCGGTAGGTGTACATGCGATGCTTGAGCAAGCCAATCAGCGGCAGGCACAGCGGCAAAGCCTTGAGCACCATCCAGGAGCCGCCAGGGCGCAGCGGCGCCAGCCACAGCTCCCAGGCCACGCTCAAAACAATCAGGCCCAGCAGGCTGCCTACGGCCAGCCAGCGTGTGGCAGCCACGTCGCTGCCCGGAAGGTTGTTGTTGGAGAAATTCATTGGGATGGCATCATACGGCCCATGCCACTGACTTTTCACCGTGCGCGTCAGCGCGCGCGCCAGTTGCGTGAGACGCTCAAGGCGTTTCCCTGGCGCAATACCTTGCACACGCTCAAAACCCGTTTCAGTGAAGACCAGCTGGGGTTGACGGCGAGCAGCCTCACCTTCACCACGCTGCTGGCGCTGGTGCCGTTCTTTACGGTGCTGCTGTCGGTGTTCACCGCCTTTCCCAGTTTTGGTCGCCTGCAAGAGACGCTGCAGCGCTGGCTGGTGGACAGCCTGATCCCCGGCGAGATTGCCGAGCAGGTGATGGACTACCTGATGCAATTTGCCAGCAAGGCCAGCCAGCTCGGGATTGTCGGCCTGGCCTTTTTGCTGCTGACGGTGGTGAGCCTGATCCTGACCATGGACAAAACGCTCAACCACATCTGGCGCGTGCAGCGCATGCGCCCGCTGGGCCAGCGCCTGCTGATCTACTGGGGCGTGATCACATTTGGCCCCTTGCTGATGGGTCTAAGCATTGCGACCACCTCGTATGTGCTGTCGGCCTCGCGCGGGCTGGTGGCGGTGCTGCCTGAGGGTGTGCAGATGGCCTTCAACTCTTTGGAGTTCTTGCTGCTGTCGGCGGCGATGGCGGCGCTCTACCACTTTGTGCCCAACACCCCGGTGAAATGGCGCCACGCGTGGGCTGGGGGGCTGTTTGTGGCGGCGGGCATGGGGCTGGCCAAGACGGTGCTGGGCCTGTATTTGTCGACCGTGCCCACGTACTCGGCCATCTACGGCACGTTTGCCACGCTGCCGATTTTGCTGATCTGGATTTACACCTGCTGGGTGATTTTCTTGCTGGGTGCCGTGGTGGCTGCCTATATGCCCAGCTTGCTGGCAGGCACCAGCCGTGGTTTGCGCCAGCCAGGCTGGAAGCTGGAGCTGGCGTTGGAGACCGTGGCCGTGCTGGATCCACTGCGGTCGCAGGCGCAGCGCGGTTTGCCCGCGATGGCGCTGGCCAAGCGGCTGCAGGTGGATCGATTGCAGCTGGAGCCCGCGCTCAGCGCGCTGACCGCCATCCGCTGGGTGGGTGCCATGCCGGACGCGGGCACGGCCTACCTCGAAGAGGGCGAGCCGCGCTACGTGCTGCTGGCCGACCCCGATCACACGCTGCTGTCGCCACTGATCGAGCACATGCTGCTCACGCACACGCCCAGCACACAGTCCCTGTGGCACAGCGCGGGCTGGGAAACCACCTTGCTGCGCCAGGCACTGCCGCCCATTGCCAGCGCCGCAGCAGGGGATTCACCAAGCCAGCCCCCAGCGGATGCGTAGCACTCACGTTAAAATAATAGCGTTTTAAGGTGTTAATCCTTGCTGGATAAGCGCTGAGTGCTTCTTTAATTGAAGCGAAGAGTCGTGGCCCGCACAGACACGCATTACGCAGGCGCTGTGCCAACCATGGCTCCCCGACGCTGGTGATGCCGATGGCCCGTATTGGGCTGCGCCCGCAGAGGGTCCGCTGCGACCTGCCACAGGTCCGGCTTTCGGACAAACTTCATATCTACCTACACGCATTGTCAGTGCATGGCCCTAGGCTGTGCGCTGGTGCATTTCTTTTTGTGATTGCTTATGAGCGCATCTGTCTCACTGCCTTGGCAGCAACCTACCTTGGCCCACATGCTGAACGCGCGTGTGGCGGCAACCCCCGCCTTGCCCGCTTACCGTGAATTTGCCGGCAAAGACATGCCCTGGTCGCAGTGGAGCTGGCAGGCCGCAGGCGTTGCCGTCACGCGCTTTCGCTGCGCGCTGCAGCACAGCGGCGTGCAGCACGCCGACCGTGTCGGTATCTGGCTGCCCAACAGCACCAACGCTATGTGCATGGACCAAGCCGGTCTGCAGGTGGGTGCCATCTCGGTGCCTGTGCACACCACCGACAATCCGGCCAGCATTGCCTACATTTTTGACAATGCTGAAATCAGCCTGCTGGTGCTGGCTTCGCTGAGCCAGTGGGAGCGCCTGCGCGCCACCGAATACCCCATGGCCAGCTTGCACACCGTGGTGGTGGCCGAGCTGGCTGAGCCTGTGGCGCACGTTGAGGGCCAGCCCCGCGTGGTGGCGCTGGCCGATTGGCTGCAGCAGGGAGAGGCGCAGGCACAGGCCCCTGCGCCTGCGCTGCCTGTGGCCTCCGATGTGGCGGCCATCGTCTACACCTCCGGCACCACGGGCAAGCCCAAGGGCGTAATGCTCACCCATGCCAATGTGCTGGCCGATGTGAACGCGTTTGTCGAACGCCTGCAGCCCAATGAGCACGACCGCTTTCTGTCGTTCCTGCCGCTGTCGCACACCTTTGAGCGCACCGTGGGCTATTACCTGTCGATTGCCTGTGGTGCATGTACCGCCTATGCGCGCTCGGCCGCCCTGCTGATGCAAGACATGCAGACAGAGCAGCCCACCATCCTGGTGTGCGTGCCGCGCATCTACGAACGCGCCCATGCCAAGGTGCTGGAAAAAGTGCTGGCAGGCCCTGAAGCCGAGCGCCAGGCTTTCCACGACGCTGTGGAATGGGGCTGGGCCAACTTCTGCGCCCGCCAGAACATTACCGATCTGCACAAGCACAACGCGGCACTGATTGGCGCACCCAAGCCTGCTGCGCATGCCGCGCTTACCGCGCAGATTGCCCAGCTGTTTGGCGGCCATGTGCGCATGGCCATCACCGGCGGCGCCGCCATTCCGCACAACACGGCCAAAGACTTTCTGGCGCTGGATGTGCCCCTGCTGCAAGGCTATGGCATGACCGAAACCACGCCAGTGATTTCGGTGGTGACGCTCGACAGCAACGACCCGGCCACCGTCGGTGAGCCTTTGCCTTGCGTGGAAGTGCGCATTGGGGAGCAGCGTGAGCTGCAGGTGCGTGGCCCGATTGTGATGAAGGGCTACTGGAAGCGCCCTGAAGAAACCGCCGCGGCCTTTACGGCGGACGGCTGGTTGCGCACCGGTGATCAGGCGGAACTGGTCAAGGGGCGTATTCGGCTGATGGGGCGCCTCAAGGAAATCATCGTGACTTCCACGGGCGAGAAGATCTCTCCGGCCGACCTGGAGCTGTCGCTGCTGGGAGACCCCTTGATCGAGCAGATCATGGCCTTGGGAGATCACCGCCCTTACATTAGTGCCATTGCCGTGCTCAACGCCGAAAACTGGGCCCTGTTTGCCGCGGAAAACGGCTGGGATGCGAACGATCCGCAGACCTTACGCCAACCGGCGGTGGTGCAAACCATCCTCAAGCGCCTGCAAGCCTTGAGCACCGATTTCCCCAGCTATGCGCAGCCGCGTGCGCTGTTGCTGACCACCGAGCCCTGGAGTGTGGAAAACCAGCTGCTGACCCCTACCATGAAGGTCAAACGCAAGCAAATTCTGGAGCACTACGCCCAGGAGGTGGACGGCCTGTATGGCAGCCGCCGTGCGGTCTGACGCTGGGCGCTCAGCGGGATGGAACAACGGGCCTTCGGGCCCGTTTTTGCGGCTGCCTGCACAAAACGAAGCCCCGGCGCTTGCGCGGCCGGGGCTGGCGGGCTCCACCTAGACTTGGTGCGAAACCGGATACCCAGGTTTTCGGTCTGCGCGCACCAAACTTGAGGCTGCGTTACAGCGGAATGCGGCCCGCCCAGATGTCTGCGTACATCTTCCAGTCGCCCATAAAGCTGTAGAGCGGGCGCTTGAAGCTGGCAGGTCGGTTGTGTTCAAAACCAAAGTGGCCGATCCATGCGCATGCATAGCCCAAGAACAAGCCCAGCAGCACCCACCACGGTTGGCGCAGGTAAATGGCCAGTGCCAAGCAGATCAGGCCTAGCGTGCTGCCGACAAAGTGCAGACGGCGGCAGGTGCGGTTGCTGTGCTCGCTCAGGTAGAAGGGGTAAAACTCGGCAAAGCTGGTGAACGCTTTGGCGTTGACGGCAGGGGTGCTGGTGGACATGGCGGCCTCCGTGGTGATGGGCTTTTCGCCCCCACTTATAGAGACAAGCTGTGGCGCTGTCCCGCTGCAGTGCAATAAAAAAGCCCTGCGGTGCAGGGCGGGCGTGTGACTGTGGTGGCGCTTAAGCGTGCAGGAAATCGCGCACTGCAAACAGTGTGGCGTCGGGTGACTCCGTCATCTGGTTGTGGCCATTCGGAATCATCTGCACCTTCACCTGCTTGCCGGCGGCCTTGGCGGCGTCGATCAGGCCCTTGGCGGCCTTGGGTGGCGTCATCTGGTCTTGCTCGCCCAGCACAAACAACACGGGGGCGGTGATGGAGGCCATGGCGGCTTCGCCACCGGCGTAGCTGTCGCAGGCCACAAAGCCTGCGTGCAGCAGGTTTACATCGGGGTTGCTGGCCAGCACGCGGCGGCCCAGGGCCATGCCGGCGCCAAACACCCAGCTGCCGGCGCCATTGGGCGGCGACAGCGTGGCGCGGGAGAAGGTGTTGACCATGGCAATGGCCTTCTCGGGCGTGTTCAGTGCCGATTCCAGCAGCGCAGGTGCTACCTTCATGGGCGATGCCGTGCCCACCAGCACTAGGTGGCTGATGCGGTCTTGCAGCTTGGCCGCGGCTTCCATGGCAATCAGGCTGCCCCAGCTGTGACCGACCAGGGCGGCTTTTTGCACACCTGCCGCGTCCATCAGTTGGCTGATAAAGGCTGCTGCTTCCTCCACGCTGGCGGGCGCCTTGCCGCCGCTTTTGCAGTGGCCGGGCAGGTCAATGGCCAGCACGTTCCAGCCGTGGTTGGCCACATAGCGGCTTTGCAGTGCCCAGACGCTGTGGTCGCACAGCACACCGTGGATAAAGATGGCCGTGGGCTTGGCAGCGTCGAAGGCCTTGCCGCCGGTGTAAGCATAGATGGAGGCGTTGTTAACTTCTAAAAACATAGCTGTCTCCGCAATATGTATCAGCGCTAGAGGTTGTTTTGACTGGGTATGGTGGGCGTGCCGATTCACCGATCAGGAATCAGGCGCTTTCCCAGACTGACGGTGTGGTCTGTGGCATAGCCGAGGCTTTCGTAAAAAGCGATCACGGCCTCGTTGCCCGCGCGCACTTGCAAGTTGAGCTTGGGGCAGCCCAGCGCGGTCAACGCCTGCTCGGCTTGCTGCATCAGCTGATGCGCATGGCCTTGGCGTTGGTGTGCGGGGTGAACGGCCAGGTAGTTGATCCAGCCGCGATGCCCGTCATAGCCCACCATGATGGTGGCGATGATGGCGCCGCCCTCGTCGTGGCCGACCCAAAACAGCTCGGGCGAAACACTGCACTTGCGCGCAATGTCTTGGTGCGGATCGTTCCACGGGCGTATCAACCCGCAGTCGCTCCACAGTTGCACCACAGCGTCGGTGTCGGAAGCGGCAAAGGCGCGGATTTCCATTACGCCGCTTTCTCGGCCGCCTTCAGCGCGCGCTTGAGGTCGTCGATCAGGTCGTCGGCGTCTTCCAGGCCGATGGACAGGCGGATCGTGCCTTGGCCGATGCCGGCGGAAGCCAGCGCTTCGTCGCTCATGCGGAAGTGGGTGGTGCTGGCCGGGTGGATCACCAGGCTGCGGCAGTCGCCCACATTGGCCAGATGGCTGAAGACCTTCAGTGTTTCGATGAACTTCTTGCCTTGGTTGCGGTTGCCGGCAATGTCAAAGCTGAACACCGAGCTGGCACCGCGCGGCAGCAGCTTTTTGGCCAGTGCGTGCGAGGAATGCGACTCCAGCATGGGGTGGCCCACGCGGCTGACCAGCGGGTGGCTGGCCAGGAACTGAACGACTTTTTCGGTGTTTTTCATGTGGCGTTCCATGCGCAGCGGCAGCGTCTCGATGCCTTGCAAAATCAGCCAGGCGCTGTGCGGGCTCATGCAAGCGCCAAAGTCACGCAGGCCTTCGCGGCGGGCGCGCAGCAAGAAGGCGCCGGTGGTGGACTCTTCGCTGAACACCATGTTGTGAAAGCCATCGTAGGGCTGGGTCAGCTCGGGGAATTTGCCCGATTTTTCCCAGTCAAAGCTGCCGCCGTCGACGATGATGCCGCCGATCACGGTGCCGTGGCCCGAGAGGAACTTGGTGGCCGAGTGGTAGACGATGTCCGCACCCAGCGACAGCGGTTTCATCAGCCAGGGCGAGGTGAGTGTGGAGTCGACCAGCAGCGGCACGCCGGCTTCATGGGCGATCTGGCTGACGGTGGGGATGTCCAGCACGTCCAAGCCGGGGTTGCCCACGGTTTCGCCAAAGAACAGCTTGGTGTTGGGGCGCACGGCGGCGCGCCAGCCGTCGATGTCGCCGGGCTTCACAAACGTGGTCTCAATGCCAAAGCGCGCCAGTGTGTAGTGCAGCAGGTTCTGGCTGCCGCCATATAGCGCCGTGCTGGCGACGATGTGGCTGCCCGCGCCCATCAGCGTGGCCACGCTCAGGTGCAGCGCCGCCTGGCCACTGGCCACGGCAATTGCGCCCACGCCGCCTTCCAACGCCGAGACGCGCTGCTCCAGCACCGCATTGGTGGGGTTGGAGATGCGGCTGTAGACGTGACCAGGACGCTCCAGGTTGAACAGGCTGGCGGCGTGATCGCTGGATTCGAAGACGAAGGAGGTCGTCAGGTGAATCGGCACCGCGCGCGCGCCGGTGGCCGGGTCGGGCTGGGCGCCTGCGTGCAGGCTCAGGGTGTCAAAGCCGGGGTCTGAGTAACCGGGCATGTGCTGTCTCCAGGGTTTTGATTTTTAGGGGTGTTGGGCGTGATCAGCTCGCATGCTGGCACAGAAGTGCGCCGTGGTCAGCACCCTGGGTGACGCGCAAAGTGCGCAATGCTCTGCAAATAAGAGCTTGTAGCGCTTTATTTGATTGGGTTTGCATGCGAATTGACTCTGCATCTATGAATGCATGCGCGCAAGCTGCTATGTTTTGTGCGGCTGTCGTCAAAATGGCCACCCTGTCGCCCAGAAAGGGGAGGGCCCTTGTGATGTGGGCTATATTGTGCAAACGGCTGCTGCGCGGGTTTGCAGCGGCTGGTTCTTGGAGATACACCGATGAAAGTGAGCGACATCCTGCTCCTGAAGGGCAACAGTTTGTACGTGGCGCAAGCCGACGATGCCCTGGTTGATGCTGTGACGTTGATGGCCGCCAAAGATATTGGTTCGCTGGTGGTGGTTGAGCACGGTGATGTGGTGGGTATGCTGACCTTCCGCGAGGTCATTCAGGCGATTGCTAAGAATGGTGGCACTTTGGGCACGCTGCGCGTGCGCTCGGTCATGGATGACGCACCGCTGACCTGCACGGCAGAGACCGAGCTGGATGAAGTGCGCCGCATGATCTTGGACCACCACGCACGCTATATGCCCGTGATGGACAAGCGCGCACTGACAGGCGTGGTGAGCCTCTATGACGTGGCCAAGGCCGTGGTCGACAGTCAGAATTTTGAGAACAAGCTGCTCAAAGCCTATATCCGTGACTGGCCCGAGTCGGAAAACCGAGCTTCACAAGAGGGCTGATACGCCCACCGGCTAGTGTCACCAGACGCTGACGGTGCGAAAAAAAGGCTTCCCTCGGGAAGCCTTTTTGCTGTGCGATGCCGCCTGCGGCTTAAGCGGGTTGGGCGCTGGCTTGCAGCTGCAGCCACTGCGCAATCTGCGCGCCAGGCATGGGCTTGGCAAACAAATAGCCTTGCAGCACCGGGCAGCCTTGCGCCTGCAGCCAGTGGGCCTGCTCCTGGGTTTCCACCCCTTCAGCGACCACCGTCATGCCCAGGCTGGTTGCGATATTGAGCACCGAGCGCGTCAGCGCACTGGCCGCGCTGCTGCTGCCAACGTCCTGGACAAAGCTCTTGTCGAGCTTGAGTTCCGAAATGGGCAGGCGGTGCAAATAGCTAAGGCTGGAATAGCCCGTGCCAAAGTCATCCATGGACAGGCGGATGCCCATCTGGTGCAGCGCCGTCAGGTTGTCCAGCGTGGCAGGGCTGCTGTCGAGCATCACGCTTTCGGTGATCTCCAGCATCAGGTCTTTGCAGTCCAGGCCATGCTGGCGCAGCGTGGTCAGCACCTGCAGGGCAAACGTCGGGTCGTGCAGGTTGTTGGTGGACAGATTGACGGCCACGTGCGGGATGGACAGACCCTGTGCGCGCCATGCGGCCAGCTGCGCGCAGGCAGCATCCACCAGCCAGCTGGTGAGCTGGTGAATCAGGCCAGCATCCTCGGCAATGGCAATAAAGCGCGGCGGTGCCACCCAGCCCCATTCCGGGTGCTGCCAGCGCGACAGCGCTTCCATGCCGTACAGCGTGGTGGGGGCCTGGCTGAAGACTTGGGGCTGAAAATGCAGCTGCAATGCCCCATCGGTCAGTGCCTGGCGCAGCTCGCGCTCCATGTCGGCGCGCTCCTGGCTGACCTTGCCCATCTCGGGCTGGTAGCGCTCCCACAGCTGGCAACCCTGGCTTTTGGCGGCATACATGGCCTGGTCTGCGTGGCGCAGCAGTGTCTCGATGTCGGATCCGTCCTCGGGGTAGGTGCAGACGCCAATGCAGGCGTTGGGCGTGGTCATCACACCGTTGATGTAGAAGGGCTCGGCAATAGCGTTGAGCATGCGCAGCGCCAGCTCGGGGATCTGGTCTGCGGAGCAAAAAGGCATCAGCACCGCAAATTCGTCGCTGGACAGACGGCCCACAACGTCTTCGGGGCGCGTGCACTTGCCCAGGCGCTGGGCAATCTCACACAGCAAGGCATCACCCGCTGAGTGACCCAGGCTGTCATTCCACTGTTTGAAGCGGTCCAGGTCCAGGAAGAACAGCAAGCCTTTTTTGCCGCGGATGGCATGCAGCGCTTGCTGTGCGCACTCATTGAACATGGTGCGGTTGGGCAAGTGGGTGAGGGTGTCGTAGTAGGCCAGCTGGCGGATGCGGTGCTTGCTGGCATCGCGCTCCATGGCGATGGCGCTCAGGTACAGGCAGGCCTGCACCAGCTGGCGGTGCAGCTCGTTGGGCAGTCGTGGCCGGTCAAAGTACAGCGCGAAGGTGCCGATCACCACCCCTTCGTGGTTTTTGATGGGGCAGGACCAGCAGGCCCGCAAGCCGGCCGCCAGAAACGGTGCGGCCATGTCGGTCCAGCAGGGATCGGTGCTGATGTCTGCACACTGCACCTCATGGCCCTTGAATGCGGCCACGCCGCAGCTGCCCACGTCGGGGCCGATGTGCAGGCCGTCGACAAAATCGTTGATGTGCTGCGGCAGGCTGGGTGCGGCCAGGGCGTGCAGCACGCCGGTGCTGTCGACGGTCAGCAGGCTGACGCGCAGGTCGGGGCAGATCTGCTCAATGCCCTTGCACATGCGGGTCATCAGCTCTGCCAGCGGCTTTTCGTGCACCACGTCTTCCAGCATCTGGCGCTGCAGTGCTTCAAACCGTTTGGTGAAGCCGATGTCGGTGAACACAATCACTTCGGCCTGGTTGCGGTCGAGTGGCATGGGCAGGCGGTTGAGGGTGTTGACCGTGGCGGCCACCCACAGCAGCGATCCGTCGCGGTGGCGCAGCTGCAGCTCGCCGTTGTAGGTGCCGCTGAGCACCAGTTGCTCGCGGATGTGCGGGGCCAGCTCCATGGAGGTGGCCAGCAGGGTGGTCAGCGGGCGTTTGCCTTGTATCTCTTGCTGGGTATAGCCCAGCAGGCGTGTGAATCCTTCATTGACATGGGTGACATTCAAATCGTCATTCGTAATGATCCATGCACTGTCGCTGCTATGCAGCGCTTGCAACCAGTCCGGGGCGTGAGGGGCCGGTGTCAAGTGTGTCATCAAGCGGCTTTCTCGAAAAATTTCGCAAATGGTAACAAGCTGTCAGAACCTCGCCAAGGTGTTTGGGTATCGCGCGGGCATAATCCACCGCACTATGAGCGGCAATACATTCGGAACTCTTTTCACGGTCACCAATTTTGGTGAATCGCACGGGCCAGCGATTGGCTGTGTTATTGATGGCTGCCCACCAGGGCTGTCACTGTCGGTGGAGGATATTCAAGCGGACCTGGATCGCCGCCGTCCTGGTACCAGCCGCCACGTGACGCAGCGCCAGGAGCCTGACCAAGTCGAGATCCTTTCTGGGGTGTATGAAGGCGTGACCACAGGCACGCCCATTGGTTTGCTGATTCGCAATACCGACCAGCGCAGCAAGGATTACGCCAATATTGCACAGAGTTTTCGCCCCGGGCACGCGGATTACGCGTACTGGCACAAGTACGGTGTGCGCGATCCGCGCGGTGGTGGCCGTTCGTCGGCGCGTTTGACGGCACCCACGGTGGCGGCGGGCGCAGTGGCCAAAAAATGGCTCAAGGAAAAGTTTGGCACCGAGTTTCGGGCCTGCATGACCCAGCTGGGCGAATTGCCCATTGGTTTTGAAGACTGGGCCCATGTGCCGCACAACCCCTTCTTTGCGCCGGTGGCCGATGTGCAGGCGCTGGAAGACTATATGGATGCCTTGCGCAAGGCCGGTGACAGCTGCGGCGCGCGCATTCGCGTGCAGGCTACGGGCATGTCCGTGGGCCTGGGCCAGCCGCTGTACGACAAGCTGGACGCTGACATTGCCTACGCCATGATGGGGCTCAACGCCGTCAAAGGTGTGGAAATTGGTGCCGGCTTTGCCAGCGTGGCGCAGCGCGGCACGGTGCATGGGGATTCGATGAGCCCCGAGGGCTTTCGCACCAACCATGCCGGTGGTGTGCTGGGCGGTATCAGCACCGGCCAGAATCTGGAAGTCTCGATCGCGATCAAGCCCACCAGCTCTATCTTGAGCCCACGCGAATCCATCGATGTGCATGGCAACAGCACCGAGGTGATCACCAAGGGCCGCCACGACCCGTGCGTGGGCATTCGCGCAGCACCGATTGCCGAGGCGCTGCTGGCGCTGGTGGTGATGGACCACGCCTTGCGCCACCGTGCGCAGTGCGGGGATGTCCGCCCCGCCGTGGCACCGATTGCAGCGGCAGTCAAATAAATTCAGGAGCAGCTAGCGCACGGGTTTGCTGGATTTCATGCAGTTTTAAGCATGAAATCCATGTATGGCAAGCGCTGGCTGCTTCTGTTTTTGAAAGAGTCCACGAAAAAAAGGCCACATACGTGGCCTTTTTTGTGGGGTGCTGCTGCTGTGCCGCTCAGGTGCGGACTTCATCCACCAGGATTTTGAAGTCATCAATGTCTTCAAAACTGCGGTAGACGCTGGCGTAGCGGATATAGGCCACCTTGTCGAGCTTGCGCAGCTCTTGCATCACCAGCTCGCCAATGCGGCTGGAAGGCACTTCGCGCACGCCAGCGGTCAGCAACTGTTCTTGCACGCGTTCGATGGCGTTGTCGACCTGGGCCGATTCTACCGGGCGCTTGCGCAAGGCCAGCGCGAACGAGGCTTGCAGTTTGTCGTGGCTGAAGTCAATGCGGCGGCCGTCTTTTTTGACCACGGTCGGAAAGCTCACATCGGGGCGTTCGTAGGTGGTAAAGCGCTTGGCACAGCCCAGGCATTGCCTGCGACGGCGAATCAAGGCCCCTTCATCGGCCACGCGGGTTTCCACAACTTGGGAGTCTGGATGGCTGCAAAAGGGGCACTTCATGGCAGTGGCAGATTACTTGTAGACGGGGAAGCGGGCAGTCAGCTTGGCCACTTCTTCGCGCACGCGGGCCAGATTGGCTTCGTCGTTGGGGTTTTCCAGCACATCGGCCACCAGGTTGGCGGTGATGCGGGCTTCTTCTTCCTTGAAACCACGGGTGGTCATGGCCGGTGTGCCCACGCGGATACCGCTGGTCACGAATGGCTTCTCGGGGTCGTTAGGAATGGCGTTCTTGTTGATGGTGATGTGGGCAGCACCCAAAGCAGCTTCAGCCGCCTTACCAGTGATGCCCTTGGCACGCAGGTCCACCAGCATGACGTGGCTTTCGGTGCGGCCAGAGACGATGCGCAGACCGCGCTCGGTCAGGGTATCGGCCACCACCTTGGCGTTCTTCACGACTTGCTCTTGGTAAGCCTTGAATTCGGGGCTTTGTGCTTCCTTGAACGCAACGGCCTTGCCGGCGATCACGTGCATCAATGGGCCGCCTTGCAGGCCGGGGAAGATGGCGCTGTTCAGCGCCTTCTCGTGCTCGGCCTTCATCAAGATCACGCCGCCGCGGGGGCCGCGCAGGCTCTTGTGGGTGGTGGTGGTGACCACGTCCGCGAAAGGCACAGGGTTGGGGTACACGCCCGCAGCGATCAGGCCCGCGTAGTGGGCCATGTCCACCCACAGGATGGCGCCGACTTCCTTGGCGATCTTGGCGAAACGCTCAAAGTCGATGCGCAGGGCGTAAGCCGATGCGCCAGCCACGATGATGCGGGGCTTGTGCTCACGTGCCAGCGCTTCCATCTTGTCGTAGTCGATGGCTTCGTTGGCGTCCAAACCGTAGGCCACGGCATTGAACCACTTGCCCGACATGTTCAGGGCCATTCCGTGGGTCAAGTGACCGCCTTCGGCCAGGCTCATGCCCAGGATGGTGTCGCCGGGCTTGGCAAAAGCCATCAGCACAGCTTGGTTGGCTTGCGAGCCGGAATTGGGTTGCACATTGGCCGCTTCAGCGCCGAAGATGGCCTTGATGCGGTCGATGGCCAGTTGCTCCACCACGTCCACGTGTTCGCAGCCGCCGTAGTAACGCTTGCCGGGATAGCCTTCGGCGTACTTGTTGGTCAGCTGGGAGCCCTGGGCTTCCATCACGGCGGGCGAGCAGTAGTTTTCGCTGGCGATCAGCTCGATGTGATCTTGCTGGCGCTGGTTTTCAGCCTGGATGGCGGCAAAGACTTCGGGATCGACGATCTCGACGGTGTTGGTGCGTTGGAACATGGTATTTGGCAGTCCTGTGAACTTGTATTCCCTTGAAGACAAGGGCTGCCCAGGCGAACGGCTGAAACGCCCGATCAGTCTGGGCGGTACGCTCCCCGGTGGTTGGCGCAGGGCTTGTGAAAAGTCCTTTGCAGCGATTCCACGTCAGTGCAGCACCGAAAGTGATTCTCGGCCGCACCTATCGCCAGTTGCGTACCCCGCAAGTGTAGCCCAGCCTGCAAACCCTAGAAACAACGCAGCGCAAGCACTGCATGGGCACTGGGCCTTTGCACTGCTTGCGCTGGGTGGCGCTCAGCTTCAATACGTCAGAGGTTGGAGTTCAGCGCGACATGGGTGTCGTCTTGCACATGGCTGGCAGCCACCGACGCGGGCTCTTCGTCGTCCTTCATGGGCGTGATCATGCGCTTGGCCACCAGAGCGGGCTTGATCTGCGTGGTGGGGGTGCTGCTGCCAGCCACCTGGCGCAGGCGGCGGTGTTCGGCCAGCACCTTGGCGGCATAGCCACCATCGGTCTGCAGATTGGCAGCGCCGACGTAGTACTTGAGCGCACCTTCCACGGAACCCGTGATCTGGATGTATTCCTTAAGGATGGAAGCACCCACGCGCAGGTTGCTCACAGGGTCGAAGGCCGCATGGTTGCCGCCAAAGTTGTCGTACTTGTCGGTGTGGACGCGGGTCATCACCTGCATCAGGCCTTGTGCACCCACAGTGCTTTGGGCAAAGGGGTTGAAACGCGACTCAATGGCCATCACGGCCAGGATCAGCGTGGGGTCAATCTTTTGCAGCTCGCCTTGCTCATAGGCTTCCGACACGATGGCCGCAATCGGCTCGGCCGCAACCTTGTACTTTTTGCTGATCCAGTAAGCCACGGCAGACTGGTCTTTGGGCAGCTCCTTGGGATTGGAGGCGGTGGTGCGCTCAATGGCTTCAGGCTCGGGGGTGAAGCCGACCACGGCCACGTGACGATCCTGCAGCCACGTGCGCAGCTGTGCTTCACCTTGCGCGCGCAAATCGGGGTGTGCGAACAGGGCGATACCAGCAAATGCAACGACCAGACCGATCAATGCAAAGCTGTTGTGGGTAATTTCAAGAAAACCCTCGGTGATATCTGACGCAATGGCGCGTACAGATGTCACCCAGTTTCCTGGCTTAGACATGGCGTTTCCTTTCTTGAGGCCTGGGGCGGAGTGTCCGTACGAGGTCATTCCGACGATCCAGCCTGAGATCCGATGGCTACTGTTTCATGCGCTTACTCAGCGCCTGGAGGGCATGAACATCCCGGGAAGGGATTGAAGTAACAACGATTGACAATCTTGCGATGTGAAGTGGGCGGATTCTAAATTTCGTCTAAATTACCAGTCAACACTTTGGATTCTATTTTTTATTACTTTTGGTTGTTATTGGGCTGTGTTTATAGCCATGCATAAAGTGGTAACTAGCTGTAAACCCTTGTATTCCAGTGTTTGTCAATGCCTTTGTTGCTATCAAACTGGGGGTTGCTTGATTTGATTTTTAAATTATTCAATGCGGCTTATAGGTGAAATCTTTAACCGACGGCGCCCACCTGACAATTGGTGACGCATTCCATGTTTAAAACAGTGTCAATTTGGGCGGCAGCGGTCACCGCTTCGCGCTCTGGCGCGTTAAGGTCTGCAGGCAGGTAATCACCGACGTACGGAGTGTGGATAAAGATGGCGCAAACAAAACAAGCAGGGCGGGGCAAAAAGATAGGGCGCAAGCTGGCGGTGGCCACTGGCGCTGTGCTGCTGGTCTGGGGGGGCTTGTGGCTGGCGTTACCTGGTGTGATTGCACAACAGGTGCAGGACAAAGCTTCGCAGGCGTTGGGCCGCGCAGTGGCGGTACGCAGTGTGGAATTTGCCCCGTGGTCGCTGGCGCTGACGGTGCGCGGTCTGGAAGTTGCGGGTTTGCCGGGCCAGGCGCCGGCTTTATCGATAGAGCGCACGTATATCAATGCATCACTCACCAGCTTGCTGCGCTGGGCGCCAGTGCTCGATGCCATTGAACTCGATCAGCCCGTGGTGCGGGTGCGCCAGGATGCTTCCGGGCAGTGGGACTTTGCGGATGTACTGGCCAAGCTGCAGCAAAACCCAGAGCCTGAGGATCCCCAGGCCGCGCCTGCACGTCTGGCGCTCTACAACATCCAGATTCATGATGGCCAGGTGTTGTTTAACGACGACGTGGCCGGGGTGGAGCACAAGATTGAGGCTTTGCAGCTGCAGCTGCCGTTCATCAGTACGTTGCCCTCGCAGCGTGAGGTGACCGTGCAGCCCCAGCTGTCCCTGCGGCTCAACGGCAGTGAGATTGCAACGCAGGCGGTGGGCACCCCGTTTGATGCCACCCACCAAACGCAGGCCCAGCTCGAGATCAAGCAGTTTGATCTGCGACCCTATGCCCCTTACCTGCCAGCCAGCGTGCCGCTGCGGCTGCAGCAAGGTCAGGTGGATGCCAAGATCCTGGTGGATTTTGAGCAAACGCAGCAGCCCACCGTGCAGCTGCAAGGCAGCACGCTCGAGCTTTCAGATTTGAAGCTGCAAGATACCGCTGCGCAGGATTTGGCAGGCTGGTCACACCTGAAAGTGGAGTTGGGCGATACGCGCCCCTTGCAGCACCAGGTGCGGGTGGCAGCCGTAACACTGCAGCAGCCGTTTGGGCATATCCACCGCCGTGCTGACGGCCGTTTTTTGCCTGCAGGGCCAGGTGCAGGTGTGACAACCCCTGCAGAACAGTCGGTAGATGCTTCAAAAAAAGAAGCTGCTAGCGCAGAGTGGAAGCTGGCTATCGACCGTTTTGATGTGGAAGGTGGCTGGGCGCAGTGGCGCGATGATGTCGGTCAGGTGGGGGCGGCACTGCGTGTGGATCAGCTGCAGCTGCATGCCCAGGACCTGGCATGGCCCATGGGGCAGGATGCCCGCTGGACGCTGACGGCGCAGTTGCAAGGTGAAGACCGCGCAGCGCGCGGCAGCGTGCGCAGCACGGGCCAAGGTGGGTTGGAGCAGGGCCAAAGCGCCATCGTGGTGGATAAATTCGACGCGCAGGCTGTTCAAGCCTATGCCAAGCAGTGGCTCAAGCTGCCGGTGGGGGGGCTGACTTCGCTGACTGTCGGCGTGGCTTGGCAGCAAGGGCGCGTGCACGCCAAGGTGCCGACATTGACGGTGGAGTCGGTCGCCCTGGGGCAACCGGCTTCCCCTGAGGTGGCGTGGACAGGGCTGCAGCTGCGCAATCTGCAACTGGATACAGCGCAGCAGCAGGTGCAGGTGGAACATATTGCACTGGAGGCACCCACTGCCCGGGTGCAGCGCAATGCGCAAGGCCGCTGGATGTATGAGCAGTGGCTGCAGCCGGTGGTGGGGGCGCCTGCCAAGGGCAAGGAGACCGTCGCTTCACCCGCAGGCAAGCCATGGCAGGTACTGGTGCAGGACATGGAGCTGGCCGCAGGGCAGGTTGAGCTGACCGATGCTTCGCTCGGTGATATGCCCCTGGCCATCAAGCTTTCGGATGTGCAGTTGCGCATGCAGAACGTGGACAGCATCAAAGGTACTGCACAGGCCAAGCTGTCGGCGCGCATGGCTGAGCGCACGCGCCGCGGTGGCTGGGGCAAGCCTGGGGCTTTGTCGTACGAGGGGGACCTGCAGCTGGATCCGCTGCTGGCCAAAGGGCGCGTGCACATCAATGCGTTGCCACTGCAGGCTTTTGAGCCCTATATGGCACCGTACTTGAACGTGCGCCTGGTGCGTGCACTGGCCAGCTTTGATGGCGATGTGCACTATACGCAGCGGGCTAAGGGTCCCCAGTTGCAGTTGCAAGGCGAGGGGCGCGTGACCGATCTGCACGTCCAAACCGTGCAGGGTGATACGCAGGCCGCGCATGCGGTGCAAGGGCCACAGGCTTCGGCTGTCTTGGGCGCGGAAGACTTGCTGCGCTGGAAGCAGCTGCGCCTGCAAGGGGTGCGTGTGAACATGCAGCCCGCACAACCACCCCATATACAAGTGCGCAGCACGCAGCTGCAGGACTTTTACGCCCGCGTGGTGGTGCTGCCGCAAGGGCGCCTGAATCTGCAGAATTTGGTGAAAAATGCGGAGCAAGACGCCGCAGCGCAGGTGGC
This sequence comes from Comamonas sp. 14P8.1.4, assembly GCF_057799285.1. Taxonomy (NCBI): domain Bacteria; kingdom Pseudomonadati; phylum Pseudomonadota; class Betaproteobacteria; order Burkholderiales; family Comamonadaceae; genus Comamonas; species Comamonas sp. 14P8.1.4. The sequence goes on from NZ_JBYOKN010000008.1 coordinate 81,277, forward strand.
AGCAACCGCAGGCGGGCATGCAGACGCACCGGTTGCGACGTCTGAAGGCGCTGTCGCCGCTGCACCTGCTTCAGCAGAGCCTGCGGCTCGCATCGACATGGGGCCTATTGCGCTGCAGGGCGGTGTGATCAAGTTCTCGGACTATTTCATCCGTCCCAACTACACCGCAGATTTGACGGCGCTCAACGGCAGCCTGGAAGCCTTTTCGTCCCTGCCTGCAGCGCCCGGCGAGGCGCCTGCGCTGGCCAAACTGGCGCTGGAGGGGGTGGCGCAAGGCACGGCGCAGCTGCATATCGACGGCGCTATCAATCCTCTGGCCCAACCCCTGGCCATGGACGTACGCGCACAGGTGCAGGGGCTGGATCTGTCGCCGCTGAGTCCTTACGCTATTAAGTATGCAGGGCATGGCATTGAAAAGGGCAAGCTCACCATGGATGTGCGCTATCAAGTGCAGCCCGATGGGCAACTGACGGCCACCAACCAACTGGTGCTGAACCAGCTGACGTTCACCGACCCGGTGGAGGGCGCTCCGGCTTCCTTGCCTGTGCGCCTGGCGGTGGCGCTGCTGGCAGACAGCAATGGCGTGATTGACCTGAACCTGCCGATCAGTGGCTCGCTCAATGACCCGCAGTTCCGTATTGCACCCGTGGTCTTCAAGATCATTGGCAACATCATCCGCAAAGCCGTCACCGCGCCGTTCAGTTTGCTGACGGGGGCTTTCGCTTCGGAGGATGACAAGAGCGACATCACGTTTGAGGCGGGGCGCTCCAGTCTGAATGCCCAAGCACAAACCAATTTGCAGCAACTGGCCAAAGCGATGAACAGCAAGCCACAGCTGAAGCTGACCTTGGTGGGGCAGGCGGATGGCGCGACAGAGGCGCAGGGCTGGAAGCGCGCCAAGCTGCAGCAACTGGAGGACGGCCCAGCGGGTGCGGCAGACGAAGCTGATGCAGCGCCAGCACGTACGGACAAGCAAAAGCTGGCGGCGCTCAAGCAGGTCTATCGCAACACCGTCAAAGACCGCCCACGCAACATGGTGGGCATGACCAAGGATTTGCCCGCAGAAGAGATGCGGACATTGACCGTGCAGGACATGGTGATCCCGCAAACGGCTTGGCAGGACTTGGCTGCCGCGCGGGCACAGAATGTGCGTGACTATCTGCTGGCGCAAGGGGTGGAGCCAGGCCGTGTATTCCTGGGGAATGCCTCGGGCAAGGCCGCTGAGCCAGCCAGCCCCTCTGTGTTGCTGAACATTTCTGTCCAGTGATACTTTGGGTCTTTGCAATTAGCGGCGAAAATACGTGTTAACCAGCGCGCAGGTTTGAGACCAAGCGTGCCTGCAAGACACTAAAGCCCTTCATGCCTTGGGATGAAGGGCTGTTTTCCTATTTCATGATTCTTAATTTATTCGCAGCAAAATGTCTGACGCACCTGAAATGAACCCGTCCCCAGCCAAGCACACTGAGGCTCATCCGCTGGATGCGCTGACTGGCGGTGCGTTTTCGGCCGCTACATCGGGTGACCGCGCGGCCCGTATCCGCGACTGGCTGGCCGCACAGCCCTCGGACGAGCAATTGCAAGAAGTGTTCAAAGAGTTGAGCGTGCGCGACAAGAGCGTGGCTCGTCTGGTGCGCGAGCGCATGGACGATATTCGCCGTGCGAAAGACCAGGAAGTCATTGCCGTGGAGTGGGCGGAAAAAGCCAACGCATTGCTTGCCGGTGCGGTGCTGAACGTGACCGAGGCCGTGGCATGGCAGCGCGATGCGGCCAAAGCCGGTGCTCCCCTGTCGCGCGAACCACTGTCTGCGCTGAAGCAGCAACTGGTCGAGCGTGTGAAAACCATTGAAGACCTGCAGCACCGCGTGCAGGTGCAGCGCGAGGCTGCTGTGTTGCTGGCCCAGCGCATTGAAGTGCTGTCGACCAAGCCCTGGCGTGATGCCGAAGTGGCGCAAGAGGGTTTGCGCAGCGATGTCGCCCACTGGCAAGCCCAGGCCACAGAGCTCACCAATGACGCCAGCTGGGGCAGTGTGAATGACCGCTTCCCACCACAGCTGGAGGCTTCGCGCGCTCAGCTGCTGGTGGTGTGGGAGGCTTACCAGTCTGCTTTGGCGCTGACGCAAGCTGCTGCCAGCAATGAGCAGGCTGAGTTGCCTCCAGTGCCGGTGTGGGCTGATGAAATTCGCGTAGCACGCGGTTTGCCTTCGGAGTTGGTGGCGCCAGTTGTGGCCAAGCCCGCGGCTGCGGCCAAGGCACCGAAGGTCGATGCGGCGCAAAAGCAGCAAGCCGCCGTACAAGCCGTGCAGCCTGCACTCAAGGCGCTGGCAGATGCGGGTGCAGAGCAGAAGGCTGAAGCCGTTGCTGCGTTGCGCGCTGTGCTCAAGCAACAAGGTCGTTGGCTGGATGAGGCGCTGGCCCTGCAGGTGCACGAGCAATTGCTGGCGGCAGGTGATGCGCAAGGCTGGCAGCCCAAGAACGTGGATGCACAGCGTGAAGCGCTGATTGCCAAGGCTGAAGCACTGCTCAACCGCCCTGAAGGTCAGGCCTTGGGTGGCCGCAAACTGCAGGAATCGTTGCGCCAGCTGCGCGAGCAGTGGAAGCAGACCGACCAAGGTGCGGCACCCAACCACGCGCTGTGGAAGAAGTTTGATGACGCCTGTAACGCGGTTTACAAGCAGGTGGAGGCTTGGTTGGAGCGTGTGCGCTTTGAGGCTACGCAGCACAAGGCATCGCGTCTGGCACTGATTGAAGAGCTCAAGGCGTGGGCCGTAGCGCAAGCCAACACCGAGGACTTGAAAGGTTTGGCGCGGGGTCTGCGTCAGTTTTCCGAGCGCTGGCGCGATGGTGGTCATGTGGGTGAAAAGGTTTTTGCAGAGCTGCAAACAGCCTTCAAGCAAGCGATGGTGTTGGCAGAAGCGCCGCTGCACGCTGCGCAAAAAGCCAGCTTGGATCGTCGCCACGCCATGATTGCGGAAGCGCAAGCGCTGGCGGATGCCCCTGCTTTGCGCATCGATGCGGTCAAGGCACTGCAGCAACGCTGGCAGGCGGAGGCGCAATCAGTGCCTCTGGATCGCAAGCACGAGCAAAAGCTGTGGGATACCTTCCGCCAGCCTTTGGATGAGGCCTTCAATCGCAAGGGCGCTGAGCGCAATCGTGCACCTTCGCTGGAGAATCTGCCGGCCCATGACCGTGCGGTGCTGGAAGCTTCCAAAGCGTTGCAAGCCGCCAATGCATCCGGTGATGTGCAGCAGATTCGTGCAGCCATGGACGCATTGGAAGATGCAGTGCAAAATCAGCCTGTAGCCCAATCTGCAAGCGCGCAAGATGCTCCTGTTAAAGAAGCTGATGCTGCTGCAGCAGTGAAGTCGGACCGCCCTGTGGTGGCTGTGCGCGGCGATGACCGCCCCGGTGCCAAGAAAGAAGCAGCAGCACCCGTGCGCGAAGCGCGACCTGCTGCGCGCAAGGATGCGCGTCCTGCCCGTCCAGAGCGTGGTCCTCGTTTGGGTGATGCCGCTTTCCGTGCACAGCGCGATGCCATGGAAGGTGCGCAGTTCGCCATGCGCAAGCTGGCGGCGCAAGCCCATGGTGAGGCGTTGACGAAGCTGGTGGAGGCTTGGAGCAAGCGTGATGCACAGGCGCTGCCTTCGCCCCAAGAGTTGGGCGGTAAGGTGACGGCGCAAGTGCGCAATGCCTGGTCGCAAGCCGTGTCCGCACCGGCTGGTGCGGATGCTGCGGAAGCCCTGCTGCGTTTGGAAATCGCATCGGACAGCACCACTCCAGCCGAGCATGTGGCTGCACGCCGCATGCTGCAGCTGCAGCTGCTGACACGACGCAATGCACCGGCGCCAGATCAAACCTGGGCGCAAGATGTGGCAGCGGTACTGGCATCGGCACACAGCGATGCACAGGCACGCCGCTTGCAAAACGTGCTCAAGCCACTGTTGCGCAAGTAATCGCCAGAAGTGCCGGGCAGCATTGCTGCTTAGCAATTCCTGATCTGAAAGCCAGTCCATCGGGTTGGCTTTTTTTATGTGCGTATGGGTTATGCCTGAAATGGAGGCGAAAAAAAAGCCGTTGTATGTACATACAACGGCTTGCTGTGTTTGGTGCCCAGGAGAGGACTCGAACCTCCACGGAATTACCCGCTAGTACCTGAAACTAGTGCGTCTACCAATTCCGCCACCTGGGCAAAGTTAGCTGCTTTTTGAAGAGTGAGGTAGCACTCGGCAATCTATCTTTGCGGCATACAAACAAATATGCCTGTCTAAATTTTGGTGCCCAGGAGAGGACTCGAACCTCCACGGAATTACCCGCTAGTACCTGAAACTAGTGCGTCTACCAATTCCGCCACCTGGGCAAAAGACAAATTGTTTTTAAATAAGTGAGGTAACACTCAACAATCTGCTTTTGTTGATACCTGCTGAACAAGCAAGTATCGCAAATTTTGGTGCCCAGGAGAGGACTCGAACCTCCACGGAGTTACCCGCTAGTACCTGAAACTAGTGCGTCTACCAATTCCGCCACCTGGGCTGATATTTACTGAAAAGCCTTAAGGTCTTTCAATAAATTTCATATTTCGCTGAAAAGAGAAGTTTACTTCCAAACAAAGCGTTCATTTGGTAATTTATGAACTTTTTGTTTTCCAACACTGCAAGCAGTTGTCGTTAAACTTGGTGCCCAGGAGAGGACTCGAACCTCCACGGAGTTACCCGCTAGTACCTGAAACTAGTGCGTCTACCAATTCCGCCACCTGGGCTTTTCAGGAAAGATTTAGATTGTATAGCAAAAAAATGGACCCTCGCACCAACTCACGCACTTCTCTCAAAGAGATTGAAGGGATTGTGCAGGGGCATCGAGACGGACACGGTTTTGTCATCTGTGACGATGGCGATGCCGATATTTACATTCCCGCCAATGAAATGCGCGCCGTGCTCCACAAGGATCGCGTGCGTGTGCACATCGTGCGGCAAGACCGGCGCGGTCGCCCCGAAGGGCATATTGTTGAAATTGTGGAGCGCCCCACCAAGACCTTGATCGGTCGCCTGCTGCAAGAAAGCGGCGTCTGGCTGGTGGCGCCGGAAGACAAGCGTTATGGTCAGGATGTACTGGTGCCGCAAGGTGCCACCGGGCAGGCCAAGACGGGTCAGGTGGTGGTGGTGGAGTTGACGGAAGCGCCAGCGCTGTTTGGTCAGCCCGTCGGCCGTATCGTGGAAGTACTTGGGGGGATGGACGACCCGGGCATGGAAATTGAAATTGCCGTGCGCAAATACGGTGTGCCGCATATCTTCTCGGACGCTTGCCTGGCTGCTGCCAAGGCTTTGCCTGAGAAGGTCATGGCCAAGGATCGCAAAGATCGCATTGACCTGCGCGATGTGCCGCTGTGCACCATCGATGGCGAAGACGCGCGCGACTTTGACGATGCCGTGTATTGCGAGCCTGCCAAAGTGGGTCGCAGCAAGGGCTGGCGCCTGCTGGTGGCGATTGCCGATGTCAGCCACTACGTGCAAAACGGCAATGCCATTGATGTGGATGCCTACGATCGTGCCACCAGCGTGTACTTTCCGCGCCGCGTGATTCCCATGCTGCCGGAGAAGCTGTCCAACGGCCTGTGCTCGCTCAATCCAGAGGTGGATCGCCTGTGCATGGTCTGCGACATGCTGGTGACCGCCAAAGGGGAGGTGCATGCCTACCAGTTCTACCCTGGTGTGATGCACAGCCATGCGCGCTTTACATACACGGAAGTGGCGGCGATTTTGTCCAACACCCGTGGCCCCGAGGCAGCGCAGCGCAAAGAGCGTGTGCCGGATCTGCTGAATCTGCACGGTGTATTTCGCGCCCTGCTGCAGGCACGCGAAGTGCGTGGCGCGGTGGACTTCGATACGGTGGAGACGCAGATCGTTTGCGATGAAAACGGTCGTATTGAAAAAATCATGCCGCGCACCCGCAACGATGCCCACCGCTTGATTGAAGAGTGCATGCTGGCGGCCAACGTCTGCGCGGCAGACTTTATTGAGCAAAACGGTCGTCCCGCCTTGTTCCGCGTGCACGATAAGCCCTCGGCTGAAAAAATTGATTTGCTGCGCGGCTATCTGAAGGCCACGGGCATCAATATGTCGGTCAGTGATTCGCCCAAGCCGGCGGAGTTTCAGGCGATTGCAGCAGCGACCAAAGACCGCCCTGATTCGCAGCAAATTCACACCATGCTGCTGCGCACCATGATGCAGGCCATGTACACCCCGGATAACGGCGGTCACTTCGGCTTGGCGTTTGATGCGTACACGCACTTCACCAGCCCGATTCGCCGTTACCCCGATTTGCTGGTGCACCGCGTCATCAAGTCGATCTTGGTGGATGCCAAGTACAAGCTGCCCAAGCTGCCAACACCGGGTGAGGCGCAGGAGAAACTGGCCAAGCGATTGGCCAGCCGCGTGGCGGAGCCGCAAGTCAAACCGCGCAGCAAACTGGCGCAGGCGGAAATGACGGCCTGGGAGGCGGCGGGCTTGCATTGCAGTGCCAATGAGCGCCGCGCCGACGAGGCCAGTCGCGATGTGGAGGCCTGGCTCAAGTGCAAATACATGCGCGACTACTTGGGTGAAGAGTTTGCCGGCACGGTGACGGCCGTCACCACCTTCGGCATCTTTGTCACGCTGGATGCCATGTATGTGGAAGGCTTGGTGCACATCACCGAGCTGGGTGGCGACTACTTCAAGTTCGACGACCAGCGCCAAGAGTTGCGCGGTGAGCGCTCTGGCGTGCGCTACACGATTGGCACGCGTTTGCAGGTGCAGGTCAGCCGTGTGGACCTGGATGGTCGAAAGATTGATTTCCGCATCGTGCAAGACGAGGCAGAGGCTGCGTTGGCGCGCAATGGTGCAGGTCGTGGGCGCGACGGGCGGCGTGAGCGCCGAGAGCAGGAGCCGCAGTCGACCTATGCCGAGCCTGCGGCCCGTGCACAGGCACGCGATAAAAAACGTGGCTCTGGCAAGGCAGCCAAAGCGGCCAAAGGTGGGCAGCCCGCTGCAGCGTGGACAGACCCGGCTGTGGCGGGGTTTGGCGCAGTGCGTGGTAAATCTGGCGGCGCGGCATCGCCCGACGGTAAGGCGGCAGCCAAGGCCAAGTCTTCCAGAAAGCGCCGCTGATACTGGCATGGCACCACGGTGCCGCACATGACCGTACCTCCGAAGCGGGTGCGTAAATAAGTGAGCTGCCAGCGCTTGTATTCTCTGAAATTCGGATAGTTTTCTATCTGAACTTCAGGATTTGCAAGTGCTGGCAGCTCCTTTTTTTTGTTGGTGCTAATGGCTGCGCAGCAGAGCGCGTGCCAGCTCGGAGGCGGTCAGTGCTTGCTGTGCAGGCCATTGGTCGGCCAATGCGCCGTGCTCCCAGGCTGCATGGCTGGCCGCGCTGTGGGCGCTGATGCCCGCTTGCCAGCGTGCGGCCAGCAATCCGGCCAGTACATCGCCGGTGCCGCCAATGGCCAGTCGGGCGTTGCCGGTGGGGTTGATGTGAGGGATCTCGTCGGGGCTGGCGATGATGCTGCCCGAGCCTTTGAGCAGCACGGTGCATTGCAGGCGCTGGGCCAGCGTGGCTGCGGCATGCAGGCGCTGTGCTTGGACTTCGGCGCTGCTTTGCTGCAGCAAGCGGGCCGCTTCCAGGGGGTGCGGTGTCAGCAGGGTGGCCTGGCCGCGCGCCCGGCGGGCGTGCAAGGCGCTTTGCAGCGTGATGTCGCGGGCGATGGCATTTAGGGCATCGGCGTCTAGCACCAGGCGTGGGGCTTGCTCAAGCGCCTCGGGCAGCCAGGCATGGATGGCGTTGCCCCCGCCGCAGCCGCACACTACGGTGGCATGTGCCAGTAGGGCGCGCGCGCTGTCGGCATCGGGCCGCATCAGGTCGGGCAGTGGTGCATACAGTGTGTGTAGCGTGGTATCCAGCAGGTGCAGCAGGGTGCGCCCCGCACCGTGGTGCAGGGCAGCGCTGGCAGCCAAGACGGCGGCGCCAGCCATGCCTGGTGCGCCGCCAATGACCAGTACATCGCCAAAGCTGCCCTTGTGGCTGTTGTGAGCGCGCGCAGCGGATGTGGGGGCTGCGCTCAGCCATGCATCAGGGGGGTGGTGTAGCAGTGGCTGGCAACCCAGGTCGTCCCACCAGAGCTGGCCGCAAGCGTCGCGGCCGTGGTGGGTGAGCAGGCCGGGCTTCAGGGTCAGCAGGCTGAGCGTGTGTCGACTGGCGGGTGTCCAGGTGGCGGGCGGAGCGTATCCCGGTAGCCAGTCGCCGTGGTCGGCGCCCAGTCCGGTGGGGATGTCTACGGCCAGTGTGTGCGCCGGGCTGCGGTAGCTGTGCTGTAGCAGGTGCTGGATGGTGGTGGCGCTGGCGTGCTGGTTGGTGCGTTGGCCCAGGCCCAGCAGGGCATCAATCACCACGTCATCTGTGCCAAGGGTGGGAATTTCTGTCGGCGTGAGCCACTGCGCCGTGCTTTGGCGGGCTTGTGCCCACGCATGCTGGCGATCGCTGCTGCCGGATGTGGCTGCTGCGCCTAAGTCATGCACCCATACGGTGAGGCCGCGTTGTGCCAGGCGGTGTGCGGCGACCAGGCCATCGCCGCCATTGTTGCCGGGGCCGCACAGCACCCAGGCCTGGCGGGCATGGGGTGCAATGGCGCATGTCAGCTGTGCAATGCTGCCCCCGGCGCGCTGCATCAAGCTGGGTGTGCGCGGGGTGGCCAGCGCAGCCTGTTCGATCCGTTGGCTGTTGTGCGCATTCCACAGAGGCAGGGGGGCGGTGTGGTGGGGGTGAATGCGCTGCAGCATGGGTTCTCCTAAAAGCGCAAGGGCGAGAAGGCTTGCATATCGAGTGCGGGTGGGCGATGGCCCAGCATATCTGCCACAGCCCGGGCACAGCCTGCCGCCAGGCTGGCGCCTTGGCTGCCGTGGGCCATATTGAGCCATACCCCAGGGTGACCGCTGCTGCCCACGGCGGGTAGACCATCCGGCAGGTGACCACGCACCCCGCGCCATACCTGCACTTGTGGAGATGACAAATGGGCACCCCCTGGAAACCAGTCGTTGAGCAATTGGTACATGCGCTGCAGAGTGCCGCTGTGGTGCGGTGCTCCGGCTGTGGCACCCATCTCCAGGCCTGCCGTAATGCGCACGCGTTGTCCCATGCGGCTGATGGTGGCCTGGTGCGTCCAATCCATGACGGCACTGCGGGGAGCTTGCAAGGCATCTCGCACGGGAGCGGTCACGCTGTAGCCCCAGGTGGGGATCAGGGGGAGTTGAATGCCGAGCGAATGCAAGAGCTGGTGCGTAGCACCCGTGCACAGCACGATGCTATCAAAACAATGCAGCTGACCGCCAGTTTCGACACCCACTGGTTGGGTGTGAATGCGGCTGATGGGGGTGCCAGTGCAAAAGTGCACGCCCATATGCTGGGCGTGCACGCGCAGATACTGCGCCCAGAGGCGCGGGTTGATCGATTCCGCATCTGGGAAATGCAGGGCGTTGATCCAGGCTATTTCTTGGCCCAAGCCGGGCTCTAGGGCCTGGACTTGGGGGGCGCTCAAAAGCTTGGAGGTGATGCCTTGTTCTTGCATCCAGTGGGCGTGCGCCTCCCAGAACTCCACCTCTTGGGGGGTGCGCAGCAAAACCAGGGCGCCGGATTGGCGTTCGGCGGCCAGCTCGGTGTCTTCGCAGTCTTGCCAGCGCAGGCTTGCGCTGTAGCTGCCCATGGTGTGCAGGGCTTCAGCCAGGGTGTGGTCGCCTTGTTTGTTGGCGCTTTTTTCGTGCTTTTTCCATTGGCGCATCCAGCGCCAGGTGGGGGAGCCAATCATGCGTGATGCCTGCAGCAAACCAGTGCCGCTTTGCAGGCGCTTGAGTGGCATGCCTGCGCCGGGGGTGGACAGGCTTGGTGTGATCAAGGGTGACAACCAGCCGCCAGGCGCGAAACTGGCTTCTTCGACGGCGGCATTCATTTGTTCGAAAACGGTAACTTGGTGCCCATCACGGGCAAGCTCCAAGGCCGTGGAGATGCCGACGATACCGGCGCCCACGATGGCGAGATTCATGGCATTTTTGCGCTATTGCGGAAGTCGTGATTTTGACTTGCAAACAGCGTCCGACTTGCGCCAATTCGCAAAGAAATATGAAGTGTTGCGCGGGGGCGCTTGCAAAAGACAGGCGGGGTGTTGGCAGGGGCATGGGTTGTCTTGTGCTAAAATCTTTCGGCTTTGCAGTTGGTTGTCCGGTAATTGGCTGGGCAAGGCTTGCAAAGTTAATCGCAAATCAGCTCTCTCAAGGTGTTGCAAGGCCACGAGGTCTGCGAAATCGAGCTGCATTTAAGACCTAACCTTTTGGAGAAAACCATGTCCGTTACCATGCGCGAAATGCTGGAAGCCGGTGTCCACTTCGGTCACCAAACCCGTTTCTGGAACCCCAAGATGGCTCCGTTCATCTTCGGTCACCGTAACAAGATCCACATCATCAACCTGGAAAAGTCCCTGCCCATGCTGCAGGACGCCCAGAAGTTTGCCAAGCAACTGGCATCTAACGGCGGCACGATCCTGATGGTTGGTACCAAGCGTCAAGCCCGTGAACTGGTGGCTGAGCAAGCTCAGCGCGCTGGCGTTCCTTACGTGGACCAGCGTTGGTTGGGCGGTATGCTGACCAACTTCAAGACCGTGAAGACTTCCATCAAGCGTCTGAAGGACATGAAGGTTCAACAAGAAGCTGGCCTGGAATCGCTGTCCAAGAAAGAGCAGCTGATGTTCGCTCGCGAACTGGAAAAGCTGGAAAAGGACATCGGCGGTATCCAAGATATGGTTACTTTGCCTGACGCCATTTTCGTGATCGACGTGGGTTTCCACAAGATCGCTATTTCCGAAGCCAAGAAGCTGGGTATCCCATTGATCGGTGTGGTGGACTCCAACCACAACCCCGAAGGCATCGACTACGTGATTCCTGGTAACGATGACTCGGCCAAGGCTGTGGCTCTGTACGCCCGCGCTATTGCTGACTCCATCCTGGAAGGCCGTGAAGCTCGTCTGAACGACGTGGCTAAGGTGGCTGCTGGTGAAGGTTCCGACGAATTCGTCGAAGTGGAAGATTCCGCTGCCTAAGTCCTGGCTGTGCGACTTGTCGCAATAAAAAGCGGGGCTCTACGTAGCCCCCTTTTTTTAGCTGAAATCCTGTAACGATTTGAACTGAATACGGAGAAACAAGATGGCTGCAATTACCGCAAGCATGGTGGCTGAACTGCGCGCTAAGACTGACGCGCCCATGATGGAATGCAAGAAGGCTCTGACCGAAGCTGATGGCGATATGGCCAAGGCGGAAGAGCTGCTGCGCGTCAAGCTGGGTACCAAGGCTGGTAAGGCTGCTTCGCGCGTGACCGCCGAAGGCGTGGTTGCTTCCTTCATGGAAGGCAATGTGGGCGCGCTGATCGAAGTGAATAGCGAAACTGACTTTGTTTCCAAGAACGACAGCTTCCTGGCGATGGCTGCTGCTGCTGCCAAGCTGGTGGCTGAGCACAATCCTGCGGATGTGGAAGCTCTGGGTGCTGTGGCTTACGAGCAAGACGGCTTCGGTCCCACACTGGAAGATGTGCGCAAGGGCCTGATCGGCAAGATCGGTGAAAACATGTCTTTCCGCCGCTTCAAGCGCTTTGAAGGCACTCTGGCTTCGTACGTGCACGGCTCGCGCATTGGCGTTGTGGTTGAGTTTGACGGCGATGCAACAGCTGCCAAGGATGTGGCAATGCACGTGGCTGCGATGAAGCCTGTGGCTTTGACATCTGCTGATGTGCCTGCAGATCTGATCGAAAAAGAGCGTACCGTTGCTGCTGCCAAGGCTGCTGAGTCCGGCAAGCCTGCTGAAATCGTGGCCAAGATGGTCGAAGGTTCCGTGCAGAAGTACCTGAAGGAAGTGTCTCTGGCTGACCAAGTGTTTGTGAAGGCCGCTGACGGCAAGCAAACCGTGGCTGCCATGCTGAAGGCTGCCAACACCACCGTGAAGGGTTTCACGATGTTTGTGGTGGGCGAAGGCATTGAGAAGAAGGTAGACGACTTCGCTGCTGAAGTTGCTGCCCAAATGGCTGCTGCCAAGGGCGCGTAAACGCTCTTTGCCCTCTGCCGTCGACTGATTTTTCACACCATAACCACACACAAACCGGAGTTACCTATGACACAAGTTCAGCCAGCCCACAAGCGCATATTGCTTAAGTTGTCTGGTGAGGCGCTCATGGGTGACGACCAGTTTGGCATCAACCGCGCAACCATTGAACGCATGGTTTCGGAAATTGTTGAAGTCTCCAATGTGGGTGTGCAGGTGGCGGTGGTTATCGGCGGGGGCAATATTTTCCGTGGTGTGGCAGGCGGCTCGGCCGGTATGGATCGCGCCACTGCTGACTACATGGGTATGCTGGCGACGGTGATGAATGCTTTGGCCCTGGCGGATGCCATGGACAAGCAGGGTTTGACCGCACGTGTCATGTCCGCCATTGGCATTGAGCAGGTGGTAGAGCCCTATGTGCGCCCCAAGGCACTGCAGTACCTCGAAGAGGGTAAGGTGGTGGTGTTTGCGGCGGGTACGGGCAACCCCTTCTTTACCACTGACACTGCGGCTGCACTGCGCGGTGCAGAAATCGGTGCCGAGGTGGTTTTGAAGGCCACCAAGGTGGATGGCGTATACACTGCAGATCCGATGAAGGATCCTACAGCGACCCGTTACACCAAGCTGGCTTTTGACGAAGCGATTGGTCGTAACTTGGGCATCATGGATGCCACAGCTTTTGCTTTGTGTCGTGATCAGAAGTTGCCGATTCGTGTGTTCTCGATCGTGAAGCCAGGCGCGCTGCTGCGCGTGGTCATGGGTGAGGATGAGGGCACGCTGGTACACGCTTGATTAATTAAAAGCGCTTGAGGCCTTCCTTGTGCAAGCATGGAAGGCCGTTTGCTTTCAGAGGTAATGAATATGACGATTGCTGAAATCAAGAAAACCGCCGAAACCAAGATGGGTCAATCCCTCGAGGCGTTGAAGAACAATCTGTCGCGCGTGCGTACAGGTCGCCCCAGCCCACAGCTGCTGGATGTGATCCAGGTGGAGTACTACGGATCCATGGTGCCGCTGTCGCAAGTTGCGAACGTTTCGCTGCTGGATGCGCGCACGCTGAGCGTGCAGCCTTGGGAAAAGAATATGGGTGCCAAGGTGGAGAAGGCCATCCGTGAAAGTGATCTGGGTTTGAACCCAGCATCCATGGGTGACTTGATTCGTGTGCCCATGCCTGCGATGAGTGAAGAGCGTCGCAAGGAAATGACCAAGCTGGCTCGCAACGAAGGCGAAGCCTCGAAAGTGGCCGTGCGCAATCTGCGTCGTGATGCCAATGAGGCGGTCAAGCGTCTGGTCAAGGACAAAGAAGCTTCGGAAGACGATCAGAAACGTTCGGAAGCGGAAGTGCAGAAGCTGACCGACAAGCACATCACTGAGATTGATGCGCTGGTTGCGGCCAAAGAGCAAGAAATCTTGGCCGTTTGAGGCCTGCTGACGGAGCGGGGAATCAACATGACCCAGTCCACTGCAGTTCCCCGCCACATTGCCATCGTGATGGATGGCAATGGGCGCTGGGCCAAAAAGCGGTTTTTGCCGCGTTTGGCCGGTCATAAGCAAGGTGTAGAAGCCTTGCGCCGTTGCGTGCGTTTGTGTATTGCACGTGGCGTACGCGTCTTAACAGTCTTTGCTTTCTCATCCGAGAACTGGAATCGTCCGGCGGACGAGGTTTCTGGCCTCATGAATCTTCTGGCGGGGGCCTTGGCGCGCGAAGTGCCAAGTCTGCATGAAGAAGGTGTGCAGCTGCATTTTGTGGGTGAGCGGGCCAGCTTATCGGACAAGGTGCAGGCAGGCTTCGTGCAGGCGGAATCCTTGACGGCTGCCAATGCGCGTCTGGTACTCAATGTCTGCTTTAACTACGGTGGCCGTAGCGATATTGTGCAAGCCGCTGCACGCGTGGCTGCGCAGGGGCAAGCTATGACCGAGCAGAACTTGAATGCGGCCATGGGAATGGCGCATGTGCCTGACCCTGACTTGCTCATCCGAACGGGTGGGGAATTTCGCATCAGCAACTTTTTGCTGTGGCAGGCCGCATATTCGGAACTGTATTTCAGTTCTGCGCTGTGGCCTGATTTTGATGCGGCTGAGCTGGATGCGGCAGTGGCAGATTTCGCACGCCGTGAGCGCCGGTTTGGCCAAACATCTGAACAAATCACACAGTCAACCTCAGAGAAGGTGACTGTCTAATCGGGAGAGACTCCCATGCTCTTGCAGCGTGTCATTACGGCTATCGTGCTATTGGCAATCTTGTTGCCCGCACTGTTTGCTTCCAACCCTACCGCATTCAACATCATCGTCTTGGTCATGCTCACGGCCGGCGCCTGGGAATGGGGGCGGCTCAATGGCTTGCGTACCGCGGGTGCATTGGGTACGGGCGCTGTGATGCTGGTGATGTGCGGTCTCACTTGGCAGCAGGGCTGGTTGGTGCAGTCGCACACTACGCTGTGGGTGGTGGCTGGTGGGGCCTGGGTGCTGGGCAGTGCCTTGCTGATCAAGGCTGGTGTCCCTGCCTGGGGCAAGATCCCTCAAGCCGTACGCTGGATTGTCGGGCTGCTTGCGCTGTGGGTGGCCGGGCTGGCCATGGTGCAAGCACGCCAAGTGGGTGTCAATTTCTTGCTGTCCGTGCTGGCGCTGGTTTGGGTGGCTGATATTTTTGCTTATTTTTCGGGCCGCGCATTTGGCCTGCGCTGGACGCGGCAAAAGCTGGCTCCAGCCATCAGTCCCGGTAAAAGCTGGGAGGGTGCCTGGGGTGGTGCTTTGGGCGTGGTGCTGATGGCATTGCTGTGGGTGTGGGCAGATGCAGCACAGCAGGCCGAAGTGGCAAGTTTCTATACACGTCTTTGCGAGCAAGGTGTTTGGCTGCTTTTGGTGGCAGCCTTGTTCATGGCGGCTATGAGTGTGGTGGGTGATTTGGTGGAGTCTTTGATCAAGCGAAGTGCTGGTTTCAAAGACAGCAGCCAGTTATTGCCCGGCCACGGTGGTGTGTTGGACCGTATTGATGCTCTCTTACCCACCTTGCCTCTGGCCATGATGCTGACTTCTTTGGTGCAGTGATGAAACAACGTTTGACGGTGCTGGGCTCTACGGGCTCTATTGGAACAAGTACATTGGATGTCGTGCGCCGGCACCCGGCGGATTACGAGATTTTTGCCTTAAGTGCGGCTACGCAAGTGGATGTGATGCTGGCGCAATGCGCAGAGTTTCAGCCGCGTTTTGCCGTCATGGCAAGCAAGGTGCATGCTGATGCATTGGCAGAAAAATTAAAGGCAAATAGCCTTAAAACCAAGGTATTGCAAGCGCAAGATGCTCTGGAACAGATAGCGTCTCACCCAGAGGTAGATGCCGTGATGGGGGCTATTGTGGGGGCTGCTGGCCTGTCGCCATGCCTTGCTGCGGCGCGGGCTGGCAAGCGCCTTTTGCTGGCCAACAAAGAGGCGCTGGTGGTGGGGGGCGCATTGTTCATGGATACGGTGCATGCTAACAACTGCACGCTGCTGCCGATCGATAGTGAGCACTCTGCCATTTTTCAGTGCCTGCCAGAAGATCGCAGCACTTGGAAAACGCGCATTGATAGCTTGCTGCTGACGGCGTCCGGCGGCCCTTTTCGCCAGCGTGATCCCGCGACCCTCTCGGAAATCACACCGGCCCAAGCTTGCAAGCATCCTAATTTTTCGATGGGCCGCAAAATCTCAGTGGATTCGGCCACGATGATGAACAAGGCCTTGGAGGTGATCGAGGCGCGCTGGTTGTTCGATGTAGAGCCAGATCAGATCAAGGTGGTGATTCATCCGCAGCAAATCGTGCACTCGATGGTGCAGTTCAAGGATGCCTCCATTTTGGCTCAGCTGGGCACGCCAGACATGCGCGTTCCGATTGCATGTGGCCTGGCGTGGCCGCAGCGCATTGAAAGCGGCGTAGATCGACTGGATTTTGCAAATCTGGCGGCCCTGACTTTTGAAGAAGCGGATGCCCAGCGCTTCCCGGGTTTGCATTTGTCGTGGCAGGCCTTAAAAGCACCGGAGGGCACCACTGCGGTGCTCAATGCCGCCAACGAAGTGGCGGTGGCTGCATTTTTGGCGGAGCGCTTGCGTTTTGACCGTATTCATGCAGTGAACTTGGCGACGCTGGACAAGCTGCAACCTGCCAAACCGCAGTCGCTGGGCGATTTGTTGGCCTTGAACGATGAAGCGCGCAGTGTGGCTAACCAAGTGCTTGCGCAATTCGCACTTTAATGAAGCCGGTGTTCACGCAAGGATGATTACATGCTGACCGTGGTAGCTTTCATTGTTGCGTTGGGTGTGCTGATCGCCATCCATGAATATGGCCACTACCGCGTAGCGGTGGCCTGTGGCGTTAAGGTTTTGCGATTTTCCATCGGTATGGGTAAGCCGCTCTTGCGCTGGAAAGGACGCAACGCTGAAACAGAGTTTGTGATCGCGGCCTTGCCTTTGGGTGGCTATGTGCGCATGCTGGATGAGCGTGAGGCCCAAGTACCTGAGGCGGAGTTGCACCGCGCATTCAATCGCCAGCCCTTGCGCAAAAGAGCTGCCATTGTGGCAGCGGGCCCACTGGCCAATCTGTTGCTGGCCATTGTGTTGTACAGCGTGGTCAATTGGGTTGGGTTGGAGCAGCCGAAGGCCGTGGTCTCAGCGCCCCATGCTGGTACTTTGGCTGCGCAGGCCGGGTTAAAAGGCGGGGAATGGGTGCAGTCGGTCCGGCTCGCCTCCGGCGCGGAAGAGTCCGTGGCGTCATTCGAAGACTTGCGTTGGCAGCTGACACAAGCGGCGCTACATGGTGAGGATGTTCGGCTGATTTGGACGAGTCCTGCAGGTGGCTCTGTGGCGCAGGGAGTGCTTGCTACGTCGACATTGGCGGGTTCCGGTATGGACCCTGCAGCGTTGAAACGCATAGGTATTGATACGCCATGGACCCCCGCAGTGTTGGGGGAGCTTATGGAAGGGATGCCTGCGCAGGCGGCAGGTTTGAAGCCTGGTGATGTGGTGCGCAGTGTCAATGGGCATGCTGTCCAGGATGGTGCTCAGCTGCGTGCGTTGATCAAGCAAGCGGGGGTGGATGCCAGCTTGCAGACCCAGACGTGGCGCATTGAACGCAATCAACAATCGTTAACGATCTCTGTAGTGCCTGAGTTGACGGAGGTTCCAGAGGGGCGCATTGGGCGTATTGGTGCTTTTGTCGGTGGTGCACCAGAGATGGTGTTGGTGCAAAAAGGCTTGCTGGATGGGGTGTCTGCAGGCGTGCGCAAGACGTGGGAAGTCTCTGTATTAAGCGTGCAAATGATGGCAAAGATGCTGATTGGGCAGGCTTCTTTAGAGAACTTGAGCGGCCCGCTGACGATTGCTGATTACGCGGGCAAGTCTGCCAGCTTGGGGTGGATCCAGTACGTATTGTTTTTGGCGCTCATCAGCGTTAGCCTCGGCGTTTTGAATCTCTTGCCGCTTCCCGTATTGGACGGTGGGCACCTGATGTATTATCTTTGGGAAGGTGTCACAGGGCATCCCGTCAGCGACGTTTGGATGGAACGTCTGCAACGGGTCGGCATAGGCCTTTTGCTAATGATGATGTCCATTGCTTTGTTCAACGATATCAGCCGTCTCTGGGGCTAATCCATACAGTCAAACTGCCGAACTTTGAAGTTGGCGCCTGCATCACAAATGAAACTCTCAAAAAATAGATTTGGCGTTCGTACGGCCACAGCCGTAGCGGCCTTGCTTTGTGCTGCCCAAGCCGCCTGGGCTTTGGAGCCCTTCAAGGTTCAAGATATCCGTGTGGAAGGGTTGCAGCGTGTAGAGGCAGGTACCGTTTTTGCCTCCATGCCTTTGCGCGTGGGTGATGACTACAACGACGACAAAGGCGCATCTGCCATTCGTTCGCTGTTTGCTTTGGGCCTGTTCAAGGATGTGCGCCTGGAAGCCAATGGCAATGTGCTGGTGGTTGTGGTCGAGGAACGCCCTACCATTGCAGGTGTTGAATTTGTTGGCACCAAAGAGTTCGACAAGGAAGCTTTGCAAAAGGCCATGCGCGATGTGGGTTTGGCGGAAGGTCGCCCCTTTGACAAAGCATTGGCCGACCGTGCGGAGCAGGAGCTCAAGCGCCAGTACATCAACCGCAGCCTCTATGGCGCGGAGGTGGTGACTACGGTTACGCCCATTGAGCGCAATCGTGTGAATCTGACGTTTTCGGTCACTGAGGGTGATGCCGCCAAAATCAACGATATTCGTATTGTTGGCAACAAAGCTTTCAGCGAGTCGACGTTGAAAAAGCAGTTTGACCAAGATACGGGCGGCTGGCTGAGCTGGTATACCAAGTCCAACCGTTACGCGCGCAGCAAACTCAATGCTGACTTGGAAACATTGCGCTCCTACTATTTGCAGCGTGGATATTTGGACTTCCGCATCGACTCGACGCAAGTCGCGATCTCGCCAGACAAGCAAAAAATCTCCTTGGTCGTGAATATTCACGAGGGTGAAAAGTTTGTGGTTTCGGGCGTTGAGCTGGAGGGCAACTACCTGGGACGTGATGACGAGTTCAAGTCATTGGTCAAGATTCGCCCTGGTCAAGCCTACAACGCAGACTTGGTGACAGAAACTACCAAGGCGTTCTCCGACCACTTTAGTAACTTCGGTTTCGCTTTTGCGCGTGTTGAAGCGGTGCCTGAAATTGACCGTGACAACAATCGCGTGGCCTTTGTGCTGCGTGCGGAACCTTCGCGTCGTGCTTACGTGCGCCGCATCCAAGTTTCGGGCAACGATCGTACGCGTGACGAAGTCATTCGCCGCGAGTTCCGCCAGTTTGAGTCTTCGTGGTATGACGGAGACAAGATCAAACTGTCCCGTGACCGCGTGGATCGCTTGGGGTATTTCACCGAAGTGGATATTGATACCCAGGAAATTCCTGGTTCACCAGATCAGGTTGACTTGGTCGTGAACGTGAAGGAAAAGCCTACGGGTGCAGTGACGCTGGGTGCTGGTTTCTCCAGTGCTGAGAAGGTGTCTCTGAGCTTCGGTATCAAGCAAGAGAATGCATTTGGTTCCGGTAATTACCTGGGCTTGGATGTCAATACGAGCAAGTACAACCGAACACTGGTTGTCAGCACAACTGATCCATACTTCACACAGGACGGCATTTCTCGCACTGTGGATGCCTTCTACCGCACATCGCGCCCTTATTCGGGGGATATCTATGTCGGTAACGAGCTGGTCAAGTCTGAAGACTTGTACAAAATTGTCTCCAAGGGTGCTTCGATCAAGTTTGGCGTTCCTTTCAGTGAAATCGACACGGTTTATTTCGGTGCTGGTGTAGAGCAGACCTCGATCGACCAGGGTGTGTACATGCCCATTCAGTACCTACCGTATGCGGACAAGAGCACCACAGGTATTCCTCTGACCATTGGTTGGGGTCGCGATTCGCGTGACAGTGCGTTGGCTCCCAATTCGGGTCGTTACCAGCGTTTCAATGCGGAATGGTCGGCAGCAGGAGACATGAAGTATGTCAAGGCCAACTACCAATTCCAGCAATACTTGCCGCTGACCAAGGCAATGACGTTTGCTGTGAATGCTGAGTTGGGCTGGGGCAAGGGTATGGGCGGAAAGCCTTACCCCATCTTCAAGAACTTCTATGCAGGTGGCTTGGGCTCGGTGCGTGGCTTTGAGCAAGGCAGCCTGGGTCCGCGTGCCAATCAGTACATTGGGCCCAATGGGGCCATTGAAAACTATGGTTCTGGTAGCTACTCATATTTGGGTGGAGCCAAGAAGGCAGTCATGAACTTCGAGCTGATTGCACCATTCCCAGGTGCAGGCAATGACAAGACGCTGCGATGGTTTACCTTTGTTGATGTGGGTGGCATTTATGGCGAGAATGATCCCATTCGCGCAGGTGAATTGCGAGCATCTGCAGGTATTGGTTTGAGCTGGATTTCTCCGTTGGGACCTTTGCGTTTGGCATGGGCAAACCCTATTCGCAAAAAAACGGGTGATGAGCTGCAAAAGCTTCAATTTCAAATTGGAACGTCTTTCTGATGAAAAATATGTATCGCACACTGGCGGTGTCTGCCTTGTTGGCTAGCTTGACACTGACTGCCTACGCGCAGGATTTCAAGGCGGGTTTCGTGAATACGGACCGCATTTTCCGTGAGGCAAATTCCGCTAAGGCTGCGCAAGGCAAGCTGGAGCAAGAGTTTTCAAAGCGCGAGCGTGACTTGGTTGCCAAAGGCAAAACACTGAAGTCTGCCTCCGAAGCTTTTGAGCGCGATGCTCCTACGTTGTCGGAAAGCCAGCGTGTTGCGAAGCAGCGCGATTTGGTTGAGCAGGATCGTGACTTCCAGCGCAAGAACCGTGAGTTTCAAGAGGACTTGAATGCACGTAAGAACGAAGAGCTGGCGCGCGTTCTGGAGCAGGCCAATCGTGTGGTTCAGCAAGTTGCTGAGGCTGAAAAATACGATGTGATTTTGCAAGAAGCGGTGTAT
This sequence comes from Comamonas sp. 14P8.1.4, assembly GCF_057799285.1. NCBI lineage: Bacteria > Pseudomonadati > Pseudomonadota > Betaproteobacteria > Burkholderiales > Comamonadaceae > Comamonas > Comamonas sp. 14P8.1.4. Next base: position 101,854 of record NZ_JBYOKN010000008.1, read on the forward strand.
GTGAATCCTAAGCATGACATCACTGACAAAGTCATCAAGGCTTTGAACGGCGCTTCCAAGTAAGTCCTCAAGGTTGCTTGTGATTGTTCAACTTGGACAACTCATTGATGCCTTGGGTGGGGAGTTGGTGGGGGGCGAGCGGGAACAAACTGTTTCCCGTATTGCGCCTCTGGAGACGGCAGATGCTTTCTCCATCAGCTTCTTGAGTAACCCTCGGTATGCCTCGCAAATGGCCGCCTCACAGGCGGCCTGTGTCATTGTTGCGCCTGCAATGCGTGAGGTTGCGAGTGCGCGCGGCGCATGCATCGTAACGCCCAATCCCTATCTTTATTTTGCGAAGCTAACCCAGTTTTGGCAGGCTAAAAAGCAGGGGGTGAAAACGCGTGGGATTCATCCTTCGGCTGTGGTGGATCCAACGGCCGTCATCGCTGAGAGTGCCTATATTGGGCCTCAGTGCGTGGTGGGAGCTGGGGTGAAAATCGGTGCAGATACGGTCTTGCGATCGCGCATCACCGTTGCAGACGACTGCGAAATTGGCTCGCGCTGCTTGTTGCACCCAGGTGTGGTGATTGGTGCCGATGGCTTTGGTTTTGCCAATGAGGCGGGCTCCTGGGTCAAAATTGAGCAACTGGGTCGAGTCCGCATTGGTGATGATGTGGAAATTGGTGCTAACACCTGCATTGACAGGGGGGCACTGGACGACACGATCATTGAAGATGGCGTGAAGCTCGATAATCTGGTCCAAATCGCCCACAATGTACATATCGGGGCACATTCGGTCATTGCTGGGAACACTGGCGTGGCGGGTAGTGCCCGGATTGGTCGCCATTGCTCCATCGGCGGTGCAGCGAATATTTTGGGTCATCTGACCATTGCCGATGGCACGAGTATTTCGCCCACCTCGATGGTGACGCGTTCGATTCACCAGCCAGGCTTGTACACTGGGATTTTCCCGTTGCAGACCAATGAGCAATGGGAGAAAAACGCGGCATCTTTGAAGCAACTACATGTGCTGCGAGAACGCATTAAAAAGCTGGAGAAAGCGCTAGAGGCGCTCACCAGCAACAACGGAAATTCATAATGGATATTCACGCAATTCTCAAGCAACTTCCCCACCGCTATCCTTTTTTGCTGGTGGATCGCGTTGTCGAGCTTGAGAGCAACAAGCGCATTCGCGCCGTCAAGAACGTTACGTTTAACGAGCCATTTTTCCAAGGCCACTTTCCTGGTCGTCCCGTGATGCCGGGCGTGCTGATGCTGGAAGCTCTGGCACAAGCCGCCGGTTTGCTGGCTTTTGATGCCATGGGTCAGGTGCCTGATGAAAACAATATCTACTACTTCGTCGGTATTGATTCGGCACGTTTCAAGCGCCCCGTCGAACCTGGTGATCAGCTGATTCTCGAAGCTTCGATTGATCGTGTGCGTGGTGGTATCTGGAAGTTCAAGGGCGTGGCACGCGTGGGTGAAGAAGTGGCCTGCGAAGCCGAGCTGATGTGCACCATGCGTTACGTGGGTCCTGAAAAGCAGGCTTGATGAGCGCGCATATTCATCCAACCGCCATCATTCACGAGGGTGCACAAGTGCACCCTTCTGTGTCTGTGGGTGCGTACAGCATCATTGGCGCGCATGTGACGATTGGTGAGGGCACGCAGGTCGGTCCGCATTGCGTGATTGAAGGTCACACCACCATTGGCGCGGACAACCACATCTTCCAGTTTGCTTCCTTGGGCGCACAGCCGCAAGACAAGAAATATGCAGGTGAGGCGACGCAGCTGGTGATTGGTGATCGCAACACGATCCGTGAGTTCTGCACCTTCAATACCGGCACCAGCCAAGACTCTGGTGTGACACGCATCGGGCATGACAACTGGATCATGGCCTATGTGCACATTGCGCATGACTGCGCTGTTGGCAACAACACCATCTTGGCGAACAACGCCACCTTGGCGGGCCATGTGCACCTGGGTGACTGGGTCATCCTGGGCGGGCTGACAGGTGTGCACCAATTTGTGAAGATTGGTGCGCATGCCATGGCAGGTTTTGCAAGCCGTGTGGCACAAGATGTACCGCCGTTCATGATGATTGAAGGCAATCCTCTGGCCGTACGTGGCTTCAATATTGAAGGGCTGCGCCGTCGTGGTTTCACGCCAGAGCGCTTGAAAGCGGTCAAGCAAATGCACAAATTGCTCTATCGCCAGGGGTTGACGCTGGATGCAGCGCAGCAGGCGATCGGTGATTTGGCGCAGGAGATGCCCGAGGCACTCCAGGATATTGCATTGATGCAATCTTTCCTTGCTTCATCTACCCGGGGTATTGCACGATAAGGCCATGTCTTTACTAGAGATTCAGCAACCTCATGTTGCCATGGTGGCCGGCGAGACGTCAGGAGACTTGCTCGCCGGTTTGCTTTTGGATGGTCTGCAGCGCCAATGGCCGCAGGTGCAAAGCTATGGCATTGGTGGTCCGCACATGCAACAGCGCGCGTTTGAAGCGCTGTGGCCTAGCGAGCGCTTGGCGGTGCACGGTTACAGCTTGGAAGTGCTGATGCGGCTGTGGGACATCGTGTCCATCCGCAAGCAGTTGCGTGCTAAGCTGCTGCAAGAGCGCCCTGATGTTTTTGTGGGTGTGGATGCCCCTGATTTCAATTTGGGGCTGGAGCAGGATTTGCGTGCTGCTGGCATCAAGACCGTGCACTTTGTGTGCCCGTCGATTTGGGCCTGGCGCCCAGAGCGTGTCCACAAAATTCGCGCGGCAGCCGACCATGTGCTGTGCCTTTTCCCGTTTGAGCCCGCATTGCTGGCCCAGCATGACATTGCGGCAACCTATGTTGGGCACCCGCTGGCGCAAGTTATTCCGATGGAGCCGGATCGTGCGGCTGCCCGTGCGCGCCTGGGCTTGGCACAGGATCTGCCCGTGCTGGCACTGTTGCCAGGCAGCCGCCGTGCGGAGGTGCAATATATTGCGAAACCCTTCATGCAAGCGGCTGCGTTGCTCAAGCGTGAATGGCCCAGTCTGCAAGTGGTGCTGCCAGCAGTGCCAGCCTTGTTCGACCGACTGACTGCACTGGCGCACGAGCTGGGGGTGACCGACTGGCTGCGTATTGTGCGTGGCCAATCGCACGATGTGCTGGCTGCATGTGACTGCACGCTGATTGCCAGTGGCACGGCGACGCTGGAGGCGGCTTTGTTCAAGCGGCCCATGGTGATCTCGTACAACATGCACCCTTGGAGCTACCGTCTCATGCAGCGCAAGCAGCTGCAGCCCTGGGTGGGTCTGCCCAATATTCTGTGCTCGGATTTTGTGGTGCCGGAATTGCTGCAAGACCAGGCGTCCCCCCGTGCGCTGGCGGATGCCGTGGCGCAGTGGCTCGACAGCAGTGCACATGCGCGTGCCCGCGTTCATGCGGTGGAGCAGCGTTTTTCGGCTTTGCACCAGGAGCTGTGCAGAGACACCACCACTTTGTCCGCCCATGCCATCCAAAAAGTCCTCCATGCCTGAGCAAAGCTGTCTGCAATGGCATGCGCCGGGCCTGGTTGCTGGCGTGGATGAGGCGGGCCGTGGCCCCTTGGCGGGGCCTGTGGTGGCTGCTGCAGTGATCTTGGATGACCTGCACCCGATTGCCGGGTTGGCAGACTCCAAAAAGCTCACGGCAGCGCGCCGTGAAAAGCTGTTTGACGAAATTCGGGCCAAGGCCCTGTGCTTTTGTATTGCGCAGGCCTCGGTCGAAGAGATTGATCGTCTCAATATTTTGCAGGCCACCATGCTGGCCATGCAGCGAGCAGTCAACGGCCTGCGTTTAAAGCCTGCACTGGTGCAGGTGGATGGCAACCGTATTCCGCTGCTGGATGTGCAGGCAGAGGCCATTGTCAAAGGTGATGCGCTGATTCCTGCCATTTCTGCGGCCTCCATCTTGGCCAAGGTGCATCGCGACCGCTGGTGTGAGGCGTTTGATCGCGCTTATCCCGCATATGGCTTTGCCGCGCACAAGGGTTACGGCACAGCCGCCCATCTGCAGGCGCTCAATCGCTTGGGCGCCACGCCTGAGCACCGCCGCAGCTTTGCCCCCGTGACACACGTTATTCATAGATTTGCAGTCGAGCAGGCTGCAGCCGCAACGGCATGAACATTACAGAAATCAGCTCGCGCGATAACGCGTTTGTCAAAGAACTGCGCCGCCTCTCGCGCGAAAGCGGCATGTACCGCAAATTGGGTTACTCGTGGCTGGAAGGTGATCACCTGTGCCGCGCAGCACTCACCCGGGGGCTGCAACCCAAGGTGGCTGTTTTTTCGAAGTCTTTTTGGCCTCTAGCCCCCAAGGAATGGGCGCAAGTAGCTTCTAAAGTTGTAGTGCTTGATGATGCCTTGTTTGCTGACATCAGTGGGTTGGAGTCGCCTGCGAGCATGGGCTACGTGATGCCCTGGACGCCGGATGTTCAGGTGCTGGCGGGCGTTGCGACGGTGGTGCTGGATCGTGTGCAGGATGCGGGCAACGTTGGCTCCATCTTGCGCTCCGCGTCTGCCTTTGGATTCAAGCAGGTCGTTGCCATGAAGGGCGCGGCCGCGTTGTGGAGCCAAAAGGTGCTGCGTGCGGGTATGGGGGCGCACTTTGCGCTGCATCTGGTCGAAGGGGCTGAGCCCCAGGCGCTGCAGCAGCTGCAAGTGCCGCTGCTGGTTACCAGCTCGCACCGCGGTGATCTGATTCATGCCTCCGCCTTGCCTTGGCCGTGTGCCTGGGCCATGGGGCATGAGGGGCAGGGTGTGGGCGAGGCTGTCGAAGCGTTGGCGGCGCAGCATGTACGCATTGCCCAGCCCGGAGGCGAAGAGTCGCTCAACGTGGCGGCTGCAGCGGCCATCTGTCTGCACGCCAGCGCGGTGTCAGCCCTGCAGTGAAGCAGCCACTTACAAGGGATTAGAAAACGGCTTTGGGACAGGTGGATATAATGAGAGGCTTTTCAGCATTATTTCCTTACGCCTAGCGACGCTTCCCTCGCCATCCACATTGCAGACAAGCAACTTGCTCTTGACGCTAGGTCGAGAGCTTGCGCTGGGCGTAACCGTACTTAAAACCGGAGAACCCAGTGCTTTTGTCTCTTAAGGGAAGCTTCCCATCCGCCATTCTGGCGCTCGCAGACGGCACGGTCTTTATTGGCAATTCCATTGGTGCGCAAGGCACCACGGTAGGTGAGGTGGTGTTCAACACTGCCATCACGGGCTATCAAGAAATCCTGACGGATCCCAGCTATTGCCAGCAGATCGTTACGCTCACATATCCCCACATCGGTAACTACGGTGTGAACGCAGAGGATGTGGAAGCAGACAAAGTCCATGCCGCAGGTTTGATCATCAAAAACCTGCCTTTGCTCGCCAGCAACTTCCGCATGGGTGAGACTTTGTCGCAATATTTGGTCCGCAACAACACCGTTGCCATTGCCAACGTTGACACCCGCAAGCTGACCCGACTGTTGCGCGACAAGGGCGCACAAAACGGCGCCATCGTCGGTTTGGCGGCTGGTGAAGCGGTCACCCAAGCCAAGATCGACGAAGCCCTGGCTGCCGCCAAGGCCGCGCCAGCCATGAAGGGTCTGGATCTGGCCAAGGAAGTGACAACTGCCACCTCTTACGACTGGACCGAAACCGAGTGGAAGCTGGGCGAAGGCTACGGCCAGCTGGACAACCCCAAGTTCCACGTTGTGGCCTATGACTTTGGCGTCAAGAAGAACATCTTGCGCATGCTGGCTGAACGTGGCTGCAAGCTGACCGTGGTCCCCGCCCAGACCCCTGCCAAGGATGTGCTGGCGCTGAACCCTGACGGTGTATTCCTGTCCAACGGCCCTGGCGACCCAGCGCCTTGCGACTACGCGATTGCCGCAGCGCAGGAAATCATGGCAGCCAAGGTACCTTTGTTTGGCATCTGTCTGGGTCACCAGATCATGGCTTTGGCCTCTGGCGCCAAGACCTTCAAGATGCAAAACAGCCACCACGGTGCCAACCACCCGGTCAAGGACCTGGATACCGGTCGCGTCAGCATCACCAGCCAGAACCACGGTTTTGCCGTGGAGCTGGAAACCCTGCCTGCCAACCTGCGTGCTACCCACGTGAGCCTGTTTGACGGCACGTTGCAAGGCCTGGAGCGCACCGATGTGCCCGCCTTCTGCTTCCAGGGTCACCCCGAGGCATCGCCCGGCCCCCACGATATTGCCTATTTGTTCGACCGCTTTACCGCGTTGATGGAGAACCACAAAAATGCCTAAGCGTTCCGACCTCAAAAGCATTCTGATCATCGGCGCTGGCCCCATCGTGATTGGCCAGGCCTGTGAGTTTGACTACTCCGGCGTGCAAGCTTGCAAGGCCCTGCGCGAAGAGGGTTACAAGGTCATCCTGATCAACAGCAACCCTGCCACGATCATGACAGACCCCGCCACAGCGGACGTCACCTACATCGAGCCCATCACTTGGCAAACGGTCGAGAAGATCATCGCCAAGGAGCGTCCTGACGCGATCTTGCCCACCATGGGTGGCCAGACCGCGCTGAACTGCGCGCTGGATCTGTGGAAGCACGGTGTGCTGGACAAGTACAAGGTTGAGCTGATCGGTGCCAAGCCTGAAGCCATCGACAAGGCCGAAGACCGCCTGAAATTCAAGGACGCCATGACCAAGATTGGTCTGGGCTCCGCACGCTCCGGTATCGCTCACTCGATGGACGAAGCCTGGGCAGTCCAAAAGGAAATGGGCTTTCCCACCGTGATTCGCCCCAGCTTCACGCTGGGCGGTACGGGCGGTGGCATTGCCTACAACCCCGAAGAATTCGAGACCATCTGCAAGCGCGGTCTGGAAGCCTCTCCCACCAATGAGCTGTTGATCGAAGAGTCGCTGCTGGGTTGGAAAGAGTACGAGATGGAAGTGGTGCGCGACACCGCGGACAACTGCATCATCGTCTGCTCGATCGAGAATCTGGACCCCATGGGCGTGCACACCGGTGACTCCATCACCGTGGCTCCAGCCCAGACGCTGACTGACAAGGAATACCAGATCATGCGCAATGCCTCGCTGGCAGTGCTGCGTGAAATCGGTGTGGATACCGGCGGCTCCAACGTGCAGTTCTCGGTGAACCCCAAGGACGGTCGCATGATCGTCATTGAGATGAACCCCCGTGTCTCGCGCTCTTCCGCGCTGGCATCCAAGGCGACAGGCTTCCCCATCGCCAAGATCGCGGCCAAGCTGGCCGTGGGCTTCACACTGGATGAGCTGAAGAACGAAATCACCGGTGGCAAGACCCCCGCGTCGTTCGAGCCTTCGATCGACTACGTGGTCACCAAGATCCCTCGTTTTGCGTTCGAGAAGTTCCCCGCAGCCGACAACCGCCTGACCACCCAGATGAAGTCGGTGGGTGAAGTGATGGCCATTGGCCGTACCTTCCAGGAATCCTTCCAGAAAGCCCTGCGCGGTCTGGAAGTGGGCGTGGACGGCATGAACGAAAAGACCCAGGACCGCGAGATTCTGGAAAAGGAACTGGGCGAGCCTGGTCCCGACCGTATCTGGTACGTGGGTGATGCCTTCGCCGCTGGCTGGTCGCTGGACGAAGTGCACAACATCACCAAGATCGACAAGTGGTTCTTGGTACAGATCGAAGAGATCATCAAGATCGAACTCGAGCTGGACACCGTCTATGAAGCCAAGGGTGCTGACGCACTGGCTTCGCTGGACGAAGCCACACTGCGCGCGCTCAAGCAAAAGGGCTTCTCGGACCGCCGTCTGGCCAAGCTGCTGCACACCACCGACAAGGCCGTGCGCGAAGCGCGCAAGGCACTGAACGTGCGTCCCGTGTTCAAGCGCGTGGACACGTGCGCTGCCGAGTTCGCCTCCAACACCGCCTACATGTATTCGACCTATGACGAAGAGTGCGAAGCCGCACCTTCGGACAAGAAGAAGATCATGGTGCTGGGTGGTGGCCCCAACCGCATCGGCCAGGGTATCGAGTTTGACTACTGCTGCGTGCACGCCGCCATGGCCATGCGCGAAGACGGTTACGAAACCATCATGGTCAACTGCAATCCCGAGACCGTGTCCACCGACTACGACACGTCGGACCGTCTGTATTTCGAGCCACTGACGCTGGAAGACGTGCTGGAGATTGTTTCGGTGGAGCAGCCTGATGGCGTGATCGTGCAGTACGGCGGTCAGACCCCGCTGAAACTGGCTCTGGGCCTGGAAGCCGAAGGCGTCAAGATCATCGGCACCACGCCTGACATGATTGACGCGGCCGAAGACCGTGAGCGCTTCCAGAAGCTGCTCAACGACCTGGGCCTGCGCCAGCCACCCAACGCCACTGCGCGTACCGAAGAAGAAGCGCTGGAAAAGGCCGCTGGCCTGGGCTACCCCCTGGTGGTGCGCCCTTCCTACGTGCTGGGCGGCCGTGCGATGGAAATCGTGCACGAGCAGCGCGATCTGGAGCGCTACATGCGCGAAGCCGTCAAGGTGTCGAACGACTCGCCCGTGCTGCTGGACCACTTCCTGTCCAACGCCATCGAGTGCGATGTGGACTGCGTGCGTGACAAGACCGGCGCCGTGTACATCGGCGGCGTGATGGAACACATCGAGCAAGCCGGCGTGCACTCCGGTGACTCTGCCTGCTCGCTGCCGCCTTACTACCTGAAGGCTGAAACCGTCGCTGAAATCAAGCGCCAGACCGCAGCCATGGCCGAAGGCCTGCACGTGGTGGGCCTGATGAACGTGCAGTTCGCCATCAAGGAAGTGGACGGCCAGGACGTGATCTACGTGCTGGAAGTGAACCCCCGCGCTTCGCGTACCGTGCCTTTTGTCTCGAAGGCCACCGGTGTGCAACTGGCCAAAGTGGCTGCACGCTGCATGGCGGGCGACACGCTGGCCGAGCAGGGCATCACCAAGGAAGTGACACCGCCTTACTTCAGCGTCAAGGAAGCCGTTTTCCCGTTCGTGAAGTTCCCCGGTGTGGACACCATCCTCGGCCCCGAGATGAAGTCCACCGGTGAAGTCATGGGCGTGGGCAAGACCTTCGGCGAAGCCTTTGTGAAGAGCCAGATGGGTGCCGGTGTGCACCTGCCTGAATCCGGCAAGGTCTTCCTGTCCGTGAAGAACAACGACAAGGCACGTGCCGTGGCTGTGGCCAAGGAACTGGTGGGCATGGGTTACAGCCTGTGCGCCACCCGTGGCACCGCAGCTGCGCTGGAAGCCGCTGGTATCACGGTGCAAACCGTGAACAAGGTGACCGAGGGCCGCCCCCACATCGTGGACATGATCAAGAACGGCGAGATCGCCATGGTCATCAACACCGTGGAAGAGCGCCGCAACGCCATCGCGGATTCGCGCCAGATCCGTACCAGCGCTTTGCTGGCTCGGGTGACCACCTTCACCACCATCTTCGGCGCGGAAGCGGCCGTGGAAGGCATGAAGGCCATGCGCGGTAACTTGGATGTGCACTCTGTCCAAGAGCTGCACGCCATGTTGTCGCACTAAGTCACAACACGTCGGGTTTTACTGGGAGCATCGTGCCGCAAACGCGGCATAATGCCCACCTGACCTAGGAACACCGCCGCGCGGCTCACTGCGCGGCGGTTTGCTTTTGGGGCGTCCCAAACAGCCACGTTGTAGTGGCACTCTGGACATGCCCTTGTGGCGCGACTGTGCAAACCTTGCGCGTGTACGCCCAGCCGTATGTGGAGAAACTGACATGGCAACCATTCCAATTACCAAGCGTGGTGCTGAAAAGCTCAAGGCCGAGCTGCAGCGTCTGAAGACCGTGGACCGTCCTGAAGTGATTCAGGCCATTGCCGAAGCGCGCGCCCAAGGCGACTTGAGCGAAAACGCCGAATACGAGTCCGCCAAGGACCGCCAGGGCTTCATCGAAGGCCGCATCATGGAAGTCGAGGGCAAGCTCTCGGCCGCACAAATCATTGACCCCACGGCGCTGGATGCGCATGGCCGCGTGGTGTTTGGCGCCACCGTAGATCTGGAAGACGAAGACTCGGGCAACCAGGTCACCTACCAGATCGTGGGTGAAGACGAAGCCGACTTGAAGCACGGCCTGATCAATATCTCCAGCCCCATCGCCCGCGCGCTGATTGGCAAGGAAGAGGGCGACACTGCCGAAGTGCAGGCCCCCGGTGGCGTGCGCCGCTACGAAATCGTGGCCGTTAAATACCTGTAATTCAGGGCGTTTGCATGGTGGCCCCAGCCCCCTCACTGAAAGCACCGTTGGCATGCGCCGGGGTGTGGCTGGCCACGGCCAGCGTGAGTGTGCTGGCTGCGCCTGCCATCATTGCCACCGTGCCGTATTGGCACGAGGTGCGCGGCCACTTGGCGCAGCTTGCCTTGTGGCAGACATGGATTTCTATAGCTGCTTGCGTAGGCCTGCTGGTCATTTCCAGGCGAAAACACGCTGAAGCCGAACAAGCATGGGCGCAAGGCGCTCTGCTTATTTATGTGCTGGGCGGCCTGTTGACGGCCATCTTGCTCAACTACGGTGTGCTGCCGCAGTGGCTGGTGCGCTCCGCCTCATTGGCGCTGACGGCGCAGGTGCTGTCGCTCGCGCTGCTGCACTGGTGCTGTGCCTGGCGCACGCTGCGCAGTTTGTTGCACCACCGCCGCCGCCTTGCAATGCCTTGAAGGCGCTTGCATCAAAAAAACCGCTGGGCCCAGGCCTCAGCGGTTTTTTTATGCCCCATGCGGCCGATCAGGTGGCCTGCAGGCTGCTGCCCATGCGCGCCAGCACCTGGCTCCAGTGCGTGACTTCCTTGCGGATAAAGCCTGCGTACTGCTCGTGGCTGCTGCTGGGGGCAATGTCCACGACCAGGGCTTGCAGCTGTTGCTTGACTTCGGCAGTCTGCAGTGCGGCATTCAGGTGCTGGTGCAGGGTGCGGGCAATGTCAGCTGGGGTTTGTGCGGCGGCAAACAGGCCAAACCAGCCTTCGTTGCTGACATCGGGGTGGCCCGCTTCGCGCAGTGTGGGCAGTTGCGCGTAGAAGTGGCTGCGTTCGCGCGAGGCGGTGGCCAGTGCCACCAGCTTGCCGGATTCGAGGTAAGAGCCCAGTGCGCCCGCCGTCACAAAAAACGCATCCACGCGTCCGCCCGTCAGGTCTTGCAGCGCAAAGGGGCTGCCGCGGTAGGGTACGTGCAGGCCTTCAATGTCCAGCGATGCCGCCATCAAGTGCCCCAGCAAATGTGCACCCGACCCCACGCCGGTGGAGGCGTAGCTGAAGCTGCCTTGCTGCTTCCAGCGGCGCAGTGCCGCTTCCAGCGTCTGCGGGCCGTTGGCTGGCACCACCAGCACCGATGCCGTATTGCCAATTTGCCCAATCGGCGTGAAGCCGGTGATGGGGTCATACGGCCGTGGGTTTTGCATCAGCGGGGAGAGCACGTTGGGCGCAATCTGGCCCAGCAGCAAGGTGTAGCCATCGTTTTTGGACTGCGACACCAGCTTGGAGCCAATGGTGCCGCCCGCGCCGGGCTTGTTGTCCACGATCACCTCACGCCCCAGGCTGTGAGACAGCGCCTGGCCCAGCACGCGGGCCACACCATCGGTGGCCCCACCTGCGGGGCCACCGACGATGATGGTGATGGCTTTGCCCGGCACCACGGGCAGCGTGGGCAGCGGCGCCGCATGGGCGGCTTGCAAAGCCCAGGGGGCGGCCACAGTGCTGGCCGATGCAGCCAGCGACCAGCGCAGCCATTGGCGGCGTGCGGTAGAGAACGTAGAAGTGGGGGCAGTCATGATTTTGGGCAAAAAGTGGGGCCTGCCTTCAACGCGTGAGGGCACGGGAAACAGGGTGGTGTGGCGGCTACCAGCAGCGGTTGTCGTGAACCGCTGCCGGTGCGCTGAAGGGGCCTGATGGGGTTGCTGGCGGGCTTATGCGGCAGTGCCTGCGCCCACCTGGGTGCGGTGCATATAACGGCGTGCGCCGGGGTCAAACGCATCGCGGCGGTGCAAGGTGACGTTGTTGTTCCACGCCACCAGATCTCCGGCTTGCCATTGCTGGCTCCAGGTCAGGTGTGGCTGTGTCGCGTGCGCCCACAGGGCGTCGAGCAAGGCTTCGCTGTCTTCCAGCGTTAGGCCTTGTACATAGGCATTGCGCCGGCGGCCCAAGTACAGGCTTTGGCGACCGGTGCGGCCATCCACGCGCACCAGCGGGTGCACGGCGCCCACGGTCAGGCGTGGGTCGGTATTGTCGGCAAAGCCCATGCGCAGCTGGCCTGCGCTGTTGCGGCTGGCGTCGTGCACGCATTGCAGGTCTGCAATCTGCGCCTGCAATGCGGCGGGCAATGTCTCGTAGGCTGCGTACATATTGGCAAAGTGGGTGTCGCCACCGCTGGGTGGTACTTCGCGGCCCAGCAGCAGGGCGGCCTTGGGCGGCTCCGCCTTGTAGGTCATGTCGGCGTGCCACACGGCCTCGCCATCGCCCAGCGCGCCAATCGGCTTGCCTTCTTGCTTGAGGTTGGAGATGATGGCCACTTCCAGCGGCAGCTCGGCGGTGCTGGCATGCCACTGGGCGACGGCCTGCGGGCGCTGGTCCAGCGGGCCAAAGTAGGCGGAAAAGCGAATGTGGTCTTGCACGCTCAGGTGCGATTGCCCGCGAAAGCGCAGCACCAGGTGGGTGTCCCAGGCGGCTTGCAGCGCCTGGAAGGTGGCGGCGTCCAGCGGTTGCGACAGATCTAGCCCGGTGATGTCCGCTGCCAGGGCGTGGCCAGACGGCGTGATGGTGAAGGGCTGTGCCGCAGTGGAAGCGGCAGACGGGGCAAAAGCGGGCGCGGCAGACATGAATCAAAACACCAGAGATAACAGAGGGTGCTGATCCTAGGGAAACTTTCTTATTCTTGGAACTACTGATAAGTTAGTTTTTTATTTCCAAAACATCTGTAGAGTGCTCTTAAAAGCAAAGCAGCTTGCGCTCGGAATGTCTGGGTTTCAATGCCTAATGGGGCTGAAGTCCTTGTTTTGCCAGCGCAAGCTGCTCACCTTTTATGAGGTGCAGCGTTTACAGATTGCCCACCATGTCTTTGGCGATCACCCACTGGTCAAACTGCTCGGCGTTCAGGTGGCCGCTGGCAATGGCTGCCTCGCGCAGGCTGCTGCCTTCCTTGTGCGCCTTCTTGGCAATGTAGGCGGCCTTGTCGTAGCCGATGTGCGGGTTCAGGGCCGTCACCAGCATCAGCGAGCGGCCCACCAGCTCTTCAATGCGCGCGCGGTTGGGTTCAATGCCGACGGCGCAGTGGTCGTTAAAACTCACCATGCCATCGGCCAGCAGGCGCACGCTTTGCAGAAAGTTGTGGGCCACCAGCGGGCGGAACACGTTCAGCTCAAAGTTGCCGCTGGCGCCGCCAAAGTTGATCGCCACATCGTTGCCAAACACCTGGGCGCACAGCATGGTCACGGCTTCGGACTGCGTGGGGTTGACCTTGCCGGGCATGATGGATGAGCCGGGTTCGTTCTCAGGGATCGAGATTTCACCCAGGCCGCTGCGGGGGCCCGATGCCAGCCAGCGCACATCGTTGGCAATCTTCATCATGCTGGCCGCCAGCGTTTTGAGCGCGCCATGCGCATGCACCAGGCCGTCACAGCTGGCCAGCGACTCAAACTTGTTGGGCGAAGTCACAAACGGGTAACCGGTGATGGTTGCCAGCTCCTGGGCCACGCCTTCGGCATAGCCCTTGGGCGCATTCAGCCCCGTGCCCACGGCGGTGCCGCCCAGCGCCAGTTCATACAGATGCGGCAGCGCGGCGCGCACATGCTTTTCGCCATGTTCCAACTGGGCCACCCAGCCCGAGATTTCCTGGCCCAGTGTCAGCGGCGTGGCGTCTTGCAAATGGGTGCGGCCAATTTTGACGATGTCGGCAAAGGCCTCGCTTTTCGCCTGCAGCGTGGCGCGCAGCTTGGCGATGGCGGGCAGCAGCTTGTGTGCGATGGCCGTGACGGCCGCCACATGCATGGCCGTGGGGTACACATCGTTGCTGGACTGGCTTTTGTTCACATCGTCATTGGGGTGCACCAGGCGCGCTTCACCGCGCTCGCCGCCCAGCAGCTCACTGGCGCGGTTGGCCAGCACCTCGTTCACATTCATATTCGTTTGCGTGCCCGACCCCGTTTGCCACACCACCAACGGAAACTCATGCGGGTGCTGGCCGGCCAGCACCTCGTCGGCGGCAGCGTTGATGGCCTGGGACTTTGTCGCGTCCAGCAGGCCCAGTGCGTGGTTGACGGTGGCGCTGGCTTTCTTCACCTGGACCAGTGCGGCAATGATTTCGCGCGGCTGCTGCTCGCCGCTGATGTCAAAGTTTTGCAGCGAACGCTGGGTTTGCGCACCCCACAACTGGTGTGCGGGAACGGCGATGGGGCCAAACGTGTCTTTCTCGAGGCGGGTGGCAGTCATGGCAAGAGCTCTCCTGGTGTCTGTGCGGCATGGGTGGCTGCACCAAGGGTGTCGCTGCCTCGAAGTTTCGCCGCTGGGGTTGCGTGAAAGCAGCCATCGTAGCGCAGTCTTTGAGAGTCATTCTCAATCACAGCGATAGAGGGGGTGGTTTGTGCCAAGTCCTCTATAAGACTTGTCGGTTTTTGCTGTTCGTGCCGCTGCAGTTGCGCCGATAATCGACAAGATTTTCTGCGCACCCCCCGGCGCTATAACAACCGAGAGAAGCTTCACGATGACGACCTCCATCCGCCAGCAGGACCTGATCGACTCTGTCGCAGGTGCCCTCCAGTACATCAGCTACTACCACACGCCGGATTTCATCCAGCACCTGGCCCGCGCCTATGAGCGTGAGCAAAGCCCTGCGGCCAAGGATGCGATGGCGCAAATCCTGACCAACTCCAAGATGAGCGCCACCGGCCAGCGCCCCATCTGCCAGGACACCGGCATCGTCAACGTGTTCCTGAAGGTGGGCATGGATGTGAAGTGGGATGGCTTCACCATGGGTCTGGAAGACGCTGTGAACGAAGGCGTGCGCCGCGCCTACAACCACCCCGACAACACCTTGCGTGCATCGGTGGTGGCGGACCCGCACTTCAAGCGCAAGAACACCAAGGACAACACGCCAGCGGTGATCAACGTGCAGATCGTGCCCGGCAACACCGTGGAAGTGACCGTGGCGGCCAAGGGCGGCGGCTCCGAGAACAAGTCCAAGATGATCATGATGAACCCCAGCGACGACCTGGTCGACTGGGTGCTCAAGACCATTCCCACCATGGGCGCGGGCTGGTGCCCGCCCGGCATGATCGGCATCGGCATTGGTGGCACCGCTGAAAAAGCGGTTTTGCTGGCCAAGGAAAGCCTGATGGAAGATTTGGACATGTACGAGCTGCAGCAAAAGGCCGCCAGCGGCGCCGAGCTGGACGACGTGGAAAAGCTGCGTCTGGAGCTGTTCGAGAAGATCAACGCCCTGGGCATTGGCGCCCAAGGCCTGGGCGGCCTGACCACGGTGTTGGACGTCAAGATCAATATGTACCCCACGCACGCGGCCTCCAAGCCCGTGGCCATGATCCCCAACTGCGCCGCCACCCGCCACGCCCACTTCGTGATGGACGGCTCTGGCCCCGTGTACCTGGATCCCCCATCGCTGGACGTGTGGCCCAAGCTGGACTGGGCACCGGACTACAACAAGTCCAAGCGTGTAGACCTGAACACCTTGACCAAGGAAGAAGTCGCCAGCTGGAAGCCCGGCGACACCATTCTGTTGAACGGCAAGATGCTGACCGGCCGCGACGCAGCCCACAAGCGCATCCAGGACATGCTGGCCAAGGGCGAAAAACTGCCCGTGGACTTCACCAACCGCGTGATTTACTACGTCGGCCCTGTCGACCCTGTGCGTGACGAAGTGGTGGGCCCAGCAGGCCCCACCACCGCCACCCGCATGGACAAGTTCACCAACATGATGTTGGAGCAGACCGGCCTGATCGCCATGATTGGCAAGTCCGAGCGCGGCCCCGTCGCCATCGAAGCCATCAAGCAACACAAGTCGGCCTACCTGATGGCCGTGGGCGGCGCCGCCTACCTCGTCTCCAAGGCCATCAAGCACGCCAAGGTGGTGGGCTTTGAAGACCTGGGCATGGAAGCCATCTACGAATTCGACGTGGTCGACATGCCCGTGACCGTAGCCGTCGATTCCGGCGGCACCAGCGCCCACATCACTGGCCCAGCAGTCTGGAAAGAAAAGATTGCCACGGGTGAGTTCAAGGGCATCAGCGTAGCTGGTGCGTAAGGCACAGCCGCTTTAAGCCTTGCCAATTAAAAAACCGCCTACGGGCGGTTTTTTAATTGGCGGATACAGCGCCTTGGCTGACAGCGATTGGGCTGGATAGATTCAAAATCACCCTGGGTGACCTCCGCGCCGCCTGCGTGCAAGGCTCCAGCCGGTCCAAGTCGGCCCGCTGGGGAGCTGGGTAGAGCAGGCCATTCACCAAGGAAAGAAGATGGATATGACAGATAGCCGCGATGTAGAAAAGACCTACCCCATCCATGAGTTTGTCGCCAAGCTGCGCCGTCTGGCGGATTGCCTAGAAAACGGTGAGCAGTTTGAAATTCAGATTGCGGGCGAGCGCATTTACGTGCCCGTGCGGGCACAGTACAACATCGAACATGAACGTGAAGACGGTGCGCATGAGATCGAGTTTCAGATCAAGTGGGAGTCCAAGTAAGCGCTTGGTCTCAACGGACATCGTGCATCTTTTAAATCACTGATTTACAGCGCACCCTGCGGGCTCAAAATGCCGCGCGCGCTTTTTTTGCAGCGGGGCTTTGGGCAGGGTGATCAGGTTCTCCGGCAGCACCGTCACACGGTCTTTATTGCCTTTGCCCTCACGCACCACAATCTCGCGCCGCTCAAACTCAATATCTTTCACGCGCAGGC
>NZ_JBYOKN010000009.1:0-104056 GCF_057799285.1 Comamonas sp. 14P8.1.4
GTATGCGAATTGCCGAGAGCAAGTTGATGCAGCAAGCTTTTTGAAGGCCCTGGAGGGCTTGGCCCAGAGCTTTGCACTAGAGGTTGGCACCGGCTTACTGGGGGAGGTGCATTACGAGGACGTAGCGAACCGCTTGGGTAACTTTGCGCCAGCAAAGCTAGCAGACCTGTGCCAAGGGCAAGTCGCCGAAAAGCTGAAGTACCCTAATGTGCATCCCTTTGTGTTGAATTATTTGGACTACCTGCTGTGGCGTAACAGCGCTGACAAAGCTCGGCATTTTGCGTTCTCCACCGCGCGGCGCTCAGTGGAGCACTTGCATCCCCAAAACCAAGATATTTCCGGCTCAACATATCAGTGGCATGAAGCTCACCTGCATGCCTTGGGCAATTTGTGCCTGGTGACGCAGTCCATGAACTCTAAGCTTAGTGATCGTGCTGAAGATGCAAAGTTTGGTGAACTTTTAGGCAGTGCTTTTCCACAAAGCTTAAAAATTCAAGAAATGAAAAATGCATATAAAAATAATAATGGAAAGTGGAATCAAATTACTGTGATATTGCATGAGCAACGTATGCTGGAGATGCTTGGCGTAGAGAAAAAGGATTTCTCAAAAATGAGTCAATCTGAATCGATCGCTCAAATTATTCAGCTCCTAAAAGCTGATGAAGGCGAGCAGTTTTCTGTTGCATGGGCCCAAAGGAAACTGAGAGCTGGTTACACCAATACTTGTGCTATCCGAGATCAAATGGTTAATCAAAGAATTCTTGAGAAATTAGAAAGGCCCACTAGTTCAGGTAGTATGGAATTTTGTTATGTTTGGTAGGGGAAAAACCAAAAGAAAATTTTGAATGGTTTGCAAGTTAAACCAAGTCTTTTGTTTTTGAGGAATATTTCGTACTCCCTCAAGAAAAAATCTGCAAGCTTCTTCTTGAGGGTGACTATTTCTTAGCCGGGCTGAGAGAAGCTTCTGATGAAGCCTGTGATCTCTGACTCCAGCCAGACGGAGGTTCTGGCTCCGAGCTTCTTGGGCGCGGGGAAGACACCGGCCTTTACCCCCGCATAGAAGCTAGATCGTGAGACAGCCAGACGTTCCAAAACATCTGGCAAACGCAAGAATCTATCATCTGGAGCAATATATGTTTTCATCATGTGTGTAATCATCAAGTGGCACACTTGCCATCAGGCCAAGTGCGGAGAAAAACTCGTCAAGGTTCTAAAAACCTTGCCTTGACATCGAATTATTCACACATCAATCGTGAATTACGAAGATGATGGATTCTTAAGCAACTTTTTGTTGAATTATTTTTCTTTGAACATTTAGACATATTGCGATAAGATATGTCCAATAAACTTGAGTTCCAGCCATTCATTTAATGGGGAACAATATGGGGAATATCAAAGTTACTAAAATAACAAAAACTTATATTTGACTTTGTTTTTAAAAGGTGTTTAAATTGCCGCCAGCCCGACAAGGCCACACAATGAGAAATCACTGTGTGGCCTTATTTTTTGCCCGTTTCGTCGTGCTTTGTGGTGCCGTATTCACACCGACTCATCCGACCAAACCCAAAGCGTCTACAACTGGGTGCGCAGCGCCCAAACCCGCATCACCGACCTGCGCGTCATCAAGGGCGACAACAACGACAGCCGCGCCATCGTTGGTCCCAGCAGCCTGCGACAAAATTTAGAGAACTAGTTCGTCTGGGTTGTTCGCAGCACCCCGCCGACCATTGGCGCATGGGTATCTACAGCCACCTCGCCACCAAACAGCTCCAAGCTAAGCGCAGACAATTTTTTGTCTGCACTGAAAGCGCGCCTGACGCAGCCCAGCACGGCCAGTGGGGAGGAGCGCTCTGTAAAGTTTGGTCAAACCCACGCAGACATTGAATGGCAATTGCTTGCCGCGAATGAAGAGCAGGCCCGCCGCAGCGGTGGCCTAACCCGTCGCCTCATCTAATTGGCGTAGGGACATGGGGCGCAACACCAAACCATTTACCCGCAGCCAGCGTGCCGCTGCGTCCATTACATCGGCTGCAGGTATGACGGCGTTCCAGGGCGCATCGAAATCTGACTTGGCTTTACGTGATTGGCAACCGCTGGCGGGCAGCTCTGATGCGGATTTGCTGCCGTAGATGGACACGCTGGCCAGCCGTAGACCTGACTTAGGCCGTAATGTGGAAGGGGTGGTGTTTAGTTTTCTGCAGAACGACTCGCCGCAGCGGTGGATTGCCTGTCTGCTCTACGCGATGAATAGCTGCTAGGCAGCTCGCCCGAGTAAGCCCGCGGATGGGGCTAAAAAATGTGCACTTTCAAAGATGCGTTGACAACTAGACGCTGGTGCAGCACGTCTCTTCGCTTGTGAAAAGGGCAAGCCCAAAGCTTGCCCTGGTTTCTTTCCATGTGGTCACTGCTGTTTGCTGGGCTGCTGAGACTGGCCGGGTTGGCGCTGCGAATGCGGTGCTTGCTGCTGTTGTTGCAGGGGCTTTTGGGTATTTTGGCCCGGCTGCTGCTGGTTGGGGCTTTGCTGTTGCTGCTGCTTTTCCTTTTGGCCGGGATGCTGCGGCTGGTTGTGTTGCGACATGTCCATAACTCCTTCAGGTTGGCAGGCAAGCAGGGATTGCTTACCTTGGCTCCCAGCATCTGCGATGAACGGTTGGTGCAACGTAGGACAGGCGGGGCCTTACCAACTTTTGCGGCATCACTATTTCATTACGCCCCCATGCACGCGGTGGGGTGACTGAAAGGCATGGCTTCTTTCTGGCGGCTGGTGATGCACTAGGCTGCAAATTGTCCGCAGACGAAATCCCAACGCCATGTGGCGCACAGTAAAGCCTGCTGTGAACAACGCGGTGTGAGAAGAGAAGGCACAAGCCATTGCATGTACCGCCGTGAAGCAGCCTGGCGACCCAGGCACAAAGTCTGTGGCGCGCCCGCAGGCATGCCGTATCCCACCGCGCGCAGGCTAAAGGGCCCTTGGCACGCAACGATTGCGCCAGCTAGAGCCTGAGTGGATGGTCCATAAATATGCATGAAAAGTGCTGATTACGTAGGTGTAGAAAGCGCTAGTAGCTATAAAAAAATATTTTTTGAGGCGAAGCTGTTTGCTACCCATGTGCGGCTGCGTGCACGGTGGCCATGTGTCTGTGCGTGACGGTGGCTGCGGCTATCGCACGGTTGCTGGGCTGCCTGCGCAGTGGCGGCGCTGTAAGCATTTAATAAGCTTTGCCGTGCCGCTGTGCGCATGCGCGTAGCATGATGGGCACACATCAATCAGGGAGATTCAACGTGGTAGATCAGGTGCAGAGCGTGGTGATTGGCGCGGGCGTGGTGGGGCTGGCCGTGGGGCGAGCGCTGGCGCAGTCGGGCAGGGAAGTGGTGGTGCTGGAGGCAGCCGATGCGATTGGCACAGGCACCAGCTCGCGCAACAGCGAAGTGATTCACGCTGGCATCTATTACCCCGCTGGTTCTTTGAAAGCGCGCTTGTGCGTGCAGGGCAAGGAGCTGCTGTACGCCTACTGCGCGGAAAAGGGCGTGGATTTTCGCCGCTGCGGCAAGCTGATTGTGGCCACCAGCGCGGAGCAGGTGGCCCAGCTGCAGCAGATTCAGCAGAAGGCGGCCGCCAATGGGGTGCACGATTTGCAGCTGCTCAGCCAGGCCCAGGCCCAGGCGCTGGAGCCCGCGCTGCAGTGCCACGCGGCGCTGCTGTCGCCCAGCACCGGCATTGTGGACAGCCATGGCCTGATGCTGGCCTTGCAAGGCGATATGGAGCATGCAGGTGGCGCGCTGGCGTTGCTTTCGCCCGTGGCCACGGCCCAGGTGCAGGCCGACGGCATCTTGCTGCGCACGGCAGATGGCACCGAGTTGCTGGCGCAGGAAGTGGTGAACGCGGCGGGCCTGTTTGCGCCGCATGTGGCCGCGCAGATGCAGGGCCTGGCGCCCGAGCATGTGCCGCAGGCTTTTTTTGCCAAGGGCAATTACTTCACGCTCAGCGGCCGTGCACCGTTCACCCACCTGATTTACCCCGTACCCGAAGCGGCAGGGCTGGGCGTGCACCTGACACTGGATTTGGGCGGCCAGGCCAAGTTTGGTCCCGATGTGGAATGGGTGGACAGCCCGCAGCAATTGCAGGTAGATCCGCAGCGCTGCGAAGGCTTTTATGCCGAGGTGCACAAGTACTGGCCGGGCTTGCAGGCGGGCAGCCTGGCCCCGGGCTACGCGGGCATTCGCCCCAAAATTTCGGGGCCTGGTACGGCGGCGGCAGACTTTGTGATTCAAGGCGCTGCCACGCATGGTGTGCAGGGCCTGGTGAACCTGTTTGGCATTGAATCGCCGGGACTGACCAGCTGCCTGGCGATTGCCGAAGAAGTTTTGCAGCAATTAACGCCAGCTTCTTGATCTTGTGCGGTGTGCGCTGACTTGGTCAGCCCTGTGGCATTCGTTAAGATGCCAACCATCAACGCGGCTGCAGCCTTGGTGTTGCGGCGCATCTCTTGTTCATCCATACCCAAGAAAGGCTTTCACCATGGCGTTTTCTGACACTGTTTCTTCTACCCAGGCTGATCTGGAAAAACTGGTGACCGACGTGCGCGGTCTGCTGGCGAGCAAGGATCTGGACTCCATCCCCCAAATCAGCGTGCTGCGCCAGAAGCTGGACGACGGCGTGTACCAGGCGCGTGAAACCGCGCTGAACGCGGCGCATGAAGCCGCCCGCCAGGCCAAGGAAGCCGCCTATGTGGCCGACCGCTACGCCCACGACGAACCCTGGCGCGTGGCCGGTGCGGCGCTGGCAGTGGGTGCTTTGCTCGGCTTTTTGCTGGCACGCCGCTAAGCCATTGCTGCGCACACCTTCTGCAACCTGCACACGTATAGGAAATCTGCCGTGAATTGGATGTCTATTCTTGGATTGGAAAACTTGTCTGCTCGCATGCGTGCCAATCTCAACGAAGGCGCCATTGCGGCAGAAGACCGTGTGGCGCTGGCTCGCTTGGAGTGGGCGGCGCAGAAAACGCGCCTGCAAACAATTCTGGTGCTGGCGGTGGTACTGGGTGGGCTGACGATTGTGGCCTTGGGGCTGCTGTCGCTGGCGGTGCTGGTGCAGTTCTGGGATTCGCCCCAGCGCACCGTGGTGGCTTGGGTGATCGCCGGTGTGTGGTTGCTGGTGTGGGCGGCGGCATTGCTGGTGCTGCTGTCTGCACTGCGCAAATCCAGCCGTCCCTTCGCGCTGACACGCGCCGAGCTGGCCCAGGACTGGGCGCTGATTAAGGAGAAGCTGTGAACACTGCGGCCACCAACTCTGCTGCACCGCAGCAGGCGCAAGCGCCATTGGTCATGACGGCTGTGGCGGTGCTGGAGCAAGATGTGCGCTGGCACCAGGCCAGCGACGCCGAGCGCGTGGTGCTCAAGCGCATTGCCATGCAGCGTGACCGCCTGCGTGCGGCCAAGCAGGCGCAACTGCAGGCCCAGGCGCTGCGCGCAGCGCCGGACACGGTGCCCAGCGATGCACCGTTTGTGGAACGCCTGGCCGTGTTTGCCAAGCTGCACCCGCTGGCCACCACGGCGCTGGCCGGGCTGGTGCTGATGCTGGGGCCGCGCAAATTGGTGCGCTACGGCGGCTTGCTGCTGCCGCTGATTGCCAAGTTCAAGCGCTAGTACAGCAGCGGGCCCTCAGCCCCTAAAAAACAAAGCCCGGCATGCCGGGCTTTGTTTTTGATAGCGGCTAGCGCTGGATCAATGAAGATTTCAAGCAATAAACAGCCTGAATGGATTGAAATATCAGCGCTGGCAGCTCACTTTTTTAGCGCATGTTGCGGATGGCCTTGGCCGCATCGCTGACCAGGCCGGGGCCGGCATAGATCAGGCCGCTGTAGATTTGCACCACGTCGGCACCCGCACGAATTTTGGCGGCGGCGTCTTCACCGCGCATGATGCCGCCCACGCCAATGATGGGGTAGCCCTTGCCCAAGGCTGCGCGCAGCTGGGCAATCACGCGGTTGCTGGCTTCAAAGGCGGGCGCGCCGCTCAGGCCGCCGGTTTCTTCGGCGTGGGGCAGGCCCTTGACGGCATCACGGTTGAGCGTGGTATTGGTGGCAATCACGCCATCCATGCCGTGGCGCAGCAAGGTGGCGGCAATCACTTGGACTTGGGCTTCATCCAAGTCCGGCGCAATCTTCACAAAGATGGGCACGCGGCGGTTTTGCTGCGCGGCCAGTTCTTCGCGCTTGGCGGCAATCGCGCCCAGCAGGCTGTCGAGCGCCTCATCGCTTTGCAGCGCGCGCAGGTTCTTGGTGTTGGGCGAGCTGATGTTGATCGTCACGTAGTCGGCATGCGGGTACACGCCTTCCAGGCAGATCAGATAGTCGTTGGTGGCCTCTTCGATGGGGGTGGCCGCGTTCTTGCCAATGTTCAGGCCCAGCAGCATGGGCTTGCCTTGCGCGCGCACGGTGGACTTTTTGACGTTGGCGATGAAGGCATCCAGCCCGTCGTTGTTAAAGCCCAGGCGGTTGATCAGCCCTTTGGCCGCAGGCAGGCGGAACATGCGCGGCTTGGGGTTGCCCGGCTGGCCCTTGGGCGTGACGGTGCCCACTTCCACAAAACCAAAGCCCATGGCGGCCAGCGCGTCGATGCAGCGGGCGTTCTTGTCCAGGCCTGCGGCCATGCCCACGCGGTTGGGGAACTTCAGCCCCGCCAGAGTGATGGGGTCTTCCACCATGGGGGCCGACCACGCGCATTGCAGCAGCGTGCCCTGGCCTTTAGCCAAAGCGTTCATGGTGAAGTCGTGGGCCGCTTCGGGCTCCATACCAAACAAGAAGGGGCGAACAAGGGCGTAAGGGATAAGCGACATAGGGAATAATTCGAGGGATTAACCGGATTTTCCCCCATGACGACATCGACTGCACCCCTTACCCAAGATGAACTGAAAACTTTGGTCGGCCAAGCCGCACTGAAATACGTAGTACCGGGCGAAATTGTGGGCGTGGGCACCGGCTCCACAGTCAACAAATTCATTGACGCGCTGGCCTCCATGAAGGACCAGATCAAGGGCGCGGTCTCTAGCTCGGTGGCCAGCACCGAGCGTTTGAAGGCGCTGGGCATCACGGTTTTCGATGCCAACGAAGTGCAGGCCTTGTCGGTCTACATTGACGGTGCCGATGAAATCGACGGCCAAGGCTATATGGTCAAAGGCGGCGGTGCAGCCCTGACGCGCGAGAAGATTGTGGCGGCGCTGGCCAAGCAGTTTGTCTGCATTGCGGACGAATCCAAGCTGGTGCCCGTGCTGGGCAACTTCCCGCTGCCCGTGGAAGTGATTCCCATGTCCGCAGGCCAGATCGCCCGCAAGTTTGAAGCCATGGGCGGCACCGCCACCATTCGCCAAAAAGACGGCCAGCCTTTGGTGACCGACAACGGCCAACACATTCTGGACGTGCGCGACCTGCAAATTACCGACCCGCTGGCGTTTGAAAGCCAGGTCAACCAGTGGCCCGGCGTGGTCACCGTGGGCGTGTTTGCGCACCAAAAGGCCAATGTCTGCCTGCTGGGCTGCGCAGACGGTGTGCGCACCACCACGTACTAAACACGTTCCATACCCAACGCGGCGCCCCGTGTGGCTGCCGCGATATTTACAGCGCCTTGAGGCGCTGTTTTTTTTGCGCGCTGCACAGGGTGTCATGGCGTACAGTGTGGTCTGCAATGTCACCGCTTCAGGGACCCCGTGCACTTCTTCAACCCACGTACTGCTTAAGACCTATGCTCAACATGCTCTGGTTGGGCTTTTTTTTGGTGGCGGCCGTGGCCGCGCTGGCGCAATGGCTGGTCGGCGGGCAGCCCCAGGTGTTTGCCGCCATGGTGCAAGCGCTGTTTGCCATGGCCAAGCTCTCGGTCGAAGTCATGGTGCTGCTGTTTGGCACGCTCACGCTGTGGCTGGGTTTTTTGCGCATAGCGGAAGAGGCGGGCGTGGTGCAGTGGCTGGCCAAAGTGCTGGGCCCGCTGTTTGCCAAGCTGATGCCCGAGGTGCCGCGCGGCCACCCGGCGCTGGGCTTGATTACGCTGAACTTTGCCGCCAACGGCCTGGGGCTGGATAACGCGGCCACGCCTATGGGCCTCAAAGCCATGAAGGCGCTGCAAGCGCTGAACCCCAAGCCTGACACTGCGACCAACGCGCAGATTCTGTTCCTGGTGCTCAACGCCTCATCGCTCACGCTGCTGCCCGTCACCATCTTTATGTACCGCATGCAGCAGGGCGCGGCAGACCCTACGCTGGTGTTTCTGCCCATCTTGCTGGCCACGTCAGCTTCCACACTGGTGGGCCTGCTGGCCGTGGCGCTGGTGCAGCGCTTGCCCATCTTTAGCCCTGTGGTGTTGGCGTATTTGCTGCCCGTGGCGCTGGGGCTGGCCGGGTTTATGGCGCTGCTCACCACCTTGAGTGCGGCAGTGCTGGCGTCACTCTCTGCCTTGCTGGGCAACCTCACGCTGTTTGCCTTGATCGTGCTGTTTGTTTGCCTGGGTGCTTACAAGAAAGTGCCCGTGTACGACAGCTTTATCGACGGGGCCAAAGAAGGCTTTGACGTGGCCAAAGGCCTGCTGCCGTATCTGGTGGCCATGCTGTGCGCCGTCGGCGTATTCCGCGCATCCGGCGCGCTGGACTATGTGCTGGACGCCATCCGCTGGTGCGTGCAATGGTTGGGCATGGATGGCCGTTTTGTCGATGCGCTGCCCACGGCGCTGGTCAAACCGTTCTCCGGCAGTGCCGCACGCGCCATGCTGATTGAGACCATGCAAACCCAGGGTGTGGACAGCTTTGCCGCGCTGGCCGCCGCCACCATTCAAGGGAGCACCGAAACCACCTTCTACGTACTGGCCGTCTACTTTGGTGCAGTCGGCATCCAACGTGCGCGCCATGCGGTGGGGTGTGCGTTGCTGGCGGAGCTGGCGGGTGTGGTCGCGGCGATTGGTGTGACTTATTGGTTTTTTGGGTAAAGCCAAATCCTTATCCGACGCTGCTTAGCGCTTGTACTCAAACACCGTCAACCGCTTTTCGGTGTTACGCCACAGTTTTAACCGTAGTTTTTAATGCGTGACTAAATAGCTTGCTTGTGGCTTTTTCTCTGTGGATGATGCAGGGGGCAAAGTTTTAGGGAACTGCTATTCAAGACGGTTCTGTTGTCTAAATTAAGTTAGGTTTCGAAAGTACATTAAATGGATTATTTGGCTTGCTCAGATTGTTTTAAAGACGAAGGATTAATAATCGATGCCCAAAAATTGGGGGAGCAATCAAATTGCAAGTGCCAAACATGTGGATCCGAATCTGGTTTTAAATTAAAAGAGCAACAGCTATATGAATTGACCTATAGATTTTTTGTTTTGGGATCATTTCTGAAAACTGATTTCGGCGGATCCCCACTTATTCAATTTAACGAATTTCAAGAAACCAGCATCGATTTTTATTCAAACTTAAATCAAGATGCATCAATTATTGGATCTAAATTAGGCGTAGGCTTCTTTCACTATGGGCCAAGATTGTGGTTTTTGGGAGAGGTTGAGCCCATTAAAAAGTTAGTAAAAAAATCAACACGCAAAAGTATTATCAAAAAAATAATCAAACAATACCCAACACGAATAATAGAATGCGACAAAAAGTTTTGCAGAGTCAGAAAATAACCAGAGAAACCAGATCTGCACAGTGAATATGACAGCCCACCCGATGAATTCCTCGGTGGAGGACGATTTGACTTCAATGGCGCACCAATACTTTATACATCGGAAGACCTTGAAGTGTGCTTGCACGAATGCAGGGTTACCGCAGAAGACGATCTCTATGTAGCAACACTGTCCCCCAGCCGCCCACTTAAAGTTTTGGATCTATCTGTAGTTTTGGAAGAAGCTGAAAATATCTCAGAATTCGAAAGCCTGGATATTGCAGTGCACATGCTTTTCATGGCCGGCAAGCATTCCTATGAAATAACAAGAGATATCGCTAAAATCGCAAAATTACATGGATTCGATGGGATAATTTATCCATCCTTCTTCAGCTTTTTAAGACTCGGAGTTATGCCACTCAGAAACATGAGAGGCATCTCACACCGGAAAATACCCCAATTTCACAATCAAGAAAATTCATTCTCTGTTCCAAATCTTGCAATTTTTGATAGGCCAATTCAATCAAGCCTGATGAAAATAATTTTCTTAAATAAGATTAGCCTTACTCGTGTAGAGTACAACTATATCTTTGGTCCCGCAAGTTTCTAATTTATTTAGCCTGCCTTTTATTCTTGCTTATTTCATACCATGCATATTCAAAAGCCACTTACTTTTTTTCGCTGGGTGTTTTGGCGTTCACTTGGGGTTCGCTTGCGGGAAGTTGTGGTGGCATTAGGCAAGTTATTGGTATTTTTGGCCTATAGCCCTTATTCCATCTGGGCTAGTAGCTCTGGTTTTCGTAGTCCGTGGCCCGTGCGGTCATGGTTGTTTTTGTCGCGTTGGGTCTAACCCGGCGCTCAAGCCGACCCGCCTTCGGCGGTCGGCTTAGCTTATTCGTTAGCCTGCCTTTTATTCCGGCCCATTTCAGCCCATGCATATTCAAGCGCCATTTACCTTTTCAAGCGTTGTTTCGCTGGGTGTTTGGTTTTTCGCCGAGGTTCGCATGTGGGCTGTTGTGTGTCGTTAGGCTAGCAATTAGTCTTTTTGGCTTCTAGCCCTTATTCCAGCAGCGCTAGTAGCTCTTATTTTTTTCGTCCGTGGCTGGTGCGGTCGTGCTTGTTTTCAGAGCAGCCGTAAACCCTCGCACCAGCCAAGCGCCCATTGGGCACTCGGCTGGCGGCCTCAAGGCTGGGCCTTTAACCGCAGCAACTGCCCCTTGCTCGCATCCGTCAGCACATACAGCCACCCATCCGGCCCCTGACGCACATCGCGCACGCGCTGGGCGAGGTGGGGGAGCAGGGGTTCCACTTTCTCCACCTTGTTGCCATTCAAGGTGATGCGCTCCAGCCGCAGGGCTTTGAGGGCGCCGACGACCATCTGGCCTTTCCAGCCGGGGTAGCGATCTGAGGTGATGAAAGCCATGCCAGAGACGGCAATCGACGGCGTCCATTGGTGCGCGGGTTGCTCCATGCCGTCTTGGTGGGTGATGCCTGCGCCGATCTTGCCGCCGCCGTAGTTCTCGCCATAGGTAATCACGGGCCAGCCGTAGTTTTTTCCGGGCTCGGGGCGGTTGATTTCATCGCCGCCTTGGGGGCCGTGCTCATTCATCCAAAAGGTGCCATCGGGGGCGAGGGCGGCGCCTTGGGGGCTGCGGTGGCCCCAGCTCCAGATTTCAGGCAGGGCGTCGCTGCGGCCCACAAAGGGGTTGTCTTTCGGCACGCTGCCGTCTTTGTGGATGCGCACGATTTTGCCCAGGTGGCTTTGCAGGTTCTGCGCTTCTTCTTTGAAGTGCGAGCGTTCGCCCAAGGTCAGCAGCAGCGTGCCATCGGGGCGCTCTACGATGCGGCAGCCAAAGTGCAGCTGGCTGGCTTTTTTGGGGCGCTGGCTAAAGAGCACTTGCAGGTTCTCAAGCTGTGTGTGGTCGGCAGAGAGTTGTGCTTTGGCCAGTGCCGTGCTGTTGCTGGCGTTCAGGCCGGGTTCTGCGTAGCAAAAGTACAGCGTGCGGTTGCGGGCAAAGTCGCTATCCAGCACCACATCCAGCAAGCCGCCTTGGCCCCCTGCGGCAATGGTGGGTAAGCCTTGCAGTGGGCGGCCCAGCGTGCCATCGGCGGCAATCACGCGCATGCGGCCCGGGCGCTCGGTCACCAGAAACTGCCCGTCGGGCAAAAAAGCCACAGCCCATGGGTTTTGCAAGTTTTGGGCGACCACTTCGGGCTGCACCTCCAAAGCGTGGGCTTGGCCCAGCAGCATGCCAGCGGCGATGGCGGCGCAAGAAAGGGGGGGAAAGCGCATGCTCTTGTCTCCTTGGGTGGGGTTGCGGCAAAGCAAGCGGGCCGCAGAAGGCACAAAAAGTTGGCAATGATGGCGCTGTGGCCTATGGAGCAGGTGTATAAAACGCCTTGATTTATTCTATGCCGCCCGTGTACGCGGCATTTTTTGTTCAGATTCGAAGAAAGGCCCTCCATGGGAGCGCAATGGAAAGCCAAGGGCAAGGCCCTGGCCGCAGACGCCAAAGGCAAGCTGTTTGGCAAGCTGGTAAAAGAAATCACCGTCGCTGCCCGTCTGGGCGGTGGTGACCCATCGAGCAATGCACGCCTGCGCATGGCGATTGAAGCGGCGCGCAAGGCTTCCATGTCCAAAGAAACTTTGGACCGCGCGGTCAAGAAGGGCTCGGGCGTAGGCTCCGAAGCCGTGAACTACACCAGCGTGATTTTTGAAGGTTACGCCCCCCACCGCGTGCCGGTGATGGTGGAATGCCTGACCGACAACCCCAACCGCACTGCGCCCAATATGCGTGTGTGCTTCCGCAAGGGCCAGATGAGCGCCGTGGCGTGGGACTTTGACCACGTGGGCATGATCGAAGGCGAAGCCGAAAACGGTGCCGATGCCGAAATGGCCGCCATTGAAGCGGGCGCACAAGACTTTGAAGCGGGCGACGAAGAGGGCGTGACCTTGTTCATTACCGATCCCACCGACCTGGACACCGTCTCCAAGGCATTGCCTGCGCAAGGCATCAAGGTGCTGTCGGTCAAGCTGGGCTACAAGGCCAAGAACCCGATCAGCATGTCCAGCCTGTCGGCCGAGCAGCAAGAAGAAGTGCAAGAATTTTTGGCCGGTTTGGACAATGACGACGACGTGCAACACGTGTTTGCCGGCTTGGTGGACTGATTGCCAGCGCCAGGTACGACGCACCCAAAAAGGACTGCTGAGGCAGTCCTTTTTTTGTTCGTGAATTATCAAAATAGCTAGCTGTTAGCGTAGTCTGGGTATGGCCTGGAAGGCTTTTTTATGTAAATAATATGGAGCGCAGAAGGTGGCGTGGTGCACCTTTTACAGCGCGCCCTTGGCCGGTAGTGGCTTGGGTGCGACCTGTAGGCCGGAGATGGAGATGGGATCGCTGGGCGGCAGGTGCAGCCGTTTGCTGTTTTCCAGCCACTGCGGCAGCTCCTGGGGGGTGAGTGGTTGTGCAAAAAGATAGCCTTGCGCAGCCAGATAGCCCTGGTCTTTGAGCATGGCGCTTTGTACCGCGGTCTCTACGCCCTCGGCCACCACGTTCAGCTGCAGGCTTTTGCCGACGCCCAAAATGGCGCGGCTGAGTGAGCGTGCGGCTTCATCGTGCTCCATGTCGGCGACAAAGCTTTGGTCCAGTTTCAGCTCGTGCACGGGCAGGCGCCGCAAACAGCTGAGGCTGGAATAGCCGGTGCCAAAGTCGTCCATCGACAGGTGAATGCCCAGTTCATGCACTTGGTGGATGGTTTGCATGGTGTTGGGGTTGCTGTCTTGCAAGATGCGCTCCGTCAGCTCCAGCGTGAGGTCCTGCGGCTGCAGGGCATTGCGTTGCAGGGCATCGGCCAGCAGCTGCGGCAACTCCAGATTGTGGAAATTCGAGGGACTGAGGTTGACCGAGATGGCGGGTACGTGGCAGCCGCTGTGGCGCCAGGCGGCCAGCTGGTGGCATGCCTCATCGATTGCCCAGCGCCCCAGCTCGGCAGTCAGGCCGCATTCTTCCGCCAGTGCAATGAAGCGCGAGGGCGGAATCTCGCCCAGCTCCGGGTGTGTCCAGCGTGCCAGTGCTTCAACGCTGCAGAGGTCACCGGTGCGCAAGTCAATCTGCGGTTGATACAGTAGGTGTAGCTGATGGTCTTGCAGCGCCTTGCGCAGCGCCCCCTCCATCTTCAGTCGCTCCTGGGCCAGGTGGCTCATTTCCTGGCTGAAGAAGCGAAATTGACCATGGTCAGCGCTTTTGGCCTGGTACATGGCCATGTCCGCGTATTGCAGCAGTGTCTCCAGGTTCTGCCCATCGGCGGGGAACATGGCCGCGCCAATGCTGGCGGAGATGGACAGGCAGTTTTTGCCAATCGTCATGGGCAGCACCAGAAGGTCCTGCAAGCGCTCAATGGTGCGGGTGGCGCGGTCCACATCACACTGCGGCAGCACAACCAAGAATTCATCGCCCGATAGCCGCCCCACGATGTCGTTGGCGCGCAGGGCCTGCTGCAGGCGCCGCACCATGTTGCACAGCAGCTCATCGCCTGCGCGGTGGCCCAGCGAGTCGTTGACCTGCTTGAAACGGTCCAGGTCAATGAAAAGTACGGCCAATTGCTCGTTGTTGCGGGTGGCGGAAGCAATGGCCTGCTCGGTTTTGGCGTTCAGCAAGGTGCGGTTGGGCACGCCGGTGAGCCCGTCGTAGAACGCCAGCTGGCGAATGCGTGCGCGGTCGGATTCACGCTCGAGCGCCAGCGCACACAGGTGTGTACATGCATCGATCAGTTTTTGGTGAAAGGCGTAGGAGGCCTGAATGCGAGGTTCGCGGTAGTAAAACGCAAAAGTGCCAATGGGCTTGTTTTTGCTGTTGCAGATGGGTGTGGACCAGCAGGCGTTGAAGCCCAGCGGCAATATCCAATGCTGATAGCCGCTCCACAGCGGGTCGGTGGCGATGTCGTCGGCAATCACGGGGGCATTGCTCCATGCCGCCGTGCCGCACGAGCCTGCCATGGGGCCAATCGACTGGCCTTCCAGTAGGGCGGAGTAGGCCGCAGGCAGGCTGGGCCCCGCCAAAGGGTGCAGCAGCCCTTTGGCATCGACCTCCAAAATGGATGCCGTCACTTCAGGGGCAATGCGCTCGACTTCCTGGCAGACCAGATTCAGCACATCAGTCAGCGGTTGCTCGCAGGCCAACGCCTCCAGTACACGGTGCTGCAAGGCTTCGTGCATCTTGGAGCTGGTGATGTCCGTGAGTGTGGAGACCGTGTGGCTCCACTGCCCCTGTTCGTCTCGCACCGGGTTGCTGATGGTTTTGACCCAGTAGCGCTGGCCGTTCTTGCCCGTCACGATTTCTTCGCGCTCGACCGATTGCCCGGTGCGCAGTTGCGCATGCACGGTTTCTGAGAAATCGTGCAGCAGGTGCGGAGACAGCAGGACAATCGGCGGCTGGCCAATCACTTCCTCGTTGCGCCAGTCAAACATGCGGGTGAAGCCACCATTCACATGCAGGATGCGCGAGTGGTTGTCGCTGATGATGATGGCCGTGTCAGAAGCATCGGCCACCAGGGACAGGCGGCGCAGGTGTTCTTGCTGGGCCTGTTCGGCGGCGTAACGCTGCGTGATGTCGGCGGCAATCTTGAGAATGTGCAGCACCTTGCCCTGCACATCCAGCACCGGGCTGTAGGTGGCTTCCAGCCAGCAGCTGCTGCCATCGCTGCGCACGCGCTCCACCACGCCCGAGAAAGAGTGCCCCTCACACAGGCTGGCCCAGGTGGCGGCGTAGTGCTCGCTGCCTGACAGGTCGGGCGGGCAGAAACTGCGATGCATGCGGCCCAAAGCCTGCTTGTAAGACAAACCAAACAATTGCAAGTAATTGGCATTGGCATGGCTGAGCATGCCATTGGGCTCAAAGCTGGCCATGGCCATGACCCGGTCCAGTGCCTGCAGGTGTGCCAGCTCGAATGTGTAGGGGGGATCAACAAACGCAGAGGCATCTTCCATGTTCACTCCTTGTTGCAAATTAGGCGCGCTTGAACAATGGTTGATCAAAATTCAGACAACGCAAGTAAGAAGATGCTTACGGCTGGAGCAGCGTGCATCTGAGCTACCGTTGGTCTGGAAATCGGCAGGCAGCATCTGCCAGCCAGCCCTGGGTTGAGCGCAGCAGGGCGGGTGCGGCGGTGGAGGGCGCTATCAGCGGATCAAGGCTGCGCTGCCGGGCGGGTCGTATCGGTGGTCACGATCTCTGCAATCAGTGTGGTGCCGCTGGCCGATGAGCGGATGGTGAGCTGCCCGTTCACACGGGCCAGGCGGTTGTACATGCTGTGCACGCCAATGCCCATGCCCGCGCTTTGTACGGCCTCCACATCAAAACCCACCCCATCATCTTCCAGCACCACGCGCCACAGAGAGGGGCTGGGCTGGGTGCAGCTGATGCTCAGGTGGTGGGCGCGGCTGTGTTTGAGCACATTGGCGAAGGCTTCTTCCAGCACGCGTGACATGGCCATGCATTGCAAGGTGCTGGGGGGAATGCGCCATTGCGCGTCCACCTGCCAATCGGCGTGCAGCTGGAGTTCATCCAAAATCAGTGTGAAGCGGTGGCGCAGGGGGGCCAGCCACAGCACCGGCGTGGTGGGCACGGCCACATCGCGGCTGGAACCGACATCAATCACTTGCCGCAAATCGTCGCGCAGCACCTTGAGCATGGACAGCACGCGGTCTTTGTCCAGCTGCGGTGTGGCTTGCTCGACCAGCGCCAGCGAGCGCACCAGGCTGCCGCCCAGGCCATCGTGCAGGTCATGGGCCAGGTGCACGCGCACCTGGAGTTGGGCGTGCTCCAGCTCCTGGGCGTGTCGTTGGGCCAATACCTGGGCCAGCTCGCTGCGCGCCGTATCCACGCGCTGCTGCAGCTCGGCGTTGAAGATGTCGACCCGGCGCATGCGCGCTGCCAGCTGCCAGCCCAGCATGCCGGCCAGAAAAATGGTGGAGACAGGGCTGAAGATGGCTGACCAGGTCTGGTCGTAATCCCACACCCGCATGGCCACGACGATGTCGTGTCCGGCCACAAACAAAATGCCCAGCCAGCACAGGGCCAGCCAGAGATGGGGGGTGTGTCGGGTGTAGAGCGCCCTAGCGATCACGATCAGGCAGCTGCACTGCACCAGCAGCGATCCCCAGCGGAACAGCCATGCGGTGTGCACCAGATCACCGATGCCTTGGGAGATGATCAGCAGACAGGCCCACGCCAAAATGGCCAACCAGCTGAGGATCTCTATTTTTGGAAGCCGCAACCCCACAAAACGCAGCGAAAAAAGCCAGAAGCACTGGGCGTAGAGCAAAAAGCTGAGCAAATGGATCTTGGACTGGGCGGGGCTGGAGAGCGCCAGTACCGGCTCGTTTTGCAGCAAAAGTGTGAGGTACAGCATCCACATCAGCTGCATGCCGGCAAACCACAGATAGCCTGACTCTGAGCGGCGCCACAGCCAGACAAACAAGGCCACGCAGCCAATGGCGGCTGACATGGCTGCGGTCAGCGTGTAGCTGGTGCGCTGGCGGAAAGTGCTGTAGTCCACCGCGTCGCGAATGGCATTGGCGGCTCCCAGGAAGACACGGCCCAGTCCCGGTGAGGTGAAATGGTTGGCCGCGACGCGGACCCAGACGGTT
Source organism: Comamonas sp. 14P8.1.4 (assembly GCF_057799285.1). Classification (NCBI taxonomy): domain Bacteria; kingdom Pseudomonadati; phylum Pseudomonadota; class Betaproteobacteria; order Burkholderiales; family Comamonadaceae; genus Comamonas; species Comamonas sp. 14P8.1.4. Next base: position 17,278 of record NZ_JBYOKN010000009.1, read on the forward strand.
TGCACACCGTCACGCCCCTGGGTGGACAAGGGCCACCAGCGCGGCACATTGCTGCTGCGTGAGAAGGGGGCGCTGGTAAAACGGTCGCTCCACAGCAGCTCATCACCCCAAAAGACGGTGCCCGCAGTGCGAATGGCGGAAATGGACAGGCCATGGTGTTGCTGCGGGCAGGGCAGCAGCCATTCAATGCGGTACCAGGTGGCGCCGGTCCAATCGGGCCATCGGTCTTGCCATGTGTCGGGGAGGTCGACGCGCTCCCAACCCGCAGTGGGGCGCTGCTGTGGTGTGAGTTCTTTGGCGGCCCAGCTGCCCAGGTGCTGCGGCACGCACAGGGCCTGTGCGGTGTCCGGCGCCGTCTGTGCCCATGCCAGCGTGGGCACACAGCACAGCAGCACCGCCAGGTGCCGCCACCAGCGGTGCCAGCACCGGGCCCAGGCGCTCATGAATCGATCAATCCGTGCAGGCGCGCCATGTGGATGGCGCGGGTGCGGGAAGAGACTTCCATCTTTTGATAGATTTTGCGCACATGGCACTCCACGGTAAAGCGTGAGAGGTGCAGGGTTTCGGCAATCTCGCGGTTGGTCATGCCTTGGGCCACCCATTGCAGGATCTCTTGCTCGCGTGCGGTCAGTGGCACCATAGCTGGCGTGTCAGGCTGGTGGCTGGCAGAAGGCGGTGCTGACACAGCTGCGAACTCTTGCATGATGCGTTTGGCGATGAACGGATCGATCGGGGCACCACCGCGCAGTGTGCTGGCAATGCCCAGACGCAGCTCCAAATCATCGCGCTCCTTGAGCAGATAGCCTGTGGCACCCGCACGCAGCGCGCCCAGGATGGCGTCTTCGGTGCTCCAGGCAGAGATGACCAAAATCATGAGCGAAGCATCATGTGCACGCAGCTCGGCAATCACGGTGTGGCCAGAGCCATCGGGCAAGCCCAGATCCACCAAGGCCAGTGCAATGGCTTCCTGTGCGTAAATCTGGCGTGCTTCCTGCACGCTGCGGGCCCAGAGCAGGGCCGAGGCGTCGTAGCCCATTCCCAGCAGCAGGCTGCGCAGCCGCCGGGTCACCGTCGGGTCGTCTTCCACCACCAACACAGGGGCAGCAAGCAGGGGGAGTGGGGAGGGGGGCGTCAGTAAATCCATAGGAAGGCAGCAAGCGTAGGCGCACAAAGCGAAACTGACGTGATTGAAACGCAAGCCCTGGGCTTTGGCTATCGCTGAAAGTGGTGATTTTCGCTCACTCGTAGTCACTGCTGCGCCAAATTGCAAGGATTCTGTGCCCCCATATGCCGCACAACCATGAGACTGGTGGATGGGACGGTGCATACACAGTTGGTGACAGTTTGAGGGCGGCTTTTCACGGGAGAAAGGCGGCCTGCGGGCGCTGGGTGGATATTTTTCGCTATGCTTTTTGGATTGCGTTGTGCTGTCCCTGGAGGTGGTTGTGTACCGTGTGTTTTCTCTGACTTGTCTGTCCTGGGCCTGCATGGCACTGGCCCCTTCGCATGCCGCGGCGCCCACCGTACCTACCGCTCCCGCCGTCTCTACAGCGCAGGCCGTGCCCGATGAAGCCGAGGCGCAGGCCACACCTTCACCCTTTATGCAGCTGCGCCAGGCGGCGGTGCAAGCCGCCAAGGCCAAGCGCTGGGACGACGCATTGACCCAGGCGCGGGCCCTGGTGACCATGACACTGCCCGACGGCAACCCTTATGAGCAACTTGATGCTTCGGAGCTGTTGTCTGTGCTGCAGCACCAGCAAGGTTTGTACAGCGACAACATGGCGCTGGCCGACCGCATGCTGGCTGCGGCAGAACGCAGGCCGGATGAAGCCGTGTCGGGCCAGGTCGAAGCGCTGGCGCAGCGCGGTCTGATGGCTGCTGTCATGGCCGGTGATGCGGCAGCGGTGGTGCGCTACCAGCAAGTGCTGCTGGCCAAAGCCTCACTGTTTCCTGCGCAGTGGACGTGGGACCGTCAGGCCCAGCGCCTGGCTTTTCAAAGCGCAGGCCTGTCCGTGCCCACCGCCCTGGAGCGCTGGGTGTTGATGGCGGTGGAGCCCGCGCAAGACCGTACCGACGACAGCAGCCTGCGCTATATGTATGTCCTGCCCGACGGCAAACGCATGTTTGCCACGCTGCGCCTGCGCTACGAGGATGCGCCAAACGCGCAGACGCAAGCTGTGCGCGAGCAGCGTCTGACTGAGCTTTTAGCGTACACCGGTGCTGCCAGCGATGGGGTGCCCATCGCTTGGCCGCAGGTGGATCTGCGCATGCCGGCCGATACTCCATCGTTGCACCGGGCGCTGCGCGTCACTTCCAGGCAGCAGCCAGACGCGGTGCACCTGGACTGGGTGGCGCTGCGTGGCAATTGGTTCTTGCAGCTGGAAGTGCAGATGCTGCAGTCTCAGCAGGCCCAGGGCTTGCAAGCGCTGCAAGCGTGGTGGAAGGCGGTGGATGGCCCCCAAGGCCCGGATTTGCCGCGCAGCGCAGGCCAGTCCTTGCTGCCCAGCCGTGAAAGCGCCGTCACCAGCGCATGGCGCGGTGCACAAGACTGGCCGCGTGCTGCCCAGCTGGCGCGTGCGGCGGTGGGTGATGCGCGTTTCCCTTCGGAAGTAGCGCGGCTGAACACCGTGGTGGGTATTGCGGCCTTCAAAGCGGGGCAGTACGCGCAGGCCGATGCAGCGCTGCAGACGGCCTTGCAGGCCTGGCCCTATGCCAAGGTGTTTGACAGCACGTTGATCGACAACGCCCAGCAGTACGGTGCTTTGCTGGCGCTGCGCCGGGGCGACCAGGCGCAGGCTGCTGCCTTGCTGCGGCAGTATTTGCGCAATGCGGGGGGCTTGGACCGCATCTGGTATGCGCCCGAGGATGTGCAGCAGGCGTGGCTGGACAACCGCCGCACGGGCATGGGGCTGCCGATGCAGGCCGCAGGCTTTGTGCTGCAGGAGCCGCAAGACTGGCGTCGCATTCACTACCGGGATTTGGCCACGGAGTTCACGCTGGGGCTGACGAGCGGGCAGCGCATTCCCGAGTCCGATGCGCAGCAGGAGGCGTTGCTGCGCAAGGCGCTGACGCAGCAGTTTCAGCTGCAGCCTGGCGCTTTGCGCAAGCAGCGTTTTGTGGCCAAACAGGCTGCAGCGGGCCAGCCCGCCCGCCAAGGACAGTACTGGGTGTTTGAGGTGCAACCGGCCGCCGATGCCCCGGCCAGCCAGGGCGCGCCCGTGCGCCAGGTGCTGCTGTGGTTGGTGGACCAGGGCGAATCCCGCGCTATCTTGCGCGCCTCGGTCACGAATGCACAGCAGGCGCTCCAGGCGCAGCAACTGGCGGAGGCACTGCGCTGGTAGTGGTGGCAGGTGCTGCGCTGCTGCGATGCAGAGGTGCTTGCTGCGGCTGCCAGGTACTGCAGTCAGTTCTTCTATTTGATAGCGGCTTGCGCTTGATATCTCAGTGTTTTACATAGAAAACATAGGGAATTCAATATTCAACAAGCGCAAGCAGCTATTAAATTTTTAATGGCAAGCACATCCAAGGTCTGCGCGCCGCTGCAGTGGCTATAAAAAAAGGCTTCCCGCAGGAAGCCTTTTTTCAACACCGCAGTGCTTTTTTACTTGGTGCCGAAGATACGGTCGCCTGCATCACCCAGACCAGGCAGGATGTAGCCGTGGCTGTCCAGCTCGCGGTCAATGGCGGCAGTGAAAATTTCCACATCAGGGTGGGCCGCTTGCATGGTCTTGATGCCTTCGGGCGCTGCCAGCAGGCACATGAACTTGATGGACTTGGGTGAGCACTTGTCCTTGAGTTGCTGCACCGCCGCGGCAGCGGAGTTACCGGTCGCCAGCATGGGGTCCACCACGATCACATCGCGCTCGGCCATGTTCTCGGGCATCTTGAAGTAGTACTCGACGGGCTGCAGGGTCTCGGGGTCACGGTACAGGCCAATGTGGCCGATGCGCGCGCCGGGCACCACGTTGAGCATGCCGTCCAGGAAACCATTGCCTGCACGCAGGATGGACACCAGGGCCAGCTTCTTGCCGTCGATGACCTTGCCCACCATTTTTTCCATGGGGGTCTCGATTTCCAGGTCTTGCAGCGGGAAGTCGCGGGTGATTTCGTAGGCCATCAGCGTGGACAGCTCGCCCAGCATGCGGCGGAAGCTGTTGGTGCTGGCTTCCTTGCGGCGCATCAGGGTCAGTTTGTGCTGAATCAGGGGATGGTCGATGAGGTGGACGGTGCTCATAGTCGGTATCTGTAATGGGTAAAACAGCCGCCAGCACGCCGGGCTTGAGGGATGTAGCTGTACTTTCTGTCTCAAGCACGGGGCGTGCCACGGCATATGGCGATGCCCTGCATTGTGCTTATTTCTTGGCAGCCATGTGGAAACCACGCAGCTTGTCTGTGTGCGCAAGGGTGTTTTCTTTGACCTTGCGCACACGCACCGGCGCCCGTGTTGCGCGGGGTGAGGCGTTCGCCTACATCTGCCCAAAGGCGCGCTGGGGCTGCAGCGCCGGGAAGTCACCGCTGCGCTTTTGCTGCGTGGCCTGTACCGATTCCATGACGTGGCGGTTGCTCCAGATGCCCGCTTGCAGCCAGCCCATCTGGCGCAAGCTGTCTTGCACGCTGTGGTCCCGCGCAAAGTCCAGCGCCTGCTTGCTGCCCCAGATGGCGACAGGGGGCTTGGCGGCAATCTCTTGGGCGCACTGCATGGCAGCAGCTAGCATGGCTTCTTGTGTCTCGAAAGTGGCGTTCACAAAGCCATGCGCCAGCGCGGCCTGGGCGGGCCAGCGGCGGCCGGTGTAGGCCAGCTCCTTGACCAGCCCCGTGGGCAGCAGCTTGGGCAGGCGCTGCAGGCTGCCCAGGTCGGCCACCATGCCAATGTTGATTTCCTGCACGCAAAAGAACGCGTCTTGCGTGGCGTAGCGCATACAGGCGCAGCACACCATGTCCAGTGCGCCGCCAATGCAGCCGCCCTGAATGGCCGTGATGACGGGAATGCGCAATTGCTCGATGCGGGTGAAGACATGCTGCATATCCCACAGAAACGCCGACAGGGCGGCGCGCCCTTCAGGTGTGGTGTCTTGCGGGGCAAATTGCGGGTCGGCAAAGGTCTCCAGCGCCATGCCTGCGCTGAAGTGCTTGCCTGTGCTGCTGATCACCAGCACGCGCACGTCGTCCTGGGTCTGGATGTGGGTGAGCGCTGCATCCAGATCCCGCCAGAAGGCCGGGGACATGGTGTTCAGGCGCTCGGGCTGGCTCAGCTGCAGGTGGGCGATGTGTGCATGCACCTGCAGGTGCATGACAGACAGAGAGGGGAGGGTGTGGCTAGAGGACATATGGCCCGGCACTCTAGAGAGCTACCGGGCCCAAGAGAAGTCGCATATTCCCTGAGTGGGTGCGTGCTGCGCGCTTCTTTCAGCGTTTTTTGCTGCCGGTCAAACTGCCCAGCACACCGCGCAGCAACTCACGGCCGATCTGGTTGGTCATGTTGCGTGCGGTGGATTTGACCAGGCTTTGCACCAGTCCATCTTTCTTACCACCACGCGGGCCGGTGCTGCCAAACAGAAAGTCATTGAGACCCCCCATCAGGCCGCTGTCGGCAGCTGCTGTCGGGTTGCCGCTGATGCCGCCTGTGGCCGCAGGTGCTTCGGTGGCGCGTGCTTGCAGCACTTCGTAGGCGGATTCGCGGTCCACTGCTTGCTCATACACGCCCGCCACGATGGAGTTGGCCAGCAGACTGCGGCGTTGGCTGTCTTCGATGGGGCCAATCTGGCTGCCCGGGGGAATCACATACACACGCTGCGTGATGCTGGGCCGGCCTTTTTCGTCGAGGAAGCTGATCAGCGCCTCGCCCACGGCCAGCTCGGTGATGGCCGCTTCAATGTCCACCTCGGGGTTGGGGCGCATGGTTTGCGCGGTAGCCTTGACGGCTTTTTGGTCCTTGGGCGTGAAGGCGCGCAGCGCGTGCTGCACGCGGTTGCCCAGCTGGGCGAGCACGCTGTCGGGGATGTCCATGGGGTTTTGCGTGACAAAGTACACGCCCACGCCCTTGGAGCGCACCAGGCGCACCACCAGCTCAATGCGCTCGACCAGTACCTTGGGGGCATCGTTGAACAGCAAGTGCGCTTCGTCAAAGAAAAAGGCCAGCTTGGGTTTTTCGGGGTCGCCAATTTCAGGCAGTTGCTCGAACAGCTCAGACAGCATCCACAGCAAGAAGGTGGAGTACAGACGCGGCGACTGCATCAGCTTGTCGGCCGCCAAAATATTGACGACGCCACGGCCTTGCGCATCGGTCTGCATCAGGTCGTTGATGTTGAGCATGGGCTCGCCAAAGAATTGGTCGCCGCCTTCGCTTTCGATTTGCAGCAGGCCACGCTGGATGGCGCCCACGCTGGCCGCCGAGATGTTGCCGTACGCCGTGGTGAACTGCTTGGCGTTGTCTCCCACGTGCTGGAGCATGGCGCGCAAGTCCTTGAGGTCGAGCAGCAGCATGCCGTTGTCATCGGCAATCTTGAAAACGATATTGAGCACGCCCATTTGCGTGTCGTTCAAACCTAACATGCGGCCGATGAGCAGCGGCCCCATGTCTGAAATCGTGGCACGAACGGGGTGGCCTTGCTGGCCGAAAACATCCCACAGCGTACTCGGGCATGTCACAGCTTCTGGCAAATCAATGCCGCGCTCTTGCAGCGAAGCAGCCAGCTTGTCACCGATCTTGCCGGCCTGGCTGATGCCTGTCAGGTCGCCTTTGATGTCGGCCAAAAAGACGGGAACACCGGCTAAAGAGAAGCTTTCTGCAATCTTTTGCAAAGTAACGGTTTTGCCGGTGCCGGTGGCGCCGGTAATCAAGCCGTGTCGGTTTGCCATGCCGGGCAAGATGGAACAAACGATCTCGCCGCGTTGGGCAATGGGCAATGCTGGGGCCATGTTCGGGTTTCCTCCGTCAAGGTGCGCAGTCAAAAGTAGAATCCGTGCCTAGTAGATTAAATCAAGACCAAAGGATTTCCTGTGGCAGGACATAGCAAATGGGCCAACATCCAGCACCGCAAAGGTCGCCAGGATGAGAAGCGCGGCCGTATCTGGACCCGAATCATTCGTGAAATCATGGTGGCCGCCCGCCAAGGCGGCGGTGATCTGACCGCCAATCCCCGTCTGCGCCTGGCGGTCGACAAGGCCAAGGCTGCCAATATGCCTGCCGACAACATCAAGCGCAATATCGACAAGGCCACGGGTGCCTTGGAAGGCGTGACCTACGAAGAAATTCGTTACGAAGGCTATGGCATTGGTGGCGCGGCCATCATTGTTGACACCATGACCGACAACAAGGTGCGTACCGTGGCCGATGTGCGCCATGCGTTCAACAAGCACGGCGGCAATATGGGCACGGAAGGCTCGGTGGCCTTTCAGTTCAAGCACTGTGGGCAAATCGTTTTCGCGCCAGGTGTCTCGGAAGATCAGGTGATGGAAGTGGCACTCGAAGCGGGAGCCGAAGATGTCATCACGGACGAAGATGGTGCGATCGAAGTGCTGACTGCACCCGGCGATTTTGAAGCGGTGAAGAATGCGCTGGAAGCTGCAGGCCTGAAGCCCGAAGTGGCAGAAGTGACCATGCGCGCTGAAAACACCATTGAACTGCAGGGCGACGACGCAGAGCGCATGCAAAAGCTGTTGGACGTTCTGGAAGACCTGGACGACGTTCAAGACGTTTACCACAACGCGGACTTATGAAAATTCTTGTGATTGGCGGCGGTGGCCGTGAGCACGCTCTGGCGTGGAAATTGGCCCAGTCGCCTAAGGCGACCAAGGTGTTTGTGGCCCCCGGCAACGGTGGCACAGCCCTGGCGGGTGGAAAAATTCAAAATTTGGACATCACCGATGTCGTCAAGCTGCGCGAGTGGGCGCAGGCAGAAAACGTGGGCCTGGCCGTGGTGGGCCCCGAGGCACCGCTGGCAGCCGGTGTGGTGGATGAATTCCGCGCCCATGGCCTGAAGGTGTTTGGCCCGACCAAGGCGGCTGCGCAGCTGGAGTCGTCCAAGGCGTTTTCCAAGGCGTTCATGCGCCGTCACGGCATTCCAACGGCCGATTACGACACGTTCACCGACCCTGTCGCGGCCCACGCATTTGTGGATCGTCTGGGTGCGCCGATTGTGATCAAGGCGGACGGCTTGGCCGCAGGCAAGGGCGTGGTGGTCGCCATGACGCTGCAAGAAGCCCACGATGCCGTGGACTTCATGCTGGTGGACAACAAGTACGGCGTGCAGCACAACGAAGGTGGTGCGCGCGTGGTGATTGAAGAGTTCCTCTCGGGTGAGGAAGCTTCTTTCATCGTGCTGTGCGATGGCAAGAACGTGGTCGCCATGGCCACCAGCCAGGATCACAAGCGCCTCAAAGACAACGACGAAGGCCCGAACACCGGTGGCATGGGCGCTTACTCGCCAGCCCCCGTAGTCACAGCCGACGTGCACGCCCGCGCCATGCGCGAAATTATTTCGCCCACCATCCGTGGCATGGAAAAAGACGGCGTGCCGTTCACCGGCTTTCTGTATGCGGGCTTGATGATTGACGGCAATGGTTACCCCAAGACGCTGGAGTTCAACACCCGCATGGGTGACCCTGAAACCCAGCCCATCATGATGCGCCTCAAGAGTGATTTTGTGGACGTGATGCTGGCGGCCGTGGACGGCAAGCTCGATAGCGTGGAGCTGGAGTGGGATCGCCGCACTGCGCTGGGCGTGGTGATGGCTGCCCATGGCTACCCGGAAGCACCCCGCAAGGGCGATGCCATCAGCGGCTTGCCCGCCGAGGCCGACGATGCCGTGGTGTTCCATGCGGGCACGCAGCTCAATGACGCGGGTGTGCCCGTGACGACTGGTGGCCGCGTGTTGTGCGTGACCGTGCTGGCCGACAGCGTGCGCCAAGCGCAGCAGCGTGTGTACGACGTCACACGTGGCATTCACTTTGACGGTATGCAATACCGCCGCGACATCGGTTTCCGCGCCATCAAGGGCTAAGGAGTCATTCGTGCAAGCACCCCAAGCCACCGTGGACAACGTTCGGGCCTATCTGATAGGTCTGCAAACCAGCATTACCCAAGCGCTGGAGGCCGTGGAATCTGCGGCAGGCGTGGGGGCTGGTCATTTTCTGGCCGACCCCTGGAAGAAAGGTGCCGATGAGCGGTTGCAAGGCGACGGCATCACCAAGATCATGGAAAACGGTCTGGTGTTTGAGCGCGCAGGCTGCGGCTTTTCCCATGTGAAGGGCGGGCAGTTGCCGCCTTCGGCCACGCAGCACCGGCCTGAGCTGGCTGGTGCGCCGTTTGAGGCCATGGGTGTATCGCTCGTGTTTCATCCGCGCAACCCCTATGTGCCTACGGTGCACATGAATGTGCGCATGATTGCGGCCGGTCACGAAGGCCAGGCGAAAACCTGCTGGTTTGGGGGCGGCATGGATTTGACGCCGGTGTACGGCTTTGAAGACGATGCCGTGCACTTTCACCAGACCTGCAAGGATGCGCTGGCGCCGTTTGGTGGCGATCTGTACCCGCGCTTTAAAAAATGGTGCGACGAATATTTTTATTTGAAGCACCGCGATGAGCAGCGCGGCATTGGCGGCATTTTCTATGACGACTTCAGTGAGCTGGGGCAAGACCAAGGTTTTGCCATGATGCGCTCGGTGGGGGATGCGTTCCTGAAAGCGTATCTGCCGATCGTGGAAAAGCGCAAAGCCAGCCATTACGGCCCGGACCAGGTGGATTTCCAGCGCTACCGTCGTGGCCGGTATGTGGAGTTCAATCTGGTGTGGGACCGGGGGACGCACTTCGGCTTGCAGTCCGGTGGGCGCACCGAATCGATCTTGCTGTCCATGCCGCCACACGCGGACTGGAGCTACCAGCGCAGCGATGCGCCGGGTACACCAGAAGCCGATTTGCTAAGCCAATACTTGGTGCGCCGCGACTGGCTTTGAGCCAACTAAAGCACTATCGGACCAGGAAAACTATAATTTCCATAGCTGCCGGCCTCAGACTGTCTGTGGTCGGCCTTCTTTTTGACAAACACAATAAAAGCCCTGTCAGCGTGGGGCAGCATATGAATGGGCATTGAAGCCCAGTCAACCACCGCGCTATATTGACCGGTACTTTCCAACCAGACATCGCCTGATGAGCACTTCCACACAATCGGATTCCGCAGCCAAGAAAGACGTGACCAAACTCCAACGTGCCATCGTCGATGGTCTGGAGGACGTCAAGGCCCAAGATATTCAGGTTTTCAATACCGAGCACCTGTCGCCGCTGTTTGAGCGCGTGATCGTGGCTTCGGGCACCTCCAACCGCCAGACCAAAGCACTGGCCTCGAGCGTGCGTGATTCCGTCAAGAAGGCTGGTTTTGCCGTGCCTCGCCACGAAGGCGAAGAAAACGGCGAGTGGATCATTGTGGACTGCGGCCAGTGTGTCGTGCACATCATGCAACCCACGATTCGCCAGTACTACCGCTTGGAAGAAATCTGGGGCGACAAGCCTGTGCGCATGAAGCTGGGCGGTGCCAAGCCTTCGAAGATTTTTGCTTCGGAAGATGCTTCGGCTGCGGCCAAGCCTGCCAAGAAGCCTGCAGCCAAGAAGGCCGTGGCTGCCGTGGATGGCAAGACCGTGGTGAAGAAGGCTGCAGCCAAGCAATCGGCCGCTGCCAAGACGGCTGCTGCGGACAAGCCCGCTGCCAAAAAGCCAGCGGCTAAGAAGCCCGCAGTGAAAAAACCAGCGGCCAAGAAGTCTTCTGCCGTGAAGACCGTGGTGGTCAAGCCCACGGCACCTCGCGGTGGTGCCAAGAAGGCCGCGGCTGCCAAGAAATAATCTGGCATGAAGTTGCTGATTGTGGCCGTAGGCCAGCATGTGCCCGATTGGGCGCAGACCGCCTACGACGATTACGCCAAGCGCTTCCCGCCAGAGTTGAAGGTGGAGCTCAAGGCCGTCAAGACGGAGCCTCGCGGCTCCAAGACGGTGGAGACGCTGTATGCCGCAGAGCGCAAGCGCATCGAAGCCGCCATTCCCCGTGGCACCCGCATTGTGGTGCTGGATGAACGCGGAACGAATCTGACCACCAAGGCCCTGGCTGCACGCCTGCAAAACTGGCAGCTGGAAGGCGATGATGTGGCGCTGATCATTGGTGGGCCAGACGGTCTGGACCCGGCCTTCAAACAGCTGGCGCACGAGAAGATTCGTTTGTCGGACATGACGCTGCCCCACGCCATGGTGCGTGTGCTGCTGATTGAGCAGCTGTACCGCGCCTGGTCGGTCAACGCCGGGCACCCGTACCACCGCGAGTAAGTTCGGGATTGCCCACCTGCCAGCCCTGTGCCTGTCACAGGGCTTTGTTTTTGGTGGGTATGGTGCGCATTGCCTCGCTCCAGGGAGCGTGGTACTATTTTTTTAGTAGCTTCTAGTGCTTGCTGTGTCTGCGTTGGATGCCATTTTTATTTGAAATCGATATGTCTGACTTTATTTACCTGGCCTCGCAAAGCCCGCGCCGCAGCCAATTACTGCAACAAATGCAGGTGCGCCACGAAATTCTGGTGGCGAACGCCGATGGGGATATCCATGAAGATGCGGAAGCCATTGAGGTGGTGCTGGCCGGTGAAGCGCCACGCGACTATGTGCAACGCGTGACCGGCTTGAAGCTGGATGCCGCCGTAGCGCGCATGGCCCGCCGTGGCCTAGCCGCAGCGCCAGTGCTGACGTCTGACACCACTGTGGCGCTGGGTGCTGAGATTTTGGGTAAGCCAGCAGATGCCGCACAGGCCAGCGCCATGCTGCGGCAGCTGTCGGGTCAGACGCACGAAGTGCTGACCGCCGTGGCACTGCAGCACGGCGCGCAGCGCTTGCAGGCGCTGTGTGTGTCGCACGTGCGTTTCATGGCGATGAGCGACGCGCAGATCGATGCCTATGTGGCTTCGGGTGAGCCTTTTGGCAAGGCGGGCGCCTATGGCGTGCAAGGCCTGGCGGCGGCCATGATTGCCCATATCGAAGGCAGTTATTCAGGCATCATGGGGTTGCCCGTGTTTGAAACGGCGCAGTTGCTGCGCCAAATCGGCTGGAAACTCTAAGCCACGGCATGCGCCTTGCATGCCAGCCACCATCGCACGCGATTCATTCATAAGAACAGACAATATGCAGCAAGATATTTTGATCAACTGGTCACCGCAGGAGACGCGTGTGGCCGTGGTGGAGCAGGGCGCCGTGCAGGAGTTGCACATTGAGCGCACGCTTGAGCGTGGCTTGGTGGGCAATATTTACCTGGGCAAGGTCTCGCGCGTGTTGCCGGGCATGCAGTCGGCTTTTATCGATATTGGCCTGGAGCGCGCGGCGTTCCTGCATGTGGCCGATGTCTGGCAGCGCCACGAAAGCGGTGATGCGCCCATGATTGCGCGCAAGAACGAGCCGCTCAAGCCGATTGAGCACCAGGTATTTGAAGGCCAGTCCATCGTGGTGCAGGTCATCAAGGACCCGATTGGCACCAAGGGCGCGCGCCTGTCCACGCAAATCAGCATTGCCGGGCGCTTGCTGGTGCATCTGCCGCAGGATGAGCACATTGGGGTGTCGCAGAAAATCACGCCCGAGGAGCGCGATGCCCTGCGTGGGCGTTTGCAGCAGTTGGTGGGGCTGAAAGAAAACGGCGGCGGTGGCGGTTTCATCTTGCGTACCAATGGCGAAGACGCGAGTGATGAAGAGCTGGCAGAAGACATTGCCTATCTGCGAAAAACCTGGGCCCGCGTGAAAAATGCAACGGTGACGCTGCCTCCTTTGTCGGTGCTGCACCAGGATTTGAACCTGCTGCAGCGTGTGCTGCGCGATCTGGTGGGGGAGGGTACCCAGAGCATTCGCCTTGACTCCAAAGAGCAATTTGCCAAGCTCATGGCCTTTGGCAAGGAGTTCATGCCCAGCGCCGCCCCCAAGCTGCAGCTGTACAAGGGCGAGCGCCCGATTTTTGACCTGTACTCAATCGACGAGGAAATTGCCCGGGCACTGGGTAAGCGCGTGGATCTGAAGTCCGGTGGTTACCTGATCATCGACCAGACCGAAGCACTGACCACGGTGGACGTGAATACGGGCGGCTACGTGGGTGCGCGCAATTTCGACGACACCATCTTCAAGACCAACCTGGAGGCCGCGCAGGCCATTGCGCGCCAGCTGCGCCTGCGCAATCTGGGCGGCATCATCATTGCCGACTTCATCGACATGGCGCATGAAGAGCACCGCACGCAGGTGCTGGAAGAGCTGCACAAACAGCTGCAGCGGGACCGGGTCAAAACCATGGCGGGTACGTTCTCGCAGCTGGGCCTGGTGGAGATGACCCGCAAGCGCACGCGTGAGTCGCTGGCGCACATGCTGTGTGAATCGTGTCCCATTTGCCAGGGTAAGGGCAGCGTCAAAACCGTGCGCAGCGTGGCCTACGAAATCCTGCGTGAAATTTTGCGCGAGGCCCGTCAGTTCAATCCCAAGGAGTTCCGTGTGGTGGCCAATCCCGATGTGATTGACCTGCTGCTCGACGAAGAGAACCAGCACCTGGCGGGGCTGAGTGACTTCATTGGCAAGCCTATCTCCTTGAAGGCCGAGGGTACGCTGGCGCAAGAGCAGTACGACATCGTGCTGCTGTAGCACCAGGGACGGTGTTTCGCCCTCACTGCTTCAGGTGAGGAAGGGGGTTGCATCAGGCGTGCAGCCTGATGCCGCTCAACCCATCGAAACTCATCCTTTTTTGCGAGCCGCTTCGCGCAATGGCACGGCTTAGTTGGCTGCGGAGTGGGGCGCGGTGCTGGTGGGCTGGACCTTGTACAGCAGCAAATAGGCATCAATGGCGCGGTCAGCGCATTGTGCGATTTCATCGCTGTTTGGCAGAGGCAGGTGCTGGAACATAAAGCGCTCCAGCAGCTCGGCTTCCAGCAAAGCCAGCAATTGCCGCGTGGCCAGCTCGGGCGCGGCTGCGCGCAACTTGCCCTGGGCCATGGCTTGGCGCAAAAAGGCTGCAATCAAGGCGTTGCCTCGCCCCGGGCCTTGTTGGTAGCAGGATGCACCGATTTGAGAGCGCTCGCTTTCCGCCACCAGCAAGCGCCGCACAGACACTACTGCAGGGGCATACAGCAGGCCCAGAAAACGTCGCCCGAAGTTGCGCAGCGCCAGCTCCATGGACTGGCCTTCATCCTGCAGCGCGTGCATGGTGTTGCGAAAGTCTGCCTCTGAGGCCTGAAACATTACCTCCAGAAACAGTGCTTCTTTGGAGGGGAAGTAGTTGTAGATCGTGGCCTTGGAGCCGCCCAGGCGCTGGCAGATCTCGGACATGGAGGCGCGCTCAAACCCCAGCTCGCCGAAGGTGGCTGCAGCTACATCCAGGATGGCTTGGCGCTTTTCTTCCGTTTTTGTCCGCATGGGGTCGCAATGTCCTTGTTGTTGCGTGTTGTCTTTTCATTCCGCACGTGGATTTTCGCACGTTTAAAATTTATACTGTACCGTACAGTTCATTATTAAAAAGTATTTCATGAGAACACGCAAAGCTTGTGCACACGGCCATGGTGGCCCTGTGCGTGGAGCATGGCTGGCTTGGGGGTTGCCATTGCTGCTGACCGCCTGTGCCCAGGTGCCCGATTGGCAAGGCAAGGCGCAGCTGGAACCCTCAGTGCCTGCTGCGCTGACAGCAACGGCTTCGGCATCTGCTGCAGCCTGGCCCCAAGACCGCTGGTGGCAACGTTATGGAGACAGCCAGCTCACGGTGCTGATTGAGGAGGCACTGGCCAGTGCGCCAGACATGGCCGCCGCTGCGGCCCGGGTGCGCCAAGCGCAGGCCATGCTGGGGCTGCGCAATGCGGCCACAGCGCCGCAGCTGTCTGCCAATGTGTCCTTGGCGGGCGACAAATTCAGCCATAACTATCTGACCCCATCGTCCATGGTGCCTGATGGGCTCAACGACACGGGGCGTGCCACGCTGGATCTGCGCTGGTCGCTGGACCTGTGGGGCAAGCACCGCGCAGCCGTGGCAGCTGCCTCGGGTGAACTGCAAGCCCGTGAGGCCGATGCCGCACAGGCCCGCCTGGTGCTGGCTAGCAGCGTGGCGGCGGCTTACGCGGAGCTGGTGCGCCTGAGCGTGACCGAGCAGACCTTGGTCCAGTCCCTGAAAGTGCGCACGACCACGGCGCAGCTGTTTGGCGAGCGCCTGGCCAACGGCCTGGAGAACCAGGGCAGTGTGCAGGGTGCCAAAGCACGTGCCGCAGCCGCCCAGGCGGAACTGCTGCAAGCGCAGGAACAGGTGGCCTTGCAGCGCCATCGCATTGCGGCCTTGCTGGGGGCAACCCCCGATCGTGGCACGGCCATCACCATTCCTGAGGCCACCTTGCAGCAGCCTTGGCAGCAGCAGTGGGCGCTGCCTGAGAACCTGCCCGCCAATCTTCTGGGGCGCCGCCCCGATGTGGTGGCCGCGCGTCTGCAAGCGCAAGCGCTGGAATCGCGCGTAGCAGCCAAGCAGGCAGAGTTCTATCCGGATATCAATCTGAGTGCCTTTGTCGGCGTGCAGTCTCTGGGCATCGACATGCTGGGTAAGGGCGGCTCTGGCGTTGCCAGCATTGGGCCGGCCATCAGCTTGCCCATTTTCAACGGCGGGCGCTTGCGCTCCGAGCTGGGCGCCGCACGTGCCCAGTACGACGAGGCCGTGGCGCTGTATCGCAGCACCTTGAACCATGCCTTGCATGAAGTGGCCGACAACGCCATCAGCCAGCGTGCCTTGCAGCAACAGCTGCAGGCCATGCAGCAGGCCGTGCAAGCCGCCGCGGAAGCACACCGCGTGGCCCGCAACCGCTATGAAGGTGGTCTGGCCACGCACATCGATGTGCTGAGCGCCGAAGACCAGTTGCTGGCCAATGTGCGCCAGCTGGTGGATGTGCAGGCGCGCGCGCTGACGCTGGATGTGGCCCTGCACCGCGCCCTGGGCGGTGGCTGGCAGGCACAGCCCCACAACGCTGCTGCTGCACCGCAGGCCTGAGCGCCCCCACGCTGGGTGCATTTTGAGTTTCTCGAATCGAATTTCCGAAAGTTTGTATGACTGACAACGCTTCTTCCGTGAGCGCAAATCCTGTGGTGCGTGAACAGCGCCGCAACAAGATGCTGGTGGGTCTGGCTGGTGTAGTGGTCGTCGCTGCCGTGGCCGGTGGCGCGTACTGGTGGCTGCATGCCTCCAACTTCGTCTCTACCGACAATGCCTATGCGGCCGTTGAAGTGGCGCAGGTGACGCCTTCTGTAGGTGGCACGGTGCTGCAGGTGCTGGTGCGAGACACCCAGACCGTCCAAAAGGGCGATGTGCTGGTGCAGATTGACCCCACCGATGCCAAGCTGGCGCTGGCCCAGGCCGAAGCCGAGCTGGCGCGCGCGGTGCGTCGCGTCAAAGGCTATGTGGCCAATGATGGCGGCCTGAAGGCCCAAGTGGCAGCCCGTGAGGCGGACCAAAAGAGTGCAGCGGCCCAGCTGGTATCGGCCCAGGCCGATATGGCCCGTGCCACCATTGACTTGCAACGCCGCGAAGCGCTGGCCAAGAGCGGCTCTGTCTCGGGCGATGAGCTGACCCACGCGCAAAATGCCTTTGCCGCAGCCAAGGCACGCTTGGCTTCAGCGGAGGCTGCGCAGGCGCAGGCGCAAGCCAACCGCCAGGCTGCCGAAGGGGCCAAGCAGGTCAACGCCACACTGATTGAAGGCACCACCGCCGAAACCAACCCCGAGGTGTTGCTGGCCATGGCCCGCCGTGATCAGGCCCAGGTGGACCTGGATCGCACGGTGGTGCGTGCGCCCATGGATGGTGTGATCGCCAAGCGCAGCGTGCAACTGGGCCAGCGCGTGGCCGCTGGCGCGCCGCTGATGTCGGTGGTGCCGCTGCAGCAGATGTATGTGGATGCCAATTTCAAGGAAGGCCAGCTGGGCAAGGTGCGTGTGGGCCAGAGCGTGGAGCTGTACGCTGACCTGTACGGCAGCAAGGTGGTCTACCACGGTACCGTGGCAGGGTTGGGTGGTGGCTCGGGTGCGGCATTTGCGGCCATTCCCGCGCAGAATGCAACCGGCAACTGGATCAAGGTGGTGCAGCGCCTGCCCGTGCGCATTGCGCTGGATGCCCAGGAGCTGGCAGCCCACCCCCTGCGTGTGGGCCTGTCGATGAACGCCACGGTGGACACCCGCACCGGCGACGCTGCTGCAGCACGCGTGACTTCCACCCCAGCGGCCAACGCGCCGGCTGCACAGTGAGCCCCTCATGGCAGATGCTCATTCTGCGCCGTTGACCATCGGCGGTAAGCCGCTGACCGGCGGCATGTTGTGGCTGGCCGCCCTGGTGCTGGCGGCAGCCAACTTTGTGGCCGTGCTGGACATGACGATTGCCAACGTCTCCGTGCCCAGCATTGCCGGCAATCTGGGGGCGACGACCAGCCAGGGCACCTGGGTGATCACCAGCTACGCAGTGGCCGAAGCGATTACGGTGCCACTGACCGGCTGGTTTGCGTCCCGCTTTGGGGCGGTGCGCGTGTTTGCCACGGCCATGGGGCTGTTTGGTGCGGCCTCGCTGCTGTGCGGCCTGGCCAATTCGCTGGGCTTTCTGGTGTTCGCGCGCATTTTGCAAGGCTTTGCAGGCGGCCCGCTGATGCCCTTGTCGCAGACACTGCTGCTGCGCATTTTCCCGCCACGGATGGCGCCTGCGGCCATTGGCCTGTGGTCGATGACCACGCTGATTGCGCCGGTGTTGGGCCCCATTGTGGGCGGCTGGATTTGCGACAACTACAGCTGGCACTGGATCTTCCTGATCAACATCCCGGTGGCCCTGGGCTGCGCGTTTGCAGCGTGGCGCTTGCTCAAGCGCTATGAACTGCCGTTGCTCAAGAACCCCATCGACAAGGTGGGGCTGCTGCTGCTGTTTGTGTGGGTGGGTGCATTGCAGCTGATGCTCGACGAAGGCAAAAACCTGGACTGGTTTGCCTCGCCGCTGATCATTGCGCTGGCGGCAGTTTCGGCCGTGGGTTTTGTGGCCTTTCTGATCTGGGAGCTGCACGAGACGCACCCGATTGTGGATTTGCGCGTGTTCCGTCACCGCGGCTTCACCATGAGTGTGCTCACCATCAGCCTGACGTTTGCCGCGTTCTTTGCCGCGAATGTGCTCACCCCGCTGTGGCTGCAAAGCTTCATGGGGTACACGGCCACCCATTCGGGCATGGTCACGGCGTGGACGGGATTGTTCGCGCTGTTTGTGGCGCCGCTGGCGGCAGGCCTGTCGGCCAAGGTGGATCCGCGCCGCCTGGTGTTTGCCGGGGTGCTGTGGCTGGGCCTGATGACGATGTGGCGCACCGTGGCCACCACGGACATGGGCTACTGGGACATTGCCTTGCCACTGATGTTCATGGGCTTTGGGCTGCCGTTCTTTTTCATTCCGACCACGGGTCTGGCCTTGGCCAGCGTGCAGCCGCATGAGATGGACAACGCGGCAGGTCTTATGAACTTCTTGCGCACGCTCTCCGGGGCGGCGGCGGTGTCGCTGGTCAACACGGCCTGGGAAGACGGCACCACACGCCAGCACGCAGAGCTGGTGGGGCTGACCGACCGCACGGGCGAGGTGCTCGAAGGCCTGAAGGCCTCGGGCATGTCACCCAGCGGCGCGCTGGCGGCGCTCGACCAGGTGCTCACCAGTCAGAGTGTGATGCTGGCCACCAACCAGATCATGTGGGTGATTGCCGTGTGCTTTGTGTTGGCGGCCTGTGTGATCTGGCTGGCGCCCAAACCTACGCGGGTGGTGGAGCCCGGCGCTGGCGGGCATTAAGAGCCAAGAGCAGGGGCTGCCCCTGCGTGGTCAGCGCCTGCTTGGACCGCTTGCCGCATTGATGCTGCAAGTCAGTGCGCAGAGGGCGGAATCTTGATTTTGATAGCTGCCTGCGCTTTTGATTCAAGGCTTTGAGCGATCAAACATACGGAAAATAAAAAAGGGAGCGCGCAAGCAGCTCCCTTTTTTTGATGTGGTTGCAGGCTCCACCACCGTGGTGCGGGCCTGCGGCACGTTTTAAGCCATGCGTTGGCCCAGGGCCAGCATAGCAGCCACATTGCGCGCGCTGGTGCGCACATTGTGGGCGGCTTCGGCCACCGCTTCTTCAATGGTGCAGGGGCGGCTGAGCACGCTGAAAATGGCATCAATGCCGTGTGCGTGCACCACATGGGCGTTGGCGCCCAGGCTGCCCGCAATACCCACCACGGGCACACCGTGCTGGCGCGCCACAGTGGCAACGCCAAAGGGGGTCTTGCCAAAGATGGTCTGCTGGTCGATACGGCCTTCACCGGTCACCACCAGGCTGGCGCCGCGTACGGCGTCTTCCAGGCCCACGGCCTTGGCGATGATCTCGCAGCCCGGGCGCAGCTGGCCGCGCAGGAAAGCCAGCATCGCAGCGCCCATGCCACCTGCAGCACCGGCACCGGCCACCTGGTCCACGTCCACACCCAGATCGCGCTGGATGAGCTGGGCAAAGTGACGCAAATTGGCATCCAGCGCCTGCACCATGGCAGGGGTGGCGCCTTTTTGCGGGCCAAAGATGGCCGAGGCACCGCGTGCACCAGTCAGGGGGTTGTCGACGTCACAGGCCACCTCGATGCGGCATTGCAGCAAGCGCGCGTCCATGCCGGAAGCATCAATGCGCGCCAGTTGCGCCAGCGGGGCGCCGCCACGGCCGATGTCCTGGCCGGCCGCGTCCAGCAGCTTCACGCCCAGCGCCTGCAGCATGCCGGCTCCACCGTCATTGGTGGCGCTGCCGCCAATGCCGAGGATGAGGTGGCGCGCGCCAGCGTCCAGCGCTGCGGTGATCAGCTCACCCGTGCCGTAGCTGGTGGTGACTTCCGGATTGCGCTGGGCTGCGGGCACCAAGGCCAGTCCGCTGGCAGCGGCCATCTCGATCATGGCCGTGCGGCCATCACCTGTCAGGCCATAAAAACCGGTGGTGGGTTGGCCCAGTGGGTCAGTCACAGTGACTTCGATGCGGCGCCCGCCCGTGGCTTCCACCATGGCTTGCACGGTGCCTTCGCCGCCATCGGCCATGGGTACTTTGACGTACTGTGCCTGCGGAAAAATTTCCTGGAAGCCCAGCTCAATCTGCGTGGCAACTTCCAGTGCAGACAGGCTTTCTTTGTAGGAGTCCGGGGCAATGACAATTTTCATGAGAAATACCAGTGGTGCGCACTGCTTAGAGCACAAAAGCGCTGGTGGCCCAGATGCATGCAAATGTCACCAGACCCATCACGATGGTCGATGTGGTGAACACACGCAGCGCTTGCTGCATGTCAATGTTGGAGAACTTGGTCACGACCCAGAAGTAGGAGTCGTTGGCGTGTGAGGCCACGATAGAGCCTGCGCCAATGGCCAGTACCGCAAACAGGCGGCCTGCTTCCGAATCCAGGCCGAAGCTGGCCAGGCTGGGGTTGATGATGGCGGCGGTGGTCAGTGCGGCCACAGTCGAAGAGCCCTGGGCTGTTTTCAGCAGTGCGGCAATGATGAAGGGCACCAGCAAACCAACGGACGCATTGCCCAGCACTTCGCCTAGCGCAGCACCAACGCCAGTTTCTTTGATGACGGCGCCAAACATGCCGCCAGCGGCGGTAATGATCAGGATCGGGCCGGCTTTGACAATAGCTTCTTCCAGCACTTGGGTGAAATCACCTTTTTGGCCACCGTTTTTGCTCAGCAGCCACAGCCCGCACAGCATGCCGACCAGCAAAGCCACCACGGGGTTGCCCAGGAAGTGCAGGTACACGGCAAAGCCGGTTTTCATGCCCAGTGTGGTGAGCAAGGTAGAAATCGAGATCAGCACCAAGGGCAAGATCACGGGCAGCAAAGCGTGCGAGAAGGGAGGCAGGGGGCGGTCGTTTTGTTGCTCGCTGACTTCCATGGCAGCGGGTTCATAGTTTTGGCCCTTGCTCATGAAGTTGGCCCAGTAGTAGGCAGCCAGCAGGCCAGGAATGGCAAACACCACACCCGCCAAAATAAACAGGCCCAGATTGGCGCCCAGTGTGTTGGCTGCGGCCAGGGCGCCAGGGTGCGTAGGCACCAAGCAGTGCACGGCAAACAGCGAGGTGCCCAAGATGGCTGCCATCAAAGGCATGGGCGTCTTGGACTTGGCGCTGATGCTGCGGGCAATGCCACTCAAGATGATGTAACCGGTGTCACAGAAAATGGTCAGCCCGGGGATAAAGCCGGTCCATGCCAAGGCTGGCTTGGCATTGCGCTCACCGGCTTTTTTCAGGATATGGGTGGCAATGCTGAGGGCACCACCGCTGCGCTCCATGCACACGGCAATGGCTGCACCGAAGATGATGATGAAGGAGATACCGCCCAGGGTGTTGCCAAAGCTGGATTTGAGCAGGTCAATGACCTTTTCAACCGGCACATTGGTGGCCAGGGCCAGCACGATGGACACGGCAAACAGCGAGCCGAATACGCTGAATTTGACCTTCGCCGTAAGGTAGACAATGGCCACAATACTGAGGGCCACCAAAAGGGACGAGATAGCAATGCTGCTCATAAGGGAAAGTACCTGATTTTGGGGGAATCGTGCGCAGAGGTCGGCTTGCGTCTTTCGTCAGAATGCGGGCTGGGCGATGCGCTGCCAGGCGGCATTCTGGGGGGATGCACTCTGTGGGTGCATGCGTGTGCCATCGGGGTGCGATTATAGGGAGCACGCACTCAGCCTGCTGGAAGCAGGGCAGAAATGGAGCTGCTGCACCGTGCGCAGCGTACGCTGAAGCTATCAAATTGCATAGCTGCTAGCGCTTGTGCTTGATGGATTTGATAATTGACTCCATCTGAAAACAAAGAAGGGAGCGCGCTAGCTGCTCCCTTTTTTACTTGATCCATCAGCGCGCTGGCTTACAAGCGGCGCAGTCGCTCCAGCGCCGCGCGCAGGGTGTCGTCTTGCTTGGCGAAGCAAAAGCGCACCACCTTCTGGTCAAAACCATCGCCGTAGAAGGCCGACAGCGGAATGGCGGCCACGCCCACTTCCTTGACCAGCCACTGGCAAAAGTCGGACTCGTTCATGTCGGTGACGGGCGAAATGTCCACGCACTGAAAGTAGGTACCGGCGGTGGGCAGCAGCTTGAAGCGGGTCTGGCGCAGGCCTTCCACAAACAGATCGCGCTTGCGCTGGTAGAAGGCGGGCAGTTCCAGATAGGGGCGTGGGTCGGCCATATAGCTGGTCAGACCCACTTGCATGGGCGTATTCACCGTGAACACGTTGAACTGGTGCACCTTGCGAAATTCCGCCATCAAGGCCGCAGGCGCGGCCACGGTGCCGACTTTCCAGCCGGTGACGTGGTAGGTCTTGCCAAAGCTGCTCACGATGAAAGCGCGGGCAGCCAGGCCGGGAAAGCGGGCAGCGCACTCGTGCTGGGCGCCGTCAAACACCATGTGCTCGTACACCTCGTCGCTGATAAGCAGCACATTGGTGGGGGCCAGCAGCGCTTCCAGCTGGCGCATTTCATCGGCCGTCCAGATGGTAGCGCTGGGGTTGTGCGGGGTGTTGACGATAATTAGCCGCGTTTTGGGGGTGATGGCCGCAGCGATCTTGGCAAAGTCAGGGCGGAAGGTGCCAGGTGTCAGGGGCACGCGCACGATCACACCGCCCGCCAGCTCAATATTGGGGGCGTAGCTGTCGTAGCAGGGGTCGAGCACGATGACTTCATCGCCCGCATGCACGGTGGCCAAAATGGCGGTCAGGATGGCCTGTGTGGCACCGGCGGTGATGGTGATCTCACTGCCCGCATCGTAGCGTTTGCCATGCAGCGCTTCGATCTTGGCGGCCACGGCTTCGCGCAGCTGGGGCATGCCGGGCATGGGGGGGTACTGGTTGTAGCCCGCTTGCATGGCTGCGGTGACAGCGTCAAGCAGCTTGGGGTCGCAGCCAAAATCCGGGAAGCCTTGTCCCAGGTTGACAGCCTGGTGCTGGCTGGCCAGCGCTGACATGACGGAAAAAATGGTGGTGCCCACATTGGGCAGCTTGCTGGGGAAGGTAGGAGTGACAGTGGTGGTCATGGCAAAAAAAGGGATGCAAGCCTGCATCCCGGTTTTGAGCGAAGGAAAATTACAGTTCGTAGTCGTTCACGTGGCCGCTCATGGCGCGCAAAATCAAGTCGCGCGAGAGGCGGTCACTGAGGGTTTCGGCAAACTTATAGACAAAGTTGCGCATATAAGCGCCGCGCTTGAAAGCTACACGGGCCACGTTTTGGCCAAACAAATGTCCCATGGGACGCGAAACCAAGTCCTGGCCATGGTCATCGCGCATGGCCATCTCAGCCACGATGCCGATGCCCAGGCCCAGGCGCACATAGGTCTTGATCACGTCGGAGTCAATGGCCTCCAGCACGATGCGCGGCGCAATCTTGCGGGTGGCGAAAGCGGAGTCCACCTTGCCACGCCCAGTGAAGGAGGGGTGGTAGGTGATCAGCGGCTCATTGGCCAGGTCGTCCAGGCCAATGCGCTCCTTGGTGGCCAGGGGGTGGCCCGTAGGCACAACCAGCACGTGCTGCCATTCATAGCAGGGCAGGGTGACCAGATCCGGGTAGTCGGCCAGGGATTCGGTGGCCATGCCCACTTCGGCGACTTCATCGAGCACCATGCGTGCCACCTCGTGGGGGGTGGCCTGGTGCAGGCTGATGTTGACCTTGGGGTAGCTGCTGCGCAGCTTGGCCACCGCCTGAGGCAGCACATAGCGCGCCTGTGTGTGGGTGGTGGCAATGCTGAGTGTGCCGCTGTCTTGTGCGCTGAACTGCTCGCCAATGCGCTTGAGGTTGCCGACCTCACGCATGATCAGTTCAATGCTTTTGAGGACGTGCTGCCCGGGCTCCGTGATGCGCTTGAGGCGCTTGCCGTGGCGGGCAAAGATGTCCACCCCCAATTCCTCTTCCAGCTCAATGATGGCTTTGGAGACGCCGGGCTGCGACGTGTGCAGGGCTTTGGCCGCTTCGGTCAGATTGAGGTTGCGGCGGGCAGCTTCTTGGACAAAACGGAATTGGTGGAGGTTCATAAGAGGATGTCAGCAACGATGCTTTCATCATTATGAATGAAATATATAAAGATGTCCTGCTTTATGCAATGTGCTGCGCTGCCATTGTGGCCAGCAACGCAGTCACGCGTGGGTCTTCGCCCACGGCCGTGGCCACGGTGAATTGCACCTGTGGGTGGGCAAGGCGCAGCGCATCGACCAGCACAGGCAGGTCATTGCGCGCATGACGGCCTGTGCCCAGAAACATCGGCAGGATGGTCAGCTGCGTGCAGCCCTGCTGCACCAATTGCTGGCAGGCGTGGGGCAGGTCTGGTTCGGTCAGCTCCAGATAGGCACAGGCGCACAGCGCCTTGGGGTGCTGCTGCTTGAGGACGTGGGCTACGGCCTCAATGGGAGCGCGCCACAGCGGGTCGCGCGAGCCATGGGCAAAGAAAATGATGCCGCGTTGCTGCGGCATCCTGGTCAACGGCGCACCACCAGCCATGCAAACGCACCCAGTGAGAGCAGCGAGTAGATCAGCCCGGGCGCCGCCGCCGTCAGCATGGGGGACCAGTTCTGCAAATTACCGGCATAGCCAAAGACGTTGTTGAGCAAGAAAAAGCTGATGCCCGCCATGACGCCACCAAACACGTAGCCCGTGATACCGCCAGAGCGAAAGTGCAGGTACGCAAACGGCAGCGCCAGCACCACCATCACCAGGCAGCTCAAGGGGTAGAACAGCTTGCGCCAGAACTCAATTTCGTACTTCTGCGCAGACTGCTCGTTGGCCTTCAAGTGCTGAATGAACTGAAACAGCTCCAGCGTGGGCATGCGATCGGGCTTGTGGACAGCCGCCACCAGCATTTCGCTGGTGATGCTGGTGTCCCAGTCCAGCTGCGGATTCTGGGTGCGGGTGAGTTCTGGGGCCGGCTGGTCGCCGGCGTCCTCTTTGCCGTAGGCAAAACGCGTCATGCGCGCGTTGGTGAGGCTCCAGCGATCGACTGCTTCTTGCACCTGGCCTTTGTCAGCGTGTAGTTGCAGCGTCATGCGGCCGGTGTTGTCAAACTCAAAAATGCGAATGCCCGTCAATGCACCATCGGCACGTACTGTGCGCACGTTGACGGCCAGGGTGCCGGTTTTGGTTTTCTCTTTGAGCCAGGCACCCGTGGCGCCAGATGTCGAAGTCTTGCCCAGGTACTTGGCCTGGGCGGCCATGGCAAGGCGTTCTGCAGCAGGGGTAATGTAGTCACCCACAGCTACAGTCAGCACGACAAATCCGGCACCCAACATCAACATGGTGCGCAGGGCCAGCCATGGGCCCAGACCGCTGGTGCGCATGATGGTGAATTCGGAGCTTTGCGCAAAGCGGGCCATCACAAAAATGCTGCCAATCAGCACGGCAATGGGCAGCAGCTCATACAGGTGCTTGGGAATGGCCAGGCTGACCGCCAGCAAGGCATGCCAGACGCTGTAGGTGACATCTCCATATTTACGGCCGACATCCCCCATTTCATCGAGCAGGTCGAAGAAAAAGAACATGGCCAAGAAAGCCAGGACGACAAAGCCAATCGCGCTGATGGTGTCGAGGTAAATCAGTCTGCGCAGTGTTTTCATGCGGTTGCTCCACGGCGCTGCCAGAGGTCTTTGAGGTGCCAGCGGTTATGGCGCATGGCCAGCCCCAGCAGGGCAATGGCAAAAATGCTGCCATGAATGCCCAGAAGGTAGGTGACCAACGAAATGCGGCCGGAGGCCACCCAGCTTTGGCCCATGCTCATCAGGTTGTAATACACCACGAAAGCCAGCAAAGCGATGACCAGACTGGTGCTTTGACCGGCGCGCGGGTTGACGATGGTAATGGCCAGGGCCAGCACCAGCAGGTTTAAAGCGGCCAGTGGCAAGCCCATGCGCCATCCTGCTTCGGCAAGGTTCACCGGGCTGGGTTTCTGGAGCAGGGCGGGTGTCGAAATAGCGCGCGCCGTCAAGCTGGCCTGGGTGGGGCTGGCATCTTCCAGGCGCAAGGTATAGGTGTCAAAGTGGGTCAGCTTGATCTGATCGGTGGCTTTGTCGGTTTCCACGCGCTGGCCTTCCGTCAGGACGGCGTTGCGCACGCCGTTGACGGTTTGGATTTGTGCAGTTTTGGAGGAGGTGACAAATTCACGGCCTTGACGCTGCTCAACCAGGAAAATATTGCTGGCGGATTCTTCCGCCACGCTGTCCTTGTCGATAAAGATGACGCGTGTGCCGTCGGATGATTCTTGGAACTCACCCGGCGCAATCCGGTCAATATCACTGCGCTGCTCAAACTGGTTGCGCAATTCTTGTACTTGCTGGTTGCTCCAGGGCCATACCAGCAGGCCCAGCACGGCAATCACTGCCACAATGGGCCATGCAAATCGCAAGATGGGCTTGAGCTGGCTGGCCAGGCCTTGGCCGCTGGCAAACCAGATGGCCATTTCGCTGTCGCGGTACATGCGCGAGAGGACACCCACCACGGCAACGAACAGGCTGAGCGTCAAAATGGTGGACAGTTGCCCGAGCACGGTGAAACCCATGACCAGCATGACGTCCGAAGGGCTGACCGAGCCTTTGGTGGCTTGGCCCAGCGTGCGGATTAACATCATGGTCATGACCACGGTGACAAGTACCACCAAGGTGGCACCGAAGCTGCGGCCCAGCTCCTTGCGTATGGATGAATCGAATAACATTGGCTGAAAAGGAAAACGCCGATTATGAACTTTGAACTGAAGGCTTTGAACCTGCCCAGCGCTGCTGCAGCAAAGTGCGATCTTCTCCTGTTATTGGTGCCTGAGTCATTCAAGGCACAAAAAGAGCCTTTGTCTGCATTGGTGCAAAGTGCCGTGCGCCATGGCGACTGGTCCGCTGCGTCGGGCAAACAGTTGCATTTGTACCAGCCCCAAGGCGTGCATGCACGCCGTGTTGTGTTGCTGGGTGTAGGTCAGGGATCGGCGCGCGAAGTTCGTGCCGCATTGGCTGGCGTGGCCAGTGTGTTCAAGGCGGAAGGGGTCAAGCATGCCGTGGTGTGCCTGAGTGCGCTCGGCGATGAAGCGCAGACTGCTGTGCAGCTGGCGGTGCAGTGTGCGGCCGATGCAGCCTACGTCTACACGCTGACCAAATCGCAAGCGAAGGCGCCCGCACTGAATAAGGTCACCATTGGTGTGGCAGACAAGCGTGCGGCCAACGCTGCGTTTGAACAGGCAGTGGCGGTGGCGCTGGGGCAAGTTCTGGCCAAGGAGTGGGGCAATCGCCCTGCCAACCATGCCACGCCAACCATGCTGTCCAAAGCCGCGCAAGAGCTGGCGAAAAACGCCGCCATCCAGTGCAAGGTGCATGGTCCAAAAGAGGTGGCCAAGTTGGGGATGGGCGCTTTCATGGCCGTGGCACAGGGCTCCAAAGAGCCCTTGCAGCTGATTGAGCTGAGCTACAGCGGTGCGGCCAAGTCGACCCCACCGGTTGTACTGGTGGGCAAAGGTATTACGTTTGATACCGGTGGCATCTCGCTCAAGCCGGCGGCAGCCATGGACGAGATGAAGTTCGACATGTGCGGTGCTGCCAGCGTGTTGGGCGTGTTCCAGGCCCTGGCGCAACTCAAGCCTGCCATCAATGTGGTGGGTTTGATTCCCGCATGTGAAAACATGCCGGATGGTGCCGCGGTCAAGCCGGGTGATGTGGTGACCAGCATGAGCGGTCAAACCATCGAGATTCTGAATACCGACGCGGAAGGCCGCTTGGTGTTGTGCGATGCACTGACCTATGCTGCCCGCTTCAAGCCAGCTGCGGTGGTGGATATCGCGACGCTGACGGGCGCATGCGTGATCGCCTTGGGCGGTGTGCGCTCGGGCATGTATGCCAACCAAGATGCCTTGGGCTTAGCGTTGCAGCAAGCGGGCGACAAGAGCATGGACCTGTGCTGGCGCATGCCTTTGGATGAAGACTATGCCGAAGGCCTGAAGAGCAATTTTGCTGACATGGGCAACGTGGCAGGCCGTGCCGGTGGTTCGATCACGGCGGCCAAGTTCTTGCAGCGTTTCGTGGGCGACATGCCCTGGGCCCACCTGGACATTGCTGGCACAGCCTGGAAGGAAGGCGGCGCCAAGGGTGCTACCGGCCGCCCTGTGCCTTTGCTGGTGCAGTACCTGCTGGATGTGGCCAAGCAACCTGCAGCACGCGCAGCCAAGGCGGCGCTTGTCGCCAAGCGTGCCGTCAAGCCCCGCGCTGTGAAGCAGACAGGTTTGAAAGCCAAAGCTCCCGTGAAGGCGCCCCGGATTGGATGATGGACGCTGTTATGCCCTATGTGGCTTTTCACTTCAATGCGCCAGATAAGCTGGAGTACGCATGCCGTTTTATCCGCAAAGCGCTGCGCCATGATGCGCGCGTGACGGTGGTGGCGCCCATGGCACGCTTGCGTCAGCTGTCTGCGCGGTTGTGGCAGCTGACAGGGCATGACTTTCTGGCGCATGCGGTGCAAGGTGATGATGCAGAGCTGCTGGCGCTGGCGCCAGTTGTCTTACTGGAATCTGCCGAGGACAGCGCGCACCATGAGGTATTGCTCAATCTGGGCACCGAGATGCCACAGGGCTATACATCCTTCGCCAAGGTGGTGGAGGTTGTTTCCAGCTTTGATGAACAGGACCGAGCCTTGGCACGCGCGCGCTGGCGCAGCTACCAAAGTGCGGGTCATGTGATTGAGCGTTTTGATTTGGTGTTGAAGGAGGGCTAGGCCATGTCAGCCATGGATACGCGCCAACCGCCGCGCTTTGTGCCCACATTGACCGATGTGGTCCCAGAGTCGGAGGCGGCGCCCGCACAAGCGGTTGCCAGCAGTCCCACTGCATTGCCTGTGCAGCTTGTGGAGGACGATGTGCCTGCCGTGCAGGCAGCGGAGCACGAAGAGGTCGTGAGTCCTGCCGTAGTGCTTCCTTGTGCACCCCAGTCGCCATCGCAGCCCGAGCTGCAGGACTGGTCCGCGATGGCACAGTCCCTTCAAACCCGGGTGATGGCACGTCTGGATGATGCGCTGGAGGAACGCCTGCGCTATGCCTTGGCGGACATGGTGCAGCTGCACAGCCAAGCCATGTATCTGGCAATCCGCCAGGATGTTGAAAACCTGGTCAGCACTTCGGTGCATGAAGCCATTGCGCAAGAGCTGGCACACATGCGCAAGAACCCTCAGACCTAAAAGCCAGCGCTGCAGGCCGACAGCGCTGGCTTTTAGCGCTGCAGAGCCTGTGGGTTCACGATGTTGCGCGGTGTGCCTTCCACAAAGCTGTGGATGTTGTCAAAAGCTGCACCAAAGTACAGCTCATAGCTGTCTTGCTCCACATAGCCGATATGCGGGGTGCAGATGCAGTTTTCCATACGCAGCAGAGATTGGCCTTGCAAAATAGGCTCGCTCTCGAAGACATCTACGGCAGCTAGGCCCGGGCGACCTTGTTGCAAACCGGCAGCCAGCGCATCCGGGGCAATCAATT
The DNA here is from genome assembly GCF_057799285.1 of Comamonas sp. 14P8.1.4. Classification (NCBI taxonomy): domain Bacteria; kingdom Pseudomonadati; phylum Pseudomonadota; class Betaproteobacteria; order Burkholderiales; family Comamonadaceae; genus Comamonas; species Comamonas sp. 14P8.1.4. The sequence goes on from NZ_JBYOKN010000009.1 coordinate 46,773, forward strand.
CTGCGCGTGCCGTGTTGACCAGCAGGGCTGTGGGTTTCATCAAAGCCAGGTCCGCGCTTTGCACAATGTGCTGGGTGTGTTCGTTCAGGCGCAGGTGCAGTGACAGAACGTCGCTGTGGGTGAAGAAAGCGGCTTGGCTTTCGGCGGCCTGGTAGCCATCTTGCTGCGCCTTCAGGCGTGAAGCTTCGCTGCCCCAGATCATGACCTGCATCCCGAAAGCGCGGCCATAGCCCGCAACGATTTGCCCAATGCGGCCATAGCCCCAAATGCCCAGCGTACGGCCACGCAATGCGCTGCCCAGGGCAAAGTTGGGTGGCATGGACGCCGCTTTAAAGCCAGACTGCTGCCAGGCGCCGTGCTTGAGGTTGGCAATGTACTGTGGCAGACGGCGCATGGCCGCCATGATGAGTGCCCAGGTCAGCTCTGCAGGAGCCACGGGTGAGCCGATACCTTCTGCCACCGCAACTCCGTGGTCGGTGCAGGCCTGCACATCAATGTGTGGCCCAACCCGGCCGACTTGTGCAATCAGGCGCAGCTTGGGAAGCTTTTCAATCAGCTGGCGCGGGATGGGGGTACGTTCTCGGATCAGCACAATGATTTCTGCATCCCGCAGGCGAACAGCCAGCTGGCCCACACCTTTGACGGTGTTGGTAAAAACTTTGGCATTGAAGCCGTCCAGCTGCGTGGCGCATTGCAGTTTGCGGACGGCGTCTTGGTAGTCGTCCAGGATGACAATGTTCATGGGCATTAAGCGTGCTGGCTGCAGCCAAGAAAAAGGTGCCAGATGCTGGGTGTGTGCTGCAGCCTGGCAGCTATTGTCCTATACGTGCAAGCGAATGGGATGTGGTTCTACACATATCGTTGTGTGCAACTGCGACAGTTGCAACCGTGCAGCATGGATATGCACCACATTGGGGATTTTTTGGCGCCCTAAGCCTTGTGGGAGCTACGTGGACAGCTCTCATTTTGAAGGTCAAGCCGGCTTGGGTAGCTGGGGCAAGGTGGCTTTAGCGCGCTCCCAGGTCAGGCGGACATCGGTTTTTTCTGCGGTGCGATAGGTAAAGCCGCGTCCTAGCAGGCCGCCGCTGCTGGGCAAGGTGGGTTGGCGTGATGTGGAGTTGGGCGTTGCGCTCATAAATCCTCCTGCCGGTGTGGTGTCGCTGATGGTGTGGGTGGGCTCTGTTGTTTGCATCGTGCCGCAAATGGCGGAGGTGATTCCGCTGTGTTGACGCTATTTCTTGTCAGCCAAAGGCTGAGTCGGGTGCGTGGTGCGCTCAGGCGGTCAGTGCATGGCCACGCGACGGGCATTGCGGGTTTCCTGGGCTGCTAGCTCATCCAGTGCAGCGCACACATCGGCCAACTTGCCGGACAGGGCAAAGCGCTGGCTGTCCACGTCTTTGGGGCGGCGCATCAGGCGTACATTGCCTGTGCTGACTGCATGGCAGTGCTGCTGCAGGGCGCGTGTGATGAACGGTGTCTGGTTGCTGGCTTGAACCGTGCCAGTGGACTCAATCTGTGGCAAAGGCAGGGGGCAGTGCAGAAGGCGCATGGCTTTTTCCTCCGGGATGAAAAATTGCAGCAAAAAAAGGCGACAGCAATCCCTGCAGCACAAAAGGCTGCATTGGCAAGGTGGGTGAGGGTGGGGTGGCTTAGAGCTGGAAGGTGTTGCGAATCAGGCCAACGGCCAGGCCTTCAATCGCAAAATTCTCGCTATCGCTGACTTCAATGACCGGGTAGTCCGGGTTTTCAGGTAGCAGTTCAATGCCTGCAGGGGTCTTGCGCAGACGTTTGACCGTAACTTCGTCGCCTAGGCGGGCTACAACGATTTGGCCGTTGCGCGCTTCACGTGTGGATTGCACGGCCAGCAGGTCGCCATCCAGAATGCCGGCATCACGCATGGACATGCCGCGCACGCGCAACAGGTAGTCGGGCTTGCTGGCGAACATGCTGGTTTCGACGGCAAAGCTTTGATCAATGTGCTCTTGCGCCAAAATGGGAGAGCCAGCCGCCACGCGGCCCACCAGGGGCAGCAAAAGGGGTTGCATGGCTGCCATTGGCAGGTCAAAGTGGGTGCCGCGCGCTGCGTTGATGTGGCGCACGGTATCGCTGACCAAGCGAATGCCGCGCGAAGTGCCACTGACCAGCTCCAGCACGCCTTTGCGTGCCAGGGCCTTGAGGTGTTCTTCGGCGGCATTGGCGGATTTGAAGCCCAGGGTGCGGGCAATTTCTGCGCGCGTGGGCGGTGCGCCGGTGCGCGAGATGGCCTCCTGGATCAGATCCAGAATCTGCTGCTGTCTGGGGGTGAGGTTGGTGTGCTCCATGCCTGTCCTTGCTAGGGATAACTGTTTGTTTATCCAGTACCTGTATTTTTAACCAGTTTCGTGAGGGCTGCAAGTACCTATGACAAGAAAAATTGTGATCTTGGGAACCGGGGGCACGATTGCCGGGCAGGGGAGCGCGCAGGGAGGAAGCGTGGGTTACAAAGCCGCCCAGATCAGCGTGGCGCAGTTGCTACAGCCCATGGCGCACATGGGCCTGCAGGGGGACTTTGCGCTGGAGGCTGAGCAGGTGGCCCAGCTGGACAGCAAGGACATGGACATTGCCACCTGGCAGCAACTGGCCTTGGCCTGCAGCCAGTGGCTGGCACAGGACGAGGTGGCGGGGCTGGTGGTGACGCACGGCACAGACACGCTGGAAGAAACCGCCTGGTTTTTGCAATGCGTGCTGCAGCCGACCAAGCCGGTGGTGCTGACGTGTGCCATGCGCCCGGCGACCGCCTTGTCGGCCGATGGGCCCGCCAATCTGCGCGATGCGGTGATGGCTGTGGCGCAAGGTGCAGCCGGGGTGTGGGTGGTAGCCGCGGGCGAGGTGCACAGCGCGCAATGGCTGCGCAAGGTGCATCCTTATCGTGTGAACGCATTTTCTTCCGGTGCCCAGGGGCCTGCTGCGTGGGTGGAAGAAGGGCGGGTGCGCTGGGCACAGACGCTGGCGGGTATGCCTGCCAGCGAAGCCTTGCCTGCAGCGCTGTGGCAGGCCGATGCGGCGCAGTGGCCCTGGGTGGAGCTGGTGACCAGCACGGCCGCTGCCCGGTCGGAGCTGGTGGATGTGCTGGTGACCGCTGGGGTGAAGGGGCTGGTGGTGGCCGGCACCGGCAATGGATCGGTGCACCAGGCGCTGATGCAGGCGCTGCACCGTGCGGTGGTGCAAGGTGTGGTGGTGTGGCGCACCACGCGCTGTGAGCAGGGGCAGATTGTGCAGGCCGATGGCCAGGAGGATGCCAGCGTCAGCACGCTCAGCCCGGTCAAGGCGCGTATCAGCCTGATACTGGCGCTGCTGGCTCAGAGCGCCTGAACGCTTGGGTGCGCTGGGGGCGTAGGGCGTGTGTGCAGCGGCTGCGCTGCCGATGCTCATAAAAAAAGCTGCCTCGAGGGCAGCTTTTTTGTGAGCTATGACCGCAGTGTTTATGCGCTCAAAGCCTGGAAAGCACGTGCAGTGATTTCGTCCACCGAACCCATGCCGCTGATAGCGCGGTACTTGGGGGCCTTGGCGGGCTCTTGCTGCGCCCAGGCTTGGTAGTAGTCGACCAGAGGGCGTGTCTGGTTGCTGTAGACGTCCAGGCGCTTCTTGACGGTTTCTTCTTGGTCGTCAGCGCGCTGCACCAGCTCTTCACCGGTCACGTCGTCCTTGCCTTCCACCTTGGGTGGGTTGAACTTGACGTGGTAGGTGCGGCCCGAAGCGGGGTGGCTGCGGCGGCCGCTCATGCGTTCGATGATGGCATCGAACGGCACGTCGATTTCCAGCACATAGTCCAGATCCACGCCGGCGGCCTTCATGGCGTCGGCTTGGGGGATGGTGCGGGGGAAGCCGTCAAACAGGAAGCCTTGTGCGCAGTCGGGCTGGGCAATGCGTTCCTTGACCAGGTTGATGATCAGGTCGTCGCTGACCAGCTGGCCCGCATCCATCACGGCCTTGGCTTGCAGGCCCAGGGGCGTGCCAGCCTTGACGGCTGCGCGCAGCATGTCGCCGGTGGAGATTTGGGGAATGCCGAACTTCTGGCAGATGAAAGTGGCTTGCGTGCCTTTGCCGGCGCCGGGAGCGCCCAACAAAATCAGTTTCATGGAGATCCTCGAAATGTAGAAATTCTTGGCGGAGCGGGGCTTTTCTTGCGAGAGAAAAAGCAGGCGGCAACCGCTCGATATCCGTTCAAGGATAGCATGCACGCCCTTGTTTTGGACTTACAACGCGCGCAGCACATGGTAGCGCCGCAGTTTTTTTATTGCGACGTGGGTCGCTTGACAGCGGCGGCTCAGAGTGCTTGCCCGTTATGCGCAAAACGGGTGGTGCTGATAAGACTGCGGCATCTCTTGTACAAGACTGTGCGCAGCGCATTGCTAAAAAAAGAGCAGCTAGCGCTTGTATTTGCTACGGTTCAATGTCGAAGGCCATTGAAACCCAGCGAAATCAAGCGCTAACTGCTCTTATTTTTCTTGCAATTTTCAGAAATTACTGAAATTCAAGGCTTTATGGCTGCCCAAAGAGGGCGCGCACGCGTTGCAGATCTTGCGGTGTATCCACGCCCGCGCCGGGTGCGTGTTGTGTGATGTGCACGGCAATCTGGTGGCCATGCCACAGCGCACGCAGCTGTTCCAGCGATTCCACCTGCTCCGTCGGGGCGGGGCTGAGCTGCGGAAAGCTGCGCAAAAACCCCGCTTTGTACGCGTATATACCCACGTGGCGCAGCGGCGCAAAGTCGCTGTTTTCACTCCACCACTGTTCGCTGGCGCGGTCGCGGTGAAACGGAATGGGGGCGCGGCTGAAGTAGTGCGCCAGCCCGGCAGCGTTGCACACCACCTTGACCACATTGGGGTTCAGATAGTCTTCGCGGCTGGCAATTGGGTGGGCGGCGGTGCCCATGCTGGCGCTGGGCGCATTGGCCAGCACGCCAGCGACGGCGTCGATCAGTGCCGGGTCAATCAAAGGCTCGTCACCCTGCACATTGACCACCATGTCCTCACCATCCAGGCCCAGTTGGGTGCAGGCCTCGGCCAGGCGGTCGCTGCCGCTGGGATGGTCAACACGGGTGAGCACGGCCTCAATGCCGTGCGCGGCGCAAGCCTCGACGATGGCGGCGCTGTCAGCGGCCACCACCACGTGGGTGGCAGCGCTCTTGCGCGCTTGCTGCGCCACGCGAACCACCATGGGCAGGCCCGCAATGTCGGCCAGCGGCTTGTTGGGCAGGCGGCTGGAGGCCAGGCGCGCGGGAATCAGGACGGTGAAGCGCACGGCAATCAGCCTTCCAGTTCGCTGTTTTCCAGAGGGCGGGCTTCGTTTTCCAGCAGGATGGGCATGCCGTCGCGCACGGGGTAGGCCAGACGGGCGCTGTGGGAAATCAGTTCTTGGCGCTCTTTGTCAAAGCGCAGCGGGCCTTTGGTGACGGGGCAGACCAAGAGTTCAAGCAGTTTGGGGTCCATAACGGTGTACCGGTGGTGTTCTTCAATGGGGGGATGATAGGCACAGCCGCGCATCCAGCAGATCAAAATAGCCTGGATCCACTTGCAGTTGCAGGGGCACGGCCCAGGCTTCGGGCATGACTTGCCAGAGTTTGGCGGCGTCTTTTTCGGTGCAAATCACTTGCAAGCGCTTATCCAGTGGGCGCTTCCAGCTTGCAAAATTGTAGTGATCGGGCAGGGCTTCCGTGCTCTGCAGCTGCAGAGACTGGGCGCGCAGCATGGCAAAAAAATCTTCGGGGCGGGCAATGGCCGCCAGTGCGTGCAGCGGCTGGCTCTGCAAATCCTGCAGGGGCAGGCGCTGCCCGTCGCGGTTGACGGCGTACGGCGCCAGCTGGCGCTGGAGCTGAAAGCTGGGGGTGCTGGCGGGCGTGCCTGCAGGTGGCTGGGTGGCGGAGTGCAGCACGGCGGTGACCGGGCGAGGCCACGCCTCGCGCAGCGGGCCGGCGGGCAGCAGCCAGCCGTTGCCAATGCCTTCGTTGTTGAAAACGCAAATCTCCAGATCGCGTGCCAGGGCGTGGTGCTGCAGGCCGTCGTCGCAGACCAGGACATTGGTGGCGGGGTAGGCGGCCAGCAGGGCGCGCGCGGCATCGATGCGCTGGCGCGCCACAAACACGGGCACGCCGCTGGCGCGGGCCATGAGCAGGGGCTCGTCGCCCACATCTTGCGGCAGCGATTGGGGTGTGGCTTGCCGGCAATCGTCGCTGCTGCGGCCGTAGCCGCGCGAGATGATGCCCACTTGCAGCCCGCGTGCCTGCAGGTGGGCCACCGTGGCCAGCGTGACCGGGGTTTTGCCCGCGCCGCCAGCAATCACATTGCCCACCACGATGACGGGCACGCCCGGGTGCTGGGCTTTTTTCAGGCCCCACTGGTAGAGCTTGCGCTGCAGCCCGGACAGTGCGCCATACAGCGCCGCCAACGGCAGCAGGGCGCAAGCGGCGGGGCTGCGGCTGCGCCAGAGCTGGCGAAAGCGGTCAGAGCCGGTGCCCTGGTGGGCGGGGGCGCTGCTCATGGGCGGTCTTTATTTCTTGCCAGCGGTGGCGGCAGACTGCGTGGCAAAGGTGATTTGCGTCAGCCCGGCGCGGCGCGCGGCTTCCATGGCCGAGACCACAGACTGGTGCGGGGCGGCGGCATCGGCGCTGATGATGACAATGCTGTTGCCACCAGCGGGTGCTGCGCCCGACAGTGCGCTGGCAATCGCATCGACCGAGCGGTCATCCAGCGGGTTTTTATCGATCGCATAGCGGCCATCGGCCGCGATGGAGACGATCACCTCTTTGGGGCGATCGCGCATCTGCTCGGCATCGGCCGTGGGCAGTGTCAGCTGCAGCTCGGTGAACTTGCTGTAGGTGGTGCTGAGCATCAGGAAGATGAGCACCACCAGCAGCACGTCGATGAACGGGATCAGATTGATCTCGGGCTCTTCAGCGCGGCGGGGGCGAAAATTCATGGCCATGGTGCGCCTTGCTTTTTATTTGCTGCGCAGACGGCTGAGGTGGCGCACAAACTGCTCACCGGCCAGCTCCAGTTGCAGCAAATAGGCATCCACACGGGCGCGGAAGTACTTCCAGAAGATCAGCGCCGGAATGGCCACGATCAGGCCAAACGCGGTGTTGTACAGCGCAATCGAGATACCGTGCGCCAGCTGACCGGGGTTGCCCGTGCCCATGGCACCAGCGCCCGACTGGGAGCCGAAAATCTCGATCATGCCGATCACCGTGCCCAGCAGCCCCAGCAAGGGGGCGGCCGAGGCGATGGTGGCCAGGGCGCTCAGGTATTTCTCCAGACGGTGGGCCACGGCGCGGCCGGTGGACTCCATGCGTGCGCGCAGGTCTTCTTCGCTGCTTTGGGGGTAGGCCGTCAGCTGTTGCATGCCGCTGGCCAGCACTTCGCCCAGGGCGCTGTTTTGGGCCAGCTGCTGAATCACATCGTTGCCGGGCAGGCGGTCTTTGGAGACAGAGATGGCTTCGTCGAGCAACTTGGGTGGGGCAACACGGGCTGTCTTGAGGGAAATAAAACGCTCAAAAATCAGTGCCAGAGCGAAGATGGAACATGCAATAAGGGGCCAGATGGGCCAGCCAGCGGCCTGTATGATCGACAGCAACTTCGTTTCTCCCGTGCTTGTGTTGTGAGTCTGCAGCCTCGCATTATTACGCAGCGCCTGCGCTGCGCCCGGTTTGTACCGTTGGATTTGCGCGCAATCGGCCTGCGGCACAGCTTCAGCGCAGGCGCTGGTGGGGCGCTGTGGCTTTCTGTGCTTGTTTGAGTGGCGCTATTGATCCATGTCTTTTTTTGATTCCACCCCCTCCATGGGCAAACCCCGCGTGTGGGATGTCGGCGCGCTGTGCCGTGCCATTGCCGACAGCCTGGAGGCGCGCTTCAACCCAGTGACGGTGCGCGGCGAGATCACGGGCTTTTCCCGTGCGGGCAGCGGCCACTGTTACTTCAGCATCAAGGATGCCGCGGGCCAGTTGCGCTGTGCCATGTTTCGCCGCGCTGCCATGGCCATGGACTTCACGCCGCGCGACGGCGAGCTGGTGGAAGTGCGCGGCAAGCTGGGGGTGTATGAGCAGCGCGGTGATCTGCAACTGATTGTGGAGAGCCTGCAGCGCGCCGGGCAAGGGGCCTGGTTTGAGCAGTTTTTGCGCCTGAAGGCGCAGCTCGAGGGCGAGGGGCTGTTTGATCCCGAGCGCAAGCGCGCGCTGCCCGTCATGCCGCGCGGCATTGGCGTGGTGACGTCGCTGGGGGCTGCCGCCTTGCACGATGTGGCCACCGCACTGCGCCGCCGTGTGCCGCACATTCCGGTGCTGATTGCGCCAGCGTTGGTGCAGGGCGCAGAGGCGCCGGCATCCATCGTGCGTGCGCTGCAGCAGCTGTATGGCATGGCCGCGCGCCAGGGCGAGCCCGGTGTGCCTGCGGTGGACGTGATCTTGCTGGTGCGCGGTGGCGGCTCCATGGAAGACCTGTGGGCCTTCAATGACGAGCAGGTTGCGCGCACCATCGTGCAAAGCCCGGTGCCGCTGATCAGCGGGGTGGGGCACGAGACCGATTTCACCATTGCCGATTTTTGTGCCGACCTGCGCGCGCCCACGCCCACGGCGGCCGCTGAACTGGTGGCGCAGCCGCGCCAGGCGTGGCTCGACGGTCTGGATGCCATGCACTCCCGCATCCAGGATGCGTTGCTGCGCCAGGTGGATCGGCAAGGTCAGCGCCTGGATGCGGCGGCCAACCGCCTGGGGCGCCCCAGCCAGCAGATGGCGCAGCAGCGTTTGCACCTGGCACAGCTGGGTCAGCAAGCGCGGCACGGATTACTCATGAAAATGCAGCGGCAAGCGCAGGTGTATCAAGCGCTACAGGCTGATTTCGTTCAAAAAACCCAGCGGCGCTTGAGCCAGCAGCAGCAAAGCCTGCAGCAGTGGCGGGTACGCCTGGAGCTGCTGAATCCGCAGCGCGTGCTCGAGCGTGGCTACAGCGTGCTGACCACGCCCAACGGGCAGGTGGTCACCAGCGCCCGGCAGGCACCCGTGGGCACCCCGTTGAAAGCGGTGCTGGCTGACGGCCAGCTGGATGTGAGCGTGACGCAGCCCAAGCTGCTGTAGCCGGGCGTGCGGCGGATGGCCGCAGCGTTTTGCGCAGTTGCTTTGCCTTTGATAGCAAAAGGCTTGAGGTTTTTAGCTGCAATCTGCCTGCGTTCTTCCTACAATGGCTGACACAGCATGGGGTTTGCGCCACGTCAAACTACACGCTTGGATGGCCAGCCACGCCGCCACGGTGCGGTGCGGGGCTTCTAACTATTTTTATACCCACCCACGAGGATTCATCATGGAACGCACTCTGCCTGCATTGCCTTATGCCATCGACGCGCTGGCTCCCCACTACAGCCAAGAAACGCTGGAGTTCCACCACGGCAAGCACCACAACGCATACGTGGTCAAGCTCAATGAGCTGCAAGTGGGTACCGAATTCGAAAACATGGAACTGGAAGATGTCATCAAGAAGTCTTCCGGTGGCATCTACAACCAGGCTGCACAGATCTGGAACCACACCTTCTTCTGGAACTGCATGACCCCCAACGGCGGCGCAGAACCTACAGGCGCGCTGGCGGACGCCATCAACAAGAAGTGGGGCTCCTACGCCGAGTTCAAGAAGGCGTTCGTGGCTTCCGCCGTGGGCAACTTTGGCTCCGGCTGGACATGGCTGGTCAAGAAGGCCGATGGCTCGGTGGACATCGTCAACATGGGCGCTGCTGGCACCCCCCTGACCACCGCCGACAAGGCCCTGCTGACTGTGGACGTGTGGGAACACGCGTACTACATCGACTACCGCAATGCACGTCCCAAGTTTGTCGAAACATTCTTTGACAAGCTGGTGAACTGGAAGTTTGCCGAAAGCAACTTCGCTGCCTAAGGCAGTGTCTGACGTGTAGCTGTCATCGCATAACGTGACGACGGTCAAACCCGCTGGTGAAAGCCCGCGGGTTTTTCTTTGGGTGCGCTGGTAGATTGTGGGCTGCAAGCACTAAACATGGCTTGCGTCAATCAAGTCTTATAGAAGAGTTTTTGATTAACTCTTGTAGAAGAGTTGATAAAAAGGGCGGATCAACGGTTAGAATTTTGCATAGTGGAAGTCTGCTTCACGCATGCGAAATTTCTGGCGGTTGCTCTGAGCACCGTGCAAGCGCGTGCACCGCAGCGGGCAACCCGGTCGGGAGCAGGCGATTTGTACTGCCTATCCACATCCCAGCAATCCATCGAGCCAAAAGCAAGAGATGACAACTCAGCAATCCACCATCATCTACACCCTGACGGATGAAGCTCCCCGTCTGGCGACCAGCGCTTTCCTGCCCGTGGTGCAAGCTTTCGCTTCCACTGCCGGCGTGAATGTCGAGACCAGCGACATCTCCGTAGCCGCCCGTATCCTGGGCGAGTTCAGCGACATGTTGCCCGAAGCACAGCGCGTGCCCAACACCCTGGCCGAGCTGGGCAAGCTGACTCTGACTCCCGAAGCCAACATCATCAAGCTGCCCAACATCTCGGCTTCCGTGGCCCAGCTGATGGCAGCCATCAAGGAACTGCAGGGCAAGGGCTACGCCATCCCTGACTTCCCAGAGAACCCCACCACCGACGCCGACAAGGCCATCAAGGCACGCTACTCCAAGTGCCTGGGCTCGGCTGTGAACCCCGTGCTGCGCGAAGGCAACTCGGACCGCCGCGCACCGGCTGCGGTCAAGAACTTCGCCAAGAAGAACCCCCACTCCATGGGTGAGTGGAAGCAGTGGTCGCAGACCCACGTCTCCCACATGCACGAAGGCGACTTCTACCACGGCGAAAAGTCCATCACCCTGCACAAGGCACGTGATGTGAAGATGGTGCTGGAGACCGCATCGGGCAAGACCGTGGTGCTCAAGGAAAAGGTAGCGCTGAAAGACGGCGAGATCATCGACTCCATGTTCATGAGCAAGAAGGCGCTGTGCGACTTCTACGAAAAGGAACTGGACGACTGCAAGGAAGCGGGCATCTTGTTCTCGCTGCACGTCAAGGCCACCATGATGAAGGTCTCGCACCCCATCGTGTTCGGTCACTGCGTGAAGATCTATTACAAGGAAGCGTTCGAGAAGCACGGCAAGCTGTTTGACGAGCTGGGCGTGAACGTGAACAACGGCATGTCGACGCTCTACGAAAAGATCGAGACCCTGCCAGCTTCCAAGCGCGAAGAAATCATCCGTGATCTGCACGCCTGCCAGGAACACCGTCCTGCGCTGGCCATGGTGGACTCGGCCAAGGGCATCACCAACTTCCACTCGCCCAATGACGTGATCGTGGACGCTTCCATGCCCGCCATGATTCGCCAAGGCGGCAAGATGTGGGGTGCTGATGGCAAGCCTTACGACTGCAAGGCCGTGATGCCTGAGTCGACCTTTGCCCGTATCTACCAAGAAATGATCAATTTCTGCAAGTGGCACGGCAACTTCGACCCCCGCACCATGGGCACCGTGCCCAACGTGGGTTTGATGGCGCAAAAGGCCGAAGAGTACGGCTCGCACGACAAGACCTACGAACTGGCGGAAGCTGGCGTGGCCAATATCGTGGACATCACCACCGGCGAAGTGCTGCTGACACAGAACGTGGAAGCCGGTGACATCTGGCGCATGTGCCAGGTCAAGGACGCTCCAATCCGTGACTGGGTGAAGCTGGCCGTGACCCGTGCCCGCAACTCCGGCATGCCCGCGATTTTCTGGCTGGACGCCTACCGTCCGCACGAAGCCGAGCTGATCAAGAAGGTGCAAAAGTACCTGAAGGACCACGACACCACGGGTCTGGACATCCAGATCATGAGCCAAGTGCGCGCCATGCGTTTCACTTTGGAGCGCGTCGCACGCGGTCTGGACACCATCTCGGTCACCGGCAACATCCTGCGCGACTACCTGACCGACCTGTTCCCCATCATGGAACTGGGCACCTCGGCCAAGATGCTCTCCATCGTGCCTTTGATGGCAGGTGGCGGCATGTACGAAACCGGCGCGGGCGGCTCGGCCCCCAAGCACGTGCAACAGCTGGTGGAAGAGAACTTCCTGCGCTGGGACTCGCTGGGTGAATTCCTGGCGCTGGCCGTGTCGCTGGAAGACATGGGCATCAAGAACGGCAACGTGCCTGCCAAGCTGCTGGCCAAGACGCTGGACCAAGCCACAGGCAAACTGCTGGACGAAAACAAGTCGCCTTCGCGCAAGGTCGGCCAGATCGACAACCGTGGCTCGCAGTTCTATCTGTCGCTGTACTGGGCACAAGCCTTGGCAGCGCAGACCGACGACGCAGCCCTGGCTGCCAAGTTCGCGCCTTTGGCCAAGACCTTGGCGGACAACGAAGCCAAGATCGTGGCTGAGCTGAACGCCGTGCAAGGCAAGGCCGCCGACATCGGCGGTTACTACCAGCCCGTGCTGGCCAAGCTGGACGCTGTGATGCGCCCCAGCGCCACCTTCAACGCCGCGATCGCATCGCTGGCCTGAATGTGACAAAGCCCGCTGCCTGAGGGGAGCGGGCTTTCAAAAAAAAGAGCTGCAAGCGCCGGGTTGAACGGGCTTTGAAGGTGAAAACTCTATCAAAGCCTTATCCACCCAGCGCTTGCAGCTCTTTTTTTATGGAATGATTTGCAGGAATGCGCGGTCGAGAGGCCGCCCTGCATGGCGCAACTACATGAAGCGCAGCAGCAAAGAGACCAGTAGCAATGCCAGCGCCACATACGTCAGTGCGGTGGTGGTGCGCGTCATGACCGCAGGTTTGGTAAAGCCAACGATCTGGCTCCACGGATAAGCAAAGGCCAAGAAAGCCAGTGCCGCCAACAAGCTGTGCAACGCACGGTCGTCAGCGAAAGCGTAGATATTCAGCCCAGCGGCGAGCACGCCAAGGCACAGGCCCGTCCAGGATTTGATGCGGGGTTGGTCTGCTGGTGAAGATGCGTTCATCTGAACATTGTATTTGAGTAAATAGCAATCATTCTTATGTTGATCGGTTTCATTTTCTTGTCAGCGTGCTGGCTCCTCTGCGCAGGGGCACGCACCAAGCAAGGCCATAGCCTGGCCAGTACGGCGCGCTCTTTCGTGTGCTGGGTGATGGGTGGTGGCCTGGCTTTAGGGCTTGCCAGCACCTTTGCAGGTTAGGGCAGGCACTGCGGGCTCTTGAAAGCGACTGCCAGCTTGTTGTGCCCAATGCGCGGTAGTGCTGGCTGCAGGGGTGCAAACAAACACGGGGCATGCGCTGCGAGGATCGTATGGGCCGTATGGCCAGAATCAGCCCGGTGCTTCGCACGCTGCGTGCCACCCAGAGTGCGGCACGCAGGTCGGCATTCAGGGTTTGGCTTGAAACGGTGCGCCGCTGAGTTTGGCGCCCGCCTGGATGTTTTTGGCCTTGAACCAGCCCTGGTTCATCTCCAGCACAAAACGCACGGGCTTGGCCGAGCAGTGTGAGGCTTCGTCCAGCGGCTGCATGTCTGCCAGATTCACAATCGTGCCGTCATCGGCCACAAAAGCGGCGGTGAGCGGAATCAGCGTGTTCTTCATCCAGAAACACTGCACCCCGGGCTCCTCAAACGCAAACAGCATGCCTTCGTGCTGGGGCATGGCGCTGCGGTGCATCAGTCCGGTTTGGCGCTCGTGAAAGCGGGTGGCCACCTGGGTGTCGATGCGGTACATGCCTGCACGCAGTTCAACGCGCGGCAAGTTCAGCTGTGGGGCCTCGGGCGGCTGGGCATGGCTGAGGCTGGCGGTGGTGCTGCACAGCACACAGGCCATGGCGGCCAGGCGGTGGCGAAGGAGAGAGGGCAACAGGGTCTGCATGGCAGCCATCATAGGTGCTGCAGCGGGTGTGCGGTGTAGCGCTGTCGCCAGAAACTGCTCAGCGCCGCCAGCACGGCCCAGCCAGCGCTCAGCCACAGGGCTACGGTGGCGCCATGGCTGGGGGTCAATACAAAGCAGGCGCTCAGGCACAGTGCCCCGGCACACTGCCCAGCGTGGCGCGAGGACCCCATCAGCCCGCTGGCAGCACCACTGCGGTGCGCCGGTGCCGTAGTAACAAACGTGTGGTTGTTGGGTGACTGGAACAGTCCAAACCCCGCGCCGCACAGCGCCAAGCGCCAGGCCATGTCCAGCATGCTGGCCTGCGCAGGCAAGGCCGCCATGGCGGCCAGCCCAGCCGCCATCAGCAGCATGCCGGCAGCGCCCAGCAGGGCCGATGGCACGCGGCCAATTGCGCGGCCGACCCAGGGGGCTGTGAAGGCCAGGGCCAGTGGCCAGGCTGTCAAAACCGTGCCCAGCTGGGCCACGCTCAAGCCCTGTGCCTGCACCAGCGCGAACGGCAGCGCCAGGAAAGCCATGGTCTGCGCGGCAAAAGCCGAGACTGAGGCCCCAATAGACAGCTGATAGATGCGCTGGCGCATCAAATCCAGTGGCAGCATGGGCTGGGTGTGTGTGCGCTGGCGGCGCACATAGCACCAGCCACACAGCAGCGCCAGGCCCAGCCATGGCAAGGCCAGCAAGGCGTGCGTGGCCGTGGTGGTATGGGTGAGGCGGTCCAGCGCCATGAACATGCCGCCAAACATGCCCATATTGAGCAGCACATCACACGCTGACAAGGTGTGGGTCTTATCGCCTGGGCGGCGGTGGTGGGCACGGGGCAGCACGTGCCAGCCCAGTGCCACAATGGCCAGGGCTAGAGGCAGGTGCAGCGCAAACAGCATGCGCCACGAAGGTGCCCAGCTCAGAATGGCAGCGCCAATCAGCGGGCCGCTGACGGTGCTGATGGCGCTGACCATGGAGTTCAGTGCAATCCCGCGCCCCAGCAGCGCGCGCGGGTAGATTTGCCGCACCAAGGCGGTGTTGACGCTGAGTACCGCTGCCACGGCCAGCCCCTGAACAGCGCGTGCAGCCACCAGCCATGGAAGGCTGGGAGCGCAAAGGGCCAGCACACTGGCCAGGCCAAACAAGGCAATGCCGCACAGGTAAATGCGCGGGTAGCCCAGCTTGTCCCCCAGGGCGGATAGCGGGAACAGCACCATCAGCGGAATGATTTGCCCGGCATTGACGATCCACAGCGCATGCGCGGGGTCAATACCGAGATCATCACTGATGGTGGGCAAAGCGATGTTCAGCATGGTGGTGTCGGCCACACACATGAACAGACCGCAAACGATGGTGCAGACCGCCCACAGGCGGCGTGCACCGTGCAGGCCATCGGCGGGAAGGGGGGCGGTAGAAGAAGAGCAGGACATGCAAACAAAACAGGGCCAGGTGCGCGTACGCGCGGCTGGCCGTGGCACAAACATAAAAAAAGTGAAGATGCCCGCAGGCACCTTCACCAAAGGCCCGTGAAGGCCCAGAGGAAACTCAGAGGGCTTGCTGGGGCAGGCTTTCGGACAGCTTTTGGTAGAGCTGCATTTCCTCGCGGATCAGCTGCTTGAACGAGGCGGGGCTGCCGTTCAGCACAGGCTCCATCCCGGCCTTGTCCAGCGCGGCGGCAAACTCAGGGGTGCCCACCAGCTTGCCCAGCGAAGCATCGACTTTGTGCAGCACGTCCGCAGGCGTGCCCTTGGGGTAGAGCAGGCCGACCCAGGAGTCAAAGCGGAAGTCCGGCATGCCGACTTCAGAGAACGTCTGCACCTGCGGCAGGTCTTTGTGGCGCTGGGGGGCGGCGATGGCCAGGGCTTTGACCTTGCCGCTTTGGATATGCGGCATGACCGAGCCCAGCGAGGCAAACGACAGGTCCACATGGCCGGCCACCAGATCCACCATGGCCGGGGCTGCGCCCTTGTAGGGGATGGAGGCGATTTCCGTCTGGGTGCTGGTTTTGAACAGCTGAATGGCCAGCACCGGCGAGGCGCCTTGGGCGGAAGCGTTGTACTTGGCAGGGTTCTGCTTAAGCGTTTGTACGAACTCGGCAAAGTTGTTGGCCGGGAAGTCCTTGCGCACCACCAAGATCGTGGGGGAGGTGGCAAAAACGCGCACCGGGGCAAAGTCTTTTTGGGAGTCGACCTTCAGCCCCTGCGTCATATATGGGTTGATGGTGAGGTTCATGCCCGTCACCATGCCGGTATAGCCATCGCCGGTGCTTTTGGCGGTTTCGATGGTGGCCAGATTGCCGCCAGCACCGGCTTTGTTGTCGATCACAAAGGGCTGCTGCAAATCCTGGCCCAGGTGTTTGGCCACCAGGCGGGCGGCAATATCGGTGGGGCCGCCGGGAGAAAAGCCCACCACCAGGCGCACGGGCTTGTCAGGGTAGGTGGCGTGTGCGGCGGCAGGCAGGGTCAAGCAAAATGCGGCGAACCAGGGCGTAATTTTTTTGAACATGGTGGCAGGTCCTGAATAATGGGTTTTAGGCTGGATTCCAAATGGCACGAATATCTGCTGCCTGGCACACGGGATAACGGGCTTTCACAAATGCCATAGAGCCGTCGTGTAATGCCGGGTTGGTGCTGCAAATCAAATCTTCCACGGCCACCACGTAATAATCATGGTAAGAAGCGCCGCGAATACTGGATTCCACACAACCTTCGGTGGAAGTTCCAATGACCACCAGGGTTTTAATGCCCTGGGTATCCAAAACCGCATCCAGCTGGGTTTTGACAAATGCATCCGAGCGGAATTTCTCAATCACCACATCGTTATCGGTGGGATTCAAACCCTCGGAAAGCTGCGCGCCCCAGCTGTTTTTCAGGGTGTAGGCCGGATTTTTTCCATCACGGCATTTCAAGCGCATCCACGAGGGGGAATCGCTTTTTCCATTGGGTAAGGTAATTTGCTGCAGAAAAATCGTCAGGATGTTTTTCTGCTGTGCCAGTTGCACCATCTCGATAATGCCGGGCAAGCTGGCATAGGTCGATGCCATGTTTTTACCGTTTTGGGCATACAGCCCATCGGGGTGGTAAAAATCATTTTGCACATCGACGACCAATAATGCCGTGTGCTCCGGTTGAATCATTTCGGGTATTTGGTCCAAAAAGCTAATGTTGTTGATGGTTTTCATGGCCAGAGCCCTGGTGGTGTGAATGCAGAGTTTGTGCAATTGCCGTGCCAGGTGCTATCAACATGAGAGCAATAAAAATCACATTGAATTAAAAATAATTGATGCCCCCGCCTTGGGCGCGCATTCGATGGGCTAAGTGCTTGAATTTCCGTGGCTGCGTGGTCAGCCTGTGGTGTGGTGGCTGCGGGGGAAGGTGGCGTGCACAGTGCCTGGGTGCACTGCAGCAGGTACACGGCGTGGCACTTGCTGGTGCGCCCACGGGCAGGTGTTGCGCCAAAGTGGTTCAGACTGGCTTGGATCCTGCTTGTTCAGGTGCATCCTTGATCCCGGCAGCGACCACGCGCATGAAGCTTGAAACATTCCACACCTTGCAGGCCGTGCTGGCCACGGGCTCCATGGCCAAGGCCGCACAGCAGCTGCACCTGACGCCAGGTGCTGTCAGCATGCAGATGAAACAGCTGGAGGCCTTCATGGGCGTGGTGCTGTTTGACCGCTCCAGCCACAGCGTGCGCGTGCGCCCCCTGGCACAGGAGGTCAACAGTGCTGCCGCCGCTTTTCTGGCGCAGATCGATGCCATGCGCCAGCGCAGTAGCCTCGTGGTGCAGGGCACTGTACGGCTGGGCATGCTAGACAGCTTGCAGCCGCGGCTGCTGCCCTTGGCACTGGCATACCTGGCGGCGCATTACCCGCAACTGGCCGTGCAGGTACTGCGCGGCAAAAGCAAGCAGCTGCAGCAGCTGGTGCGTGCCGGCGAAGTGGATGTGGCGGTGCTGGCACAGCCCGCGCAGGATGCACTCAGCCGTGGGCTGCACTGGCAGCCCTTGATGCGCACGCCGTTTGTGCTGGTGGCGCCGCCCGATGCGCAGGGGGATGTGGCGCATTGTCTGCAGCGCTACCGGGTGATCGCCTATGACCGCAGCACCACCAGCGGTGGGTTGGCAGCGGCGTATTTGCGCGACGTCCATGGGCTGGGGCAGGCCGAAATGGAGTTCGACAACGTCTCAGCGATTGTGTCGATGGTGGGCCTGGGGCTGGGTGTGGCCGTGCTGCAGATCGCAGACCCCCGGATACTGAAAATGGACGCGGTGCGGGTCATGCCGCTGGGGGCGATGGGCCCCACCATGCAATACGCGGTATTGACGCGGCACGATGATGCGGAAAATCGCAAAATCAAAGCCATGTGCGAGGCACTGCTACAGTTGCCTGGCTGCGCTCCAGAGAGCGCGTAGGGTGTTGTGCTTGTCGCTCATGGACTGGTGCACGGCGCACACCCTCCTAAAATGATGCAGAGACAAGCGAAGGTTTTTCTGATGACAACTCAAACTCACATCCACATTCCCGCGCAAGGCGAGAAGATCACCGTCAACGCAGACATGTCGCTGAACGTGCCGCTGCAGCCAATCATTCCCTTCATTGAAGGCGATGGCGTAGGTGTGGACGTCACGCCCGTGATGCGCAAGGTGGTGGATGCTGTCGTGGCCAAGGCCTATGGCGGCGCGCGCCAGATTCAGTGGATGGAGGTGTATGCCGGTCAGAAAGCCACGCGTGTCTATGGGCCCGATGTGTGGCTGCCTGAGGAAACCGTGGCCGCCGTGCGCGACTACAGCGTCTCCATCAAAGGCCCGCTCAATACGCCTGTGGGCGGCGGTATTCGTTCGCTGAACGTGGCGCTGCGCCAGGAGCTGGATCTGTACGTCTGCCTGCGACCCATGCGTTACTTTCAGGGTGTGCCTTCGCCCGTGCGTGAGCCCGAGAAAACCAATATGGTGGTTTTCCGCGAGAACTCCGAAGACATCTACGCAGGCATTGAGTTTGCCGCAGGCAGCGACAAGGCCCGCAAGCTGATGGCGTTTTTGCGCGATGAGCTGGGTATCGACAAGATTCGTTTCCCCGAGACCTCAGGCCTGGGCATCAAGCCCGTGTCCAAAGAGGGCACGCAGCGCCTGGTGCGCCAGGCCATCCAGTACGCCATCGACCATGACAAGCCGTCGGTCACGCTGGTGCACAAGGGCAACATCATGAAATTCACGGAAGGTGCTTTCCGTGACTGGGGCTATGAGGTGGCGCTCAACGAGTTTGGTGGCGTGCTGATCGACGGCGGCCCCTGGGTGGAGCTGCTCAGCCCCAAAACCGGCCAGCGCATCACCATCAAGGACAGCATCACCGATGCATTTCTGCAGCAGGTGCTGCTGCGCCCCGCCGAGTACAGCGTGATTGCCACCATGAACTTGAATGGCGACTACATCTCGGATGCGGTGGCAGCGCAAATTGGCGGTATCGGCATTGCGCCGGGGGCCAATATGTCGGCATCGGTGGCGGTGTTTGAAGCCACGCACGGCACGGCGCCCAAATATGCGGGCAAGGACTATGTGAACCCCGGCTCCATGATTTTGTGCGGCGAGATGATGCTGCGCCACATGGGTTGGTTCGAGGCGGCAGACCGCATCATTGCCGCCATGGAGCAAGCCATTCAGAGCAAGAAAGTCACCTACGACTTTGCGCGCCTGATGGATGGCGCCACCCAGGTGTCCTGCTCGGGCTTTGGCAACGTCGTCATCCAGCACCTGTAAGCCTTGCGTGCTGTCTGTACCCCGCCGCACGTTGCGGGGTTTTTTTATGCCCTAATTGGGCTCTAGCGCTTGTATAGCAAGCGCTGTTAGCTATTGAATATGAGTGTTTCGGATATTGCTGCAGCCACCCCGTCGTCCGTGGCGGATGGCATGCAGGGGCGGGCGCGCAAGCTGGCCATGGCCGTGATCTTGTGCGGCCTGATGATTTGCGTGCTCGACAGCACCATGCTGAACCTGGCGCTGCCGCAAATGGCGCGGCAGTTCGCCATTGACCCGGCTTATACCCTGTGGGTGGTGAACGCCAACCAGATTGCTTCTTTGGTGCTGTTGTTGCCACTGGCCGCGCTGGGCGACCAGCTGGGTTACAAGCGCGTGTACCTGTGGGGCATGCTGGTGTTTGGCCTGTCCAGCGTGATGGCCGCACTGGCACCTTCGCTGCCGTGGCTGATCGCAGCCCGTGCCTTGCAGGGCATGGGCATGGCTGGGGCGCTGAGTGTGAACGGCGCGCTGGTGCGCCAGATTTACCCGCGCAGCAAGCTGGGGCAGGGCATGGCCATGAATTCCATGGTGGTGGCGCTGAGCATGGTGATGGGCCCCGTGCTGGCGGCCGCGGTGCTGTCGCAGGTGGGCTGGCGCTGGCTGTTCAGCTTGCACCTGCCACTGGCGCTGTTGGTGTGTTGGCTGGGCTTGAAGGCGCTGCCCAGGCCCGCCCAGTCCGCCGATGACTATGGCCTGTCGTGGTGGGATGTGCTGCTCAACATCGCCATGTTTGGCGCAATTTTTCTGGCGCTGGACCGTATCAGCCACTACCAGGCCGGCAGCGACTGGCGCTGGATTGCCGTGTGGCTGGTACTGGGCGGGGGCGCAGGCTGGCTGTATGTGCGCCGCCAAAAGCCCCAGGCACGGCCCATGCTGCCGCTGGATTTGCTGCGCATTCCCGTGTTCAGGCTGTCCATGGGGGCTTCGATCGGGGCTTTCAGTGCCCAGACCATGGCGTTCTTGGCCATGCCGTTCTTGCTGATTGAAACGCATGGGGTGGGCACCGGGCAAGCGGGTTTGCTCATCAGTGCCTGGCCGCTGGCGCTGGCCGTGGTGGCGCCCTTGGTGGGGCGCAAGATTGGCCGCATTCCCGCCGGGCGCTTGGGCGCCATGGGAATGGTGCTGTTTGCTGCAGGCCTGTGGGCGCTGGCCATGCTGCCCCTGGGGGCGGCAGGCTGGGACATTGCCTGGCGCATGGCACTGTGTGGCGCGGGTTTTGCGATGTTTCAGTCGCCCAACAACCACACGATTGTGACTTCGGCCCCTGTCTACCGCAGCGGCGCAGCCAGCGGCATGCTGGGCGCCGCACGCCATGTGGGCCAGGGCCTGGGCGCGGTGTGCCTGGCCGGTGCTTTTGTGCTGTGGCCCGGCGCCGAAGGCCTGGCCGAGCAGCGCACGCTGTGGCTGGCGGGTGGTATGGCGCTGATGGCCGCGTGCTTCAGCGGGCTGCGCCACACGCCCGTGGCGCAGCCTGGCAAACGCTGAAGAGGGTTGACGCAGCCCATGCTGTTTAGCTCAGCATGGCGGGTGGCTGTACGGTGGCTTCAGTCGGCTTGCGCTGCAGGGCGTTGAGCAGACCCTGCGGATGGATGCACTGCACCAGCAGGGCACCCTGGTTGGCTTTGATCAGCTCGTTGACCAGTAATTCTGGCCCCCCGGCCATGGTGGGCGCGGGGATGATGCTCTCATTGGGGAAGTGGTGCACGCCGTGCAGCGCACCCACCAGCAGCCCCAGCTTGCGCTCGCCGTGCTCCAGCACCACCACCTGGCTTTGCTCGGTGATGGGGCTGGCTTGCCCGATCAGCAACTGCGCCAGATCAAACACCCAGACGTAGCCAGTGAGCTGGCCCTGGGTGTGGCGTGCCAGCGTGCCCACGCAGTAGGGCAGCCGCCCGGCAGAGACCGGGTTGATGGCCGAGGCGGGCAGGGCCTCCAGCACCGATTCGGCATGCAGCGCAAACAGCTGGGCGCCCACATAGAAGGTGGCCATCTCAATGCCTTGGACGGCGCTGTTGGACGCCTGCAGTGCGTGGCTGGCGCTGCCCAGTGTGTGGTTGCCGCGCTCGACATCCCCAAACGATTCCAGGGAAATGGCCAGCACATCGTCGCTGTAGCCATCGCTGGTCTTGAACTCGCGGTAGCCACGGCAGACGCTGGCGCCCAGAATGCAGTACGCATCGTGGTGCACGGCAATCACGGCGCGGCTGGCACCTTGCTGCACCTGCAGCAACTCCTCATCGGGCAGCGCCAGGGTGCTGCCGGGTGGTGCAGCGGGGTCTGTGCTGGCCAGCACCAGGCCCTGGCGGTTCACATACAGGGCGCGGGTTTTGGGCTTGCCGACCAGCGCGCTGGTCAGCATGGCCTGCAACTCGGGGATGGCGTTGAACACAATCGCAATGCCGCCCACCGTGCTCTCGTGGGCATCGTCGCTGCGAATGGGGGCGTGGTAGATGTAGGTGGCGCCTTCTGCCCCGGCGTGCTCGGCCGTCCAGGGGCTGACGTGGTAGGACTGGCTGTCGCTCAGGCGCAGCACGGCTTGCAGGCTGGCGCTGTCAATGTGCTGGCTCAGCACGCTGCTGCCATCGGCCAGCTGCGGGTGGCTGGCACAGAGAATGCGGCCCTCGCGGTCATACACCATCAGGCGGATGTAGACGGTATAGAGGCTGTTGATGTGCTCCAGCACCCGGCATGCCTGTTCCAGCAGCGGCGCACTGGGGGCGCCGTGGTGGTGGGCCTGGGTGAGCAGCTGGCGCAGCACGGGCGAGAGCGCCCACCAGCGGCAGTCATTGGCGCGTTCGTAGAGGTTGCGGTCCAGCAGGTCGACCAGCAATTGCGTCAGCGACTGGCTGTCGCGCAGGCCCGCACTGAGCACGGTGTCGTACAGGTCGCGGATGGACTGGGTGAACACCTGGTTGGTACGCGCGCCGGTCTCGCCGATTTGCTCCAGCACCGATTTCAAGCGGCTGGAGCCACCGCGCTGCCCGGCTGTCATGACCTGGCCGTTCCACACCACACGACGGATGGAGTCGGCTGCCTGGATGATGTCGTACAGCGGCGGGCAAAAGTTTTTGGCGTGCGACAGCAGGCCTTGCGCCACTTCGGTGGGCAAGCTGTCCACGCAGCGCATGATTTTGGTGCCGAAGGCCTGCTCAATCGGAATCATCACCTGGCCTTTCCAGCCAGCGGGCCCCGGGTAGCCCTGGTAGGCACTGGCCGCCACGGTTTGCACCAGATAGGTGCGCCCCGAGTGGGTGTAGAGCTGCGTCGCCCCATTTTGGTTGGTAGGCACCTTGGTGCCCGGTGCAATCCAGTGCGCATCGCTGCTGGCCAGCACGCAATCGTGTGCGTTGAGCAGCAGCGCCACGCTGCGCCCCTCGGCCGCGCTGCTGCCGGCAAAGATGCCCGCCATCTCGCCCAGAAAATCAAACGACAGGCACAGCACGCCGCAGGGCTGGCCGGTGTGGGGGTGCAGCATGCGCTGTGTGTAGAGCAGGGCCTGGTCTTTGTGGGGGCGCAAGCTGGTGTGGCGGAAGGTCTCGACAAAGCCCGTGCTCTCCAGCGTTTGGGCCAGCAAGGGGTCACGCGAGCCGTCCACGGGCGAGGTTTCATCGATCTGCGCGACCACCGTGCCGACGGTGTCCAGCAGCATGATCTCGTCATAGACCGTGTACTTGCGCTGGTACTCGCGCAGGCGTTCGATGATGCCTGGCTGATCGCTCAGGCCTGCCAGGTGGTTGCACAGTGTCAGGTCGGTGCCTAAAAAGCCCACATCGGCTGTGCGCTCGTAGAGGTTGCGCACGAAGATGTCGATCACATGGTGCGCACAGGTGGCAATCTCGGACATCACCTGCGAGACGGACTCGGCCACCATCGAATGCACCAGGTCTTTTTCCAGGCGCTGAAAGCCTTCGCGCGTGGCCGCCATCATGGGCAGCATGCTGTGGGCCTCTTCTGCGCAATGCATCTTGGCCGACGACTCAATCAGGCGCCACATGAGGTTGAGCTCATGCAAGGAACGCTCACAGCGCGCCACATCCCGCATATAGGGGATGAAGGTATCAATATGGATCTCGGTGTCACTGGCCATGTCTACCCCCTGTAAGAGTGAGCTGGCCGATGATCGGGAAATGACCAGCTCTTGTTGTAACTGGGTGTTAGCAAGAGCTGGGCCAAAATGGGGCGTGTGACTAAACCAAATCGATGTTGTGCACCTGAACGGTGCCAATGGCGCGGTCGGCCAGGTAGTGTTCCAGCGTGGTGCTGACGGTGCGGAACGCCAGCTCATCACACGGAATGTCTTCGGGTTGGAATAGGCGCGCTTCGATGGTTTCATGGCCGGGGTTGAAGACATCGCTGCGCAGGCGGGCGCAGTAAAACAGGTGCACCTGGCCCACACGGGGCACGCTGATGACGGAGAACAGGCGCCCCATTTCGATGTCTGCGCCTGCTTCTTCGTAGGTTTCGCGTGCAGCGCCTTGCGCCGTGGTTTCGTCCAGCTCCATAAAGCCAGCGGGCAGGGTCCACTTGCCCCAGCGCGGCTCGATATTGCGTTTGCACAGCAGAATGCGGCCGTCATCCATGACGGGGATGCACCCCACCACATTCAGCGGGTTTTGGTAGTGCACCACACCGCAGGCCGGGCAGATGGCACGCGTGCGCGTGTCACCGTCTTCGGGAATGGCATGGCGCACAGCGCTGCCGCACTGGTTGCAAAACTTGATGGTGGGACGAAAACTCATGCGCCAGGCACCTTTCAGGCGGTGATGGCGACGCGCAAGGGGCTCAGGCCGGTGATGCCGCCTTCCAGCACATCACCCGCTTGCACGGCACCCACACCTTCGGGTGTGCCCGTCATGATGAGGTCACCGGGCTGCAGCTCCCAGGCCTGCGACAGGTGCTCAATCGTCTCGGCAATGTTCCAGATCAGCTGGTTGACGTTGCTGCGCTGGCGGTCCTGGCCATTGACCTGCAACCAGATATCGGCCTGTTCCACGGCACCGGCCTGTGCAATGGGTGTGATGGCGCTGATGGGGGCGCTGGCTTCGAAAGCCTTGCCAATGCACCAGGGGCGACCTTGCTTTTTCATGTCGTTTTGCAGGTCACGGCGGGTCATGTCCAGGCCTACGGCGTAGCCCCAGATGTGCTCCATGGCCTGGGCCGCAGGTATGTTCTTGCCGCCTTTGCCAATGGCCACCACCAGCTCAATCTCGTGGTGCAGATTGGCAGTCAGTGTGGGGTAGGGCATGGCTGTGCTGGCGCCGTCTTCGGCGGGCAGCACCGCGTCGGCAGGCTTCATGAAAAAGAAGGGCGCTTCACGGCCGGTAAAACCCATTTCCTTGGCGTGCTCGGCGTAGTTGCGGCCGACGCAGTAGATGCGGTGTACGGGGAAGCGATCAACCTGACCGACCACAGGAACAGAAGCTTGAACAGGGGGCGTGAAGACAAAGCGCATGGCAAAACGGGCAAAGCGAATAGAAGGGGCAAAGTGTGCCACGACTTGCGCCACCGCTGCGCGCTGAGTTTTGCGGGTTATGCTGCGCAGGTGACTGATACCACGCATCTTTGGCAGCGCTGGCTGCAACCTGACTGGCCCCCCATCGCAGGGGTCCATGCCGTATTCACCACGCGCGAGGGCGGCCACAGCGGCGCACCGTGGGAGAGCCTGAACCTGGGCGACCATGTGCGTGATGATCCGCAGCACGTCGCCGCCAACCGGCAGGTGCTGCAGGCGGTGATGAGTGCGCACAGCGCACGGCCTGTGCAGCCGCTGTTCATGCAGCAAGTGCATGGCTGTGATGTGCAAAATATAGAGCGCTCATCGCAGGAGGGACAAGCGTTTGATGCCTGTTTGACAGATGAGCCAGGCATGGCTTGCACCATCATGGTGGCGGACTGTTTGCCCGTGCTGCTGGCCCACCGCAGCGGCCAGGTGGTGGCTGCTGCACATGCGGGCTGGCGGGGTCTGGCGGGCGTGCAGGGGGTGGGCGTGCTGGAGCGCACCTGGCAAGCTTATGCCGACAAATTAGGGCTACCTGCGAATGCGCAACTGGCCGCCGACACGCAGGTCTGGCTGGGGCCCTGCATTGGCCCTGAGGCGTTCGAGGTGGGCCCAGAGGTGCGAGCCGCCTTTGTGCAGACCTTGGCGCAGGCGGATGCGTGCTTTGTGCCGAGCAGCGGTGCGCCAGGCAAATGGCTGGCCAACTTGCCTCAGCTGGCGTGCCAGCGTTTGCAGGCCATGGGCTTTGCGCAAATGTATGGCAACGATGGCAGTGCACCGTGGTGCACGGTCAGCAATGCATCACTCTTTTTCTCGCACCGGCGTGATGCTGCGGTGCTCGGCAGCACCGGGCGCATGGCCGCTTGCATCTGGAAGGTCTGAGCTGCCAGTGGCAGATGCCGCCTGTGCCTGGCTGGCATCGTAAGCGCGTTGCTCCGCCTCTCGGCGGGCTTGCAGCCGGCGCTTGCGCTGCGGCGTACCCAGGATGTAGACCAGGATGGACAGGGGCAGCACGCCATACAGCAGCAAGGTGATGATCGCACCCAAGATGCTGCCCTGCGGGCTGCTGGCTTCTGCCACAGCCATCATTACCGTGACGTAGAGCCACGCAATCACAATCAAATACATGGCTGAAATGTGCCTCAAATGCGCGGTGCAAGGGGCGAAAAACGCTTGATGCGAGTCAATGCCGCTGTTTTTTACGAGCCACCCCGTGTTTGCTGCATTGCCACAAAGCAGTGGCTACGCAACAATCCATGCCATACACAGAGGCCGGTCATCCGCGCCAGCCCGTCACAAGGAAGACAAGCATGAGTTCAGAGGCTTCTTGGGACCCTCACGTGCAGCAGTTCCAGCAATTTTTTGCAGAGCAGTGGGCCAAGGCGCTGTCGGCTTTTCCAGCCACGGCGTCTGAGGCTCCCCCCGCAGCGCCGCTGCAGCTGGATCCCGACAAGCTCCAGGCACTGCAGCAAGACTATGTGCAGGAGGCGGTGAAACTGTGGACGCAGGGCTTGGCTGCAGGCGGTGATCTGAAGGACAAGCGCTTTGGCAGCGCGCCGTGGCAGCAAAACCCGCTGGCAGCATGGACAGCATCCAGCTATCTGCTGCATGCGAAGGCACTGGCGGGCATGGCCGATGCGGTGCAGGCTGATGAGAAAACCCGCTCACGCATCCGTTTTGCGGTGGAGCAGTGGGTAGCAGCCATGTCGCCCAGCAATTTCCTGGCGCTGAACCCGGACGCGCAGCAAAAAGCCATCGCCACCAAGGGGGAGAGCCTGGCCCAGGGCGTGCAGAACCTGCTGCATGACCTGGAGCAGGGCCATGTCTCCATGACCGATGAGCGCGTCTTTGAAGTGGGCACGAATGTGGCCACCAGCGAAGGTGCGGTGGTGTATGAGAACGCGCTGTTTCAGCTGATTGAATACAAACCGCTGACCGCCAAGGTGCACGAGCGGCCGCTGCTGCTGGTGCCCCCTTGCATCAACAAGTACTACATCTTGGATTTGCAGCCCGAGAACTCGCTGGTGCGCTATGCCGTCAGCCAGGGGCACCGCACCTTTGTGGTGAGCTGGCGCAACCCGGATGCCTCCATGGGCGCGCTGACCTGGGATGACTACATCCAAGACGCGGTCATTCAGGCCATCGAGGTGACACGGGCAATTGGCGGCGCTGAGCAGATCAACGCGCTGGGCTTTTGCGTGGGCGGCACCATGTTGACCACGGCCCTGGCGGTGCTGGCGGCACGCGGGGTGCAGCCGGTGGCCAGCGCGACCTTGCTGACCACCTTTGTGGATTTCTCGGACACCGGGGTGCTCGATGTATTCATCGATGAGGCCTTTGTGCAGATGCGAGAGATGCAGATGGGCCAGGGCGGGTTGCTCAAAGGGCAGGAGCTGGCATCGACATTCAGCTTTTTGCGCCCCAATGATCTGGTCTGGAACTATGTGGTGGGCAATTACCTGAAGGGGGAAACGCCTCCGCCCTTCGATCTGCTCTACTGGAACAGCGATGCCACCAATCTGCCAGGTCCATGGTATGCCTGGTATTTGCGCAATACCTACCTGGAAAACAACCTGGTGCAACCCGGCAAGCTGACGGTCTGCGGTGAGAAGCTGGACCTGGGCGCGATCGATATCCCGGTCTATATCTACGGCTCGCGCGAAGACCATATCGTGCCGATCACGGGCTCTTACGCCACTACGCAGGTATGGCCCGGCCCCAAGCGTTTTGTGATGGGGGCATCAGGCCATATTGCCGGGGTGATCAACCCACCCGCCAAGGGCAAGCGCAGCCACTGGCTGCGTGCCGATGGTGCCTTGCCCGCCACCCATGCGCAGTGGCTGCAGGGCGCGCAAGAGCACCCAGGCAGTTGGTGGACCGATTGGGCGCAGTGGTTGCAGACCCACGCTGGCAAGCAAATTGCTGCACCCAAACGCTATGGCAAAGGCCGGACCTACCCGGTGATCGAGTCGGCCCCCGGCCGTTATGTGCAGCAAAAGGCCTGAGCGGCCTGTTTCCTGGTCACAATGCCAAATATGCCGCTAAGGCAGGTAGATTCAGCGTAGTGCGCTAGCAATTAATTACAAGGGAGCCAAAAAATGGAAGATATCGTCATCGTTTCCGCCGTGCGTACGGCCGTGGGCAAGTTCGGGGGCGGCCTGGCCAAAGTGCCGGCCGTGGATCTGGGCGCCACCGTCATCAAGGAAGCGCTGCAGCGCGCCAATGTCCCGCTGGACCAGGTGGGCGAGGTCATCATGGGCCAGGTGCTGACCGCAGGCGTGGGCCAGAACCCGGCGCGCCAGGCCATGATGAAGGCCGGTGTGGCCAAGGAAACCCCGGCGCTGACCATCAACGCTGTCTGCGGCTCCGGCCTGAAAGCCGTGATGCTGGCGGCCCAGGCCGTGGCCACGGGTGACAGCGAGATCGTGGTGGCCGGTGGCCAGGAAAACATGAGCCTGTCGCCCCACGTGCTCAACGGCTCGCGCGACGGCCAGCGCATGGGCGACTGGAAGATGACAGACACCATGATCGTGGACGGTCTGTGGGATGTGTACAACCAGTACCACATGGGCATTACCGCCGAAAACGTGGCCAAGGCCGAGCACATCAGCCGCGAGCAGCAAGACGCGCTGGCGCTGGGCAGCCAGAAAAAAGCGGCGGCCGCGCAAGACGCTGGCAAGTTCAAGGACGAAATCGTCTCCGTGGTGATCCCCCAGCGCAAGGGCGACCCGGTGGTGTTTGCCGCTGACGAATACATCAACCGCAAGACCAATGCCGACGCTTTGGCAGGCCTCAAGCCGGCGTTCGACAAGGCCGGCTCGGTTACCGCTGGCAATGCCTCGGGCCTAAACGACGGCGCTGCCGCCGTGGTGGTGATGAGCGCCAGCAAGGCCAAGGCTCTGGGCCTGACGCCGCTGGCCACCATCAAAGCCTACGCCACCAGCGGTCTGGACCCCGCCACCATGGGCATGGGCCCGGTGTTTGCCACCCGCAAGGCGCTGCAGCGCGCCGGCTGGGCTGTGGGCGATGTGGACTTGTTCGAGCTGAACGAGGCCTTTGCCGCCCAGGCTTGCGCCGTCAACCAGGTGCTGGGCATTGATGCGGCCAAGGTCAACGTCAACGGTGGTGCCATCGCCATTGGCCACCCCATCGGTGCCTCCGGCTGCCGCGTGCTGGTGACCTTGCTTCACGAAATGCAGCGCAGCGGCGCCAAAAAGGGTGTGGCCGCGCTGTGTATCGGTGGCGGCATGGGTGTGGCTCTGGCGGTCGAGCGCTAAAGCGCGAACAGGCACCGCCTGCGGCGCTGTTGTTTGCACGCTCCCAAGGGTTCACCACAGCAGGGCGGGGCGTGCTTTGGCGCTACAGTCTTGGGGGATAGTTGGAATTAAAGCGAGTACATCAGGAGATAGTGAATGACTCAAAAAGTTGCGTATGTGACCGGCGGTATGGGGGGCATTGGTACTGCAATTTGCCAGCGTTTGCACGATGACGGCTTCAAAGTGATTGCGGGCTGTGGCCCCACACGCGACTTCCAAAAGTGGCTGGACGAGCAAAAAGCCCTGGGCTACACCTTCTATGCCTCCGTGGGCAATGTGGGCGAATGGGCCTCTACCGTGGAAGCTTTTGGCCATGCCAAGCAGCTGCATGGCGCGATCGATGTGCTGGTGAACAATGCCGGCATCACCCGCGACCGCATGTTCCTGAAGATGACGCCCGATGACTGGCAGGCCGTGATCGAGACCAATCTGAACTCCATGTTCAACGTCACCAAGCAGGTGGTGGGCGACATGGTGGACAAGGGCTGGGGCCGCATCATCAATATCAGCTCGGTCAATGGCGCCAAGGGCCAGGCGGGTCAAACCAATTACTCGGCCGCCAAGGCAGGCATGCACGGTTTCACCATGGCGTTGGCGCAAGAGCTGGCCAACAAGGGCGTGACGGTGAATACGGTCAGCCCGGGCTATATCGGTACCGACATGGTCAAGGCCATTCGCCAGGATGTGCTGGACAAGATTGTGGCGACCATTCCCGTCAAACGCCTGGGTGAGCCGCGGGAGATTGCCTCCATCGTCTCGTGGCTGGCGTCGCAAGATGGCAGCTATTCGACAGGGGCCGATTTCTCGGTCAACGGTGGTCTGCACATGCACTAAGCCGTGCTGGCATGCAAAAAGCCCGCGTAGAGCGGGCTTTTTTTATGGAGTGAAATTTCGCAGAAACAGCGGTGGGCTTGCCCGGGGCAGCCGGCGCGGTGTTTACAGCCGAGCGGGTGCGCGCTTGCGGTCGCGTTCGTCTTCAGGCCAGATGGAAAAAATAGCTTGGATTTGCATTGCATTCACTCCTTTGCTGATTCAACGGCTACCTGGGCTTCCGCGTTGACGCCGCAATTGCAAGCGTTGGCATGAATGGTTCCAGGGGGTAACCGGGGGAGAAGCCTTCAAAACAAAGCCCGCTTCACAGGAGCGGGCTCAGTGGCTGACAGCAGCGGCTGCCAGCAGAAAAATGGGTTCAGGCGCGCAACGGAGCGCGTTTGCGATCACGTTCGTCTTCGGGCCAGATAGAAAAGAGGGTGTTCATGGTGGTTTCCAGTTCCTTTGTGTCTAACAACGTGGCTTGTGGCGACGCGGTTGACAGCACAGTGAAAATTTTTTGGATAGCGGCTTAGATGCGAGCGGGGCTGCGTTTGCGGTCGCGCTCGTCTTCGGGCCAAACACTCAGAACAGAGGTTGTTGTCATGGGGATTTACTCCTTATGTAGGAGAAACAACGCACCCTGGCGCCGCAGGGTTGACGATCAAAAGTAAGAAAATGCACGATTTTTATCTGCTTGTTTGTGGCTTTCACGGGCGGCGGCGGCATTGCCTAAAATGTGAGGCTTCGCCTGCGTGACCACCCCGGTTGCGCAGTCTGGACAATCAGGTGGTGTGCATGTCTTGGAATCTGTGGCTGTTGTATGTGTCTTTGGCGGCGGTGGTGATTGTCTCGCCCGGTCCATCTGCGTTACTTTGTGTTTCACACGCCGTCAGCCACGGCGCGCGCAAGACGGTGGCCACCATCGTGGGCGGGATTACGGCTTCCATGACGCTGATGTTCCTCTCGGCCCTGGGGCTGGGCGCGGTGATTGCGGCCTCTGACACCTTGTTTCATGCCATCAAATGGGCGGGTGCTGCCTACCTGGTGTACCTGGGCATTGCCACCTGGCGCAGCCGACCGGCCCCTGCTGCTGCACAGGCCGATGCCGCCTCGCCGGCGCAAGAGGGCACGGTATTGGCCAGCAGCCCCGCTCAGCCTGTCACTCCCTGGAGCACGCTGTACCGCAAGGGCTTTATGGTGGGTATTGGCAACCCGAAAGACTTGCTGTTTTTCAGCGCACTGTTTCCACAGTTCATGAACCCCGATGCACCGATTGCCAGCCAGTTGGCCATTTTGGGCGCCAGCTGGATGGTGCTGGATGGCAGCATCATGTTTGCCTATGCGCTGTTTGGCTCACAGCTCATTCGCCGCATGGGGCGCGGCGGTGTGGGCCGCTGGTTCCAGCGCGTGACGGGCGGTGCCTTCATTGCGGCAGGTGGGGTGTTGGCGGCATCAAGCCGTTAAGCACTGCTTGCAGCGCCTGTGCGGTGCGCCATGCGCGGAACGGCCGCAGACGGGACTGTCTGTAAAAAAAAGAGAGCTGCCTGCGCTGACGGCGTAAGGCTTGCAGTGCAAAAAAGACTGAAAGTCTAAGCGCAGTTGTCAAACCCAGATCCACCACCGCTGGCCGCCTGACATGGGGCGCCGCCACCGCAGTAACCTGGCTGTTGGGGCCGTGATACGGCAGGCGTTTGGGGGGGAGCAGGCTGCTTAGCCCGCCAGGCCTGCTTCCTGGGTGAGCTGCTCGATGGCTTCGCTCAGCTCCAGCCAGCGCTCTTCCAGCGTGTCCAGCTCATCGCCCACGGTTTTCAGGCGCTTGCCGGCTTCGGCAATGTCTGCAGGGGGCAGGGGCGTGGCCAGCTTGTCTTCCAGCGCTGTTTTCTCGCTCGACAGGGCGGCCATCTTCTTGTCGACCTGCTCCAGCTCTTTCTTCCAGGGCTTGGTCTTTTCCGACAACTGCTGGCGCAAGGCGGCAGCTTGCTTGCGTGCTTCGCGCTGGTCTACCTGCGGAGCATCTGGGGCTGCGGCGGGGGCGCTGGCGGCCGTTTGCTGCAGTTCGGCATGCTTGGCCTCTTCGCGCAGGCGCTTGGATTCGTCCAGCAGGTAGCGCTGGTAGTCGTCCAGATCGCCGTCGAACGGCCCGACCACGCCGCGGCCCACCATCCAGAAGTCTTCACACACGGCGCGCAGCAGGTGGCGATCGTGGGAGACCAGCATCACCGTGCCGTCAAAGTCATTGATGGCCATGGCCAGCGCTTCGCGGGTGGCCAAGTCCAAGTGGTTGGTAGGTTCGTCCAGCAGCAGCAGATTGGGGCGCTGCCAGACAATCATGGCCAGCACTAGGCGCGCTTTTTCACCGCCGCTCATGCTGCCCACGGTCTGTTTGACCATGTCACCGCTGAAATTGAAGGTGCCCAGCCAATTGCGCAGGTCTTGCTCGCGGCTGGCTGCGGGGGCGTCAGTGCCCATGTCCTTGGCCAGGCGCGTCATGTGCTGCAGCGGATCCTCTTCTGGGCGCAGCACGTCCAGCTCTTGCTGCGCAAAGTAGCCAATGCGCAGGCCCTTGCCTTCTGTGACCTTGCCCGCCAGTGCGCCCATGGTGCGTGCAATGGTTTTGACCAGCGTGGATTTACCTTGGCCGTTGGCACCCAAGATACCAATGCGCTGGCCCGCCAGCACCGAGCGGCTGACCCCACTCAAAATGGTGGTGACGTTGCCAGCCTCATCGGTGTAGCCAAAAGCCGCATCGGTAATGGCTAGCATGGGGTTGGGCAGGCTGGCCGGGGCCTTGAATTCAAAGGTAAATTCCGCATCGGCCAGCACGGGCGCCACTTTTTCCATGCGCTCGATCATCTTCACGCGGCTTTGGGCCTGCTTGGCCTTGGTGGCCTGGGCCTTGAAGCGGTCGATGAACTTTTGCAGGTGGGCAATCTTGTCTTGCTGCTTGTCGAAGGCCGACTGCTGCAGCTCCAGCTGCTGGGCGCGCAGCTCTTCGTACTTGCTGTAATTGCCGCCGTAGCGGGTGATTTTGCCGCTGGCCAGCTCGAAGGTCACCGTGGTCACGGCATCCAGAAACTCACGGTCGTGCGAGATGACGATCATGGTGCCGGGGTAGCGCTTGAGCCAGGCTTCCAGCCAGACCAGGGCGTCCAAGTCCAAGTGGTTGGTGGGCTCGTCCAGCAGCAGCAGATCCGACGGGCACATCAGCGCGCGCGCCAGCTGCAAGCGCATGCGCCAGCCGCCAGAGAAGCTGTTGACGGGGTGCTCCAGCTCGCCGGTCTTAAAGCCCAGGCCCAAAATCAGCGACTGCGCGCGCGAGGTGGCGTCGTGCGCGCCGGCATCGGCCAGGTCGGCGTGGGCTTGGGCAATGGCCATACCGTCGCCCGAGGCTTCGGCGGCCTTCAGGCGCTCGTTCACCTCGACCAGGCGGGTGTCACCATCCAGCACAAACTGGGTGGCGGACTCATCCGTTTCCGGCATGTGCTGTGCCACCTGGGCCATGCGCCACTGCGCAGGGATGAAAAAGTCGCCGCCGTCTTCGTGCAGCGTGCCGTTGAGCAGGGCGAACAGCGACGATTTGCCCGCACCGTTGCGGCCGACCAAGCCGACGTGCTCGCCGGGGTTGATGGTGGCGTTGACGCTATCGAGCACCACTTTGGTGCCGCGGCGCAGGGTGACGTTTTTCAGGGTAATCATCGACGGTCTGTGAAATAGCACACCCGCGCGATGGTGTTCATCGTGCGGGTGTTAAAAATTAGATAGCGCGCAGCGCAGGTTGCATAAGCGCTAGAGGCTTAAAAGGCTTGAAGTCTCAAACCCTGCGGCGGTGCTTATTGTGCCGCGTCTGCCGTGCGTTGCTGCTGGGCCAGCAGTTCCTGCCGGGTGATCAGCAGCACGGCGTCTTCGCCCACGCTGGTGTCCAGCCAGTAGACCAGCAGCTCGGGGAAGGCCGCTTCAAAGAAGGGGCGCTCGTTGCCAATTTCCAGCACCAGCACGGCGTCTTCGGTCATGCAGGCGGGTGCATCGGCCAGCAGCTGGCGCACGAAGTCCATGCCGTCCGTGCCGCCAGCCAGCGCCAATTCGGGCTCGGCCAGGTATTCGGCGGGCAGCTTGGTCATGCTGTCGGCATTCACATAGGGCGGGTTGCACAAGATCAAGTCCCAAGGGCCTTGAACTTGGCGCAAACCGTCGGTCTCGACCAGTGTGACTCGATCTTGCAGGCCGTGCTTGTCCACGTTGATGCGGGCCACAGCCAGGGCATCGGTGGAAATGTCAGCGCCCGTCACATTCACTTCGGGGTAGGCCATAGCGGCCAGGCAGGCCAGCGAGCCATTGCCGGTGCACAAATCCAGAACGTTCTTGGTCTTGTCAGACAGGAAGTGGTCGATGCTGCCGTCGGCCAGCAATTCCGCAATAAAGCTGCGCGGCACGATGGAGCGCTCGTCAATATAGAAGGGCACGCCCATCAGCCAGGCTTCTTGGGTCAGGTAGGCGGCAGGCTTGCGCGTGTCGATGCGTTCTTTAAAAAGCGTAGCTACCTGCGCTTGCTGCTCGGGCATTACGGTTTGATTTTCTACCGAACCTTCATCGTCGCCCAACGGCGCATCAATCGGCAGGCCGAGTTTGAACAGCACCAGCCAGATGGCTTCTTCTTCGGCATTGGCCGTGCCGTGGCCAAAGCCCACGCCGGCTTGTTCCAGGCATTGCGCGCCAGAGGTAATGAGCGCACCCACAGTGGCGCCGTGGGGCAGGGTGAAAGCGTGGCTCATGCGGCAGCTCCTTCGGTGGTGGCTGCGGCTTGCAGCTTGGCGTGCAGGTGCTCCAGCATGCGGCGGTAAATGTGGGTCAGTGGCTCTACGTCGGCCACCACAATGTGCTCGTCAATTTTGTGGATGGTGGCGTTGGGGGGGCCCAGTTCAATGACTTGGGGGCAGACTTTGGCGATGAAGCGGCCATCGCTGGTGCCGCCGCTGGTGGACAGCTCGGTCTCCAGCCCGGTTTCGGCGCGGATGGCGGCTTGCGCGGCCTCCACCAAGTCACCCGGGGTGGTCAGGAAGGGCTCGCCAGACAGCGCCCAGGTCAGGTCGTATTCCAGCGCGTGCTTGTCCAGCACCGATTTGACGCGCTGCTTGAGGCTTTCGGCCGTGTTCTCGGTGCTGTAGCGGAAGTTGAAGTCAATCACCACCTCACCCGGGATCACGTTCGATGCGCCCGTGCCGCCATGCATATTGCTGATCTGCCAGCTGGTGGCCGGAAAGAATGCGTTGCCTTTGTCCCATTCGATGGCGGCCAACTCAGCCAGCGCAGGCAAAGCCTGGTGGATGGGGTTGCGCGCCAGTTGGGGGTAGGCGATGTGGCCTTGGATGCCTTCGACCGTCAAGCGGCCGCTGAGTGAGCCGCGGCGGCCGTTTTTGATCATGTCGCCGGTTTGTTTGACGGCGGTGGGCTCGCCCACAATACACCAGTCCATGGGCTCGCCACGCGCGCTCAGTGTCTGGCAGACGATTTTGGTGCCGTCATGGCCGGGGCCTTCTTCGTCGCTGGTCAGCAAAAAGGCAATGTCCAGCGGCGTGCTGGCGTTGGCGGCCAGGAAATCTTCCACCGCCACCACAAAGGCCGCGATGGAGGTTTTCATGTCGCTGGCGCCACGGCCATACAGCTTGCCGTCGTGGTAGGTGGGGGTGAACGGGGGGTGCGACCACTGTTCGACCGGCCCGGTCGGCACCACATCGGTATGGCCGGCGAAAATCAGGGTCTTGGCCTGGGGCAGGCCGCTGCGGCGCACCGCCCAGAGGTTGTGCACACGAAAGCTGTCGGGGCCACCGTCCATGCGTTCGCACTGAAAGCCCAGGGCACTCAGGCGCTCGGCCAGCAGCTCAAGGCAGCCAGCGTCTTCGGGGGTGATGGAGGGGCGGCTGATCAGTTGCTCAGCCAGTTGCAGGGTGCGAGACATGAGAGAAATCCAGTGGGGGCTGCACCCTCTGTGCAGCCGACCCCCAAGTCTGCACTTGGAGGCTTTAGGTTTTAAGACCCGAGTTGAGTAACAAGTCCCCAAACTCTGGCAAGGCCGGCATTTCCACGTCCAGCGCCGGGGCAGAGGCCTCGGCGGCGAGCGTGGGCGCGGTTGTTTGGGGCGCATTTTGCAGGCGCCACATCAAGTTGGTGGGCGAGTCTGCATTGGCCAAGCCTTCATTACGGTCAATTGTGCCACTGGTGATCAGGCGCGCCAGGTCTTCTTCAAAGGTTTGCGAGCCTTCGGCCATGGACTTCTCCATGTTGTCGCGCACGCCAGAGAAGTCGCCCTTCTCAATCAGCTCGGACACCAGCTTGGTGTTGAGCAGTACTTCGACCGCCGGCACGCGGCTGCCCGAGGGGGTGCGCAGCAAACGCTGCGTGACCACCGCGCGCAGGGAGGATGAGAGATCGCCCAGCATGGTGGCGCGCACTTCCACGGGGTAGAAGCTCAGGATACGGTTGAGCGCGTGGTAGCTGTTGTTGCCGTGCAGCGTAGCCAGCACCAGGTGGCCGGACTGCGCGTAGGCAATGGCGGCAGACATGGTCTCGCGATCGCGGATTTCGCCAATCAAGATCACATCGGGGGCCTGGCGCAGCGCATTTTTCAGCGCCGTCTGCAGCGACTGGGTATCGGTGCCCACTTCGCGTTGGTTGACGATGGAGCGCTTGTTGCGGAACTGGAATTCAATGGGGTCTTCAATCGTCAGGATGTGGCCGGACTTTTGTTCGTTGCGCCCGTCAATCATAGCCGCGAGGGTGGTGCTTTTGCCAGAGCCGGTGGCGCCCACCACCAAAATCAGGCCACGCTTTTGCAAGATCAGCTCTTCAAGCACCGGGGGCAGGCACAACTCCTTCAGCTTGGGCACCTGCTGCGAGATAAAGCGCACGACCACGGCCACGGTGCCGCGCTGGCGCATCGCGCTGATACGAAAACGGCCCACGCCCTGCAGCGGCACAGCCATGTTCAGCTCGCCAGACTCCTGCAGCGTCTCCATGTCCTGGGGCTTGACGATTTCGGCCAGCAGAGCGCGCGGTGCATCTGGGGGCAGCAGCTGGTTGTTGATGGGTACGCAGACGCCGTCAATCTTGATCAGGGCCGGGGAGTTGGCGGACAGGTAAACGTCCGATGCTTTTTTCTCAGCCATCAAACGCAGAATGCGTTCCATCATGCTCATGCAATCAACCTTTGTGAGTAGCGACACGTCGCGTGCCTGTTCTGGGTGCACAGTCTGCCGGAAATCAGGCAAAAAAAAAGCCGAACCTCATGGTTCGGCTGCTGATGCGTATCAATCGCGCATCAATGCGGTCTGCGTGGCGCTTTAGTCGCGCAGCAGGTCGTTCAAGCTGGTAGTGGAGCGGGTCTTGGCATCCACGGTCTTGACGATGATGGCGGCGTACATGGAGTAGTCCTTGCCGTCCTTGGTCTTCTTGGGCAGGTTGCCCGAAACCACCACCGAGCCAGCAGGCACGCGGCCGTAGGAGATTTCACCGGTTTCGCGGTTGAAGATGGGGGTGGATTGGCCGATGTACACGCCCATGGAGATCACCGAGTTTTCTTCGACGATCACGCCTTCCACCACTTCGGAGCGCGCGCCGATGA
This sequence comes from Comamonas sp. 14P8.1.4, assembly GCF_057799285.1. Taxonomy (NCBI): domain Bacteria; kingdom Pseudomonadati; phylum Pseudomonadota; class Betaproteobacteria; order Burkholderiales; family Comamonadaceae; genus Comamonas; species Comamonas sp. 14P8.1.4. The sequence goes on from NZ_JBYOKN010000009.1 coordinate 84,640, forward strand.
AGCAGTTGTCTTCAATGATGGTGGGGTTGGCTTGCAGGGGTTCCAGCACGCCGCCCAGGCCCACGCCACCGGACAGGTGCACGTTCTTGCCCACTTGGGCGCAGGAGCCGACCGTAGCCCAAGTGTCCACCATGGTGCCGGAGTCCACATACGCGCCAATGTTCACGTAGGAAGGCATCAGAATGGCGCCCGAGGCGATGAAGGAGCCGCGACGGGCCACAGCTGGAGGCACCACGCGCACGCCGGTGGCGGCGATGTCGGCTTCCGACATGCCTTCGTACTTGGTGGGCACCTTGTCGAAGAAGTTCAGGTCGCCCGATTGCATCAGCTTGTTGTCGCTCAAGCGGAAGGACAGCAGCACTGCCTTCTTGAGCCACTGGTGCACGGTCCACTGGCCCACGCCTTCACGGGTCGCCACACGCAGCGTGCCGTTGTTCAGCTCGTTCAGAGCGTGCTGAACCGCTTCAGCCACTTCCTTGGGGGCCGTCTTGGCAGAGATCTCTGCACGGTTTTCCCAGGCTTGGTCGATGATTTGTTGCAGTTGTTGGGTCATGATTTACTTGACGTTTTTTTGGATGAAATCGGCGATGCGCTGAGCTGCCTCTACGCATTCTGCGGTCTCGGCCACCAGGGCCAGGCGGACACGTTGTGCACCGGGGTTACTGCCCCGGGCCTCACGTGCCAGATAGCTGCCAGGCAGCACGGTCACATGGCTTTGCGCAAAGAGTTCGCGCGCAAATTCGGTTTCGCTCATGCCCAGCGCATCCGGAATGCGTGGCCAGAGGTAAAAACCGGCATCGGGCAGGCGCACATCCATCACAGGCTCCAGGATGGGCATGACCGCGTCGAACTTGGCTTTGTACAGCGCACGGTTGTGCTGCACGTGGGCCTCGTCGGACCAGGCCGCGATGGAGGCATGCTGGATCGGCAGGCCCATGGCACCACCGTGGTAGGTGCGGTAGAGCAAGAACGATTTGAGCAAACGCGCATCACCGGCCACAAAGCCGCTGCGCAGTCCTGGCACATTGCTGCGCTTGGACAGGCTGGTGAAGGCTACCAGATTGTGGAAGTCATTACGGCCCAGCTTGACGGCGGCTTCCAGGCCACCCAGCGGTGCTTCGTCCTGGAAGTAGATCTCGCTGTAGCACTCGTCGGAGGCGATCACGAAACCATAGCGGTCCGACAGATCGAACAGCTTTTTCCACTCGTCCAGCGGCATCACTGCACCGGTGGGGTTGCCGGGCGAGCACACGTAGATCAGCTGGGTGGTAGCCCAGACATCGGCAGGCACGCTGTTCCAGTCCACGGCAAAGTTGCGCGCGGGGTCGCTGGGCACGAAGTACGGCTGGGCACCGGCCAGCAGGGCGGCGCCTTCGTAGATTTGGTAGAAGGGATTGGGACACAGCACGGTGGCACCGGCTTGTGTGGGGTCAATCACCGTCTGGGCGAAAGAGAACAGGGCCTCGCGCGAGCCGTTGACCGGCAACACCTGCGTGGCCGCGTCCACGGCAATGCCGTAGCGGCGCTGCAGCCAGTCGCTGCAGGTCTGGCGCAGTTGCACATCGCCTGCGGTGGCGGGGTAGTTGGCCAGGCCTGCGAGGTTGCCCGTCAGGCTGGTTTTGATGAACTCCGGCGTGGCGTGGCGCGGCTCGCCAATGCCCAGGCTGATGTGACGCAGCTGTGCAGGCGGTGTGACCCCCGCAAAGAGTTGACGCAGCCGCTCGAAGGGGTAGGGCTGAAGGTGTTGGAGCAGGGGATTCATGATCCAAATATTATGTGCTGAGTTCGGCAATCTACCTGCGCTTGATGCACGATGTTAGCTTTCTGGATGCAGAAATCGCATGAACTCAGTCCGAAGTGGCGTGTCTGGGCAGACACAGCCTAGGACAACCCCCGTAGCCGCCTGGTGAGTGTCCGCGTACAAACCTTTTGAAACATTTCAAGAAGGTAAGGGAGCGCGGCCATGACCAAACCCATGTTGTGGATTCTCAGGCGTTGCAAGGTCGGCGCCAAGCTGGCCTGTGTGGGGCTCAGCGGCTTGCTGGTGATGGCAGCGCTGTGGCTGGCGGCGCAGACTGGGCAAGAAAACAGCGTGCAACTGGCTGTGGCGATAGGCGGGGTGCTCTTTTTTCTGTATGTGCTCTACAGCGTCTACCGCAATATGGCCTATGAAATGGTGCGCCTGATTGCGGCCATGGACCAGGCCGCGCAAGGCAATCTGACGCACCGGCTGACGGCCAGCAGCCGCGATGAGCTGGGCGAAATGGCGCGCTTGCTCGATGGCATGGTGGTGGCGCTGTCGAGCATGGTGGCGGACATTCGCAGCAATGCGGCCCTGGTCACCCAGGCGGGGCACACATTGACGCAGGACAACCAGGCCCTGGCCGCGCGCACGGAGCTGCAGGCCACCAACGTGGCGCAAACCGTGGTCAGCGTGGAAGAGGTGACGGCGGTGGTGCACAACAATACCGAGGCCGCCGTGGCGGCCGACCGCTCGACCCACCAGCTGCGCGAGGTGGTGGCGCAGGGCAGTGGGGTGATGGAGCAGGCGGTGCGTTCCATCGAAGCGATCGAGCACAGCGCCGGGCGCATGTCCGAGATCATTGCCGTGATTGATGGCATTGCCTTTCAAACCAACATCCTGGCGCTCAATGCCGCGGTAGAGGCTGCACGTGCGGGTGAGCAAGGGCGCGGCTTTGCCGTGGTGGCCTCCGAGGTGCGCAGCCTGGCGCAGCGCTCGTCAGAGGCGGCCAAGGAAATCCGCGGGCTGATTGAAACCTCGGTGCAGCAAGTCTCCAGCAGCACACGCCTGATTCGCCAGGCCGGCGCCGGCATGCAGCGCATGGCGCAGGGGATTCACAGCGTGGCCGGGCATGTGGCGGCGATTTCCGACGCGGGGCACGCACAGGGCACGGGCTTGCAGCAGATCAACCAGGCGGTGCATGGCATTGACCAGGTCACGCAGGAGAACGCGCAGATGGTGCGCCACGTGGTGCACGAGGCCCAAACGCTGGAGCTGCGTGCGGCCACGCTGTCGCAGGCTGTCGAGCGCTTTCGGCTGCAGCAGGGCACGGCGGTGGAGGCGATGGCGCTGGTCGAGCGTGCCGTGGCGCTGCGCCGCATGGGCATGCCACTGGAGCAGTACTGGCTGGCGCTGACCGATCCGCGCCAGCCCTTTCATGACCGCGATATGTATGTGTTTGTGCTGGATGCCACGGGCCGCTACCTGGCGTTTGGCGGCAATCCGGCCAAGCGCGGCAGCCGGGTGCAAGAGGTCAAAGGGGTGGATGGTGATGCTTTGCTGCACGCCATCATGGCGCAGGCCCAGCAGGGCCCTGGCTGGGTGGAGTACGACTTCAGCAACCCGGTCACGGGCCAGGTGCAGACCAAGATGTCCTATGTCTGCCAGCAAGACGGGGTGTACCTGGGTTGCGGGGTGTACAAGGGGTTTGCGGGCTAGCTGGGTGACACGCCCTCAGCGCTGCCTCATACCGCGTATGCGGGACGTGGATTGGGCATAAAAAGAGCTTCCAGCCCTTATGCAGAAAGCGCTGGAAGCTCTTTTTTTTTGAAAGCTGGCTGCGTGAAGGCGTACGCCGGACGGCGCTGCTGACCGCTGCCAGCCGCGCTCAGTTGCCGCGCAAACCGCGTGCCTTAGCCAGGGCCGCAGCAATGGCCGACTTTTTATCGGGCACCACTTCCGGCACGGGTGCGGTGGCTTGGGCGTTGGCATTGATGCTGTCGGTCAGGCCGCTGGCCAGCAGGCGCTGCTGGCGGCTGTGGTAGCGCTGCTTGGCGTGGTGGGCCAGCTCGGGGGACCAGGCATCCCAGCCCGTGCGGCTGTCGCTGACCACTTCCAGCTCAATGCAGTCCACCGGGCACACGGGAATGCACAGCTCGCAGCCCGTGCAGTGCTGCGGCATCACGGTGTGCATGAGCTTGTTGGCGCCCAGGATGGCATCCGTGGGGCAGGCCTTGATGCACAGCGTGCAGCCAATGCACCAGTCTTCATCAATGCGCGCCAGGGTCAGCGGCCCTTCGATGCCAAATTGGGGGTTGAGCGGTGTGCCCGCGTGCCCGGTCAGGGCGGCCAGGCGTGCAATGCCTTCGGTGCCGCCCGGTGGGCATTGGTTGATGGGGGCGTTGTCGTGCGCAATGGCCTGCGCGTAGCTGGCGCAGTCCGGGTAGCCGCAGCGCTGGCATTGCGTTTGCGGCAGGGCGGCGTCAATGGAAAAAGCCAGTCCGGTCAGGACGGGCTTGGGGGTTAACTCAGGCATGCAGTCTAGCGAGCACTGCGCCGGCGCTTGCTGGATGCGGGCGCAGACGGGGCAGAGCGTGGGGTTCTGGGGGCAGAGTGTCGCGCAACTTGGGGGGCGCTGTCTTCGGCCATGACAAATTCCCCGTCTTGCACGGGCGCGGCCTGGGCGGCTGCGGCTGGGTGGTGGGCATCGATGAAGCCGCGGACCTTGGGGTAGACCATGTCGCGCCAGCGGCGGCCGCTGAAGATGCCGTAGTGCCCGGCGCCCAGCACGTCGTAGTGCAGGCGCTGGCTGTCCGGAATCTGACTGCACAGATCGTGGGCTGCGCGGGTCTGGCCCGAGCCGGAGATGTCGTCCAGCTCCCCTTCGATGGTGAACAGGGCGGTGGTGGTGATGTCGGCGGGCCTGACGCGCTCGAGCGTGCCGTCGGGCGCGCGCACGTCCCAGTTGCCGTTGACCAGCTTGAAGTCCTGGAACACGGCCTGGATGGTCTCCAGGTAGTAGTCGGCGTCCATGTCCAGCACGGCGTTGTATTCGTCGTAGAACTTGCGGTGCTGCTCGGCGCTGGCGTCGTCGCCTTTGACCAGATCTTTGAAGTAGTCGTAGTGGCTGTTGGCGTGGCGGTCCGGGTTCATGGCCACAAAGCCGGTGTACTGCAAAAAGCCGGGGTACACGCGGCGGCCTGCGCCGGGGTAGTTCTCGGGTACGCGGTGAATCACATTGTTTTCAAACCATTCCAGACTGCGCTGGGTGGCCAGGTTGTTGACGGCCGTGGGCGATTTGCGCGCATCGATGGGGCCGCCCATCATGGTCATGGTCAGCGGTGTGGTCTCGCCGCGGCTGGCCATCAGGGAAATGGCAGCCAGCACGGGCACGGTGGGCTGGCAGACGCTGATGACGTGGCAGTTGCCGTACTGCTGCTGCAGGTAGCGGATGAAGTCCTGCACGTAGTGGATGTAGTCGTCCAGGTGAAATTCACCGTCTGCCTGTGGCACCAGGCGGGCGTTCTTCCAGTCGGTGATGAAGACTTTGTGGTCGCTCAGCAGGCTTTTGACGGTGTCGCGCAGCAAGGTGGCGTAGTGGCCCGACAGCGGGGCCACCACCAGCACGGGCGGCTGCGTGAGTAGGGTGTCCAGCGTCTTGGGATCGTCCGAGAAGCGCTTGAAGCGGCGCAGCTCACAAAACGGCTTGTCCAGCTCTACGCGCTCCAAAATGGTGACGTTCACGCCTTGGACCGGCACGGACTCGATACCGAAGACAGGTTTTTCGTAGCCCTTGCCCAGGCGGTAAAACAGATCAAAGCCGGCCGAGATGCGTTGCGAGAATGGCCCCTGCGACAGCGGCAGCAAGGGGTTGGTGTAGAGCTTGGCCGTGGCTTGGGCGAAGTCCGCAAAGGGCTCCAGCAAAGCACGCTGGGTTTCGTAGAGCTGGTAGAGCATGGGCGGCTGATCTCGTTATGTTGCAGTGCAATATTAGCAGCATGCGCCGGATCAAAGAAACCACGTTTTGCTGGAGATACAGTCGCGCGGGCGACAAGTGCAGACCAGGGTGCGCGCGACAGGCGGTGTGCATGCAGGGTGCTGGAGTGCATGTGTCGCTCCGTGCAATCACAAAAAATGAGCAGCCAGCGGTGGTAGATGCTAGGTATCAATGCTATATAAGCCTGAAACCAAGCAAACACAAGCGCTGGCTGCTATATGTTTGGAAAGATGAGCGGTACGAACGCGTGCGTGGATGTATACGAGCCGGGTGCACCAGGCGTGAAGCCTGGAAGAGGGCAGCGCTGAAAGCGCTGCCCGGTGCAGGCTGCAAGGCAATAGCCGCGCAAAACGGCTGCCTTTGCTTTGGCCCCTGGCTTGTGCGCGTGCAGTGCCACCGTTACGGACAGGGCCGTGGTTTTCGCTTATTCCGGTGCCGAGCCGTCCGGGCGCGTATTGGCAATGGCCGACACTTCGCGGGCCGAGAGGTGTTTGAGCTTGTGGTCGCTCCACACCTGGCGCCAGCGGCGTGCACCGGCCAGACCGTGGCGCAAGCCCAGCATGTGGCGCGCAATGCTGTACCAGTGCGTGCCGTGCTCGCGGGCCTCGCGCTCCATGTAGTCGACCATGGCCGCTTCCACGCTCTGGTGCGTCAGCTCTGAAGGGGCAGCGCCGTAGTACAACTCGTCCCAGCGGCTGAGCCACCAGGGGTTGTGGTAGGCCTCGCGGCCAATCATCACGCCGTCGACCCGTTGCAACTGCTCAGCCACCACCTCATCGGTCTTGATGCCGCCATTGATGGCAATGGTCAGCTGCGGGAAGTCCCGCTTGAGCTGGGCCACCACGTCGTAGCGCAGCGGAGGAATGTCGCGGTTTTCCTTGGGCGACAGGCCCTGTAGCCAGGCATTGCGCGCGTGCACGATAAAGACTTCGCAGCCCGCATCGGCCACGGTGCCCACAAAATCGCGCACAAAGTCGTAGCTTTCGATCTTGTCGATGCCAATGCGGTGCTTGACGGTCAAAGGAATCTGCACCGCATCGCGCATGGCCTTGACGCCGTCGGCCACCAGTGCGGCTTCATTCATCAGGCAGGCACCAAAAGCGCCGCGTTGCACGCGCTCGCTGGGGCAGCCGCAGTTGAGGTTGATCTCGTCGTAGCCCCAGTCCTGGCCAATCTTGGCAGCCTTGGCCAAGTCTGCAGGCTCGCTGCCGCCCAGCTGCAGTGCGACGGGGTGCTCTTCCACGTTAAAGCGCAGATGGCGCGCCTGATCGCCGTGAATCAGGGCACCCGTGGTAATCATCTCCGTGTACAGCAGCGTGTACTTGGACAGCAGGCGGTGCAGGTAGCGGCAGTGGCGGTCCGTCCAGTCGAGCATGGGCGCAACCGACATGCGCCAGGGGCTGAAAGCGGCGGGGTGTTGTTCTTGTGGGGAAGCAGTAGTCATTCCAAGGAGGGCGGCAGTGCGCCCTGTCGGCTGGCGAAGGGCGTTATTGTGCCCAGCCCTGCGCATTTTTTCAGCCGCAAGGCTTTGCGTGGGGGCTCAGGGGTTGACGTTCCACTTGTGCTTGAAGTCGGCTTCCAGCTGTTCGCACTGGTCGGCGCTGAACTGGGGCGGGGTGTTTTCCTTGGGGCCTTTTTCGCGCTCTTTCCAGCACAAGCGAATGGTCTCGCGCTCCACCCACTGTTCTTCTTTGCTGGGCGAGACATGAAAGAAGATCTGGCTGATCAGCATCAGCAGGGCAAACAGGGCCACCGGGATGCCAATGATCCAGCGTACCAGTCGAGGTTTGGGCGTAGCTTTTTCCGTCATACAGCTCATTTCAGCGTCAAGAAAAACAAAGGCCTGCATAAAGCAGGCCTTGCGGGTGCGGTGCCGGGCTCAGGGTGCGGTGATTTCGCTGCCCACCAGTGCATCGGCGGCGGAGGCGTCGGCCACATCTACGCGGCGTGCGCCGTTGAAGCGTTTAGCCCAATAGCTGGTGTTCATGTTCTCCACACGCACCGACTTACCACGGCTGGGGGAGTGGATGAACTGGCCATCACCCACGTAGATACCCACGTGGCTGAAGGCGCGGCGCATGGTGTTGAAAAACACCAGGTCACCAGGTTTGAGTTCTTTTTTGTCGATCTTTTGCGTGGCCTTGGCCTGCTCATCGGCGCGGCGTGGCAGCAAATGACCCACGGTATCTTGGTAGATGGCGCGCACGAAGCCGCTGCAGTCAAAGCCTGTTTCAGCGCTGGTGCCACCAAAGCGGTAACGGATACCAATCATGCCCATGGCCGTACTGATCAGGCTGGACGTGTTGGTTGCTACGGAGTGGCCAACCGTTTGCAGGTTGGCACCCAGACCGCGCTCCTTCAGGAGTTCGGCAATCCGATCCTGAGCGGGAGCCTCTGCGTCGGTGGGAGCTGCTTGCACGCTTCCACAAACCAAGGCGAGTACTAATAGCCATTTGCAAGTCATGGGTCGCAAGGGTATCACGTGTCCCCGACGCTGTGGCTAGAAATTGCCCTACAAAGCGCATCTAATTGTCGATTTCACCTGGTGGCGGGCGATATTTTGATCTGACGCAGTTTCTTGTGTCTTGCACGCAGGCCAAGACATGGCGTGTGTATCGCTGCGACAATGCAGCCTTTATGACAGAACACGCTAGGAAAATACATGTTGCTGGATGCCGATGATTCGCAGTTGGTGCTGATCGACTACCAAGAAAAGCTCATGCCTGCCATTTTTGAAGGTCCGCAAGTGCTGGCCAATGCCATCAAATTGGCCAAAATCGCCAACATGATGCAAGTGCCCGTCTGGGCCACCGAGCAAAACCCGGGCAGCCTGGGCCAGAACGCGCCTGCATTGCGCGCTCTGTGCGATGAGACATTCGCCAAGATGAGCTTCAGCGCAGCGGAAGAGGGCTTGATCGATATCTTGCGCCCGCCAGTGAAAAAGCAGCAGGGCGGCAATGCCCGCAGCCTGCCCAAGTACTTGCAAAAGCCGGCTGCACCGCAAGAGCCTGAGCGCCCCTCCATCATCATTGCTGGCTGTGAAGCCCATGTGTGCCTGATGCAGACCGCGCTGCAATTGCTGGAAGAGGAGATGGAAGTATGGGTGGTCACGGACGCCTGCAGCTCGCGCAGCGAGCGCAACCGTGATGCCGCGTTTGACCGCCTGGCAGGTGCTGGTGCCGAGCTGGTGACCACGGAAATGGTGGCATTTGAATGGCTGCGCAGCTGCGAACACCCCGCATTCAAGCAGATGCTGGAGCTGATCAAGTAATTGCTGCTTTCAGCGGGACTGCCAGCAAGCTCCGGGAGATCCGGAGCTTTTTTTTGTGCATCTGAATACAGCTTACATTATATTTGAAGCAGTGCTTTTCATAGGGAAAGCGCTTCCAATCCACCACATGCCTTTGCAACTTGCATTGACGCGTGCATCGATCAATAAGTGAGCTGCTTGCGCAGCAAGGACAAAGGGTTCAGAGCCAAAAGGGTCTCAATCCATTCCATAGACGGCGCTAGATGCTCACTTATTCTTTGTCTCAGGCACTGCCGAGGCAGCCGCCAGCTGCGCAGGGCTTAGCACTTCATTGAGCGTTTGCACATCCTGCATGCGCAAAATGCCTGCCGCCTGGCGCAGCTGCAGCTGGCCAACCAGCAGGTTGTAGCGGGCCTGGGCCAGGTCACGCTGGGATTGGTAGAGCTGGCTTTGGGCGTTCAGCACATCCATATTGATGCGCACGCCCACCTCGTAGCCCAGCAAATTGGCTTCGAGTGCACTTTGGCTGGAAGCCACCGCAGCTTCCAGCGCCTGCACCTGGCCGTAAGCTGACTGCACACCAAAGAAGGCCGCGCGCACGGCCTGGGCCACTTGGCGCGAGGTGTCTTCCAGATCGGCGCGGGCCTTTTCTTCCAGCGACAGCGTTTCTTTCACTCGGTTTTGCACGGCAAAACCTGCAAACAGGGGAATGTTCATCACCACGCCCACGGTGCCGACGGTGGAGTTGTTGCGCATGGGCAGGGTCAAGGAGCCATCCGGGTTGCGCTGCGTGCCGTAGCTGGCTTGCAGGTCTACCGTGGGTTTGTGCCCGGCGTAGGCCTTGTCGGTTTCCAATTTGGACATGTCCAGCGCAATCTGCGCCTGGCGGATTTGGGGGCTGCTGGTCTGGGCCATGTCCAGCCAGGCCTGCAAGTCATTGGGTGTGAGCGCGGGCAGCCGCACCGGCTGCGCCAGTGGCCAGGGTGCGGCGGAGGCCAGCCCCACCAGCTGCTGCAAGGCCGCTTGGGCGACGCGCAAATCGTTCTCCGTGGCAATTTCCTGGGCGCGGATCAGGTCAAAGCGGGCCTGCGCCTCGCGTGAGTCCGTGATCGTGGCCGTGCCAATTTCGAAATTGCGCTTGGCGTATTCGTACTGCTCCGATACGGCACGCTTTTGGGCCTGCACCAGGTGCAAGGTGTCCATGGCGGCCAAGACCTGGAAATAGGCCTTGGCGGTACGTACCAGCAAATCTTGGCTGGCGGCATCGACCTGTGCGTAGGCCAGGTCGATGTTGCGCTCGCCCTGGCGGTAGGTGGCCAGGTTCGCCGGGTTGTACAGCGGTTGCTTGGCTTGCAGACTGGCGGAATCTTGCCGGGCATCCAGCTGCTGAGTGGGCAGGGCGCTGCGCACCCGTGTGTCGCTGTATTGACTGCCGGCTTGAATGCCGATTTGGGGCAGCAGCCCCGCTTTGGCCTGGGCGCCTTTGCTGATGGTGGCATCGAGCTGGGCGCGGGCACTTTGCCAGGCGGCGTCATAGGCCTGGGCCTGCTCGGTCAGCTGCACCAGGCTTTGTGCCTGCACAGCAGGCATGGCGCTGACGGCGCACACGGCCATGACTGCCGCTGCAACACGGCGCATGGTGCTTGGAAACACTTCAGAAATGCACTGCCCGAATGAAAAAACCATGGAAAACGTCTCCAAGAATCTCAGATCTCAGCAGCAGTACCGCACTGCCTTATTTCTTATGTTGTTTGGCGGTGGTGTCACTCAATAGCGGGGCACGCCGGGGTCGCGCTCGTGCGACCAGGCGTCAATGCCGCCGGTGATGTTGGCCACCGTCTCAAAACCTTCACGGGCCAGGTAGGCCGCCACACTCATGCTGCGTGCACCGTGGTGGCACAGGCAGGCAATGGCGCGGTCAGGGTCCAGCTCGTTCAGGCGCGAGGTGATTTCACCCATGGGAATGCACTGCAGCTCAAAATTGTCGCTGGGCGCGACGCTGGCCACCTGGCATTCCCATTTCTCGCGCACGTCCAAGACGACGGGTTTGGCTGTATCACCGGCGAACTGGCCCAACCACTCATCCAGCAGGGAAGGGCGCACTTGATAAAACATAAATCTCTCCGGGGATACAGGAAACGGGCTTAGAACGAAAAGCGGTTGTGTGTGGCAAAGCCTTGCAGGCGGGGGGCCACGATGTCCCAAGGGGTCTTGGTAGTGGTTGTGCCGTCCTGCTTGGTTACCAGGGTGAAACGCATCATGGGCTTGTTGCCAACAATCGCGCACAGGCGGCCACCGTCCTTGAGGTGCGAGAGCAGCTCCACCGGCAGTGTTTCCACCGAGCCGCTGAGCAAGATGGTGTCAAAGGGGCCTTCGGGCAGGGTGTCCTTGGAACCATCGGCCACGCGCACGGTCACATTGCTGCAGCCTGCGTCGGCGAGGTTCTCGCGGGCCATGTCGGCCAGCTCGGGGTTGATTTCCAGTGTCAGCACTTCCTGGGCCAGCTTGGATAGCAGGGCCGCGCTGTAACCCGAGCCCGTACCAATTTCCAGCACGCGATCGGTGGGCTGAATGTCCAGATCGTTGACCATGCGCGCTTCCACGCGGGGCTGGAACATGCACAGGCCGTTGTCCACTGCATCTGCAGCGTCGGTCAGGGGGACCAGCACATCCATGAAGGCCAGGCTGTAGTGGGCAGGGGGGGTGAAATCTTCACGGCGCACGGTGTAGAGAGCGTGGAGCATGCTCTCTCCGTCCACATTCCAGGGGCGCACTTGTTGCTGCACCATGTTGTAGCGGGCGTTCTCGGTGGCGTCTTGGCGGTCTAACAGGCTGTTCAGGGGCAAATTCATTGTGGTCTCCTCCGCTGCGGGATGGCTTATCTGAAACAAACTCAGGATTCTACGAGTGTGGGGGCGGCTTTGTGGCGTTGTCGGGCTCACTGCGGTGCCAAAGCTGTTTAAACCACTGGGTCAGATCGTCCAAATAGCAGTACACCACGGGCACCACCACCAGCGTCAGCAGCGAAGAGGTGATCACCCCGCCGATGACGGCCTGGCCCATGGGGGCGCGCTGCTCGGAGCCTTCGGTGACGGCAAAGGCCAGTGGCACCATGCCAAACACCATGGCCAGGGTGGTCATCAAGATCGGGCGCAGCCGCACTTTGGCGGCCAGCAGCAGTGCCTGCTCACGCGGCAAGCCTTGTTGCAGCTCGCCGTGCTCATCCGTGTGTTCACCGCGGGCACGAATGGCAAAGTCCACCAGCAAGATGGCGTTCTTGGTGACCAGGCCCATCAGCATCACGATACCGATGATGGAGAACATGCTCATGGCGGAGTTGAACATCATCAGCGCCAGCACCACGCCAATCAGCGTCAGCGGCAGGGCGGTCATCAGTGCCAGCGGCTGGATAAAGCTTTTGAACTGGCTGGCCAAAATCATGTAGATGAAGATGATGGCCAGCGCCAGGGCCGAGAGCGCATAGGCAAACGACTCGTTCATGTTCTTGGTGGAGCCGCCAAACTCCCAGCGGTAGCCCGGAGGCATCTGCAGCTGGTTCAAGACCTGGGTGATGTCGCTGGAGACTTCTCCCACCGAGCGCAGCGCCACGTTGGCCGTAATTTGCACCTCGCGCGTCATGGCGCGTCGGTTGATCTGGCTGGGGCTGCTGGACTCCACCACATTGGCCACCTGATTGAGCTGCACCACGCGGGTGCTGCCGTCGCTGTTGGAGAGGGCGAAGGGCAGGTGGTACAGGTCTGCAGGTTCGGTACGTGCTTCGGGCGCCAGGCGCACATTCACGTCATACGTCTGGTCATCGCTGGCGCGCCAGTTGCCGATCGTGTCGCCAGCCACCAGGGTGCGCAAGCTGCTGGCAATGCTGGACACCGACAGGCCCAAGTCGGCGGCGGCATCGCGGCGCACCTGAATGTCGATGATCGGCTTGGGTTGCTGCAAGCTGGTGTCCACATCCACCAGGCCGGGAATGTGCTGCAGCTTTGCCAGCAGCTGCTGGTTCAGGCGGCCCAGCTCCCCGAGATCCGGCCCCATGATGGAAAACTCAATTTGCTTTTGCCCACCCACCGGCTCCAGCAGCCCCACGTGGGTGATGATGATGCCCGGCACGCTGCGCAGTGTTTCGCGCAGCTTCAGCGACATTTGGTCCAGCCCCCGGCTGCGCTTAGAGCGTTCCACCAGCCGGATATAGATGCTGGCAGAGTGTTTGCCCTCGGCATTGCTGGTGTTGATGCTCGTTAAGGTGTAGCGCACCTCGGGCATGGCGCGAATGATGGCCTCCACCTGCAGCGCCTTGGCTTCCGTGGCTTCGATGGCAGAGCCCTGCGGGGTTTCAAAGTTGACGCGGGTTTCGGAAAAGTCGGCCGCAGGCACAAACTCAGAGCCCAGCAGCGGCAGCATCAGCACACTGCCCACAAAAATACCCAGCGCTACCAGCACGGTCGCCAGCTTGTGACCCAACGACCAGCGCAGCAAACGCTGGTACAGCGCAGACAAATCTTCGCTGGCCTGGTCAAACCAGTGGGTGACACGGCCCAGTGTGCGGTCGTAGAAGGTGCGCCGGCCCTGTGGTTGAGCCTGGCCATGGGCATGGATGCTGGGGTCATGCCAGACGCTGGAGAGCATGGGGTCCAGCGTGAAGCTGACAAACATCGAAATCAGCACCGCTGCCACGATGGTGATGCCGAATTCGTGGAAAAACTTGCCAATGATGCCGCCCATGAAGCCAATGGGCAGAAACACCGCCACGATGGAGAGCGTGGTGGCCAGTACAGCCAGGCCGATCTCCTGCGTGCCATCCATGGCGGCGTTGTACGGGCTTTTGCCCATCTGTACATGGCGCACGATGTTCTCGCGCACCACGATGGCATCGTCAATCAGCAGGCCCACGCACAGGGACAGCGCCATCAACGTCACCATGTTGATGGAAAAGCCAAACATGTACATGAACCAGAAGGTGCCAATCAGGGCGATGGGCAGCGTCAGCCCCGTGATGATGGTCGAGCGCCAGGAGTTCAGGAACAGGAACACGATCACCACGGTGAGCACAGCCCCTTCAATCAGGGTCTGGCGCACGTTGTCTACGGCCACCTGAATCGGGCGGGCCGAGTCGGCGATGGGCTCCAGCTTGATGCCGACAGGCAGCTCCGCCCCCAGGGCATGGATGGCCTGGTCCAGCCCCTTGACCACCTCGATGGTGTTTTCGTCCTGGGCTTTTTGCACAGACAACAGCAGGGTGCGCTGGCCGTTGTAGAGCGCCAGACTTTCCACTTCCTGCGCGCCGTCCTTGATCTGCGCCAGCTGGCCCAGGCGTACTGGTGCGCCGCCACGTTGCGTCACCACAATGCTGGCAAATTGTGCAGGCCGCTCAATGCGGGCATTGATCTGCACCACCCGCTCTTGCTGCAGCGAGCGGATGCTGCCCACGGGCAGATCCTGGTTCTCGCTGCGTACTGCATTCACCACCTGGGCGGGCGTGATGCCGTAGGCCTCCAACGCGGCGGGGTCCAGGTAGATGTTGATCTCACGCGGGTTGTCGCCCACCAGGTTCACGGCACCCACGCCGCGCACGTTCTCCAGGCGTTTTTTCAGCACCTGATCAGCCCAGGTGGTCAGCTGAATGGGCGACAGCGGTTGCGACCCCGCCACCTGGGTGCTGGCATCGGGCAGCACGGCCACTGACCATACGGGCGCGCTGGCCGGGTCAAAGCGCAGAACCCAGGGCTCATCGACCTCATCGCGCAGCACGGGGCGCACGGTGGCCACTTTCTCGCGCACATCGTCTGCGGCCTTGCGCCCATCGATGTGCAGCTGGAACTCAATAATGATCAGTGACTTGCCCTCGTAGCTGCGCGAGGTGAGGGCGTTGATGCCGGCAATCGAGTTGATGGCCTCTTCCATGGGCTTGGTGACTTCGCTCTCCACCACCTCGGGCGAAGCGCCCGGGTAGCCGACCGAGACCACCACCACCGGGAAGTCCACGTTCGGGAACTGATCGATGGCCAGGCGCTGGTATGAAAACAGACCCAGCACCACAAAAGCCAGCATGACCATGGTGGCCATGACAGGGTTGCGCAGACTTACCTTGGTAAACCACATGGGGCAGGGCGCTTTCTGAAAGGGTTACGGTGCAGGCGCTGCTGGGGCGGCTTCGGGAGACTGCAGCACCACGCGGGTGCCAGCTGGTACGGCCCCCACGGCGCCAGACAGGGCAATCTGCCCGGCCTGCAGACCTTGTATGGCCACCCAGGTCTGGCTTTCTCCCACGCTTTGCACGCCCAGTTGCACAGGGCTGTGTTGCACCACCTGGTTGGTAACGGTCTGCACATAAGGCAGGGGCTGGTCGGTGCGTACCGCGGTCAGTGGCACCGCCAGTGCCTGTGTGTTGGCCGTCTGGATAAAGCCTTCCACATACATGCCAGGGCGCAGCGGCGTCTGGGCATTGGCCTGCAAACGCAGGTAGACCGGTACGGCACGGTTGCCGGCAGAGGCACTGGGGTTGATACGCACCACCTCGGCTTGCAGGCTTTGCGGCGCTTGCCCGTTGCTAGCGCGCAGCTGCAGCACGGCGGTCTGGCCGACCCGCACCTGGGCGGAGTCATTGGCGGGTAGCTGGGCCTCTAGCTCCAGCGCAGCAAGGTTTACCACTTCCACCACCGCCGCTTCCACGTTCACGCGCTCGCCGTTTTGCACCATGCGCCGTGCAATCTGGCCGGCAATCGGGCTGCGCAGCACCGTGTCATCCAGGTTTTTGCGGGCACCGTCCTGGGCGGCGCGTGCAGCGGCGTAATTGGCCTGCGCGGCTTGCAAGTTGGCGCTCGAGGTGGCCAGCGCGGTGTCGGAGATAAAGCCCTTCCCCACCAGTGCGCGGTTGTTCTCGTGCTGGCGCTGTTGAATGGCGACCTGGGCCTGGGCGGCGTCGGCCTGCAATTTGGCCTGGCGAAAGCGGGCTTCAGACTCGGTCGCATCCACGCGGGCAATGACTTGGCCCTGGGCCACGCTGTCGCCCTCGCGCAGTTGCAGATCACGCAGCTCGCCGGCCACGCGGGCTTTGACCGTGGCACTGTCTACCGCAGACAGGCTGCCCGTGATCGCCACGCCCAGCGGCATGGGCCGGGTGGCCACAGTCAGCCATTCTGAGGGAGGAATGCTTAAACTGGCTGCAGGCCGCTCTGTGCTTGCGCTAAGCGCTTCTTTTTTTGCGCTCCGCTGCTCCAGGGCTCGCCACATGCCAGCGGCAATGGCCAGGCTGCCCACCACGGCCAGTAACCACACCCATTTGGGGATGCGCTGCGAAGAGGGGCTCTGCGGGGTGTGCGTCATGAAGAGGGAGCGGCCAGGCCGCGCAGCAGGTTGTCGACGTGGATGTCAAAGTACGCTTGGGCAGAAATCCCCAGCGAATCCGGATAGCACATGCCCATGGAGTACCGCCACTGGATGTAGGTGAACATGGGGGTGAGCATTAGGTGCACACCGGCTTGCACATCCAACGCTCGAAACTCACCCCGGTCAATGCCGCGCTGCAAAATGCGGCGCACCAGGTCATTGCCCGGCTCAATCACTTCTTCCAAGTAAAACGTGGCCAAGTCGGGGAAATTACAGCACTCGCTGGCCATCAGCTTGTAGATGCCGCCAGCGGGCGTATGGGCAATGCGCTCCAGCCAGGCGTTGAAAGCGTGGCGCACCAGATCGGGGGTCGAGCCAGGGAAATCGCGCACCTCATTGCGCCAATCGGCAAAGTGCCCGGCAATGTTCTCGCGCACCACGGCCTTAAGCAAGGCGGCCTTGCTGGGGTAGTACAAAAACAGCGTGCCTTTGGAGACCTGGGCGCGCGCGGCCACTTCCTCGACCCGTGTGGCGGCATAGCCTTTTTCCACAAACAGGGCCGTGGCGGCCTGCAGCAGCTCTGCCGGGCGCGCTTGCTTGCGCCGGGTACGGCGTGGTGCGGGAGTTGAAGAGGGGGCGGTTGCAGGGATCACGGGCAGTGGTGAAAAGCAAATGACTAATTGGTCATTAGTTGGCAATGTAGAAAGCTTCACGCAGCGCGTCAAGCTTGGTCATTACCTACACCGTACGTATACCGCCGCCGCGTGCACCTGTGCGTCGGTGAACGGCGCCTTTGTGCTGCTGCGCGCGCGGTGACTGCCCAGCTGCGGCCGTGGTTCAGGCGGGGCTGTTCTTCAATTGCGCCAATACCGTGGCCCACTCCGCATCGTTGAGGGGCATCAATTGCATGGAGCGCATCATCATGGCGCCTTCCAGGGCGCACAAGCGCAGGATTTCGCGGCGCCCCTCGGCAGTCTCTGTGGACAGGGCGGGAAAGCTCTCGGTGTACCACTTGCTCAAAAAGGCACGGCTTTCAGGCTCTTGCGTCATGGCCACAGACAAGGAGGCAATGCGCTGTTTCACCGCATCATCGGCATTGAGCACCGCATCGACATAAGCATCGACCGCCGTAGCACCCGCGTTGCGCGCCTGCAGAAAGCGTGCGTCGTAGCCGCTATCCAGATAGTCGTAGAGTGCAACCAGCAAAGCCTCTTTGCTGCCAAAAGCGCCTTGCACCCCACCTTTGCTCACCCCCGCCGCCTTGGCGATCGCGTCAAAAGACAGCGCACCGGCACCGCGCGTGCGAATGATCTGCTCTGCAGCTTGCAGCAGGCTTGTCTTGTCAATGGATGGCTTTCTTCCCATGTGGATAAGTTTAGGCGATAAAAATACGAACGTATTAAAATACACTCGTATTTGAAATTGAATCTGGGTTTTACGATGACATCACATAGCCGCTGGCTGACGCTGGGCGTGGTCTCCACCGCCTTGTTCCTCATCGTCATTGACATGACGGTGCTGTACACCGCCTTGCCCAGTCTGGCCCAGGCACTGCACACCACGGCTTCCGAGAAGCTGTGGATTCTCAACGCCTATTCGCTGGTCATGGCGGGGCTGATGCCCGTGATGGGCGCCTTGGGCGACCGTCTGGGTCACCGGCGGGTGTTTATCGCCGGCATGGGCATTTTTGGCTTGGCTTCGGTGATTGCAGCCTTTGCACCCACGCCCGATGTACTGATTGCCGCGCGCGCACTGCTGGCCATTGGGGGGGCGACCATGATGCCGGCCACTATTGCAATTGTTCGCACCACCTTCCAAGACCCCAAGGAATTGGCGTTGGCCATTGGCATTTGGGCCTCTGTGGCTTCTGGCGGCGCCGCTGTCGGGCCTGTGCTGGGCGGGGCGTTGCTGGAGCATTTCTGGTGGGGCTCGGTCTTTTTGATCAACGTTCCCATCATTGGCGTTGCCTCGCTGCTTGCCTGGCACCTGGTGCCCCAAAAAGCCGGCAATCCCCTCATCACCATCGATCTGCACAGTTGCTGGCAAAGCATGCTGGGCATTGTTGCGCTGGCTTACGGCATCAAAGAGTTTGCCAAGCCAGACAGCCAGGCATGGCTGGCCTGGGGCATGCTGAGCGTGGGTGTCATCACGCTGTTTGTTTTTGTGCGCAGGCAGTTGCGCTTGCCCCGTCCCTTGATTGACTTCCGCTTGCTGTCCACCCCGCCACTGGCCACGGGCCTGCTGGTGGCACTGGTTGCATCCATGACGCTGATCGGCTTTGAGCTGGTGCTCAGCCAACGCCTTCAACTGGTGCTGAGCAAAAGCCCTCTGGAAGCGGGCGCTTTTGTGCTGCCCATCTCTTTGGGCTCTTTCATCGCCGGGCCGCTGGCTGGTGCTGTGATTGGCCGTATCGGCAGCCCGCGCGTCATCTCGGCGGGTCTGGCTATGTGCGCGCTAGGCATGTGGGGCTATCTGGCACTGGGCAACGCGGGTAGCCTGGTGCAAATCGCCGCCCTGGCGCTGTGCGGCGTGGGCATCGGCTCCAGCCTCACTGCATCCAGCACCATGGTGATGAGCAATGTCTCCGCAGAACGCGCGGGCATGGCAGGCTCGGTCGAAGGCGTGGCCTATGAATTTGGCGGTGGCTTTGGGGTCACCATTTTCGGGTCGCTCATGACCGCCATTTACGTGGCACAGGTGCGCAGCCAGGGCATCGAAGCGATGGCTGGCAGCAGCCTCGATGAAGCGCATACCTATGCCCAGCAGCACCAAGGCGCGCCAGCAGTGCTGCAAGAGGCCATGCAGGCCTTCGAGGGCGCGTTCAGCACCGTCAGCAGTGTGGTGATTGCGATGCTTTTTGTGCTTGCCGTGGTGGTTTTGCTGCTGCGTCGCAGACTGAGTTCAGTGTGAGTACCGAACCGAAGTTCAACGCATGCTTGCTGACGCAAAGTGAAGACAGCGTGGAATTGGTTGCTCACTCATTGGCGGCACCAATAAGAGGGTGTCAAGACCGTGCTTTCTTGGAACCAATTTGTATCTCAAGTCACATATGGTCGCATATTAACTTGTGAGGAGGCAAAGAAGTGTC
>NZ_JBYOKN010000010.1:0-94857 GCF_057799285.1 Comamonas sp. 14P8.1.4
TACTTTTTGTCTTCAGGTGCGTGAATGGCATCGGCGCCGTGTTTTTCACCGCCCATGTCTACTTGATCGCCGAACTGCATAAGCATATAGAGAGAGATGGCTGCAAAAATAGCAAAACCGAGTGCAAGCTTCCACATATTTTGTCTCCTGATGGTTGGTGTGACGGAGGTGCTTGCGTCCATTAAAAAAGCCTCAACCCGGTTGGGTTGAGGCTTAAACCTTGGAGCAAGCCCTGCTTGGATTACACCAAGCAGGTATTGCAGAGAGCTTACGCTCGATCAGAACAGGTGACGGATACCAATAGCAACGGAGCGAGCATCTTCGCCAGCGGTGCCAGTCAAGTAGGATGCGTTGTCGCCGTTGCCTACCTTGGTGAAGTAGCCGTATACCTTGGTACGCTTGCTCAGGTTGTAGTTGTAACCCAGAGTCCATTGGGTGGCTGCAGAGCCATCAACGGAGGTGCCGGCAACCTTCATCTTGCCAGCGCGGCCCACATTCGCGTGGAACTCGGATGCACCCATGGTGTACATGGCAGACAGTCGGTATGCATGGCGCTTGGCATCGGCATCGGTCGCGTTGACATCTTGCAGCTTGGCGTACTGATAGTAGGCGCCCAGCGTCAGAGCGTTGATGGAATAGCTTACGCGTGCAGCGAATTGCTGGCCTTTATCAGATCCGTAGCCGTTCACTTCAGTTGGCGAGTTGCTGTAGCCCAGGCCCACACCCAGAGGGCCATTGGCGTAGTTCACAGCCAAATCCCAGGCGTTACGACCACCTGTGGCTTGCTCGTGGAAGGAATGCTGAATTTCTGTAGTGAAGCCACCAACATTGGGTGTCACATAAGCCAGCTTGTTGGTTTCACGCATGGTGTATGCGTAGAGTGCATCAGACGACAGGCCTGTGTCATGGTTGTGCATGCTGATGTAGTCAGCAGTGGCCAGATAAGAGGCCGCATTGAATGTGCCCAAACGCACAGTACCAAAATTGCCCGACAGATTCACTTCGCTGTGGCGAGAGAAATTGATGCCAGCCCCACCGCCGCCGGTGCCATCGTCAGAGTTGAACAAGCTTTCCAGCTGGAATCCCACCTTCAGGCCATTACCCAGGTCTTCAACGCCGCGAAAACCAACGAAGGAGCTGTTGCTATTCATTTCGGTCACTTTGTCGCTGCCGAACTTCACATTTTCAATTGTGGTATTCACGCGGCCGTACAGAGTCACGCTGCTTTGGGCCATTGCAGCGGAAGTGCCGCACACAGCCAGCACAGCCAGCATCAAGCGAGTTGTCTTCGTCATGTTATTTCCTAGTCCTAGGTGATTGAAGGTAGCCAGTAACTTTGGTGTTAGACACATTCAAAGGGCTGGATAAATTCTAGTTTTGTGCTTTCGAAGGGGGGGGATTTGTGTGCATATTTCGTGACACATGATGCGTTGCAGCAACAACGGAAAACCCTTTGCCCTCTTTGGGTGCGAATGCACCAAGAAAAATCCCCGCACTAGGGCGGGGATGCACCAATAGTTATTAATTGGTTAGGTGGGCGGTATTAATCTTCCGCGTAAATATCCACATCCTTGGTTTCACGCAGGAACAGTGTGCCGACTACAGCGGTCACGCCGGCGATGATGATGGGATACCACAGACCGTTATACATATTGCCGGTCTGCGCCACGATGGCGAACGACATGGTGGGCAGCAAGCCACCAAACCAGCCGTTACCAATGTGGTAGGGCATGCTCATCGAGGTGTAGCGGATACGTGTGGGGAACAGCTCAACCAGCATCGCGGCGATTGGGCCGTAGACCATGGTGACCAGCAGCACCAGATAGAACAGGATGGCCACCATCAGCGGCTTGTTCATCTTGGCGGGGTCAGCCTTGTCTGGGTAGCCGTCTTGCTTCAGCGTTTCGGACAGGTTCTTGTTGAACTCAGCACCCTTGGCCTTGGCATCGTCGGCACTCAAACCGACCAGCGAGTAGCTGTTGATGCTGTGGTCACCGATCTTGATGACCGCAGGTGTGCCGGCAGGTGCGGCTTCGGTGTCATAGCTGACGGAGCGGTTGGCCAGCGCTTGCTTGGCCACGTCGCAGGAGCTGGTGAACTTGGCAGTGCCTGTGGGGTTGAACTGGAAGGAGCACTCTGCAGGGTCGGCAATGATGACGACCTTGGCGTTGGCTTGTGCATTGGCCAGATCAGGGTTGGCTGCGCTGGTCAGTGCCTTGAAGGCCGGGAAGTAAGTCAGTACGGCGAGTACGCAGCCCAGCATGATGATGGGCTTGCGGCCAATCTTGTCCGACAGCGAACCAAAGATCACAAAGAACGGGGTGCCCAGCAGCAAGGCTGCGGCAATCATCAGGTTGGCTGTGACGGCGTCGACCTTCAGCTGCTGTGTCAGGAAGAACAGCGAGTAGAACTGGCCGGTGTACCAGACCACGGCCTGGCCGGCTGTCAGACCCACCAGCGCCAACAGCACAACCTTCAGGTTTTTCCATTGGCCGAAGGATTCGGTCAATGGTGCTTTGGAGGTCTTGCCTTCAGCCTTCATCTTCTGGAAAGCGGGGGACTCGTGCAGGGTCATGCGAATCCAGACCGACACAGCCAGCAGCAAGATGGAGACGAGGAATGGAATGCGCCAGCCCCAGTCAACAAACTTTTCTTCGCCCAGCGTGGTGCGCACACCCAAGATGACCAGCAGCGACAGGAACAGGCCCAGCGTTGCGGTGGTCTGGATCCAGGAGGTGTAAGCGCCGCGCTTGCCGTGGGGGGCGTGCTCCGCCACATAGGTGGCAGCGCCACCGTATTCACCGCCCAGCGCCAGTCCTTGTAGCATGCGCAGTGCGATCAGGATGATGGGAGCCGCCACGCCGATGCTGGCGTAGGTTGGCAAGACGCCCACGATGAACGTGGAAATGCCCATGATCAAGATGGTGACCAGGAAGGTGTACTTGCGGCCAATCATGTCGCCCAAGCGGCCAAACACCAGCGCGCCGAACGGGCGCACGATAAAGCCTGCTGCAAACGCCAGCAGCGCAAAGATGAAGGCAGAGCCCGCATCCAAACCGCTGAAGAACTGCTTGGCAATGATGGCGGCGAGCGAACCGTAGAGGTAGAAGTCATACCACTCGAACACGGTGCCGAGGGATGAAGCAAAGATCACTTTGCGCTCTTCTGGCGTCATGGGGCGAGAGGCTACGCCTTTCGCGCCTACGCCGTTTGCAGCGTTGATGGCCATGTGTTGTCTCCTGAATGTGTTTTATGAGCCGCCTTGTGCGGGCCATCCCATTTTTGGAGTCACTACTGACCGGCTTCTGACGTCAATCCAACGTGAACTTGCATCAAACTGACGCACATCTGACAAATTCGGGTCAAACCCGCGTCTTGCGTTTCGTGATGTGAGAGTGCGCGCAAATGCCTAAAAGCAGGGGGCAGATCTGAAATCAGGCCAAACCCGAGGAAATGGCCTTGGCGTTTTCCCATCCCCCCGATTGGAACCAGGCGTGGCCATCCAGGCAGTCGCGCAGCATGGGCAAACTGTCCAAGCCCCAGAACACTTGCCCCTGAAACTCAAAGGACGGCACGCCAAAAACGCCAGTAGCAGATGCTTGCTCGGTATTGCTGCGTAGCAACTGTTTGGCGTGTTCCACCAAGTTCTCTGTGGTTTGAAAGTTTGGCTCCAGCGTCTGCTGCAGCGCTTGCAGGCGCACAGGGTCCAGCGCGTTCTCTCCACCTTCCCAGACATGGCGCAACACGGTCTCAGCAACGTAGCGGTTGATGCTGCCATCACGGCTGGTGTGCAGGGCCAGGCGCAGCAGTGCCAAGGGGTTGAAAGGGTGTAAGGCCGGGGTGCGCAGTGGAATGCCCATGTGCTGGCCCAGCCACTCGGCATGGCGATAGGTCCACAGTCGTTTATCCGGGATGCCTGCAGGGCCAGGATTGCCGTTTTGTTGCAGCAGCGCCCCCAGAAAAACGGGGCGGTATTCCACATGCACGCTCAGACCAGCGAGGGTGTGCGGTAGTTGCTGAAAAGCCAGCCATGCGTAGGGCGACACAAAATCCAAGTGCATGGTGATGTGGTGCATGGCGCGGCTCTTTCCAATGGGGTCAGCTGGTGGTGCAAAGGGCCCGCGAGCGCACGCGTTCCCAGATGTCGCGCTTGGCGCTCGCATCTGCGCTGCCCCAGGCACGTAATTCGTCCAGTGTACGCAGGCAGCCTACGCAGTACTGTCGCGCATCATCCATGCGGCAGACGGACACACAGGGGGAGGGGACAACGTCGCTCGTGTGCAGGTCGACGGTACGCAGCTTGTGCAGCAGTGCAGGGGGGGCGGGGGGCATCATGGGCATGGGCGCGATGTTAGGCAGCATCCGCCAGCGGCGCTTGGGCGATGTCGACAACAGGCGCTTGCGTAAGGCTTTGCAGCTGTTCCAGCGAGAGCGCAAACACCGCATGCGGGTGTCCTGCAGCCGCCCACAAGACGGCAAAGCGCGACAGAGAGCTGTCAATCAGCGTGGTGGGTGGGCAAAGGTGTGCGACGGGGCTGACACCACCAATGGAAAAACCGGTCTGTGCTTTCACATATTCGGCATCTGCACGGCCAATCTTGCCGACCAGGGCTGCGACCTTTTTCTCGTCCACCCGGCGGTCTCCGGCTGCTACCACCAGCACGGGCGCGCCATCTGCCTTGCTGCGAAAGATCACGCTCTTGGCAACTTGCCCCACCCAAATACCCAGCTGGTCTGCGGCTTCCTGTGTAGTGCGTGCAGCCCCTTTCAGCATCTGGGGGGCATGGGGGGGTTGGCATCCTGCAAAAAACGGGCAACCCGCTGCACGCCTTCAGGCAATGCCAGCACTTCAGCGCCGCACATTCAAACCGCCTCGCACACGGAAGCACTCGCACGCTTGGCCAGAATGGCTTTGGCCACGCGTGACTGCGTGGTGCGGCCCAGCGCTGCGCTGATAAATGCCCCGGTATCCACCAACTGATCCAAGTCGAGGCCCGTTTCAATGCCCATGCCATGCAGCATGTAGACCACGTCTTCGGTGGCCACGTTGCCGGTGGCTCCCTTGGCGTAGGGGCAGCCACCCAGGCCTGCTACCGCGGTATCAAACTGCCAGACACCCATGCTGAGCGCCGCCAGCGTGTTCGCCACGGCCTGGCCGTAGGTGTCGTGGAAGTGGCCGGAAACCTCGTTGATGTCAAAGTGCTGGAGGGTGGCTTCGATGGCCTTGCGAATCTTCACCGGTGTGCCTACGCCAATCGTGTCTGCCACGCCAATGTGCTGCACACCAATGTCTTTCATCAGCTTGGCCAGGTAGCCCACCTGGCTGGGGGATACATCCCCTTCGTAGGGGCAGCCCACGGTGCAGCTCATGGCACCGCGCACATAGATACCGGCTGCGCGTGCGGCCTCCACCACGGGGGCGAAGCGCTCAATGCTCTCGGCGATGGAGCAGTTGATGTTTTTCTGGCTGAATGCCTCGCTGGCAGCGCCAAACACCACGATTTCATCGGGGCGGGTGGCTGCGGCGGCTTCGTAGCCCTTCATATTGGGTGTCAGCACCGAGTAGCGAACACCTGGCTGGCGGGTGATGCCATTCATCACCTCGGCGTTGTCTGCCATCTGCGGCACCCATTTGGGAGAGACAAAGCTGGTGACCTCAATCTCTTTGCAGCCTGCCGCCTGCAGGCGGTGCACCAGCTCGATCTTGATGGCCGCAGCAACCGGCTGCTTTTCGTTTTGCAGGCCGTCACGGGGGCCGACTTCAACCAGCTTGACGTGGGTGGGGTAGGACATGGTGGGCTCCTTGGTACGAATGGATGAAGTTATTGGACCGCCGCTGGGTGCAGGTCTTTGACCTGAGAAAACCAGTCGGTGCACAGGCTGCTATCCGCCGCAGGAGGATAGGAGGCCGGGTGGGTCGATGGGGTGGCGCGCGGCAACGTGCGTTCGTAGCCCACCAACTGCGCAATAGCCTGTGCAGGCAGCAGTGTGGTGAATCGCGGAATGCCAGCATCGTCTACCGCCTGCTGGGTCAAAGCGGACCATTGCTGCCACCAGCTGTCTTGCTGCTGGCGCAGTGCGTCATTGGTCCACATCAGAAAGGGCACTTCATACGTGCTGCGGGTGTTGCCGTGCACATAGCTGCCGCCACAGAGCGGAAAGTCCTGCCCATGGTCAGAGACGTAGATCAAGGCAGCGCGCTTGCCCTTCAGTGCTTGAAGCTGTTGGATCCACTGGGCCAGCAGCACACTGGTGTAGTGCATGCTGTTGTCGTAGGGGTCAGCCCAGCTGGCCAATGCGGGGGGCGTGCGCTTTTCCACGCGGGGGTGGCTGCCGTAGGTGTGCAGCGTGATCAACCAGGGCTGTGTGGTTGCCTGTGCTTGCTGCAGTGCCGTGTTCAGCAGTGGCGTGAGTTCGCCATCCAGCTGCCCATCTTGCAGCTTGACATACTGGTCTGAGCGCATGCGCAGCGCCACATTGGCAAAGCCAGGGGCTTGCTGGTTGGCATACACCGCATTGTGGAAACCGGCGGCCTTGCCCCAATCCAGGTAGGAAGACAGGCCCGTGGCAGGGATGGGGTTCAGTGGCTGGCCAGCCATGATCACTGGCAGTGTCTTGCCGGTATTGTTGCCATTGGTGGTCAGCGGCATGCTCAGCCAGCCATTTTTCCACGGCGCCAATTCGGCATTGGTGGGGTTGCCGGTATAGCCCAGCGTCGACCAGCGGTGTGCGCTGGCACTTTCGCCCAGCACGATCACCAGCACGTCCACCATGGGGGCATGCTGCGGAGGGGGTACCTCACTGGTCAGGCTCGTCAGCGCTGCGTGTTGTGTATAGCGCTCCCAGGATTGCACCGCCATGAGGGGGTAAACGCGGTCTACGCGGCTGAAGAAGCGGTAGAGGCTGTAGCCCTTGGCCAGGCTGATGCCCAGCCACAGCAGCCAGATGGCCAGCGTCACCCAGGCCAGCGCGCGCAGCTTGCGGTGCTGCAAGGCGCGTGGCAAACGCCACAGGTGGCGCGCAGCCAGCAGCGCGGGCAAGGCCCAGGACAGCATCAGTGCCACATCGCCGGGGCGAAAGGAACGGGCATATTCCCAGGCTTCGGACGTGTGGGAGCCCAGGATGGATTGCCAGAAAAACTCATCTGGCAGGCTGTGCACCGCCAAGAAGTAACCCAGAAAGCACATGCCCAGCAGCCACAGCAGCACCACGGCGATGCGGGTGGTGGTGCGAGAGAGCAAGATGCCCATCAGCAGCAGCGCCGACAGCAGCGCTTCACCCAAGCTGCGGGTGTTGGGCCACATCCACACCAGCGGCAAGAACAGCCACAGCCACGCCAGCAAAGTCAGCAGCTTGGCGGGCAGGCGTGGTGCAGAGGGCGCTGAGAGCGTGGCATTCATGGTGAAACAGGCAGTGGGCAAAGCGCGCATTCTGAGGGTGCGCACGGTGCCCGGTGGTGGGGTATGTCAATAACCGCGCTGGGGGTCAACCATGCCCAGCACGGCTTCGCCACGGCCCATGGCCGCTACCTTGCCCACGATTTGCGCAATGCTTTCATCGCGCAGGGTGCGGGCCGAGGTGTGTGGCGTCATGGTGATCTGGGGCATGTTCCAGAACGGGTGATCGGCGGGCAGTGGCTCCTGGCGGAACACGTCGAGCGTGGCACCCGCCACATGGCCTTCTTCGATCAGCGCGATCAGGTCTGCATCGACCAGGTGCGCGCCGCGCGCCACGTTGATCACATAGGCGCCGGGCAGCAGTTGCTGCAGGGTGGCGCGGTTGATCAGGTTTTCGGTGCCGGGCGTCAAAGGCAGCAGGTTCACCAGAATGCGCGTGCCGCGCAGAAACTCGGTAAAGCCTGCTTCGCCGCTGAACGTCTGTACACCGTCAATCTGTTTGGCAGAGCGGCTCCAGCCACGCACGGGGAATTCAAACACGCCCAGCGCCTTGGCCACACGTTCGCCCAGCACGCCCAGGCCCATCACGCCCACGGGGAAGTCCGCACGCATCTGCGGCTTGCGGAATTTCCACTGGCCGCTGCGCATGTCGGCTTCGTAGCTGTCTAGTTCACGGAAGTGGCGGATCACGGCCTGCGTCACATATTCGGCCATCTGCACCGACATGCCGGCATCGTCCAGGCGCACGATCTGGGCCTGCGGCGGCAGTCGCAGCTTGAGCAGGCCATCGACGCCCGCGCCAATGTTGAACAAGCCTTTGAGCGCAGGCTGTTCATCCATGAATTGCTGGGGCGGCGCCCACACCACGGCGTAGTCCGCCTGCGGTGCACCGGGGGCCCACACACTCACCTCTGCGCCGGGCAAGGCCGCGCGCAGTCCGTCCAACCAAGGTTCGGGCTTGGTGCCCGTGCAGCAAAAAGTCACTTTCATGGCGTGCAGATTACAGGGTGCGCGGAGTGCCGTCAGTCACCCGCAGGCAGAAATTGCAGAAAAAGGAGCGGCTAGCGCAGATGCAGCCAGCATTTCAGAAGATTTTCTATCTGAAGTGCGCTGACATCGTGCGCGAGCAGCTCTTGTTTTTAAGCCGTAGCAGTGGCCGCTTCAATGCGGATCAGCTCGGCCCCTTCGGCCACCTGGTCGCCGGGGGCGTACAGCAGCTCCTGCACCACACCGTCCGCAGGGGCGGCGATGGTGTGCTCCATCTTCATGGCTTCCATCACGGCCAGCGGCTGGCCCTTGGTGACTGCATCACCGGCCTGCACGGCAAACGACACTACCTTGCCGGGCATGGGCGCCGTCAGGCGGCCGCCCTCGCGGTGGCCTTCGCCGGCATGGGCCAGTGGGTCTTGCAGTGCCAGCACTGCCGCGCCGCGGGGGGTGAAGATGTGGCGCTCTTCGCCGCTCACATGCACCTGGCCGGTCGTGCGTGCCTGGGCAAACTGCACCAGCAGCCGATCGGCCTGGGCTTGCCAGTGCAGATCGCCCTGGGTGGCGCTGTTGCCTTCGCCCACTTGCAGCTGCAGTGCGCCCGCGCGGCCATAGGTCAGCACGGCAGGCACGGTGGCGCTGCCTTGCACAAAGGCAAAGTGGCGGCGCACGGCGGCGTGGCTGTGCCAGCCATCGCGGCGGCTGAACGGGTCGTGCCCCTGTAGCGCTTGCTCGGTCTGCAGTTGCTGGGCCACGGCCATGGCGGTGGCCAGCGGCGTGGGTACAGCGGTTTGCTCGAACAGCGCGGCTTTTTCGCGCTCGATCAAGGCTGTATCGAGCTGGGCGTTGGCGAATGCATCACTCTTTACGACGTGGCGCAGGAACTGCACATTCGTGCTCAAACCCACAATCTGTGTCTGCGCCAGTGCCGCATCCAGGCGGGCCAAGGCTTGTTCGCGGTTGTCGCCCCGCACGATCAGCTTGGCGATCATGCTGTCGTAGAAGGGGCTGATGGCATCGCCCTCGCGCACGCCGTCGTCCACGCGCACATCGCCTAGGCAGAAGCTGCTGCACGCAGGCTTGCGGTAAACATTCAGTGTTCCGGTCGCCGGCAAAAAGCCGTTGTCCGGGTTCTCAGCGCAGATGCGCGCTTCGATGGCGTGGCCGATGATCTTGAGTTCGCTCTGCTGCTTGGGCAGCGGCTGGCCTGCGGCCACGCGCAGTTGCCACTCCACCAAGTCTTCGCCGGTGATGGCCTCTGTCACCGGGTGCTCCACCTGCAGGCGGGTGTTCATTTCCATGAAGTAGAACTGCATGGCGTCCGGTGCGTCGTAGCCACCGGGTTGCTCCACGATAAATTCCACCGTACCAGCGCCCACATAGTTGACGGCTTTGGCCGCGGCCACGGCGGCTTGTCCCATCTTCTGGCGCAGGGCTTCGGTCATGCCCGGGGCGGGGGCTTCTTCCAGCACCTTCTGGTGGCGGCGCTGCACGGAGCAATCGCGCTCAAACAGGTAGACCACATTGCCTTGCGTGTCGCCAAACACCTGAATTTCAATGTGGCGCGGGCGCAGCACGTATTTTTCCACCAGCACGGCATCGTTGCCAAAGCTGTTGATGGCCTCGCGCTGGCAGCTGGCCAGGGCGGCGGCAAAGTCGGCAGCCTTCTCGACCAAGCGCATGCCTTTGCCACCGCCACCGGCGCTGGCTTTGATGAGCACCGGGTAGCCAATGCGGTCGGTTTCGCGCTGCAGCAGCGCGGGGTCTTGGTCGGCGCCGTGGTAGCCGGGCACCAGGGGCACGCCGGCTTTTTCCATCAGCTGTTTGGATTCGGCCTTCAAGCCCATGGCCCGGATGGCGCTGGCGGGCGGGCCAATGAACACCAGGCCCGCTTGCGTGCAGGCGTTGGCAAAGTCTTCGTTTTCGCTCAAAAAGCCATAGCCGGGGTGAATGGCCTGTGCGCCGGTTTGCTGCGCGGCTTCGAGGATGCGCTCCCAGCACAGATAGCTGTCTTTGGGGGCGCTGCCGCCAATGTGCACCGCTTCGTCGCAGGCGGCCACGTGCTTGGCTTGGGCGTCGGCATCGGAATACACAGCGACGGTTTGGATGCCCATGCGGCGCGCGGAGGCTGCGACACGGCAAGCGATTTCGCCGCGATTGGCGATCAGTATTTTCTTAAACATGCCTTGTCTCCGTTTATGAATGTTTTAGGCATCTAGCGCTTATTCAGCAAGCGCTAGCAGCTATGTTTTTGGTAATTCTGGGTAGGTGCTGACGTCGCCGCTGCCTATCCAGCTTTTGAGTTTGCGAATGGACGCTTTCAAAAAGCGCCACAGCAGCCACGTCACCACCCACATCACGATCACGGCCACCACCAGTACGCCGGCAAATACAGCCGGATTGGCCAGCGCCAGCCAGACTGCGCCGACAGCAGCGGCGTCTTCCGCCAGGCTGGCGCCCACGTTGCTGAATGGCTCAGGGCTGGTGTTGATGAGGGCGCGCGTGGTGGTTTTGGCGGCCTGGCTGGTGGCTGCCAAGCCGCCGCCCATGACTGCCGCCACCATGGCCATCGTGGCGTTGTCGGCACCAAACACACCGGCAGCCAGCGCCGCCCCAGCGGGCACGCGCAGCACGCTTTGCAGGATGTCCCACAGCGAATCCACGCCGGGGATCTTGTCGGCAAAGAACTCCACAAACAGCAGCCCGCCGCTGGCGATCAGCATCAGCGGGTGCTCCAGCACATGCAGACCGCCGGGCAGGTCCATCAGCCCGCTGGCACCCAGCGCACCCACGATGAACACCACGATGTACAGGCGAAAGCCGCTGGCCCAGCCCAGTGCGGCGGCCAGGGCCAGCAGGCTGGCCATGTCCATGCCGCTGGCGGCCTGGCCGACGGTGATGGCCACATCGCTGGCGCTGTCGAGCACGGCGCTGCCTGCGCGCTCGACCACCTCGCGGTCGGGGTGCAGGCCCACGCTGTGGAGCAATTGGAGGATGCTGTCCCAGATGTTGTTCATGGTGGTGGCGCTTTCAGGTGGTCAAACACACCTGCTCACGATAGCCAGTTGGGCTTGCGCTTGCTGAGAAAGGCCTGAACGCCTTCCTTGCCCTCGCTGCTGGCGCGAATGTCGGCAATGCCCTGCACGGTCTGCGCGGTCAAGGCCGCGTCGATGGTGCGTTCGGCGGTGTCGATCACCAGTTTTTTGCAGGCCCGCACCGCTGCAGGCCCGGCTTGCAGCAGGTGTTTGAGCAGGCCGTCCACGGCGGCGTCCAGATCATCGGCAGCCACCACCTGGTGCACAAAGCCGATGCGCAGCGCCTCGGCGGCGTCAAAGCGCTCGGCGGTCAGAAAGTAACGGTGGCCCGCACGCGGCCCCATGGCGCGCAGCACATAGGGCGCAATGGTGGCCGGTATCAGGCCAATCTTCACCTCGCTGAGGCAAAAGTTGGCGGCATCGGCGGCCACGGCCATGTCGCAAGCCGCCACCAGCCCCATGCCCCCGGCGTACACATCGCCCTGCACGCGGGCAATGGTGGGGTGGGGGCAGGTGTAGATGGTGTGCAGCATGTGCGCCAGCTTGCCCGCGTCAGTCACGTTTTCCTCGCGGGTGTAGTCGGCCATGCGGCGCATCCAGTTCAGGTTGGCGCCCGCGCAAAAGGCCGGCCCCTCGGCGGCCAACACCACGGCGCGCACGCCGGTGTGCTGGGAGACGCTGTCAAAGGCGGCGGTGATCTCGGCGATCACCTCGTCGCTGAAGGCGTTGCGGATCTCGGGTTGCGTCAGCGTGATGGTGGCCACACCGGCGTTCACGGTCAAAGTTACAGGGCGGGACATGGTGGACTCTCCTTATTTGTTTGATCCAATATCTGGTGCTGCTGGGTCACCCTCAATGCTGTTTGGAAGCTGAACGTTAAAGATAGACAAACTCAGTTCGGAGCGGAGTTTCTCGAAGTAATTAGCCACAGTTGAAAAATTCGTGCCCCCAATGGCTTTGCGATGAAACTTCTCGACTTTGTTTTGCAAGCTGGCAATTTCGGCCGTTCTGCTGGGTAAGACCAGGATGGAAGAGGTCAACAGGACACGAGCCGCTTTTTGTCGCGCCTCTTTGAACTGTGCATCTGGGCGAAAAGATAAATGCACATAGTCATCCGCTTGTTGCAAAAACTGCAATGCGAGGGCTCTTTCAGATTGCTGCTTTGAGCTTCTCATTGCAATCCAGTAAGCACCCAAGGCGCCTACCAAGCTGCCACACAAAGTGGAAATTAGTGTTCCCCAAAAATCATTCATAACTGTTCAACTAAATAACTTACATGCGGAAGACGCCGAACTTGGTGTCCTCCATCGGCGCATTGCGGCTGGCGGACAGGCCCAGTGCCAGCACGCGGCGCGTGTCGGCGGGGTCGATCACGCCGTCGTCCCACAGGCGGGCGCTGGCAAAGTAGGGGTGGCCCTGGTCTTCGTACTGCTGGCGGATGGGGGCCTTGAACGCGTCTTCCTCCTCGGCGCTCCAGCTGCCGCGCTTGGCCTCGATGCCATCGCGTTTGACGGTGGCCAGCACGCTGGCGGCCTGCTCGCCGCCCATGACGGAGATGCGGGCGTTGGGCCACATCCACAGAAAGCGCGGGCTGAAGGCGCGGCCACACATGCCGTAGTTGCCCGCCCCAAAGCTGCCGCCGATGATGATGGTGAACTTGGGCACGGCAGCGGTGGCCACGGCCGTCACCAGCTTGGCGCCGTGGCGCGCAATGCCTTCGTTTTCGTACTTGCGGCCCACCATGAAGCCGGTGATGTTTTGCAGGAACACCAGCGGAATCTTGCGCTGGCAGCACAGCTCGATAAAGTGCGCACCTTTCACGGCGGATTCGCTGAACAAAATTCCGTTGTTGGCGATGATGCCCACCTGCATGCCTTCAATGCGGGCAAAGCCGCAGACCAGGGTGCTGCCAAAGCGGGCTTTGAACTCGTCAAACACGCTGCCATCGACGATGCGGGCAATGATCTCGTGCACATCAAACGGCTTGCGCGTGTCGGTGGGAATCACTCCGTACAGCTCTTGTGCATCAAAAAGCGGAGCTGCTGGCGCTTGATCTGCCTGGACTGGTGCCTTGTTTTTGTTCAAGTTCTTCACCGCCGTGCGCGCCAGGGCCAGGGCATGGGTGTCGTTTTCGGCCAGGTGGTCGGCCACGCCAGACAGGCGGGTGTGCACATCACCGCCTCCCAGGTCTTCAGCGCTGACCACCTCGCCCGTGGCGGCCTTCACCAGCGGCGGGCCGCCCAGGAAGATGGTGCCCTGGTTTTTGACGATGATGGATTCATCGCTCATCGCCGGCACATAGGCACCGCCTGCGGTGCAGCTGCCCATGACCACGGCAATCTGCGCAATGCCTTGCGCGCTCATGTTCGCCTGGTTGAAGAAAATGCGGCCAAAGTGCTCACGGTCGGGGAACACATCGTCCTGGTTGGGCAGGTTGGCACCGCCGGAGTCCACCAGGTAAATGCACGGCAGCTGGTTTTGCTGCGCAATCTCCTGGGCACGCAGGTGCTTCTTGACCGTCATGGGGTAGTAGGTGCCGCCTTTGACAGTCGCGTCGTTGCACACCACCATGCAATCCACACCGCTGACGCGGCCAATGCCTGCAATCAGGCCAGCGCCCGGGGCATCGTTGTTGTACATATTCAGGGCGGCCAGCGGCGCCAGTTCCAGGAACGGCGTGCCGGGGTCCAGCAGCTGCTGCACACGGTCGCGTGGCAGCAATTTCCCTCGAGAGAGGTGCTTGGCACGGGCGGCATCGCCGCCGCCATGGGCCACTTGTTCGCAGCGGGCGCGCAGGTCATCGACCAGGGTCTGCATAGCGCGCGCATTGCTCTGGAAGTCCGCAGATCGCGGATTCAGTTGACTGCCGAGGGTGCTCATAGTGTCTCCTTCCTCATTTTGGGGTTTTTACTTGGCTATCCTTGGGGGTTTGGATCCGTTTGACAGCCGCGCGCCTGGTCGCGCAAAGAAAATGCCGCATGCACACCGTTGAAACCGTTTTGCTCGTGCTGATGCTGGGGGCCCTCACGGGTATCGCCTCGCGTTATGTGCGGGCCATCCCGCTCCCCCTGATTCAAATCGCCATTGGTGCGCTGATTGCG
The DNA here is from genome assembly GCF_057799285.1 of Comamonas sp. 14P8.1.4. Classification (NCBI taxonomy): domain Bacteria; kingdom Pseudomonadati; phylum Pseudomonadota; class Betaproteobacteria; order Burkholderiales; family Comamonadaceae; genus Comamonas; species Comamonas sp. 14P8.1.4. The sequence goes on from NZ_JBYOKN010000010.1 coordinate 14,521, forward strand.
TGGCCGCAAAAAGGCCTGCACATCGCTTTTGATCCTGAGCTGTTCTTGCTGCTCTTCATTCCGCCCCTGCTGTTTGCCGATGGCTGGCGCATTCCCAAGCGCGAATTCTTCGCACTGGCGCGTCCCATCTTGCTGCTGGCGTTTGGTCTGGTGCTGATTACGGTGCTGGGGCTGGGCTACCTCATCCACTGGATGATTCCGGCCATGCCCCTGACGGTGGCCTTCACCCTGGCGGCGGTGGTCTCGCCCACCGATGCGGTGGCCGTCTCGGCCATCACCCGCAACCTGGGCATGCCGCACAAAACCATGCACATGCTGGAAGGCGAGTCGCTTCTTAACGACGCGTCCGGCCTGGTGGCCGTGAAGTTCGCCGTGGCGGCCACGCTCACCGGCCTGTTCTCCTGGGGCAATGTGGCCAAGGACTTCACCTGGATGGCCGTGGGCGGCCTGGCCGTGGGTGTGGCGCTGGGCTGGGGCTTCAGCTATGTGCGCGATGTCATCACGCGCCGCGTGGGTGACGTGGCTGCTACGCAAATGGTGCTGCTGCTGGTGCTGCTGCCGTTTGCGGCCTACATCGTGGGTGAAAAGATTGGCGTGTCCGGCATTCTGGCCGCCGTGGCGGCAGGTATTGCCACCAACTTCGCCGACCTGGATCGCTCCAACTTCATCTCCGAGCGCCTGCAGACCGAAGGCACTTGGAGCATGGTGGAATCCGCTTTCAACGGCGCCATCTTCCTGCTGCTGGGTCTGCAGCTGCCCTCCATCATGGGCACCACCATCCTGAACTCGGGTTACGAGTGGTGGGCACTGCTGGGCTATGTCACGGCCATCTCGTTCGGCCTGCTGTTTGTGCGCTGGGCATGGATTGAGCTGGGCGTGTTCCGCGCCCTGCGCACCGCCCACCGTGAGGGCAAGATGGCCGAAAAGCCCTCGCACCTGTTGAATCTGGCCACCACCATGGCTGGTATTCGCGGCGCGGTGACGCTGGCGGCAGCCCTGTCCATTCCCGTGCACATGAACAACGGCCGCCCCTTCCCGGAACGCGACCTGCTGATCTTCCTGGCCACGGGCGTGATTTTGTTCACCCTGATTCTGGGCGCCATTGCGCTGCCGCTGATTCTGCGCCGCATGCCTGCGCACGAAGACACGGAGACCCAGCACGAAGAGCGCGCTGCACGCACGGCCGCCTGCAAGGCCGCGATTGCCAGCCTGATCATCACCGACAGCGACGCGCAAAAGCACGACGAGCAGTGGGTGGCGCAGTACCAGGAGGTGGTGGGCCGCATCACGCAGGAATACCGCAACCGCATTCATTTGCTGGACGACAGCGGCATTGCCACTTCGACCGAAGCCCAGCGCGATGCGCCGGAGATGGTGCAAGAGCGCCGCGAGCGCTACGTCAAGGAGATGGAGCTGCGTCTGCACTGCATTCAGGTGGAGCGCGACACGCTGTACAGCGAGCGCCAGTCCCACCGCATCAACGACGAAACCCTGCGCGCCATGGTCAGCGAGCTGGACATGTCCGAAATCTCGCTGCGCAAGCGCCTGGTGGTGGCGCGCAAAGCCGCTGGCATGCCCATCACGGGCGATGCGCACTGAGGGTGCCAGACAGGGCACGGTCACAGAGCAGCGGCGGGGGCGCATACGCGTCAACGTCTCCTGAGGTGAGAGGGCCGGCCTGAGGGGCCAGACACAGGCTGCAAGCCGCCACATGGCGCTTGCAGCCTTTTTCATGCCCATCCTAGGGCGCGCGCTGATACCAAAGCAGTCACCAAGGTTGCAATAATTGCCATATGAGCACGCCTTTGCTGGTCGCCACAGCCGCCGCCCAACACCCTGCCCACACGCCCATGGCCTTTGTGCGCAGTGTGGTGCACGCCTATACGCTGCGCCAGCAGTCGCCTGAAGCGGCCTTGCAGGTGGCACAAATTGCGCCAGATGCACTGGCCGATGACGCTGCCCGCATCACCGCCTTGCAGATGGAGCTGCTGTGCGACCACGCCATGCGCGAGCTGGATGACGAAGCCTTGGGCTGGTTCCGCCGCCGCCTGCCCTGGGGCAGCTATGGCCTGCTGGCGCGCGCCAGCATCAGCAGCCCCTCGCTGGGGCTGGCCGTGGCGCGCTGGTGCCGCCACCACGGTTTGCTGACGGACGATGTGGTGCTGAGTGTGCACACCGATGGTGGCCTGGCCACGGTGCGCCTGGTGGCGCAGCGCGATCTGGGGGCGCTGCAGGAGTTCTGCATGGTCTCGGTGCTGCGCAATCTGCACGGCTTTGCCAGTTGGCTGGTGGATGCGCGCCTGCCGCTGCGTCAGGCCAGCTTTCCGTTTGCTTCACCGGCGCACCATGCGGTGTACGACGTGCTGTTTGATGCCCCCGTGCGCTTTGGTGCCGCCGCCGCCAGTCTGGAGCTGGATGCGCACTGGCTGCAGCTGCCCGTGCTGCGCGATGAAGCTGCCCTCAACACCATGCTGCAGCGCGCTCTGCCCATTCAGGTGCGGCCCTACAAGCCTGCCCAGCCGCTGGTGCAGCGGGTGCGCCAGGCGCTGGCGGCGCACCCGCAGTGCAGCCACACGGCGCACAGCCTGGCGGCGGCGCTGCACTTGGCACCGCGCAGCCTGCACCGCCAGCTGCAGCAGCAAGGCAGCAGCGTGCAGCAGCTCAAGGACGATGTGCGCCGCCACCGCGCCCTGCATTTGCTGCAGCGCAGCGACATGCCCATCAAGCGCGTGGCGCAGGCCTGCGGCTTTGCCAGCGAGAAAAGCTTTATCCGCGCCTTTCAGCAGTGGATGGGGCAGCCCCCCGGGGCCTACCGCCAGGCGCAGCGCAGCCGCTGAAAACGGCGGGCGCTTGTGTCACACTGGCCTGATTGTTCGCCGGGAATTTGCATTAACCATAGCTGCTAGCGCTTGTTGCATAAGGGCTAGAGGCTGAAAACACTCCAAAGTCATGTCCCACGCTGCCGCCCCTGCTTCTTCCGCCTGGTTCACCCCCAGCAGCCTGTTGCGCATCTCGGTGGCGGTGGCGCTGCTCACCATCGTGCTCAAGATGCTGGCCTGGTGGCTCACGGGCTCTGTGGGCCTGCTGTCGGATGCGCTGGAATCCTTCGTCAACCTGGCGGGGGCCACGTTTGCGCTGGCCATGGTCACCATTGCCCAGCGCCCGGCCGATGCCGATCACCCCTACGGCCACCACAAGGCCGAATACTTTTCGGCCGGGTTTGAGGGGCTGCTCATCATCGGCGCCAGCCTGGCCATCCTCTGGGTCAGCACCGACCGCTGGCTGCACCCGCAGCCGCTGGAGCGCCTGGACTGGGGCCTGGGCCTGTCGCTGCTGAGCACCGCACTCAACGGCGCCCTCGCCGGGGTGATGTTCCGCAGCGCGCGCCGCTACCGTTCCATGGCGCTGGAGGGCGATGCCCGCCACCTGATGACCGATGTCTACACCTCCGTCGGTGTGGTGCTGGGCCTGGGGCTGGCCCATGTCAGCGGCTGGTGGTGGCTGGACCCGCTGTCGGGCGTGCTGGTGGCGCTGAACATCCTGTGGCACGGCGGCGTCATGCTCTGGCGAGCCTCGCAGGGGCTGATGGACATTGCCCTCGACCCCGAGCAACTCGCGCAGATCGACGCCGTGCTGCAGGCCCAGACCCAGGCCGCACACACGCAAACGGGCGAAACCCTGGTTTTTGACAGCGTGCACACGCGCCAGGCCGGGGGGCACAGCTTTGTTGACCTGCACCTGCATGTGCCCGGCCACTGGACGCTGGCCCAGGCCGCCGACTGGCGCCAGCGCACGGAAGCCGCCCTCATGGCCACCATTCCCAGCCTGCAGGCGCGCATAGAGCTGCTGCCGCAGGGCGCGGCCACGGTGCTGGAGCGCCAGAACGGCCATCGCAGCTGAGCGGCAGCGGGGAATTGCCCGCGCGCCACACCGTGCCACCGCCGCTCCCCGGATAATTGGGGGCTATGACTACCTCCACCAGCGCCGCAGGCGCAACCGCTTCGACGGCGTTCTCTTCGCTCACCCTGCACCCTAGCACCTTGCAGAACCTGCAAGGGCTGGGCTATGAGCAGATGACGCCCATCCAGGCGGCCAGCCTGCCCCTGACGTTGGCGGGCCGTGACCTGATCGCCCAGGCCAGCACCGGCAGCGGCAAAACCGCCGCCTTTGGCCTGCCCCTGCTGGAGCGCCTGAACCAGCGCTGGTTTGCCGTGCAAGGCCTGGTACTGTGCCCCACGCGCGAGCTGGCCGACCAGGTGGCCACCGAAATCCGCCGCCTGGCCCGTGCGCAAGAGAACATCAAGGTCGTCACCGTCTACGGCGGCGTGCCCACGCGCAACCAGATTGCCAGTCTGGAAAATGGCGCGCACATCGTGGTTGGCACACCGGGCCGCATCATGGATCTGATCGACCGTGGTTCGCTCGATATTTCCAGCATCCAGACCCTGGTGCTGGACGAAGCCGATCGCATGCTGGACATGGGCTTTTACGCCGACATCACCACCGTGGTCGAGCAGTGCCCCGAGCAGCGCCAGACCCTGCTGTTCTCGGCCACCTACCCCGACGACATCGCCAAGCTGGCCCACCGCTTCATGCGCGAGCCCGAGATGGTCAAGGTGGCCGCCCAGCACAGCACCGCCAAGATTGCCCAGCGCTGGTACGAAGTGCCCCACAAGCAAAAGGTCGACGTGGTCGTGCAGATGCTGGCGCACTTCCGCCCTGAATCGACCATTGCGTTCTGCAACACCAAGCAGCAATGCCGCGACGTGGTGACCGAGCTGCAAGCCCAGGGCATCAGCGCCTTGGCCCTGTTCGGCGAGCTGGAACAGCGCGAGCGCGACGAAGTGCTGGTGCAGTTTGCCAACCGCAGCTGCAGCGTGCTGGTGGCCACCGACGTGGCCGCGCGCGGCCTGGACATTGCCAACCTGGCCTGCGTGATCAATGTGGACGTGACACCGGATTCGGAAGTGCACATCCACCGCATTGGCCGCACCGGCCGCGGCGATGCCGAAGGTCTGGCGCTGAACCTGGTGGCCATGGACGAGATGCCCTATGTGGCCAAGATCGAGCAACTGCAAGAGCGCAACTCGGAATGGTTCGAAGTGGCCGAATTGACGCCCGCCCCCGGTGGTGCTTTGCTGCCGCCCATGATGACCATTCAGCTCATCGGTGGCCGCAAGGAAAAAATCCGTGCGGGTGATGTGCTGGGTGCCATGTGCGCAGACTTTGGCTATGCCAAGGACCAGATCGGCAAGATCAGCGTGAATGACTTTTCCACCTATGTGGCGGTGGATCGCCGGATTGCTGCCGAAGCCTGCGCTAAGTTGAATAACGGACGCGTGAAGGGCAAGAGCGTGCGGGCACGTGTGCTGTAAAAATCTTTTCAGGTTTTTGGAAGAAGGCTGCTGGTTGAGAGACTGGTGGCCTTTTTTGTTTTTGTAGTGTTTTTGGGGTCTAGCGCTTATGTAGCAAGCGCTGGTAGCTATGGTTTGTTGTGCTTATTGTTTTGGTGCTGGTTGTAGCACTGATGTCCGAGGCCGGTTCGTCGCACCGGCGGGCGAGTAACTTTCTTGTCCGCGACAAGAAAGTCACCAAAGAAGCGCGTCTGCCGACGGCTATCCGGCGGAACTCACTGCGCTCCTGCGTCGCTCCGTTCAAGCAGCCGCCGGGAAAATGAAGGACTTCCACGAAGTGGGGCGCGACGCTTGCGCGCGCGGGGTAATGGCGTTAATAATTTGATGATTTTTATCTTCTTATAAAAATACTTTTGCCTAGGATTTATAAAAATGAAAAGAAGTGTTTATTACGACTTGATCGTTGAGCGCATCTCAAAAGCTTCTTCTGAAGCGAAGATTTGTGCCGAAACTATTGGGCATCCAGCGCTTTCTGGGGCAATAAGAGAAATTGCTTTGAAAAATTGTGTGGAACCTTATTTGACACATAGTTTTAAATGTGGTACAGGTAAAGTGGCAGATACTTCTGGTTATATGTCAAGACAAATAGATCTTTTGGTCTATGAGACAAAATTGGCACCACCGCTAATGTTAAATAAAGAATTTGGCATATTCCCTGCGGAGTGTTGTGAATATGCATTTGAGATTAAAAGTACTCTTAATGCTACTGAAATTAGAAGTGCTATAGAGGTTGGAAAGTCAATTAGAGAACTAAAAAGATTTCCAAGAAAAAAGATGATGGATCTATATCTTATGAGAATACCGGAATGAAAACGGTTTTATTTGCATTTGACTCAGATATTGATGGAGATGAAATTATAAGGTATATGAAGTATGATGAACAGCCGCCTGTATTTACAGTAATTGTAGTTTTAGGTAAGGGTTACTGGATTTGGAATAAAGGCTGGCATGGTGTTACGATTAAAGATTATAAAGATCCATTTTCCTTCTTTGCATTATTTATAACAGGGTTTGTCAATACTCTTGTTGACAGAGAGGCATCAATGAGATGGTTTAATCCTGGTAGTTATATATTAGGCGGAGATATATTTGCTAAAAGATATGAAGAAATTTAAATTTATAAGGAGCTTTGAAAGGTGGATTTCCAATCCGCTCTTCGTTTTTGGCTCTGTCGCTAGGCAGTCTTAAGCCCTCCTACCCGTGCCGAGGCGCTCAGAGCGCAGGGGGGCAGATGCGCCGTAGGACGCATCTGCTTCGTCATCTGGCTGGCCGCAGCTGTTTGAGCGCAGCGCTGTAAGCGCGCAGTGAGTTCTGCGGCCCCACCCTGTGATCGAGCACCGCAGGTTGCCCGCTTGGGTTTTGCGCAGCAAAGCCCAAAGGGACGCGGGTAGAGGTGTGCACTTCTTTTGCTTACTTTTCTTGTGCAAGCAAGAAAAGGAAGTCGCCTGCCGCGCGACAAGCGGCCAGCCAAACTCAAAACAGCAATAACAACAAAATCAACCTATAGCCCTTATGCAACAAGCGCCAGCCGCTCATAAATCCATGAACGCTGGCGCTTGCAATGCGGCAGACCCAAGGCCAAGCCAAGGGCCCCACAGAGGCGGGCTGAAAAAATTACTTCAGCAAATCTTGCACCTGACCCAAGGCGGTCTGACCACACTGGTCATCCAGATGCCCGCCGGGCGCACCGGCAATACCCACTGCGCCGATCACTTCGTTGCCCACCTTCACGGGCAAACCACCGCCCAGCAGCAGATAGCCGGGGATGTGCACCAGGTTGGCGCCGCCGGGGTTCTTCTGGCTGCCTTCCATCATGGCCAGCGTGCTGTTCTTGGCCGATGCGGCGGTGTAGGCCTTCAGGCGGCTGCCTTCCAGGGTGTGGGGGCCGGCGTTGTCGGCACGCTGCACGGCGCGTACGGTGGCGGCGCGGTCGACCACGGTGGCGGTGACGGCATAGCCGTTGGCGGCGCAGGCGGCCACGCTGCGGGCGGCGATCTGGTTGGCCAGTTCCAGCGACATGTTCTTTTCAGTGCGCACGGCCTGGGCGTTGGCGGCGGTGGCCAGCAGGCCCAGGGCCAGGGTGAGGGCGGTGGTGGCAAGACGTGACATCGACAGTTCCTTTGCAAATGGGGGGAGCGCCGCTGGTCGCGGCGTCTGCATGAAACTGTAGGCGCAGCGGGCGCGCGGCACCATGCGTGCGGCTACGCCAGTGACTGCGTAGAACTACGGAGGGCTCAGCCCTGCTGGGGTGGCGCGGCGTGTGCTTCGGCCAGCTGGGCGTAGTGGCGGATCAGCCCGGCCAGCGACGGGGCTTCCAGCTTGGCAAACAGGTTGGCGCGGTGGGTTTCCACGGTGCGCGGCGACAGCTCCAGCGCACGGCCAATCTCTTTGTTGGTCAGGCCCTGAACGATCAGCGCCAGCACCTCGCGCTCGCGCGGCGAGAGCTGGTCGTAGCGCTGCTGGGCATCGCGGTCGGCCTGGGTGCGGGCGCGCAGGCGCACGTGCTGGCGCACGGCGGTTTGCAGCGCCTCCAGCAGCACCTCATCGTCCACCGGCTTTTCCAGAAATTCGGCCGCGCCGCTTTTGAAGGCGCGGCGGCACATGTCGACCGTGCCGTGGCCGGTGAGCAGCACGATGGGCTGGTCTACCCCCTGGAACCGCAGCTGGGTGAGCAACTGCAAGCCGCTGATGCCGGGCATGCGCACATCCAGCACGATGGCGCCGATGGCCTGGCGGTCAAACTGTGCGGCAAATGCGGCGGGGTCGGCCCAGGTCTGCACGCGCAGGCCTACGGTGCCAATCAGCAGCGCCAGGCTGTCGCGCACGGCCTGGTCATCGTCCACCAGGTGAATCAGTGGCGAATGGGGGTCGTGCGGCTTATGCATGGGCGCCTCCGGCAGCCGGGGTGCTGGCGGGCAGCAGCAGTTCAAAACAGGCGCCGTGCAGCGGGCCACTGTCGGCCAGCCGCAGCTCGCCGCCCATGGCTTCGGCCAGGCCCTGGCTCAAGGTCAGCCCCAGGCCCAGCCCTTGTTCGCGGGTGGTGGTGAAGGGGGTGAACAGGCGGGTGCGAATCTCGGGCGCAATGCCGGGGCCGTTGTCTTGCACGACAAGGTGAATGGTGTGGCCTTCCTGGCGCTGGGCGATGTGCAGCTGGCGCTGTGTGGGTGCGAGGCCGTCCATGGCCTGCAAGGCATTGAGCAGCAGGTTGTGCAGAATTTGCTGCAGCGCAATCGGGTCGGCCTGGGCCGTCAGCGGTGCAGCGGGGGCGGGTTGCAGCAGCTGCACCTGGCGCTGGCGCAGCTCGGGCTGCAGCAGTTGCAAGGTGTCGTGCAGCACCTGGGCGATGGGTACAGGTTGCGTGGGTGCATCGGCATCGGGCCGCTCGACCAGACGGCGCAGGCGGCCAATCACGGCGGAGGCGCGCTTGGCCTGTTCGGCCGCTTGCTGCATGGCCTGGCGCGCGGCGGGCACATCGGGCTCGGCATCGTCCAGCAGGCGGCGCGCAGCCTGGCTGTTGGAGAGGATGGCGGTCAGCGGCTGGTTCAGTTCATGGGCCATGCCGGCGGCCAACTCGCCCAGCGTGTTCAGCCGTGCAATGTGGCCGTATTGCAGCAGTTGTTCGGCGCGTTGGCGGGCGGCGCGCTGTTGCCAGGCCGCGCGCAAGGCAGCCACCACCAGCGCACAGCCCAGCAGCCAGGCCAGCATGCTCCACCAGGGCAGCAGGCGCGGGTGCAGCTTGTAGCGCTCGTGCAGCTCCAGCACCTGGCTGGGAGACGACAGGGTTTTGCTGACCGACCAGGCCCAGCCGGGCGTGGCAGCTTCAGGCGCCCCCGCTTGCAGCAGCAGGTCTTGGCCATTCTGGCTGAGCCAGATGCGCACGGGGCTGTGGCTGGCCGGGTAGGGCCATTCGTCTTGCGGAATGGTGGCGCGCAGGTCGAGCTTGAGGGCATAGCTGGCTGGTTGGCCGTGCTGCACCACGTACAGCTTGCCGTCGGCCAGGTGGCTGGCATCCATGTGGGCGTGGCCGCTGGCTTGTGATTGCTGCTCTAGTTCGCGCAGCGCAGCGGGCCAGCGCGCAGGCCAGGGTTGGTCGGCCTGGCGCTGGGCCACGCCCAGCACCTGCGGGTACAGGCGCGACAAACCGGTGGCGCCGGCGTTGGCCATGGCGTCCGCACCCAGCGCGGGTTGCAGCAGTGTCAAGGTGGCCAAAATGGCGTCGTGCTGGGCCAGTTGCTGGCTCAGCAGCCGGTGGGCGACCCGGGCGTTGGTGGTAAAGCCCTCGCGCAGTTCGTCCAGGCGCTGCTGGGCCAGCCAAGCGCAGCCGCTGCCCGCCGCCAAGGCCCAGGCCAGCAGCCAGCCCAGCCAGGAAGGTGTCCGTGTCATGCGCAGGATTCTGGCACTGCCCCAGCAACCGGCGCTGATCAGGGCTGAATGCGGGGTGGCCGCAGCGGCCCGGCGCAGCAGGCGGTGTGTGGCTGGTGTGCTGTGAGTAACTTTGGCATGAAATTTGTCTCTAGCGCTTATGGAGTAAGCGCTGTTAGCTCTCAAAAACTAAGCGTCTTGCGCCGTGTTGGCCCGCTGCAGGCCTTCCAGCAGTGCCTGTTGCAGCGCAGGCGGCAGCGGTTGCATCAGCGTTTCCATCACCTGCAGCTGCGCGGCTTGCAGCTGTTGCACCAGTTGTGCGCCTTGTGGGCTCAGGTGCAGGCAGCGCACGCGCTTGTCGTCGTAGCTGGGGGTGCGGGTGAGCCAGCCACGCGCTTCCAGCGTGGCGAGGAGGCGGGTCATCTGGGCCTTGTCGGTGTGGCTGCGCTCAATCAGGTCTTTCTGGGTGAGCCCCGGGTGGCTGCCGGTGTACATCAGCACGCGTGCTTCGTTGAAGGTCAGCTCGGGGTTGGCGGCCTCCAGCCCGCTGCGCATGCGGGTGCGGCACAGGTGCATGAAGGCATGCAGGCTGTCAAAGATTTCAAGCGCGATGGGGGTGGTCATACGGTCATTAAGTTGACAAAGTCAATCAATTAATTATGATTGACTTTATCAACTAAACAACTACCTGTCCAACTGCGCATCCCATTGCTGGGCGGTGCAGCGGGGCCTTGATGCCATGTCCACACCTGTTACCCCTACTGCGTCCCCACGCAGAAAGCTGCCACGCCGCTATACGCCGCTGGTGTTCTCGTTTTTTATGGCGTCCATCATGGGGGCGCTGATGTGCTCGACCATCGTGGCGCTGTCCACCGGCGTGGGCGATGGCTACGCCTTGCGCGTGCTGCGGGCCTATGCCGTGGGCATGCCGGTGGCCTTTTTCTGCGTGCTGCTGGTGCGCCCGATCGTCATGAAGCTGGTGGCGCTGACCGTGGAGTCCACGCCCAGCTGAAGGGGCACGGGCTGCGCCTAGCCCTTCAAGAAGAACAACACGGCCATGACCAGCCCGGTCAGCACAATGCCCCAGCGCAGCACCGTGGGCGGAATCTTGCGTGCCACGCGGGCGCCGCCGTAACCGCCCAAGGTGGCGGCCACCATCATGAGCAGGGCGTGCTTCCACTCCACAATGCCGCCCGCCGCATAGATGGCTACGGCAATGGCGGTGAGCAGGGCTGAGACCAGGTTCTTCATGCCGTTCATGGCGTTGAGCTGGGTTTGTCCCAGCAGGCTGAACAGCGCCAGGCACAGAATGCCCAGCCCACCGTTGAAGTAGCCGCCGTAAAACGCCACGGCCAGCATGCCGGCTGCGGCCTTGGTGGCGCTGGCGGGGGCCTGGGCATCGGTGCTGCGGGCCGCCCAGGCGCGGATCTGCGGGCCAAAGGCGAACAGGGCGGTGGCGCCCAGCAGCAGCCAGGGCACCACGCGGCGGAAGGTGTCGTTGGGCGTGAACAGCAGCAGTGCCGCGCCGGCGGCGCCCCCTAGCAGGGACAGGGCGATGGAGGTGCCCATGGTCAGCCCCGGTGGCGGGGCCATGTCTTCCTTGAAGCCCCAGGCACTGGCGGCATAGCCGGGCAGCAGGGCGACGGTGCCTGTGGCATTGGCGGTGACGGGTGGAATGCCGGTGAATACCAGCGCGGGCAGGGTCAGAAAGCTGCCGCCTCCAGCCACGGCATTGAGTGCGCCCGCCACAAAGGCGGCGGCCAGCAACAGGGCGATGTGTGCCCAGGGGCCAATGCCCAGAATGTCCATGTGTGTCTCCCGTGTCCTTGGTGTTGTGTGTGTAGAGGGACAAACCGCACCAGGGTGGTGCGGTGCAACGGGATCTTAGTGGGTGTGCCTGCGTTCGCGGGTCGCGCAAAAGTCAAAGGACTTTGGACTGCTGCGGGGCTAGTGCGGGCTGCTCAGGCGCGAATGTAGGCCCAGCCATAGACCTGCAGCCGTGCCAGTGCCAGAACGGCAGGCTCGCCCAGCACCTGCAGGGGCGCATGGCCGCTGCGTTGCAGCTGGGCCAGGGTGTTGGGGCACAGGTAGGTCAGCGCATCGGCTTGTGCGTGCGGCGTTGGCGATGATGCGCACCTGGGTCTGGGGTTCGGCGCGCAGGGCGTTGACGGCATTCATGCGGGCGCGTTGCAGGCCTTCGGCATCGGGGGCGTGCAAAACAATGTGCAAAGTCGAATTCATGGCGGAACAGATCAGGACGAGAGAGCGTGAGCTTGCCACACGCCGTCGGGTGCGCCAGCGCCGGAACCAAAAGCGTTGATAGGCACTTGCATGTAGGTGCGTCCATCGCCGGCCGCTGGCGGCAGCTTGCCTGCCCGCACATTGACCTGTACCGAGGGCAGGATGAGGGTGGGCATGGCCAGCGTGGCGTCGCGCTGGTTGCGCAGGGCGACAAAGGCGGCTTCGCTCACGCCGTCGTGCACATGAATGCTGCGGGCTTTTTGATCGGCCACGGTACACGTCCACGCCGGGCCACGCTCGGGCGGTGGGTAGTCGTGGCAGACGTGGATGCGGGTGTGCGCAGGCAGGGCCAGGATGCGCTGGATGGAGCGGTACAGCTGCGCGGCATCGCCGCCCGGGAAGTCGGCCCGTGCCGTGCCCACGTCGGGCATGAAGAGGGTGTCGCCCACAAAAATAGCGTCACCGACGCGGTATGCCATGTCGGCCGGCGTATGGCCGGGCACGTGCAAGGCGGTGACGGCCAGGTTGCCCACCAGGAACTGTTCACCGTCTTCAAACAGGTGGTCAAACTGGCTGCCATCGGGCAGAAAGCTGCGCTCAAAGTGAAAGACGCTGCGGAACATCTGTTGCACGGTGCGGATGTGGCTGCCAATGGCCACCTTGCCGCCCAGTTGGTGGCGAATGTGCTGCGCGCCCGAGAGGTGGTCGGCGTGGGCATGCGTCTCCAAAATCCATTGCACCTGCCAGCCCTGGCTGCGCACGTAGTCGATGATGTGGTCGCTGGAGGCGCTGGTCAGCGTGCCGGACTTGGGCTCGAAGTCGAGCACGGGGTCAATCACCGCCACCTGGCCGCTGGCTGTGTCGGCCAGCACATAGCTGACGGTGCCGGTGACAGCATCAAAAAAGGCTTCGGTGTGCAGGGCAGCAGGGGCTCTCACAGTATTCAATATACTTTTAAATATAATATGAAAAATGAATTTAATGCTTGCGAAGGGTGCCACGGCATGACCACCATCCCTATGGATGCCACTGCGCTGGACGTGAACGCCATGCGCGCCCATGCGGGTGAGGCGGTGGCGCTGCTCAAAGTGCTGGGCAATGAAGACCGGCTGATGCTGCTGTGCCAGATTGCCATGCAGCCGCGCACGGTGGGCGAGCTGGAGCAGCTGACGGGCATCACCCAGCCCACCTTGTCGCAGCAACTGGGCGTGCTGCGCCGCGAGGGGCTGGTGAGCACCGAGCGCGAGGGCAAATTTATCCGCTACCAGGCCGCCGATGCGCGCGCGCTGCAGCTCATGCAGCTGGTGCACCAATTGTTTTGTGAAGGAGCGCAGGCATGAGCATTGCGTGGGAGCTTTTTACGCCGGGTGCATCGCTGGCCGGTGGCGTGTTGATTGGCGGGGCGGCCGCCATCTTGGTGGTGGCGCTGGGGCGCATTGCGGGCATCAGCGGCATCGTGGGTCACTTGCTGCAGGCCAGCACCTGGCGCAGCCCGCAGCAGTGGGGCTGGCGCTTGGCGTTTGTGCTGGGCATGCTGGCTGCGCCGTGGGTGTGGCAGCTGTTTGCGCCGCTGCCGCAGGTTACCCTGCCTGACAACCCGTGGCTGATCGTCGCCGCCGGTTTGCTGGTGGGTTTTGGTACACGCCTGGGTTCGGGCTGCACCAGCGGTCACGGTGTCTGCGGCTTGTCGCGGCTGTCGTTGCGTTCGCTGGCGGCAACGCTGGTCTTTATGGCAACCGGTGCAGCCACGGTGTGGGTGCTGCGCCATGTGCTGGGGGGCTAAATCATGCAAGCACTGGTGGCCTTGGTGGCGGGGTTGGTGTTCGGACTGGGCTTGATGCTCTCGGGCATGGCAGACCCCGCCAAAGTACAAAACTTTCTGGACTTTTTCGGGGCGTGGGACCCATCGCTGGCGCTGGTCATGGGCGGCGCGATTGCCGTGGGGCTGCTGGCATTCACATGGGCCAAAAAACGCCAGACGGCGTTGCTGGGCACCCCCATGCAGATGCCAACGGCCACGGCACTGGATGGCCGGTTGTTGGCGGGGGCGGGCATGTTTGGTGTGGGCTGGGGGCTGGCTGGCTTTTGCCCAGGCCCGGCGGTGATGAGCTTAGCCACGGGCCACAGTGCGGTGTGGCTGTTTGTGGTAGCCATGCTGGCGGGCATGTGGTTGCAGCACCAGTGGGTCAGTCGCTCCTGATAAGGAAGCTGCAAGCGCTGGAATTGCCTGGATTTCAGCAGTAAAAGACTTTGAAACGCTGTGGGTCAAGCGCAGGCTGCTACCAATCATGCAGGGGCTCTGGCAGGTGTATCCGCTGAAACAGTGCTTGGGGCTTTCTAGAATGTGCGGCTGATGCCTAGCCAGAAAGAACAAGCACGATGACGAATACAGCCCTGCAAGCGCGCTACGGAGATGACGCGCCCGCCCTGACCCTGCCCGAACTGCCCGTGCTGGATGCCATGTTGAGCCACCGCTCGGTGCGCCACTTCCTGCGCGATGCCTTACCCGCGAACACCATTGAAACGCTGGTGGCGGCCGCCCAGTCGGCACCCACCTCGTCCAATCTGCAAACCTGGAGCGTGATTGCGGTCGAGTCGCAAGCGCGGCGCGAGGCGCTGGCCAATTTGGTGGGGCCGCAAAAGCACCTGGCCGTAGCGCCCCTGGTGCTGGTGTTTTTGGCTGATTTGTCGCGCATTGACCGCCTGGCACAGGCGCAGCAGCGCGAGCCCGTGGGCCTGCACTATCTGGACACGTTCTTGATGGGCGTGATTGATGCGGCGCTGGCCTCGCAAAATGCCGTCGTGGCCGCCGAAGCCATGGGCTTGGGTACCGTCTTTGTGGGCGGCATGCGCAACCAGCCCGAAGAAGTGGCCAAGGTGCTGGGCACGCCCAGCAATGTGTTTCCCGTGTTTGGTCTGGTGGTGGGCCACCCCGATCCGGAGCGCCCAGCCGCAGTGAAGCCCCGCCTGCCGCAAAGCGCGGTGCTGCACCGCGAGCAGTACCAGGTGCCTGCTGATCAGGCGGAAGAAATTGGCAGCTACAACGCCTCGCTGCGCGCTTTCATGCGAGCTAACGGCATGCGCGAGATGGACTGGAGCACGCAGGTAGTGGACCGCCTGCTGACGCCCGAGTCGTTGACGGGCCGCCACCGCCTGTTTGAAGCCCTGCGCAACGCCGGGTTTGAGTACAAAGACATTTAAAAACGCCACCACCGCGCCACATCCGTCGTGCGCGGTGGGCGGTAGAGCCGCACACGTTGGCATGAAAAATGAGTGGAGGGGGCATGGATCACACCAATTTCTCACTGGCTGCTGCACTCATTGGTGAGCATGCTTCCATGGTGGCATTGCGGCAACTGGTGCAGCGTGTGGCACAGAGCCAGGCCAAGACAATTCTGATCTACGGTGAAACAGGCACCGGCAAGAGCCTGGTGGCGCGCAGCATTCACGCACTGTCAGCGCGCAGGGCTTCGCCGTTGGTGGATATCAACTGCGCTGCCATTCCCGCAGAGCTGCTGGAGTCGGAGCTTTTTGGGCATGAACGCGGTGCTTTTACAGGGGCGGTGCAGCGCAAGCAGGGACTGATTGAAGCAGCCCACGGCGGCAGTGTGTTCCTGGACGAGGTGCGTGAGCTTGACCCTGTGATGCAAGCCAAGATCTTGACGCTGCTCGACAACCACAGTTTCCGCAAAGTGGGCGCAGTGCAGCCGCTGCAGGTGGATGTGCGGTTTATTGCAGCGACGAACCGGATTCTGCTGTCCGAAGTGAAGGCGGGCAGGTTTCGGGAAGACCTGTATTACCGCCTGCAGGTTGTGGCAATCAATGTGCCGCCACTGCGCGAACGGGGTGACGATATCTTGTTGCTCGCGCAGCATCGGCTGGATCGTTTCAATCGCCTGCATGGCAGTCACATGACCGAGATTGATCCGGATGTGCAACAGATCTTCAAAACCTATGCGTGGCCGGGCAATGTGCGGGAGCTGGAGAACCTGCTCGAGCGCATTTGCCTGCTTGAGGATGGGCATCGCATTCAGATGCAGCACCTGCCGTCACGCATTTTGAGGGATGTGGCGGTGCCCGTAGCGGCGCCAGTGCAAGCACAGTCAGTGGATGAGATGGTGGGGAGCTACCAGGCAGCGACAGAGCAGTTTCAGCGTGCACTGATCGCGAAGGCATTTGCTCAAACTAACGGCAACCAAACGCAAATGGCCCAGGTGCTGGGGCTCACGCGCCATGCGCTGCGCCATCAAATCCAGAAGCTCAATATTCGCTGGGAGACAACCGCATCGTTGTAACGTTGAAGGTGAAGTTTTCACGCAGTTGCGTGAGATGCACGCGATTTTGATTTTTTTGTTTTCTTAAGTGATTGTTTTTCAATGATTTTAGATTGGGTTGAGCTTGGCATGCTGTGTGCAATAGGTTCTGGCGTCATGTCTTTCGTGACGTTTACGGAACCACTGAAATGCACAACTTGAAAATCATTTGCCCCAATGGCCATCTTGGCTTTGCGCCCTTGCGCGAAGAGAGTTTCAACATCGGCGTGGAGGCACAGCCGGACTACATTGCTGCGGATTCCGGCAGTGACGATGTGGGGCCGGTGCCTTTGGGCTCGGATACATCCACCAGCCCTGAAGCGTGGCAGCGTCACGACTTGGAGCGGATGCTGCTGGCCTCGCGCAAATTAGGGGTGCCCATGGTCATCGGCTCTGCGGGGGATACCGGCTCCAACAGCCGGGTGGACCTGTATGTACGCCTGCTGCAAGAGTTGGCGCAACAGCACGGGTTGCCCAAGTTCAAGATTGGCTATTTCTACTCCGAAGTCAGCACCGACGTGGTCCGTCGAAAAATGCAGTCGGGCAGCGCGGTCCAGGGGCTGGATGGGTTTGAGGACCTGACGGATGCGGAGCTGTCTGCCACGGACCGCATTGTGGCGGTGGCGGGCGTGCACCCTTATCTGGAATTGCTGCGTCAGGGTGTGGACGTCATCATCGGGGGGCGTAGCTCCGATGCGGCGGTGTTTGCAGCACCGGCTCTGCACCATGGGTTTGCGGCCGATCATGCGTACTACCTGGGCAAGGTCTTGGAGTGCGCCTCGTTCTGCGCCGAGCCTTACGGCGGCAAGGAAACGGTCATGGGGGTGATATCCCATGAGGATGTGCAGGTGACAGCCATGTCGCCGGTGCAGCGCTGCACCATCGCATCGGTCTCGGGTCATGCCATGTACGAGCGCTCGAATCCTTATGAGGAGTATGTGCTTGGTGGCCGTTTGAATATGGCCGACTGCCATTACGAGCAGTTCTCGGAGCGAACCACCCGTATTACGGGCTCCAAGTTTGAGCCCGCCCAGCGATTGCGCGTCAAGCTCGAAGGCGCGGGCAAGGTGGGAGAGCGTTTTGTGGGCCTGTGCGGCATCCGCGACCCCTACACCATTGCGAACGTGGATCGTGTCATTGCATGGGCGCGTGAGCAGGCACGTCTGCGGTTTGGTGAGAGTGGCTACGCACTGCACTACAACGTGTATGGCCGCGATGGTGTGATGGGCGAGCTGGAGCCTTTGCGCGATCAGCCTGGGCATGAACTGTGCGTGATGGTGCAGGGTGTTGCACCGACGAAGGAGATGGCGGAAGAGCTGACCATGATTGGCCTGCGCCAGATGTTTTATGCCCGACTGCCGGACGTCAAAGGTACGGCAGGCTCGGTTGCTTTCCCCCTGGACGAAGTGCTGCACGCCAGCCCGGCATACCGCTGGACGCTCAACCACACCATGGAAGTCGACGATCCGCTGGAATTATTTCCGACGCATGTGGTTGAGGCAGGTGTTTAAGTCAAGAGAGGCAATAACGATGAAAACGCAAAAATTGAGTGCATTGGCCAAGACGATCCGCAGCAAGAACGCAGGGGTCAACAAGATCACGTTCGACATTATTTTTCGCGATACCAAGACCTACGAGGCGGTGAAGCGCTCTGGTGTCATCAGCAGGCAAACCATGGAGACGCTGTTCAAAGTGCCAGCGCAGCGCATTTCCGATTTTGTCGAGTACGACCCGGGGCTGGCGATCAAGTTCACCATGTACCGCCGCTCGCCCAGCGGCAGTGCCGGAGACGGTGACATTTTTGGTGCGCAGCAATATGCGCCATTGCTTGATATCGACGTGCCAGTCTGAAGGTTTGAATCAACTTATCCACTGAGGAGGCGGAACCATGCGTAATCTAGTGAAGTATGTTGGTGCGTTGACTGTGGCGGTGTGGGGCATGGCCAGTGGTCATGCGGCAACGGGGCAAGCGCCCCAGCAAGTTCCACCCATGATTAAAATTTTGGTGCCCTTTTCTGCGGGGGCCAGCAACGATGCGATTGCGCGTGCGATTGCCCCTTCTCTGGCAAAGCGCTTGCACACCACGGTGATTGTGGAGAACAAGCCTGGGGCGGCGGGGACGATTGGTGCGGATGCAGTGGCCAAAAGCCGCCCTGATGGCTCTGTGCTGCTGCTGACGTCTTCGACGTTCCTCACTGCAGGGGTGACGCAGGCCAAACTGCCTTATGACCCTGTGAGCGCTTTCACGCCGGTGGCGCTGGTGGGGCAGGGCCCCATGCTGGTGGCTGTGGCAGCGTCGATGCCGGTCAACTCTCCCTCGGAGTTGGTGGCGGCGGCAAAGCGCAGCCCCGGCACCATCACGTATGGCAGCTCCGGCAATGGCTCTATCGCCCATCTGTCGGCAGAGATGCTGGGTAAAGCCGCAGATATCCAGATGACCCATGTGCCCTACAAAGGCGCAGCCAATGCGCTGCTGGACATGGCCTCTGGGCAAATCGACATGATGATCTCGAACTACTCCTCACTGGCCCCGCAAATTCAGGCAGGCAGGGTCAAGGCACTGGCGGTCACCAGCAGCCAGCCCTCGGCGGCTTTCCCGAAGTTGCCGGTCATGGCAGAGGTTGCACCCGGGCTGGAAGCAGAAATCTGGGTCTCTGTGTTTGCGCCTGCGGGAACGCCGGAAGGATTGGTGAATTTGCTCAACCGTGAAATCAGCGAGATTGCCAAAGAAAAGGAAGTTTTGACGCTGCTGGAAATGGACGGCACGGTGCCTGCTGATCTGTCACCTGCCGCATTGAAGGCGCGTATTCCTGTGGACCTGCAGCGCTGGAAACAAATTGCGGTGGAGAAAAAAATCCTGACCGAGTGAGTGTGCAAGGCCGACGGTATGGACTGATCCTGAGTCGATACGAAAAAGCCCCAGTTCATTGCTGAACTGGGGCTTTTGAATTTGGTGGCTTGGGACGGGATCGAACCGCCGACACGCGGATTTTCAATCCGCTGCTCTACCAACTGAGCTACCGAGCCGTTCACTGTTTAAGTGAGAAGGAGATTGTAGCGCAAATTTCTGGGGGTTTTAAGAAAATCCTGAAAAAGATGCGCGGCCTGCCATCTCTGGGGCGTGGGGCAGGGCGTTTGCCGCGTTAGGGTGCGTTGACAAAACCGCCATCCAGGGCGGGTTCGCGCAGCAGGTCTTCGTGCACGCCCATGCTTTCGCTGGCGCGCTCCAGTGCCTCCCACATGGGGGCGGGCATTTGCAAAATGCGCTCGGGTGTGCGGGATTGGGCAATCCATTCGCTGATAAAAGCGTGCTGATCGGTGGTCAACAGCTCGAGGTGCAGCATCTCGTCAATGGTCTTCATCGGGTGCCCTCTCTGTATGTAGTGATGGACTGGGGCTGGACTGGTCGTGCCAGCACCCCGTCGTGTGCCATGACCTACATGGTGCCAGAGCTGCGGCGCTGCAAAAGGCTGGTGGGTATCGTGGGTATAAAAAAAGCGCCGGTCAGGCGCTTTTTGGTGGCACATGCGGTGCGTCAGTCCTTGGCGTAGGGGTCGGCAAAACCGAGCTCGGCCATGATCTCGGTCTCGTAGGCTTCCATCTCGTCGGCATCTGCTTCGCTGGTTTCGTGGTCCCAGCCCTGGGCGTGCAAGGTGCCATGCACCACCATGTGGGCGTAGTGCTCTTCCAGCGATTTGTTTTGCTCCTGCGCTTCGCGCTCAATCACCGGGCCGCAGATCACCAGGTCGGCCTGCACCGTGGGTTCGTACTGGTAGTTGAAGGTCAGCACATTGGTGGCGTAGTCTTTTTTGCGGTACTGCAGGTTCAGGGCCTGGCCTTCGTCAACGCCCACAATGCGCACGGCCATTTCGGCATCCACAGCCAGGGCATGCTTGATCCATTGGGTGACCTTGGCTTCGGTCAGCAGGGCTTGGTGCGCGGTCAGGTTGTCAAACGTGCCGAATTGCAAAGAGAGATCGATATTATTCAGAGTCATTTTGGCCTCTAAGGCTTATGAATTAAGCGCTAGTAGCTATCAATACTTATGGTTTTAACGCGCCGAGCGCCCACCGTTGCCGGCGTCGTAGGCATCCACAATGCGCGCGACCAGCGGGTGGCGCACCACGTCGGCACTGGTGAAACGGTTGATGGAGATGCCTTTGACGCGCTTGAGCACACGCTCTGCGTCAATCAGGCCGCTCATTGCGCCCTTGGGCAGGTCGATCTGGCTGACGTCACCCGTGACCACGGCCTTGGCGCCAAAGCCGATGCGGGTGAGGAACATCTTCATCTGCTCGGGCGTGGTGTTCTGCGCTTCGTCCAGAATCACAAAGGCATTGTTCAGCGTGCGCCCGCGCATAAAGGCCAGGGGGGCAATCTCCAGTGCATTGCGCTCGAAAGCCTTTTGCACCTTCTCGTAGCCCATCAGGTCATACAGTGCGTCGTACAGGGGGCGCAGATAGGGGTCCACCTTCTGCGTCAGGTCGCCGGGCAGAAAGCCCAGGCGCTCGCCCGCTTCGACGGCCGGTCGGGTCAGCACAATGCGCTGCACGGCGCTGCGCTCCAGCGCATCGACGGCACAGGCCACGGCCAGATAGGTTTTACCGGTGCCAGCGGGGCCGATGCCAAAGGTGATGTCATGCTCGGCAATGTTCTGCAGGTACAGCGCCTGGTTGGGCGTGCGGGCACGCAGGTCGGCACGGCGGGTGGTGAGCTGGATGGCGTCAGGCTTGGCTTCGATCATCTCGGCGTCCCCGGCCAGCATCAGCTGCAGGGTTTCTTCCTTGATGGGGTCGTCGGCCATTTCATACAGCGCTTGCAGCAACTCCATGGCTTCCGTAGCCTTGGCTTTGGGGCCATCCACCTTGAACTGCTCGTGGCGGTGCGCAATCTTGACCTGCAGACCCACTTCAATGGTGCGCAGATGGGCATCTGCAGGGCCACACAGGTGGGTCAGGCGGGTGTTGTTGTGGGGTGTGAAGGTGTGGCGCAAGATCACGCTGATAATTCCTTGCTAGGAAAGTCGCAGCCAAACCGGCTGCACAAAAAGGATCGCAATGATAGGCAAACTGACTGGAACCCTGCTGGAGAAGAACCCGCCAGAAGTCTTGGTGGACTGCCATGGCGTGGGCTATGAGGTGCAGGTGCCCATGAGCACGTTCTACAACCTGCCCAACCTGGGCGAGAAAATCAGCCTGCTTACGCACTTTATCGTGCGTGAGGATGCCCAGTTGCTGTATGGGTTTGCGACCGCGCAAGAGCGTCAGACATTCCGCGCGCTGATCAAGATCACCGGCGTAGGTCCGCGCATGGCGCTGTCGCTGCTGTCAGGGCTGAGCATTGATGAGCTGGCACAGGCTGTGGCGCTGCAGGAAGTGGGTCGTTTGGTCAAAGTGCCGGGCATTGGCAAGAAGACGGCCGAGCGCTTGCTGCTGGAGCTCAAGGGCAAGTTGGGCGATGCTGTGGTCAGCGGTGCGGCCGCACAGGTCAAAAGCGATGCGCAGTCCGACATTCTGCAGGCGCTGCTGGCACTGGGCTACAGCGAAAAAGAAGCAGCCATCGGCCTCAAGGGGCTGCCCGCCGATGTGGGGGTCTCTGACGGTATCAAGCTGGCCATCAAGGCTTTGACAAAGTAAGCGCCCATGAGCATTCACACCGAAGATTTTGGCGAGGGCTTTGCCCCTGCGCCCGCGCGCAAACCCCGCGCCAAGGCAGCGCCCAAAGCCCCCGCCGCTGAAGGTGCCGAGGGCAGCGTGCGCAGCCCCACCATCTCGCCCGCGCCGGTGAACAAGCACGAAGAAGCGCTGGAGCGCGCGCTGCGCCCCAAATTGCTACAGGAATATGTGGGCCAGGCCAAGGCGCGCGAGCAGTTGGAAATTTTCATCGGCGCTGCGCAAAAACGCGGTGAGGCGCTGGATCACGTGCTGTTGTTTGGCCCGCCCGGGCTGGGCAAGACGACGCTCAGCCACATCATTGCGGCAGAGCTGGGCGTCAATCTGCGTCAGACCAGTGGCCCGGTGCTGGAAAAGCCCAAGGACCTGGCGGCGCTGCTGACCAATCTGGAAGCCAACGATGTGCTGTTCATCGATGAAATCCACCGCCTCAGCCCGGTGGTTGAAGAAATTCTGTACCCCGCGCTGGAAGACTTTCAGATCGACATCATGATCGGGGAAGGCCCGGCGGCACGTTCCATCAAGCTGGATCTGCAGCCCTTCACGCTGGTGGGCGCTACGACCCGCGCGGGCATGTTGACCAACCCGCTGCGTGACCGTTTTGGCATTGTGGCGCGGCTGGAGTTCTACAACGCCGAGGAGCTGGCGCGCATTGTCACGCGCAGCGCAGGCCTGCTGGGTGCCGTGATCGACCCGGAAGGGGCGCAGGAGATTGCCAACCGTTCACGCGGCACGCCGCGCATTGCTAACCGCTTGCTGCGCCGTGTGCGTGACTATGCCGAGGTCAAAGGCGACGGCACCATCACCCGCGTGATGGCGGAAAAAGCGCTGTCCATGTTGGATGTGGACCCGCGCGGTTTTGACGTGATGGACCGAAAGCTGCTTGAAGCCGTGGTGCACCGCTTTGATGGCGGCCCGGTGGGTGTGGACAACATCGCCGCCAGCATTGGCGAGGATGCAGGCACGATCGAGGATGTGATTGAGCCTTACTTGATTCAGCAGGGTTATCTGCAGCGCACGCCGCGCGGGCGCATTGCCACCAAGGCGGCTTACCAGCATCTGGGACTGGTGGCACCACAGGCGGCAGGTTCGCTGTTCAACTAATAAAGCGTTGGTCTGGCACGCGTGCTTGGGCACCTGTGCGATGCTGTGTGCAGAGCCTCTTTGGGAGATGCGTCTTGAACCTTCCGATTTCTTCACCGGACAAGCCCCAGGTCCAGGTACAGGCACGCCCGCGCTGGTGGCTGCTGCTGGGCATGGCTGCGCTGGTGCTGGTGGGGGGCTATGCCGGTGTGCAGAAGTGGCGCGGCCCGCAAGTGCCGGCGGTACAGGTGCAGACGCAGCCGCTGGTGCGCACGCTGCAATTTTCAGCGCGGGTTGAAACCCGCTCGCGCGTGGGCGTAGGCAGCACGGTGGTGGGGCGTGTAGCGCAGGTGCAGGTGCGCGAGGGCGATGCCGTGCAGGCTGGCCAGTTGCTGGTGCAGCTGGAGCAGGCCGAGCAGCAAGCTGCCGTGCAGCAATCGCAAGCCAGCCTGGCGCAGGCGCAGGCACAGCTGGCCAATGTGCGCACCAACAGCCGCATCGGCAATCAGGCCCAGGTGGCCCAGGCCCAGGCCAGTGTGGCCCAGGCCCAGGCAGACTGGGCGCGCAACCAGCAACTGGTGCAGCAGGGCTTTCTGAGTCAGGCTGCACTCGACGAAAAACGCAAGGCCCTGGACGTGGCCAGAGCGCAGCTGCAGGCCGCGCAGGCGCAGGCTGCGGCCTCGGCCGATGGCGGCGCTGAACTTCAAGGCGCCCAAGCGCAGGTGGCACAGGCACAGGCCGCGCTGCAGGCCGCACAAGCGCAGCTGGTGCAAACCCGCCTGAGTGCCCCCAGTGCCGGCAAGGTGCTGCTGCGCGATGTGGAGCCGGGTCAGATCGTGCAGCCCGGGACGGCCCTGCTGCAGCTGGCGCTGGATGGCCCGACACTGATCGTGGCACAGGTGGACGAGCGTTTTTTGAGTCAGCTGCGCGAAGGCCAGAGCGCCGAGGTGGTGGCCGATGCCTTTGCCGATCAGCGTTTGCCTGCGCAGGTGGTCTCAATTGCGCCCGGGGTGGATGCGCAGCGCGGTGCGGTGGAGGTCAAGCTGGCGCTGAATGGCGCGCTGCCGGTCTTTTTGCGCGAAGACATGACGTTGTCCGTCTCTGTAGAAACCGGGCGCGAAGTTAGCGCACTGGTGCTGCCGCTGGAGGCATTGCAAGGTGCACGCGAAGGCAGTCTGCAGGCGCAGGTGCTGGTGCTGGAGGGCGGAAAGGCCGTGGCGCGTACCGTGCAGGTCGGGTTGCGCACCTTGCAGGCGGCACAGATTACGAACGGGTTGCAGGCGGGGGACGTGGTGGTGCTGCCACCAGCGCAGGATGGCCAGCGTGTGCGTGCACAGCAGCGTAGGGCACCGTGATGGCGCAGCGCATGCCTCTGGGCTTTGAGTGGCGCGTGGCATTGCGCTTTTTGCGCGAAGGCCGCATGCAAAGCCTGCTGATCGTGGCCGGTGTGGCCGCAGGCGTAGCGGTCATCACCTACATTGCCGCGCTGATTCAAGGCCTGCAGGCCAATACCGTGGCCAAGACGCTGGGGACGCAGGCGCACATCAGCTTGCGAGCACCGGAAGATGTGCTCACGCCCATCACCAGTACGGTGGCTGGGGCGGTAGAACTCAGTGAAACGCAGCCACGTGCGCAGCGCCTGCGCTCGGTGGCCAACTGGCAGCAGTTGTTGCCTGCGCTGGAAAAAGTGCAGGGGGTGACGGCGGTCTCCCCCATGGTGTCCGGCTCGGGTTTGGCGCTGCGCGGAGAGGCTTCGCAGTCGATGGCGCTGATGGGCGTGGAGCTGGAGCGCTATCAGCGGATCGTGAATCTGCGTGAAAAAATCGTTGCAGGTGCGTGGGGGCTGCAACCGGGCGACGCCATGATTGGCAAAGAACTGGCAGCCGATTTGGGTGTGCGTGCGGGCGACCGCTTCACCATCGACACCGGTAGCGTGACAGACAGTGTGCGCGTGTCGGCGCTGCTGGATATGGGGGTGAAAGATTTGAACCGCCGTACCGTCATCATCCCATTGCGCAGTGCGCAAAGCCTGCTGGGCGTGCCTGGCGGTGCCACGGTGCTGGATATGCAGGTGCAAGATGTCTGGCAGGCGGATGTGCTGGCCCAGCAGTTGCGTGCGCGCTATGCCTATGAGATTGAAAGCTGGCAAGACACGAATGCGCAGCTGTTGTCTGCCTTGAAAGCCCAGAGCATGAGCACCGCGATGATTCGCGCGGTGGTGCTGGTGGTGGTGGTGCTAGGGATTGCCAGTGTGCTGGTAGTCAGCGTGGTGCAAAAGCGCCGCGAGATCGGCATTTTGCGCGCCATGGGCACCACGCGTGGGCAGGTGTTGCGTGTGTTTTTGCTGCAGGGCGCTGTGGTGGGGGCAGTCGGTTCGGTGCTGGGCGTGGCGCTGTCATGGGCCTTGATTGCCGTGTTCACTGCCTTTGTGCGCGGGGAAGACGGTGGCCCGCTATTTCCGATTGCGTTGGGTTGGAGCGAGGTGCTCTCGGCCACCCTGACGGCCACGGCCTGTGGTGTGCTGGCCGCCGTAGTGCCCGCGCGCAGTGCTGCGGCGATGGACCCGGCGCAGGCCATCCGGGTGTGAGGGAACGTTATGGCTGAAAAGAACGATGCAACACCGGCGCTGCTGCAGCTCAGTGCGGTGCGCAAGTCCTATAACGTGGGACAGCCCAACGAGGTGGAAGTGCTGCATGGGGTCGATCTGCAAGTGCAGGCCGGTGAATTCATAGCGCTGGTGGGGCCTTCGGGCTCTGGCAAAAGCACGTTGCTGAATGTGCTGGGACTGCTGGAGCGCATGAGCAGCGGCCGTTATTGGCTGCAGGGCCAGGAAACCAGCGCACGCGATGACAACGGCCTGACGCTGCTGCGTCGCCAGAGCCTGGGCTTTGTGTTTCAGTTCCACCACTTGCTACCGGCGTTCACGGCGCTGGAGAACGTGACCCTGCCGGCGTTGATGGCGCAGGGCATGGTCGGCGCACAGGAGCGCTCGCGTGCCGGCGCACTGCTCAAGGCCGTGGGGCTGGGCGATGCACTGCACAAAAAACCGTCTGAGTTGTCTGGTGGCATGCAGCAGCGCGTGGCGATTGCACGGGCCCTGGTGCATCGGCCACCGCTGGTACTGGCGGACGAGCCAACGGGCAACCTGGATACCCATACTTCGCAGGATGTGTTTGCGCTGCTGCGCGAAATCCACGCTGAGCAAGGTACGGCGTTTCTAATCGTCACGCACGACCCGCGCCTGGCCGAGCGCTGTGATCGTCGTGTGGAGGTGGTGGATGGGCAGATTGCGCAGGATCAGCGCCTTCAAAACTTATAGTGTTTTTGGCCTCTAGCACTTGTTTAGTAAGCGCTGGTAGCTCTTATTTTTAATGGCGCGACGCGCGCAGTGTAGGCAGCATGCCGTGCACGATCAGCCATTGCGCCACGTAGTACGTGCCCAGCACCCAGAGCTGGGCTGCGGGAACGGGGGCCACAAATTTGTCGATCGCCAACGTGGTGTCGCTGAGCACAAAGATGATGGCCCCGGCAGCCACGCAGCAAGCTGGCGTGGTGCGCAGCACCGTGGCACGCCCGATGGCTTGCGCCGCCATCAAGGTAATGACCAGCACATAAGCGGCCACAGGGATACGCATGGCAGCGGGCAGGCCATGCATCCACAAATAGGTATAGATGCCGGCGCCGGCCAGCAGGCAGCCCAGCAGGGCCAGTTTGTGGGGTTGCCAGCGGCTGTCGCGCGCAAACAGGGCGATGTAGCACAGGTGCGCCAGCAAAAACGCCACCAGCCCTGGCAGGAAGGTACGGGGCGTCAGCAGGCAGACATCACCGATCAAGCTCAGAGCCAGGCCAGCCAGCAGCAGCCAGGTGGAGCGGTGGTGGCGATCCGCCAGTTGCCAGACACAGGCCAGCGCGATCACCATGGTCAGCGGCTTGAAAGTGGCGTAAGCGCCAAAGTGGCCCCACAGGGCGCTGAGGGTGGTGGCTGTGGCGCAAAGCGCCATGGCCCATTGCAGCGGGTGTAGGCGGTGTGAGGTGGTGTGCATAAGCGGCGTAGTCTGCCGCCTGCGCGCAGGCTTGCGCATTGGTGCTGTCCCTGCATGGTGTCCGCAGAGCCACACCATGGGCGCTCCACAGCGCGTGAAAGTGGGCAATCTCTGAAGCCGGTGGAGTTTCGTGCTTTCCCTTAAAATTGACCCTCTTTACCTTGAGCGGCCTGCTGTGCACCTGCGCGTGCGGCCCTTTGTCGCAACGCGTGGCAGCAGCCACGACAGAACCGTCCCCATCCAGTGTCATACGCTCCAGAAACACGGCGCCGCCGCACCTTTGCCATCATTTCTCACCCGGATGCGGGTAAGACCACGCTGACCGAAAAGCTGTTGCTGTTCTCGGGAGCGATCCAGATTGCGGGTGCCGTGAAGGGCCGCAAGGCCTCGCGCCACGCTACGTCCGACTGGATGGAAATTGAAAAGCAGCGTGGTATCTCGGTGGCATCGTCGGTGATGCAGATGAGCTACCGCGACCACGTGATCAACCTGCTCGACACCCCCGGCCACAAGGACTTCTCGGAAGACACCTACCGCGTGCTGACTGCCGTGGACTCGGCCCTGATGGTGATTGATGCGGCCAACGGTGTGGAATCGCAGACCCGCCGCCTGATCGAGGTTTGCCGCCAGCGCAACACGCCCATCATCTCGTTCATCAACAAGTTTGACCGTGAAGTGCGCGACCCGCTGGACATCATGGACGAAGTCGAGCGCGAGCTGGGCATGCCTTGCTGCCCCATCACCTGGCCTGTGGGCCAGGGCAAGCTGTTCGGCGGCATCATCAATCTGCGCACGCAGAGTATGACGGTGTTCGCCCCCGGCAGCGACCGGGGCCCCAAGGATTTTGAAGTCATCCCCCTGACCGAAGCCGACAAGCTACGTGCCCGTTTTGGCAAGGCCTTTGACGATGCGCTGGAGTCGATGGAACTGGCTGTGGGCGCTTCCGCTGAATGGAACCACGAAGATTTCCTGGCCGGCAAGCTGACGCCCGTGTTCTTCGGCTCCGGTGTGAACAACTTCGGTGTGATGGAAGTGCTGGATGCGGTGGTCGACATGTCGCCTCCACCCGGCCCACGCACGGCCTTTGTGGAAGTGAACCGCAACCGCGAAGAAAAAGTGGTGCACCCTGAGGACAAGGGCTTCTCGGGCGTGGTGTTCAAGGTGCAAGCCAATATGGACAGCAACCACCGCGACCGCATTGCGTTCGTGCGTGTGGCCAGCGGCAAGTACACCCCCGGTATGAAGATGAAGGTGCAGCGCACCGGCAAGGAACTGCGCCCCACCTCGGTGGTGACCTTCATGTCGCAACGCCGTGAAGCGGTGGACGAAGCCTACGCGGGCGACATCATCGGTTTCACCATCCACGGTGGTGTGCAGCTGGGTGATTCGATCACCGATGGCCCCAGCCTGCAGTTCACCGGCCTGCCCTTCTTTGCGCCCGAAATGTTCATGACCGTGGTCTTGAAGAACCCGCTGCGCACCAAGCAGCTGCAGCAAGGTCTGATGCAGCTGGGCGAAGAAGGCGCGATCCAGGTGTTCAAACCCGATGTCGGCGGCAATATGTTGCTGGGCGCCGTCGGTCAGTTGCAGTTTGAAGTGGTGCAGCACCGCCTGAAGACCGAGTACGACTGCGATGTGCGCCTGGAAGGCTGCCAGTACACCGGCGCGCGCTGGATCACGGCAGACACCCCCGCCGAGTTGCGCGAGTTTGAAAATGCATACCCCATGCGCTTGGCGCACGATGCGGCCGATACCTTGGCCTATCTGTGTACCAGCCCGTACGACGTGCGCCTGGCGCAGGAGCGTTTCCCCAAGATCCATTTCCATCCGCTGCGGGAGCATGCGGGCCTGGCGTTGGGTTCCGCCAACTAAATCGTTGCGCATATCGGCCTGCAGACGTTGTTGCACTGGCTTGTCGTAGCGCTGCTACTGCCTTCGCCAGTGCGTCGCGTCTGCACCGCTTCGCTGACCGATCTGCCCAACGCGGCAGAGTGATCGTCTCACCCGTGCTTGGCACGGGTTTGTTTTTGAGAGTGTGTTGTGAGCCAAGATTTCCTGCGTCCCCTGTCCGAATTGCCTGTGCCCACGAACTTGCTGGGCGTTCTGACCGATATCGATGACACCCTGACCACCGATGGCGTGGTGCCTGAGCATGTGGTGGCCGCCATTGGCCGCTTGCAAGATGCGGGCTTGAAAGTGGTGCCGATCACAGGCCGCCCGGTGGGTTGGAGCGTGCCGTTTGCTCGGTCCTGGCCGGTGAATGCCATCGTGGCCGAAAACGGTGCGGTGGCGCTGCGCCGCAATGCCGAAGGCGGTCTGGACAAGCTCTACCAACAAGACGACGACACGCGTGTGCACAACTTTGCCAAGATGCAGGAAGTGCTGGCGCAGATTGAGCAGCAAGTGCCCGGCGCGCAGCGCGCCACCGACTCGCATGGCCGCGAGTGCGACATCGCTGTGGACCACAGCGAGTTCACCACCATGCCCCAAGCGCAGATTGACCAGTGCGTGGCCATCATGAAGGCGGCGGGCATGAATGCCACCGTCAGTTCCATCCACATCAACGGCTGGTTTGGTGACCACAACAAGCTCGAAGGCGCGCGCTGGATTGTGCGTGAGCTGTTCGACATCGATCTGGACGCCACGCTGGGCCAATGGGTCTACATTGGCGATTCGACCAATGACCAGCTCATGTTCCAGAACGTGCCCTTGAGCGTGGGCGTCGCCAACATCGCGCGCTTTGTACCGCAGCTGCAGCACCTGCCGCGCTACGTCACGCAGGCCGAGCGTGGTGATGGTTTCGTGCAGCTGGCGGCGCATTTGCTAGGGCGCTGAACCGGCAGAATGTGACGCTGGTAAATATGATTCAAATAAGCCTCTAGCCCTTGCCTGATAAGCGCTAGCAGCTATGAATAGATGAATAAAAAGCCCAAGGTGAATGCCTTGGGCTTTTTTGTAGCTGGCAGCGCTGGCTCAGTCAATGCTGACCTGGGCTTTGTCGATCACGCCTTTGTACATGGCGGAGTCCTGCTCGATCAGTTGCTGAAACGCTGCGGGATCGCTGCCCACGGCGCCAAAGCCCAGCTGGGTCAGCTTGTCCTTGACCTCGGGGGATTGCACGGCTTCGGCAATGGTCTTGGACAGCTTGTCGACGATGGGTTGGGCCGTACCCTTGGGCGCCAGCACACCCACCCACGAATTCATCACAAAGCCGGGGAAGCCAGATTCTTCCATGGTGGGGATCTGGGGTTCACCGGGCCAGCGCTGCTTGGAGGCCACGGCCAGCACCTTGATCTTGCCGTTCTTGGCGTGGGGCATGGGAACCAGCGCGGGGTCAAACAGCATGTCGACCTGGCCGCTCATCAGG
Organism: Comamonas sp. 14P8.1.4; assembly: GCF_057799285.1. Taxonomy (NCBI): domain Bacteria; kingdom Pseudomonadati; phylum Pseudomonadota; class Betaproteobacteria; order Burkholderiales; family Comamonadaceae; genus Comamonas; species Comamonas sp. 14P8.1.4. The sequence continues at coordinate 45,016 of NZ_JBYOKN010000010.1, forward strand.
TCCGCCAGGATGGGGGCGCTGCCGTTGTAGGGTACGTGTTGGGCGTTGAGCTGGTTCTCCTGGGCAAAGCGCGCACCAATCATGTGGGCGCTGGCGCCAGTGCCGCTGGAGGCGTAATTCAGGGGGTGTTTTTGACCGTACTCCGCCAGTTCCTTGGCGTTTTTGACGGGCAGTTTGTTCGAGGTAAACAAGAACATCGGCAGATCGGCCACGTGGCTTACCGCCACAAAATCACTGGGTTTGTAGGGCAGCTTTTTGTACAGCGACATATTGACCGTGTAGGCCGCCAGCACGCTGACAAAGTTGTAGCCATCGGCGGGCGTGCGGGCCATTTGCGCGACGCCGATGGTGCTGTTGGCGCCGGGTTTGTTTTCAATGATGACGGGCTGCCCCAGGCGCTTGCTGACGGCATCAAACACCGTGCGGCTAACGATGTCGGTGGAGCCGCCTGGCGTGTAGGGCACTGTGACTTTGATGGCCTTGGTGGGCCATGGTGCCGTGCTGCCCTGTGCATGGCTGTAGCCAGCTGCCAGCAGGGTGGACAGGGCCAGTACCGTGGTCAGGCTGCTGTGGCGGCAGGAGGGGGTGCGCTGGGCCATAGGGGTGTCTCCGGTTTCTTGGTTTCTCAGGCAGCGGTACTGCCGTTTTATAAATGTCGCCATCAATGTATGAATGACGACATTTCAAATATAGAAACCAAGGCCGGGACAGCCACTGGGGCAATCCCTTGCCGTCTGTCGCGCAGGTGTCAGCCAGTGGTTGCCGCCGCAAAGCGGCGGGCTACTTCCGGCCAGTCAATGACACGGTAGAAGGCCTGGATGTATTCAGGGCGGCGGTTCTGGTAGTGCAGGTAGTACGCGTGTTCCCACACGTCCAGCCCCAGGATCGGCGTGTGGCCCGATGCAATGTCCGTCATCCAGGGGCTGTCCTGGTTGGCGCTGCTTTCCACATGCAGCCTGCCCTGTGTATCCACCGCCAACCAGGCCCAGCCGCTGCCAAAGCGGGTCAGCGCTGCTTGGGTAAAGGCTTTCTGGAAGGCTTCAAAACCACCGAGATCGCGGTCGATGGCAGTGGCCAAAGCACCAGTAGGCTGACCGCCACCGGTGGGGGACATCACGCTCCAGAACAGGCTGTGGTTGGCATGGCCACCGCCGTTGTTGCGCACCGCCGCGCGCAGCTGTTCAGGAAGTGTCTGGAACTGGGCCAGTAGTTCTGGCAGCGGCATGTCCATCCACTGTGTGCCTTCCAGCGCGGCGTTCAGGTTGTTGACGTACGTCTGGTGGTGCTTGGTGTAGTGGATCTCCATGGTCTGGGCGTCGATATGGGGTTCGAGCGCGGTGTACGCGTAGGGCAAGGCGGGCAGGGAGTAAGCCATCGAAGGTTTCCTGTAGTGGAGAAAAGAGCATGTACGGCTTCAGGCCGCATCTTCGTGGCTGGGCTCCGTGGCCTGGCTAGGTTGGTGTGGTGCGTGCAGCAGGTCCAGTGCCGGCGGCTGTGCTGCCAGCAAACAGGGTTTTCCGGTGCGCTTGCATTGGTCGTTATCGCGCCAGTGGTCGCCATCCAGGACACAGCCTGTCTGGCAAATCAGCAACTCCGTGGTGCGCTGGCTGGCGGTATCGGCGGCCAAAGTCTGGGCATCCGAAGCGGTGGCGATCTGGTGCGGTGACTGGGCGGCGTACCAAGGTGCCAGCTGTGCTTGCAGGGCCAGCCGGGTTTCCCGTTCCCAGCACAGCGCCGTCTCGCGGATCACGGCTTGTGCACGCAGTTGAAAAATGGTGGCCTGCAGCTGCTCGATGTGGCGGTGCTGTTCGCTGATGTGCGCGCTGCAGCGCGTCTGCGTTTCTGCATACAGACGCATGAGCGCACAGTGTTCATGGGCGGCAAGGTCAGCGAGGTCGGATGTCTGAAACATGGTTGGTGCACCTCCATGTGGGGCCTGAGCAGGCAAGGGAAACAAAGCAAGCAGTCCGGATGGGATGGGAGTGTGGATGTTGCAAGTATTAAATGAGAATTATTTTTATTCAATATGCAAGGCAATGTCGTAATCTGCAAAGGGTTTAGCGGGGCGCTGCCAGCAGGGTGGATGGGCGAAAAAAAAACCGAACCTGTGAGGGTTCGGCTGGAGGGGGAGCGCGGTGCCCGGCTTAGCGTGCCAGCACGGGCGCAATGGCCAAGCCGGTGTGGGTGCCAAGGGCCACCACCTCCTCGGGCGTGCCTGCCGCCACGATCTGGCCACCGCCGGTGCCGCCTTCGGGGCCCAGGTCAATGATCCAGTCGGCTTCGGCAATCACATCCAGATCGTGCTCGATCACGATCACGCTGTGGCCGCCGTCCACCAAGCGGTGCAGCACGCGAATCAGCTTGTCCACGTCGGCCATGTGCAGGCCCACGGTGGGCTCGTCCAGCACATACAACGTGTGCGGCGTTTTATTGCCGCGCTTGGTAATGTCATCGCGCACTTTGGTCAGCTCGGTCACCAGCTTGATGCGCTGGGCCTCGCCGCCGCTCAAGGTGGGGGAGGGCTGGCCCAGTGTTAGATAGCCCAAGCCCACATCTTTAAGCAGCTGCAGTGGGTGTGCAATCGACGGCATGGAGGCGAAGAATTCCACTGCCTCGTCCACTTCCATCTGCAGCACATCGCCAATGCTTTTGCCGCGCCAAGTCACGGCCAGCGTCTCGGGGTTGAAACGTGCGCCGTGGCAGGTTTCGCAAGGCACTTTCACATCGGGCAAAAAGCTCATCTCGATGGTACGCATGCCTTGGCCTTCGCAGGCGGGGCAGCGGCCTTCGCCGGTGTTAAAACTGAAGCGCCCAGCGCCGTAACCACGGGCCTTGGCCTCCAAAGTGTCTGCAAACAGCTTGCGGATGGTGTCCCAAAAACCGATGTAGGTGGCGGGGCAGGAACGCGGCGTTTTGCCAATCGGCGTCTGGTCCACTTCCAGCACGCGGTCAATCACTTCGGTGCCCCAGATGGCTTCGCAGCCCACCAGTGCGGGTGTCTTGCCGGCTTCAGCGGCCTCGCGGCCCGCCTTGGTGCTGCGCTGGCTGACAAGGTTGGCCACATTGGTCAGCAGCACATCGCGCGCCAGCGTGGATTTGCCGGAGCCGGACACCCCCGTGATGGCCACCAAGCGCTTGAGCGGCACGCTGGCTTCAATGTCTTGCAGGTTGTGCAAGTTGGCGCCGTTCACTACCAGCCATTGCAGCGGACCGGTGGCCTTGCTGGTGGGCTGCTGTAGCTCCGCATTCAGCGCAGCGCTGTCGGCAGCCAGTGCGGCAGCCGCATCGGCAGCGATTTGCTTTTTGGTGCATTTTTTGGGTTTTGCGCTGGCTGCACCTACACTAGTAGCTTCTGTTTGAATAGCATCAGCATCGTCTCCCCCATGCACCGCACGACGGGCTTGGTAGGGGTGGCGCATGGCGTGCAGCAGGTAGCGGCCGGTTTGCGAATCCTCGGCGGCCATGATGTCCGCCGGCGTGCCTTGGGCCACCAGGTGGCCACCACGCTTGCCTGCGCTGGGGCCGATGTCGATCACATGGTCGGCACGGCGGATGGTGTCTTCATCGTGCTCCACCACCACCAGCGTGTTGCCCTTGTCGCCCAGCTTGTGCAGGGCGTTGAGCAGGATGTGGTTGTCGCGTGCGTGCAGGCCGATGGTGGGCTCGTCCAGCACATAGCACACGCCCTGCAGATTGCTGCCCAGCTGGGCGGCCAAGCGAATGCGCTGGGCTTCACCTCCACTCAATGTGGGCGCGCCACGGTCGAGTGTCAGGTAGTTCAGGCCGACTTCTTCCAAGAACTCCAGACGGCCCAGAATTTCGGGCAGCAGGTCGCGGGCAATATCGGTTTCGCGGCCGGTGGTGCTGAGGTTCTGGAACCACTGGCGCAGTGCACTCACCGACATTTGTGCCAGTTGCGTAATGCTCTGGCCGTGGAAGCTCACTGCGCGTGCTCGCGCGTTCAGGCGTGTGCCCTGACAGCTGGGGCAGGTGCATTCTTCGAGGTCTTCGACCTCGTTGGCAGTCAGCGTCAGCTCGCGGCCCCGGTTGTCTTCGGCCAAGGTGCTGTCGTCGTACACCTTGCGCTGGTCTTTGGTCAGTTTCACGCCCGTGCCCACGCAGTCTGGGCACCAGCCGTGCTTGCTGTTGTAGCTGAACAGGCTGGGCTCCAGCTCGCTATAGCTGGTGGCGCAGATCGGGCAGGCGCGCTGGGTGGAGAAGACTTGCAGCGTGCCCACGCCCAAGCCTTGGTCGGGTGCGCCAATGGCGGCCTCAAGGTTGTCGATGCCCGACAGCACATGCACCACGCCTTTGCCAATTTCCAGCGTTTTGGTGAGTTGAGCGCGGAGTTCTTTCTCGTTCGCCGCCGTCACCTTGACGCTGGCCACGGGCAGCTCAATCGTGTGTTCCTTGAAGCGATCCAGACGCGGGAAGCCGGTGGTGGGCAAGAAAGCACCATCCACGCGCAGGTGCGTGTAGCCCTTGGGGCGTGCCCAGTCGGCCAGCTCGGTGTACACGCCCTTGCGGTGCACCACCAGCGGAGCCAGCAGGCCGATGTGCTGCCCTTTGAACTGGCTGAGCAGTTGCGCCGCAATGCGTTCGGGCGTTTGTGGCTCTACCGCAGCGCCGTCGTGCACACAGTGTTGCGTGCCCAGCTTGACGTACAGCAGGCGCAGGAAGTGCCAGACTTCGGTGGTGGTGCCCACGGTGGACTTGCGCCCGCCGCGCGACAGGCGCTGCTCAATCGCCACGGTGGGCGGAATGCCCCACACGGCATCCACTTCCGGACGGCCCGCGGGCTGAACGATGGAGCGCGCATAGGCGTTCAGCGATTCGAGGTAACGGCGCTGGCCTTCGTTGAACAAAATATCAAACGCCAGCGTGGATTTGCCGGAGCCAGAAACGCCCGTCACTACGTTGAACTTGCCGCGCGGAATGTCCACGCTCAGTCCCTTCAAGTTGTGTTCACGGGCGTTCACAATTTCAATGGCATTTTTGGTAGCAGGCGCTTTGCGGGCGGGCGCTGACAGCTCTTTTTTGTAGAGCATGGGAGCGACTTCTTCCACCAACTGCCCGCCAACCCCCATGGCCAGGTCGTATTCACGCAGCGCTTGCGCGGTGTGAGAGCCTTTGACTTGTCGCACGTCCTCGGGCGTGCCTTGGGCAACGATGAAGCCGCCGCCATCGCCACCCTCGGGGCCGAGGTCAATCAACCAGTCGCTGGCGCGGATCACGTCGAGGTTGTGCTCAATCACGATCAGGCTGTTGCCCGCTTCCAGCAGCTTGCGCAGCGCGCGCATCAGCTTGGCAATATCTTCAAAGTGCAGGCCGGTGGTGGGCTCGTCAAACAAAAACAGCGTGCCCTTACGCGCGATTTTTTGTTTGGATTTGGAGGCGGTTTTGGCCGCTTCCGCGAGGAACCCTGCGAGCTTCAAGCGCTGGGCTTCACCCCCAGAGAGCGTGGGCACGGGCTGGCCCAGCTTTACGTATTCCAAGCCCACATCGACGATGGGTTGCAGCGCGCGGATCACGTCTTTGTCGCTGGCGAACAGCATGGCGGCTTCGGCCACGGTCAGCTCCAGCACATCACTGACATTCAACGCGCGGCCATCGCGCTCAATGGTGATTTCCAGAATCTCGGCGCGGTAGCGGCTGCCGCTGCAATCGGGACAGCGCAGGTAGACGTCGGAGAGAAATTGCATCTCCACGTGTTCAAAGCCAGAACCTCCGCAGGTGGGGCAGCGGCCGTCACCGCTGTTGAAGCTGAATTTGCTGGCCGTGTAGCCACGCTGCGCGGACAGGGGCGCGAGGGCAAACAGCTCGCGAATGCTGTCCCACGCACCGACGTATGACACGGGGTTGGAGCGTGCGGTTTTGCCAATGGGGGACTGGTCCACAAACACCACATCGGCCAGATGATCGGCGCCCAGCAGGCGGTCAAATGCACCGGGGCTGTCCGTGGGCTTGCCAAAGTGACGCATCAGGGCCGGGGCCAGAATGTCCTGAATCAGCGAGGACTTGCCGGAGCCGGAAACGCCGGTGATGGTGACCAGGCGCTGCAGTGGAAAGTCGACATTCAGGTTTTGCAGATTGTGCTGGCGCGCGCCTTCCAGAATCAGGCGCGGCGTGCTGTCGGTGACCATGCGTTTGAGGCCAAAACCCACTTGCTTGCGCCCGCCCAGGTACGCGCCAGTCAGCGTGTCGGCGTGCTTGAGCTCTTCGGTGGTGCCGTCAAACACAATCTGGCCGCCTTTGGCGCCGGGGCCTGGGCCCATGTCGATCATGCGGTCGGCGGCAAACATCACAGCGGGGTCGTGCTCCACCACCACCAGCGTGTTACCCGCATCGCGCAGGCGGTGCATGGCCTGGGTGATGCGCTCCATGTCGCGCGGGTGCAGGCCAATGCTGGGTTCGTCCAGCACAAACAGCGTGTTCACCAGAGAGGTGCCCAAGGCCGTGGTCAGATTGATGCGCTGCACCTCACCGCCCGACAGCGTGCGGCTTTGGCGGTCGAGCGTGAGGTAGCCAATGCCCACGTCGACGAGGTATTTCAGACGCGTACCGATTTCTTCGTTCAGCAGTTTGAGGGCTTGGTACTCGCCCTCGGCCAAGCCGGTGGCGTTGGCCAGATTCAGGCTGTCAAAAAAGCTGCGCAGCCGCGTAATCGGCAAGCGCATCAAATCATGCAGGCACAGGCCGGGCAGGGCCTCCAGCTCGGCACGGCTCCATGCCACGCCTTGGGGCAGAAAGCGCTGGGCTGGGGGCAGCACCGCATCGGCTTGCGCCTTGCTGCCAATGCGCCACAGCAGGCTTTCGGTTTTCAGGCGGGCGCCCGCGCAGGTGGGGCATTCCGTGTAGCTGCGGTACTTGGACAGCAACACGCGGATGTGCATCTTGTAGGTTTTGGTTTCCAGGTATTCAAAGAAGCGGCGAATGCCGTACCACTGCTTGTTCCACGTGCCTTTCCATAGCGGTGAGCCTTCAATCACCCAGTGCTTTTGCTCGGTGGTCAGCTTGCTCCAGGCAATGTCGCGCGGAATGCCTTCGGCCTCGGCGTGGCGCATCAGGTCGTCCTGGATCTCTTTCCAGCCGGGCGTTTGAATGGGTTTGATGGCACCGGTGCGCAGTGTGAGTTTGTCATTCGGAATGACCAAGCCCCAGTCCACACCAATCACGCGGCCAAAGCCGCGGCAGGCCTCGCACGCGCCCACGGCCGAGTTGAACGAGAACAGCGAAGGCATGGGCGCTGTGTAGCTGAGGTTGCTTTCGGGGCAGTGCAGGCCCTGAGAGAACTTCCAGGTGAACGTCTCGCTCTCCTCGGGCATCACATACACAGTGACATGGCCGTCGCCACGTTTGAGGGCGACATCAATCGCCTCCATGGCGCGGGCGCGCTCCACGCGGCTGAAGCGGAAGCGGTCGGCCACCACGTCCAGCACTTTGACTTTCTCGGGCGCTGCCGCTTTGGCTTTTTTGCCTTTGGCGGGGACTTCGGTCGCAGGGCGCTCTTTGTCGACCTCGCGTTCGGCCTGTACCTTGGTAAAGCCGCTAGCAGACAGCCATTGTTCGACTTCTTCTTGCGTGGTGTTGGCCGGCAGCTCCACTGGGAAGGTCAGCGCAATGCGCGGGTCGCCTGCGGCCTCGCAACGCTGCTGCAGCGCTGCAAAAATCGTTTCATTGGTGTCGTGCTGCACCGGCAGCGTGGTTTGCTGGTCAAACAAATGGGCCGCGCGCGCAAACAGCAGCTTGAGGTGGTCGTTCAGCTCCGTCATCGTGCCCACGGTAGAGCGGGAATTGCGTACCGGGTTGGTCTGGTCGATGGCAATGGCGGGAGGCACACCTTCTACGCGGTCGACTGCGGGCTTGTCCATGCGATCCAGAAACTGGCGCGCATAAGCGCTGAAGGTTTCGACATAGCGGCGCTGCCCTTCGGCAAACAGCGTGTCAAACACCAGGCTCGACTTGCCGGAACCACTGGGGCCGGTGACCACGGTGAGTTCACCCGTGCGAATGTCCAAGTCCACGTTCTGGAGGTTGTGCTGGCGTGCGCCACGGATGCGAATTTGGCCTTGGGTCATGGTGTGCAGGGAGTGAGCGAAAACAAAGCGGCCAATCATTCTAGGCAGGGTGGTGCCGTTGGTCGGAAAAAGCGGCAAAAGCACATGCAGTTGTGGGCCAAAAGTACAAAGGGCTTGCCTTTGCAGGCAAGCCCTTTGTGTGCAGGTGGCGTGGGCCGATTTACTTGCGCTTGCTCTCCAGCGCGCGGTTGAGTCCCAGTGCCAGCAAGGTACATAGAGAGCCCGACAGCAAATACGCCCCTACTGCGATGGGGCCGAACTTGGAGGAGAGGAACAAGGCGACCAAGGGCGCGAATGCGGCACCCAGCAGCCAAGCGACGTCCGCAGAGTAAGCCGCGCCGACAAAGCGGTATTTGCGCGAGAAGTTGGCCGTGACAGTGCCGGAGGATTGACCGTAGGACAGGCCGAGCAAGACAAAGCCAATCAAGATGAACATGTTTTGTCCGGCCGTGCCACCGTTGAGCAACATGGGCGCGGCAAAGCTGAACAAACCAATCAAGACGGCCATGGAGCCCAGGGTGTTGCGTCGCCCAAATTTGTCCGCCATCCAGCCAGACAACACGATGGCGCCACATGCCAGCAGTGCGCCCAGCACCTGCATCCACAGGATTTGCGTAACCGATGCGTCGCCGTAGAGGGTCATCCACGACAGAGGGAATACCGTGACCAGGTGGAACAAGGCAAAACTGGCCAGCGCCGCCAAGGCACCGAGCAGCACATTGCGGCCTTCGCCGCTGCGTGACATCTCAAAGGGTGCGGAAGGGGTCAGCTCCATGTTTTTGAACTGGTTGGTGTATTCCTCGTCAGCCACCAGACGCAGGCGGGCAAACAGTGCCACCACATTGATCGCAAAAGCGACGCAGAAGGGATAGCGCCAGCCCCAACTGATGAACTCGTCATGGGGCAGTTGGTTGTAGATGTACGCAAAGACTGAAGCGGCCACCACGAACCCGATGGGGGCGCCCAACTGGCCAATCATGGCCCACCAGCCGCGTTTTTCCTTGGGTGCGTTCAGCGCCAGCAGAGAGGGCAGGCCTTCCCACGAGCCACCGACGGCCAGTCCCTGCGCGATCCGCAGGCCGACCAACCACCAGATGGCTTGAGGGCCAATGCTTTCGTAGCTGGGAAGCAGTGCAATGCCCACGGTTGCACTGCCGAGCAGAAACAGCGCAATGGTGAGCTTGGCGGCCATGCTCCAGCGGCGCTGTATTTCCATGCCGAGCAGGGTGCCGATCGGTCGCGCAATGAATGCCAGCGCGAAGACGGCAAATGCCGCCAGCATGCCTTCCAGTGTGGAAAGGAAGGGGAAATACACATAGGGAAACACCAACACACAGGCAATGCCGAAGACAAAGAAGTCAAAGTACTCCGAGGCTCGGCCAATGATGACGCCAGCGGCGATCTCACCGGGGGTGATGTTTTCGCGGTGTTTTGCCTCTGCCTGTTGCGGGTTCACAGAACCGGCGCCCATGGGGTTGTGGGTGTGTGCAAAGCCATTCATAGGTGCATGCCTCCTCGAAAACAATGCACCACTTGTACGCGGCTTGATGGATGTCAACAAGCGTGATTTATCCGTCTGCGCTGTAGGAAAAGGGTTTGTTGGGATGTCTGAGCTACATAAAAGTAGCAAAGACCACGGTTAAAGCGTGGTGTTCACTGTGGCTGGAATGCCCCGATATGGGGGTCCACTTGACATTTATCAAGAGGTTTTTCTTATTTCAGTATGTCCTGAAAAATCAAGGATTTAGACATTCTTTGATGGAGGTCTATTGACAGTTTGGGGGGGTACTTTCCTACGTAAAGACATCACGCGGCACTGCGTTGACCAGTGGGGGGCAGGAAGAAGATGGGGGAGAAGAGTAAATTCAGCTGGTTTAGTAATCCGCGTTTACACCTAACAACGCGCGTTTTTTCGCGTTAACAGCATGCCTACATCCACGGAAACCCGCGGGCCAGCCTGGCTCGCTGCGGCTGCTTTACTTGCGACCCTTACCGGTTGCAGCAAGGCTGTCGTGCTTAATCCCGCAGGGGACATTGCTGCTCAGCAAGGCGACTTGGTGGTTACAGCCACCTTGTTGATGCTGATCATCATCGTTCCCGTGATTCTGCTGACTCTGTTGTTCGCCTGGAAGTATCGCCAGTCGAATACCGAAGCCGAGTATGACCCCGAGTGGCACCACTCGACCGCTCTTGAGCTGGTCATCTGGAGTGTGCCGCTGATCATCATCATTGCGCTTGGCGCTCTGACATGGATCGGCACTCACAAGCTCGACCCTTACCGTCCGCTGGACCGTATCTCCGAGAGCAAAGCGTTGGATGCCAACGTGAAGCCCCTGGAAGTGCAAGTCGTTGCCATGGACTGGAAATGGATGTTCATTTATCCCGAGCAAGGTATTGCGACGGTGAATGAGCTGGCCGCGCCTGTGGATCGTCCGATTCACTTCTCGTTGACCTCGACACACACCATGAGCGCGTTCTACGTGCCTGATCTGGCCGGCATGATCTATGCCATGCCTGGCATGCAGACCGAGTTGAATGCCGTGATCAACCGCGAAGGCGTCTTCAAGGGCTTGAACTCGCACTACAGCGGTGCTGGTTTCTCTGGCATGACTTTCAAGTTCCATGGCCTGAGCAACGAAGGCTTTGACGCCTGGGTACAAAAGGCCAAGGATACCAATGCTCCGCTGAACCGCGACAGCTATTTGGACCTGGTCAAGCCTAGCGAACGTCACCCCGTGACACGCTTCTCCTCCGTACAAGACGGCTTGTACGACCGCGTTCTGAACCGATGCGTGGAAGAAGGAAAAATGTGCATGCACCACATGATGGCCATCGACGCTGCTGGCGGCGCTGCCTACATGAAGGCGGTGGGTTTGAACCTGCCTGAAGATGTGTGTTCTGTCGAAAACGCTGACCAAGTCGTGGCCCTGATGGACCAACGTTCTTTGGCACAGCAGTAAGCAGTTGACGGAAGGAAAGCAGGCTGCGGCCCGCTTTTCGGCCATTTAGCAAGAGACTCGATATGTCTGAACCAACAACAATGCCCCATGATCCGCTCATTGGGCGGATCACCTGGGACTCCATACCGATGGCGCATGAGCCCATCGTGTTGTGGACTTTTCTCGCCGTGGTGCTCGGCGGTCTGGTGGTGTTTGCCGCACTGACCAAGTTCAAGCTCTGGGCGCCTCTGTGGCGTGACTGGATTTGCTCGATCGACCACAAGAAGATCGGCATCATGTATGTCATCCTCGGTATCGTCATGCTGCTGCGTGGCTTTGCTGACGCGGTGATGATGCGTATCCAGCAGGCCATGGCCTTTGGCGATAACTTGGGTTATTTGCCTCCCCATCACTACGACCAGATTTTCACGGCGCACGGCGTGATCATGATTTTCTTTGTGGCCATGCCTTTGGTCACGGGTTTCATGAACTACGTGGTTCCACTGCAAATCGGTGCACGTGACGTTTCCTTCCCCTTCCTGAACAACTTCTCGTTCTGGATGACGGCTACCGGCGCTGTGCTGGTGATGGTGTCGTTGTTCCTGGGTGAGTTCTCGACTTCGGGCTGGTTGGCACTGTCTAACCTGGGGCACCAGAATCCGGGTGTGGGCTTGGATTACTACATCTGGGCGTTGCAGCTGTCAGGTGTGGGTACGACGCTGTCGGGTATTAACCTGATCGTCACCATCATCAAGATGCGTGCACCTGGCATGAATCTGATGAAGATGCCTGTGTTCATCTGGACTTCGTTGTGTACCAATGCGCTGATCGTGGCTTCGTTCCCGATCTTGACTGCAGCTTTGGTGCTGATGTCCATGGACCGTTACTTCGGTACCAACTTCTTCACGAATGAGCTGGGCGGTAACCCCATGCTGTACGTGAATCTGATCTGGATCTGGGGTCACCCTGAGGTCTACATCTTGGTCTTGCCAGTGTTCGGTATCTTCTCCGAAATCGTGGCAACCTACTCCAAGAAACGCCTGTTCGGCTACACCTCCATGGTGTATGCGACCGTGTGTATCACTGTGCTGTCGTGGTTGGTGTGGCTGCACCACTTCTTCACCATGGGCTCCGGCGCGGCAGTTAATACCTTCTTTGGTATCACCACGATGATCATCTCGATTCCTACGGGCGCGAAGATCTTCAACTGGTTGTTCACCATGTACAAGGGCCGCATTGAGTTCAAGCCACCTATGCTGTGGACTGTGGGCTTCATGTGCACCTTCGCCATTGGCGGTATGACTGGCGTGTTGCTGGCCGTTCCTCCTGCTGACTTCGTGCTGCACAACTCGCTGTTCCTGATTGCTCACTTCCACAATGTGATCATTGGTGGTGTGGTGTTCGGTCTGCTGGCTGGTATCAACTACTGGTTCCCCAAGGCATTCGGCTACAAGCTCAATGAGTTCTGGGGCAAGGTGTCCTTCTGGTGCTGGTTGGTCGGTTTCTGGGTGGCGTTCACACCTTTGTACATCCTGGGTCTGATGGGTGTGACACGTCGTGTGAACCACTTTGACGATCAATCGCTGCAAATCTGGTTTGTGATCGCCGCCGTGGGCGTGGCCATCATTGCAGCCGGTATCGGTGCCTTCATCCTGCAGTTGATCGTTTCGTTCTTGCAGCGCGATAAGAACCGTGATGTCACCGGTGACTCCTGGGGTTCTGGCCGTACGCTGGAGTGGGCAACTTCTTCGCCTCCTCCCGTCTACAACTTCGCCAAGACACCTGTGGTGCACGACGTCGATGCATGGTGGGATATGAAGAAGCACGGTTATCAACGTCCTACATCGGGCTTTGAAGACCTGCACATGCCTAAGAACACAGGCGCTGGCTTTGTGATCTCCATGATTGCCATGGTGCTGGGCTTTGCCTTGATCTGGCACATCTGGTGGTTGGCCATCGTGTCGTTCGCTGGCGTGATCATCGCCACGATCATTCACACCTTCAACTACAACCGCGACTACTACATCCCTGCATCTGAAGTGCAGGCGACAGAAGACGCTCGTACTGAACAGCTCGCACGCCATGTCTAATACTTCTATTCAAGCGGGTCAGCGCGAGTACCATCCCGCGCACGAACCCCATCCAGAAAACGGCACCTCGCTGGGCTTCTGGCTGTACCTGATGAGCGACTGTCTCATCTTCGCAGCCCTGTTCGCCACCTATGGCGTGCTGGGTCGCAGCTACGCAGGTGGCCCCACGGGCGCTGAATTGTTCAGCCTGCCTCTGGTGGCTCTGAACACAGCCTTCTTGCTGCTGTCTTCGCTGACCTTCGGTCTGGCGATGTTGCAAAAGCAAAAGAAGAATGTGAACGGCACTTTGGGCTGGCTGGCCATCACGGGTCTGCTGGGTCTGGCTTTCGTGGGCGTGGAACTCTATGAGTTCGCACACCTGGTCCACGAAGGTCTGACTCCCCAAAGCAGCGCATTCGGCTCTGCCTTCTTCACCTTGGTGGGTACCCACGGCTTGCACGTGAGCTTCGGCCTGATTTGGTTGGTAGTGCTGATGGTGCAGATCAAGCAAAAGGGCCTGATCCACGCCAACGTGCGTCGACTGAACTGCCTGTCCATGTTCTGGCACTTCTTGGACGTGGTGTGGATTGGCGTGTTCACCTTTGTGTATCTGATGGGGGTGCTGTAAATGAGCGCACACGATATTCACGTGGGTCATGGAGACCACCACGAAGAGCATGATGACCTGCATGTCACCTCGGGTGACTATGTGAAGGGCTTCATCCTGGCCGTTATCCTGACCGTGATTCCATTCTGGTTGGTGATGGCCGATGTGATTCAAGACCGCGCTACCGCAGCGATGGTGCTGGGGCTGTTTGCAGCCGTTCAAGTGGTGGTGCACATGGTGTACTTCCTGCACATGAACGGCAAGATCCAAGGCGGCTGGACCATGATGTCCACCATCTTCGCGATTGTGTTCGTGATCATCACTATGGCGGGTACGCTTTGGGTGATGTTCCACATGAACGCCAACATGATGCCTGAGCACAAGGAAATTCCTTCGCTGAGCCAGCCTGTTGCACCTGCTCCAGCACCAGTGGTGGAAGCCGCTCCTGCTGCAGAAGTGGTGGCGCCTGTGGCCGAACAGCCTGCTGAAGCCGCACACACCGGCCACAGCAGCAACTAATGACGGTGCCAAACTCGGGGGGGCGCAAGCCCTCTCGCATCACCTTCACGAAGGCGGTGCTCGCGTTAGCGGGCATCGCCCTTTTTTTTGCTTTCATCAGTCTGGGAACCTGGCAGGTACAACGCCGTGCCTGGAAGCTGGATCTGATTGAACGGGTGAATGAGCGCGTGCACAGCCAGCCTGTTGCCGTACCAGCACCCCTGGCGTGGCCCCAGGTCCAGCCTGACAGCCACGAGTACCTGGCGGTGCAGGCGCAGGGGCAGTGGATGGAAGGGCGCAGCGTGCTGACCCAGGCGGTGACGGAGCTGGGGGCAGGCTTTTGGCTGCTGACGCCGCTGCAGCAGGCCGATGGCACGCAATTGCTGGTCAACCGTGGCTATGTGCCCACCGCGCAGCGCAAGGCGTTTGCCGAGCGCATTGCAGCGGCATCGCGTGATGCGGCGGGAGATGTGGTCACGGTGGTGGGGTTGCTGCGCTTTAGCGAGCCCAAGGGCGGTTTCATGCGTGAGAACGCCCCGGAGGAGGACCGCTGGCATTCCCGCGATGTGCAGGCGATTGCACAGTCCAAGGGCCTGGCGCATGCTGCGCCGTTCTTTCTGGATCAGGGCATCCCTGGCCAGGCTGAGGCAACGGCTTGGCCGCGCCCGGGGCTGACGGTGATCCAGTTCACCAACACCCATGTGGTGTACGCGTTGACCTGGTATGGCCTGGCACTGATGGTGTTGGGTGCTGCATGGCTGGTTATGCGCTACGAGAAGCGCAAGGCGGGCCGCTGAGCGGCTGCGCACAGGCAGGTAATGCCTGGGGTGCTTCACCATAGAAAAAGGCCGCAGAAGCGGCCTTTTTTATTGATAGCTGTCAGCGCTTGTACAACAAGGGCTGCAGCCAGTTTTTAACGAGGTTCTCTTAGCCCGCGATGTAGTGGTCAATCAGCAGGGCCGCAAATACGCCGCTCAGGTGGATCAGCGAGAAACGGAAGGTCTTGCGGGCCAGCGCGTCCGAGTAGTTCATCCACAGGCGCAGCGCGTAGTAGCTAAAGCCCAGGCACAGCGCTGCAGCCACCACCAGATAGAACCAGCCGCTCATGCCAAAAATCACGGGCAGCAAGCAGCCCGCAAACAGCACCAGCGTGTACAGCAGGATTTGCAGCTGGGTGTATTTGGGGCCGTGCGTCACAGGCAGCATGGGCAGGCCGGACTTCTTGTAGTCTTCCACACGGTACAGCGCCAGGGCCCAGAAATGGGGGGGTGTCCACAGGAAGATGATGAGGAACAGAATCAGCGCCTCAGGGCCGACAGTGCCGGTCATGGCAGCCCAGCCCAGCACGGGGGGCATGGCCCCCGAGGCGCCACCAATCACAATGTTTTGGGGCGTGGCAGGCTTCAGGATGACGGTGTAAATGACCGCATAGCCAATGAAGGTGGCCAGTGTCAGCCACATGGTCAGCGGATTGGTGAAGGCCAGCAAGATGGCCGCACCGGTCAGGCACAGGATGGCGGAGAACGCCAGTGCCTGCTGGGGCGAGAGCTCGCCCTTGGCCGTGGGGCGCCAGCTGGTGCGCTTCATGCGTGCATCGATGTGGCGCTCGACCAGGCAGTTGAATGCAGCCGCAGCGGCCGACACCAGCCAGATGCCGATACAGGCAATTGCCATCTCACCCAGCTGTGCCAAGGTGGGCAAACCGGGAATGGCCAGCACCATGCCAATCAGGGCGCAGAACACAATTAGCTGCACCACGCGGGGCTTGGTCAGTGCGTAGAACTGGCTCCAGCGAGAGCCTTGGGTTTCACTCAAAGTTTGTGCATTCATGCAGCAACGCTCCGTGCGCCCTGGGGCGCGTCATGATCTTTTTGCAGCGCCAAGGCGCTGTGGGTACGCGTGGCGGCCAAGGCCCAGGTCACCACGGTGACCAGGGCTGCAGCGCCCGCGGTATGCAGTACGGCGGCCACCATGGGCCAGTCCAGCACGACGTTGGACAGGCCTGTGGCAAATTGCAGGGCAATCAAGCCCAGCAGCCACTTGCGCTGGCTGGCCAGCGCGGGCTGCTTGCGCAGGGCAAAGGCCAGTGCCACCACGGCGGCGATCACCACGTAGGCCGCCAGGCGGTGTACGTAGTGGATAGCAGTCAGCGCCGCAAAACTGATGTGGCTGCCGTCAGACAGCAGGCCCAGTGGGCGCCAAATTTCAAAACCTTGGCCAAAGTTCATCTCTGGCCACCAACTGCCTTGGCAGCTGGGGAAGCTGGAACATGCCAGCACGGCGTAATTGGTGCTGACCCAACCGCCCAGTGCGACTTGCACAAACATCAGGCCGAATACGGCCCACAGTGCGGCACGCAGCGGCCCGGGAATACCTGCAGGTGGCTGGCGCAGCACGGCCTGCTGGTGGCCCACAGCCTGAATGCACAACAGCACCAGCAAGAACAGTCCGCCCAGCAGGTGGAGGGTGACGATGGCTGGAAACAGCTTCATGGTGACGGTCAGTGCGCCAAACGCGCCTTGTACCAGCACCCAGAACAGCGTGAACGTGGCCCAGGCAGGGTGGCGCGCGCCATGCAGCGGGGTTTTGCGGTGCTCGCGCCAGGCCAGCACCATCAGGGCGATGATCAGCACGCCCACCATGGTGGCCAGGTAGCGGTGAATCATCTCTACCCAGGCCTTGCTCAAGGTAACAGGGCCGGTGGGCATGGCGGCTTCGGCCATGGCGATTTCGTGCGTGGCGCCGAAAGGGCTGGCGTTGCCGTAGCAGCCAGGCCAGTCGGGGCAGCCCAGGCCCGAATCGGTCAGGCGCGTGAAGGCGCCAAACATCACCAGGTCAAAGGTCAGGAACAGCGTCAGCAGGCCCAAGGCCTGCAAGCGGCGTGCAGATCCAGCACCGCGGTTGCGGTGCCACACCCACAGCAAGGGAGCCAGGGCGATCACGGCGCCCAGGGCCATCAATTCAAGCAGCGGCGCTAAATCGTAAAGAGGCTGTTCGCCCATCAGCACTCCTCAAGCAATGGCTGAAACATGTCCGACGAAGATCTGGCAACCCTGTGCGCACAGGCTTGTCAGAGGGGAAGTCTCCGAAAGGCCCGCGTGGCGGGCAAGGCCCCTTGTCTGGTGCAGGGTGGCCGGGTGCGATCATTGGGCCGGTACAGGGCCACAGATTTGCACGGCGCCCTCTCAGCGCCTATCGGGCAAAACCTTGATCTGGCGCAGATTCTATATTTCACGCCTGTGCTTTGCAGGCGGCGGTGCGAAAGCTGGTATAGCGCAATGAGGGCTTGTGAATAAAAAATGAGCGGCTAGCGCAGGCAAAACAAGCACTTAGATGTCAAAGATATCTGAAATGATTGAAATAAAAGCGCGAGCAGCTCCTGATTCCTAAGCAAGGCTATTCGCTTGCGTCAGAAGACGGGGCAAATCGGCCATGTCGTCAAACACCAGCGTGGCCCCGGCATCCAGCAATTGTGCGGGGGTGGAGTGGGCGTTGATCTTGGGGCAGTAGCCCCACACCGTGGCACCGGCGCGCACGCCCGCCGTGAGGCCGGGCACCGAATCTTCCACCACTAGGCAGCGCGCAGGTGGCACGCCGACAGCGTCAGCCGCCGCCAGGTACACATCGGGCCAGGGTTTGGTGCGGGGCAGGTCATGGCCGCTGAACACCAGATCACCAAAGAAGGGCAGCATGCCCACTTTGTCCAGTTGCATGATGACTTTGGGCTTGTCGGCCCCGCTGGCCACGGCAATCTTGCCCGCCAGCTGCTGGTGCACGGCGCGCACGGCATCCACAGCGCCGTCAATGGCCACCAGCTCGGCGCGCAGGCGCACGTTGCGGCGTTCGTAGAACTCGGCCATCCAGGCATCGGTCAGTGGCTGGCCGGTTTCGGCTTCAATGCGTGCGGTTTCACTGCGCACGGTTTTGCCGATGAAGATGCGCATGCAATCTTCCTCTGACAGCACCCAGCCGGATTCGTTGAGCATGCCGTGCAGCACGCGGTTGGTGATGAGTTCGCTGTCGACCAGAACACCGTCGCAGTCGAACAAGATGGCTTCAAATTGCATAGCTGGTTGCGCTTGCTGCATAAGCGCTGAAGGTTAAAAAGGCTTAAAACTGATCGCCGTCGACGTAGAACCAGCGACCGTGCTCGCACACAAAGCGGCTGCGCTCGTGCAGGCGCACGGCGCGCCCAGCGACGCGAAAGCGCGCGACGAATTCCACCTCTGCGGTGGCAGCGCCGGTGGGCTGAAACTGCTTGATCTGCAGGCCCAGCCACTTGGCGCCCACTTCAAAGTCCAGCGTGGCAGGGCGTTGGCTGGCGTGCCAGGTAGCCAGCAGATAAGGGGCGTTCTCCACCACGAAGGCGCTGTAGCGCGAGCGCATCAGGTGCTCGGCATCTGGCGCCGGGGTGTCCGGGTGCTCCACAAAACGGGCGCAGCAATCGGCGTAGGAAAAGGCTGGGCCTTTGGCGTGGGTGCGCCCGCAAGGGCAGGCAGCGCTGGGCGAAAGTGGCATGGGCTGAAGAGAAATCCGGTGTGCCCGAATTCTGTGCCAAAAAATGAATGCTTGTGACGGCAGGGTCTGTGCGCCGTTGACGTTAACGTCAATAATGCGCGGCATGAGCACCAACACACCGGCACCTGCCACCTATTCCATCAGCGATCTGGCCCAGGAGTTTGACCTGACCACGCGCGCCATTCGCTTTTATGAAGACATGGGGCTGTTGCAACCGTCCCGCGAAGGTGCTGGTGGGCGCACCCGCGTGTACAGCCCGCGCGATCGCACACGGCTGCGCTTGATCTTGCGCGGCAAGCGCCTGGGGCTGTCGCTGGTGGAGGCGAAGGAAGTGATTGATCTGTACGACAGCCCGCGCGACACCAGTGTGCAACTGACGCGTTTTCTGGAAGTGCTGGGCAAGCACCGCCAGCAAATGGAAGACCGGATGGAAGACTTACAGGCCACCTTGGAAGAGGTGCGGGCGCAGGAAAAAGAAGCCAAGTCACTTTTGCGCAAGCTCGATAAATCAAAAGCGGCATAATTGACGTTAACGTAAAGGGAATTGAAAATCCCCAGCCTTGGAGACCACATGGCCGATAACGATGCATTGCAGCGGGTGCGTGAGAGTTTTGTCTTGCAGGGTGCCATGCACACCTTGGGCGCGCAGATCACCCACCTGGCTGCAGGTGAGGTGGACATCAGCTTTGACTGGGCGCCAGGGCTGACGCAGCAGCACGGCTTTATCCACGCGGGCATGCTGTCCACCGCGCTGGATTCGGCCTGTGGCTACGCGGGCTTTAGCCTGATGCCTGCCGATGCAGGCGTTTTGACCATTGAATTCAAAAGCAATTTGTTGGCCCCAGCCAAGGGGCTGCGCTTTCGCTGTGAAGGCCGGGTGCTCAAGCCAGGCCGCACCATCGTGGTGGCCGAAGGGCGCGCCTATGCCATCGATGGCGGAAAAGAAAAACTCTGCGCCACCATGCAGTGCACGCTGATGGCTGTGCAGGGGCGTGAAGGCATTGCGGGCAAATAAGGGCTGCACAGACAGCCTGCCCCACTACATATACCAGGAGACAAGACCATGAACAATTTGCCAGGCCTGAACTTCCAGTTGGGCGAAGACATTGATGCGCTGCGTGATGCGGTGCGCGAGTTTGCACAGACCGAGATAGCCCCGCGCGCGGCCGACATTGACCGCAGCGACCAGTTCCCCATGGATGTCTGGCGCAAGTTTGGCGAACTGGGCGTGCTGGGCATTACCGTGTCCGAGCAGTACGGTGGTGCCAATATGGGCTATCTGGCGCACATGGTGGCGATGGAAGAAATTTCGCGGGCCAGCGCCTCGGTGGGTTTGTCCTATGGCGCGCACAGCAATTTGTGCGTGAACCAGATCAACCGCAATGGCACAGCGGCGCAAAAGGCCAAATACCTGCCTAAACTGATCAGTGGTGAGCATGTGGGGGCGCTGGCGATGAGCGAGCCGGGCGCGGGCTCGGACGTGATCAGTATGAAGCTCAAGGCCGAAGACAAAGGCGGCTACTACCTGCTCAACGGCAGCAAGATGTGGATCACCAATGGGCCTGATGCCGACACCCTGGTGGTGTACGCAAAGAGCGAGCCTGAGTTGGGCGCGCGCGGTGTGACGGCTTTCTTGATTGAAAAAGGCATGCCCGGTTTCAGCATTGCCCAAAAGCTGGACAAGCTGGGCATGCGCGGCAGCCACACGGGCGAGCTGGTGTTCAACAACGTGGAAGTGCCCGCAGAAAACATCTTGGGTGGCCTCAACAACGGTGCCAAGGTGCTGATGAGTGGCCTGGACTATGAACGTGCCGTGCTCACGGGTGGACCGCTGGGCATCATGCAAGCCGTGATGGACAACGTGGTGCCCTACATCCACGACCGCAAGCAGTTTGGCCAGAGCATTGGGGAGTTTCAACTCATCCAGGGCAAGGTTGCAGACATGTACACCGTGCTGCAGGCGGGGCGCTCGTTTGCGTACACCGTGGCCAAGAACCTCGACATGCTGGGCGCTGAGCATGTGCGCCAGGTGCGCAAAGACTGCGCCAGTGTCATCTTGTGGTGCGCGGAAAAAGCGACCTGGATGGCTGGCGAAGGGGTACAAATCTATGGCGGCAATGGGTATATCAACGAGTACCCGCTGGGCCGTTTGTGGCGAGATGCGAAACTCTATGAGATTGGCGCAGGCACCAGCGAGATTCGACGTATGCTGATTGGCCGCGAATTATTTGCGGAGACTTGCTGAGGCACTCCCGCTGTCCGGCGCCGTTTTAGCAACGAGAAAGGATCGCCACATGACCACTAGCACTTCCATCGATGATCT
The DNA here is from genome assembly GCF_057799285.1 of Comamonas sp. 14P8.1.4. Taxonomy (NCBI): domain Bacteria; kingdom Pseudomonadati; phylum Pseudomonadota; class Betaproteobacteria; order Burkholderiales; family Comamonadaceae; genus Comamonas; species Comamonas sp. 14P8.1.4. Next base: position 66,048 of record NZ_JBYOKN010000010.1, read on the forward strand.
GTTTGTCCATAACAAAGAATGGGCAGCACGCATGGAATGCGAACGACCCGGTTTCTTTACCGGTCTGATGTCGCAGCAAAAGCCTAAATACATGTGGATTGGCTGCTCGGACAGCCGCGTGCCCGCCAACCAGATCACCGGCCTGGAGCCTGGTGAAGTCTTTGTGCACCGCAATGTGGCGAACGTGGTGGTCCCTAGCGATCTGAATGCGTTGACTACCATCCAGTACGCCGTGGATCACCTGAAGGTGGAGCACCTGATGGTGGTCGGTCACTATGGCTGCGGCGGTGTTCTGGCGGCGCTGGAAGGCTTGCGCCTGGGCCTGGCGGACAACTGGACCCGCCACGTGCGCGATGTGCGCGACAAACACTATGACCTGATCATGGCCACCGCCGTGCAACACCGCCACGATGTGCTGTGCGAACTGAATGCCATTGAGCAAGTGATGAACGTGGCACAAAGCACCGTGATGCAAGACGCCTGGGCGCGTGGTCAGAAGGTGTCGCTGCACGGCTGGTGCTACAGCTTGAAGAACGGTCACATCACGAATCTGGAGATGACCGTGCCAGGCATTGGTGGCCTGCACGATGTGTACCTGGCCGCCGTGGACAAGGTCGCACAGCGTCAACGCGACTAAGTTGCAACCCTTGAGGAGCACGCTTTTTCACCATGTTCCCGCAACGACTGGATGCTCCTCAAGCGTATGACATTGCCCGGGCAATGATGGAAGGCGTCAATCGCCACTATCAGCTGTTCCGGGCCGCGTCGCAGGCGGCCCAACAACGTTTTGAGCAGGCCGACTGGGCCTCGCAGCAGCGGGCGCAGCGCGAGCGCATTGCGTTCTACGACCAGCGTGTGCAGGAGTGCGTGGAGCGGCTCACACAAGAGTTTTCTGCTGGGGTACAACCCATGGCAGTGTGGCAGCAGGTGAAGCTGCACTACATCGGCCTGATGGTGGGGCATTTGCAGCCCGAATTGGCGGAAACGTTTTTCAACTCCGTCACCACCAAAATTCTGCATCGTACGCACTTTCACAACGATTTCATTTTTGTGCGCCCAGCGGTCAGCACAGAGTTTCTGGAAAGCGCGCAAGCGCCTGCCTACCGCGCCTATTACCCGGGCACGCTGACGGCCCTGCCCGCCACACTGCAGAAGATGGTGGCGCAGCTGGGCTTGCAATGCCCTTTTGACAACCTGGAGCGTGACACGCAGGCACTGGCGCAGCGCATTGCTGCCCGTCTGCAGGGCTTGACACTGCGGGCCAATTTTCAGATTCAGGTGCTCTCCAGCCTGTTCTACCGCAACAAGGCGGCGTACCTGGTGGGCAAGATCATTACGGGCTACACCGAAGTGCCGTTGTCAGTGCCCCTGCTGCATGCGGAAAGCGGGGCCCTGGTGCTGCATGCGGCATTGCTGGACGAAGATGATCTGCATGGCCTGTTCAGCTTTGCACGCGCTTATTTCATGGTGGATATGGCGGTGCCCAGCAGCTATGTGCAGTTTTTGCACGCACTGATGCCGCGTAAGCCACGCGGTGAAATTTATAGCGCCCTGGGCTTGGCTAAACAGGGTAAAACGCTGTTTTATCGGGAATTTTTGCACCACTTGCGCCACTCCAGTGACCAGTTTCGGATTGCGCCGGGCATCAAGGGGCTGGTCATGCTGGTCTTTGACTTGCCCAGCTTTCCCTACGTTTTCAAACTCATCAAAGACAAATTTCCCGCGCCCAAAGAAACCACGCGTGCCGATGTGAAGGGCAAGTATTTGCTGGTCAAACAGCACGACCGGGTGGGGCGCATGGCCGACACCATGGAATACAGCCTGGTGGCCTTCCCGCGTGAGCGCTTCAGCGATGCGTTGATTGCAGAGATTCAGGCACACGCACCCAGCCAGCTCGAGATCAGCGACCGCGATGGTGACGGCCAGCAGGAAGTCATCATCAGCCACCTCTACATCGAACGCCGGCTGCTGCCATTGAACATGTTCTTGCAGGAATGCTTCGATGCGGGGCTGGACAACGATGGGCCGCGCCAGGCCATGGAGCGTGCCGTGGTCGAATACGGCAATGCCATCAAGGAGCTGGTGGCAGCCAATATTTTTCCCGGTGACATGCTGTGGAAGAACTTTGGCGTCACACGTGGCGGCAAGGTGGTGTTCTACGACTATGACGAAATTGAATACCTCACCGATTGCCACTTCCGCGCGGTGCCACAGCCGCGCAATGAAGAAGAGGCCATGAGCGGTGAAGTCTGGTGGCGCATCGGCCCCCGGGATGTGTTTCCTGAAACCTTTGGTCCATTTTTGCTGGGCCACCCTGCGGTGCGTGATGTGTTCATGCGCCACCACGCAGACTTGCTGGACCCCGTTTTCTGGCAAACGCACCAGGCGCGCATTGCGCAAGGTGAGATGCACGACGTTTTTCCGTATGACCGCAGCCGCTGCCTCACGCACGATGCGGTGCATTAAGACTTGATTCTGGCTGGATTTACACAACAAGGAGACCGACATGCCACAACACCAAGACCCCGTCGTTATCGTCAGTGCCGCGCGCACACCCATGGGGGCTTTTCAGGGCGACTTTGCCGACCTGGCAGCCCATGATCTGGGGGGCGCAGCCATCCGTGCGGCGGTAGAGCGCGCAGGAATTGCGCCCGAACAGGTGGAGGAAGTGCTGTTTGGCAACTGCCTGATGGCGGGCCAGGGCCAGGCCCCTGCGCGCCAGGCGGGCTTCAAGGGCGGTCTGCCGCAAAGCACCGGCGCGGTGACGCTGTCCAAGATGTGCGGTGCCGGCATGGAGGCCACCATCCTGGCCCACGATCAGCTGATTGCCGGTAGCCGCGAGGTGATGATTGCAGGCGGTATGGAGAGCATGACCAATGCCCCCTACCTGCTGAAAAAAGGCCGTGCAGGCTACCGCATGGGGCACGACAAGGTGTATGACCACATGATGCTCGACGGTCTGGAAGACGCTTACGAGGCCGGACGCAGCATGGGCACCTTTGGCGAAGACTGCGCGGCCAAATACAGCTTCACGCGGGAGCAGCAAGATGCTTACGCCATTGCCAGCGTGCAACGCGCGCAGGCGGCGGCACAAAGTGGTGCCTTTGCAGCGGAAATCACCCCTGTCATGGTCAAGACCCGCAAGGGCGATGTGACGGTGAGCGTTGACGAAGGCCCGGCCAAGGCCAAGCTGGACAAGATCACCGCGCTCAAGCCAGCGTTCAAAAAGGACGGCACGATCACAGCGGCATCCAGCTCCAGCATCAATGATGGCGCTGCCGCCATGGTGCTGATGCGCGCATCCACGGCCCAGGCGCTGGGCTGCAAACCGCTGGCCAAGATCGTCGCGCATGGCACGCATGCGCAGGCGCCCGAGTGGTTCACCACGGCCCCCGTTGGCGCAACGGAAAAGGCGCTGAAGAAAGCGGGCTGGAAGGTGGAAGACGTTGATCTGTGGGAGGTGAACGAAGCCTTTGCCGTGGTGCCGATGGCACTGATGGCCGAGCTGCAGGTGCCGCACGACAAGGTCAATGTTCACGGCGGTGCTTGCGCGCTGGGTCACCCCATTGGCGCCAGCGGCGCACGCATCATCGTCACGCTGATTCACGCCCTGCAAACGCACGGTAAGAAAAAAGGCGTGGCGACGCTGTGCATTGGCGGCGGTGAAGGCACCGCCATGGCGATTGAGCTGATCTGATCTTGTCGCAAACGCGCGCGGCGGCGGTGAGGCCGCTGCGCTTGGAGCCCACGCATGATTCATTCTGAAGCGCAATTGCGCAGCCTGTACCGGGCGCCGGCAGAACGTGCCGTGCGCAAGCAAATGACGCAGCTCGATAGCTATTGCACGCAGTTCATTGCGTTGTCTCCGTTTTGCGTGTTGGCCACCGGTGGTGCTGCTGGCCAGTGGATGGATGCCTCGCCACGCGGTGGTGCACCAGGCTTTGTGCATGTGCACGATGCCAGTACGTTGTGGCTTCCCGATGCCGGGGGCAACAACCGGCTGGACAGCTTGAGCAACTTGCTGCATGACCCGCGCATTGGCCTGCTGTTCATGGTGCCCGGGGTGAATGAGACCTTGCGGGTGAACGGCACGGTCCGCTTGCGCGAGGAGCCATTTTTTACGCAGCACTTTGCGACCGAGCAATTTACGCCCGCACTGGTGCTGGAAGTGCAGGTGCACGAAGCGTACTTGCACTGTGCCAAAGCGCTGATGCGCTCCAAACTGTGGCAGTCCGATGCCCAGGTGCGCCGCGACGTGTTGCCCAGCATGAACCAGATGATTCACGTCCAGCTGGGTTTAGGCCCCGCGCAAGAGACGCAACACGCCATGGAGCAGCGCTATCTGCAGTAAATAGCGGGCGAGCAGCTGTAACACGTCCTGGCGCACCGGCGGTGCGGCGGGGCCCAGGTGGAAAGGGTGGGCCAATGACGACGGTGTTGGTGATCGGTGCTTCACGCGGGATTGGCCGTGGCCTGGTACAGGCGTGCTTGGCGCGTGGTGATCGCGTGGTGGCTACGGTGCGCCAGCGCGAAGATATGCAGGCCTTGCGCGACGAGGGTGCCGAAGTGCTGCGGGTCGATGTGGCCAACCCCGCGAGCGTCAGCGGGCTGGCATGGCAGCTGGATGGGGTGGAGCTGGATCAGGCCTGGTATGTGGCGGGTGCCTGGGATGGCCGCGACGCCGAAACGCCCCCCACGCAGCAAGACTTTGACCGTGTCATGCACACCAATGTGCTGGGGGCCATGCAGGTGCTGCCGCAGGTGATGCCGTGCGTCGAGGCCACAGGTAGCACCATGGTGTGCATCAGCAGCCAGATGTCCCGCTTGTCGCAAGCAGACAGCCACGCCTGGTTGTACCGCGCCAGCAAGGCGGCGTTGAACATGGTGGTGGCCAGTGCGCAGCATGCGTGGCCAAAGGCCACCTTGATCGCCATGGACCCCGGCTGGGTGCAAACCGACATGGGCGGTGCCGGCGCCGAGATTTCGATGGACGGCTGCGTGCAAGGCATGTTGCACACCGTGGCGCAGTTGCATGCGCCAGATCGCGGCCGCATGCTGCGGTACGACGGTGTGCGCTGGGAGAGTTGGTAATTAATTTCATAGCTGTTAGCGCATGCAAAACAATCCTTTCCATGTGATTTGTTTTGTAAACCTAATAAATACGTGCGCTATCAGCTCCTATTTTTAAAAAAGCAGGAGACAAGCCATGTTGCTGAATGACGACCAAACCATGATTCGGGATGCCTTGCGCAGCTTTGTGCAAGAGCAAATCACGCCCCACGCTGCACGCTGGGACAAGGAGCACCATTTCCCCAAAGACGTTCATCAAGGCCTGGCGGCCCTGGGCTGCTACGGTATTTGCGTGCCCGAGCAATACGGCGGCGCGGCGCTGGACTATGTGAGCCTGGCGCTGGTGCTGGAAGAAATTGCTGCGGGTGATGGCGGCACCAGCACCGTGATCAGCGTGACCAATTGCCCGGTCAACGCCATTCTCATGCGCTACGGCAGCGAGGCGCAAAAGCAGCAGTGGCTCACGCCGCTGGCCAAGGGCGAGATGCTGGGCGCGTTTTGCCTGACCGAGCCACATGTGGGCTCGGATGCTTCTGCGCTGCGCACCACGGCCATCCGGGATGACGGTGACTATGTGCTCAACGGCGTCAAGCAGTTCATCACCAGCGGCAAAAACGGTGACGTGGCCATCGTCATTGCGGTGACGGACAAGGCGGCTGGCAAAAAAGGCATGAGCGCCTTTCTGGTGCCCACCAGCAAACCGGGCTACGTCGTGGCACGGCTGGAAGACAAGCTGGGCCAGCACAGCAGCGACACGGCGCAGATCAATCTGGAAAACTGCCGCATTCCCGCCGCCAACCTGATTGGTGCGGAGGGCGAGGGCTACAAGATTGCGCTGAGCGCGCTGGAGGGCGGGCGCATTGGCATTGCCGCGCAAAGCGTGGGCATGGCGCGCGCAGCGTTTGAATGTGCGCTGCAGTACAGCAAAGAGCGTGAGAGTTTTGGGCAACCCATCTTCAACCACCAGGCCGTCGGTTTCCGGCTGGCCGATTGCGCCACGCAAATTGAAGCGGCGCGCCAGCTGATCTGGCATGCCGCCAGCTTGCGCGATGCAGGCCTGCCATGCCTGAAGGAAGCCGCAATGGCCAAGCTGTTTGCCAGTGAAATGGCGGAGCGCGTGTGCAGCGCCGCCATTCAGACGCTGGGTGGCTATGGCGTGGTGAATGATTTTCCCGTGGAGCGCATCTACCGCGATGTGCGGGTGTGCCAGATCTACGAGGGAACCAGCGATGTGCAGAAAATTCTGATTCAGCGCGCACTGGCCTGACCGCCTGACCCGCTGGCAGCCTGGGGCGGTGCCAGGCGGTGGCCGGCATGACCGTGTTTAGGGGTTGGGCCGGAGGCACAGCGGGCCGCAGCTTTTCTAGGATGGGTGTCCAGTCACACCTTCAGGGAGCTTGGCATGCCTTTCGCTGCAGTCAACGGTCAACACATCTTCTATACGGACACGGGTGGACGGGACAAGCCGGTGCTGGTGTTCTCGCACGGCTTGTTGATGGATCACAGCATGTTTGATCCGCAGATCGAGGCGCTGCAGGAGGACTACCGCTGCATCACCTGGGATGAGCGCGGGCATGGTCAGACGGCGACGCCGAACGCCTGTGCGCCGTTCAGTTATTACGACTTGGCAGATGACGTAGCCGCCTTGCTGGTCCACTTGGACGTGCAGCAAGCCGTGCTGATCGGTATGTCGCAAGGCGGTTACCTCTCGCTGCGCTGTGCCTTGACGCATCCGCAGCTGGTGCGTGCGCTGGTGCTGATCGACAGCCAGGCGCTGCCCGAAGACCCAGGCCTGATGCCGCACCACATGGCGATGGCGCAGCGCTGGGCCCAGATTGGGCTGGATGAGGTGATGGCCACCACGGTGGAGTCTTTTGTGCTGGGTGAGCGCTGGGCAGGCGCAGCCGCGTGGAAAGCCAAATGGAAGCAGGTGGATGCCGCCAACCTGATGCAGTGTTTCACCACACTGGCGCAGCGCGATGATTTAACGCCGCAATTGGCACGGATACAGGTGCCCGCTTTGGTGATTCACGGTACCCAAGACCGCGCCATTGCGCTGGAACGCGCCCAAGCCATGGCAGATGGCTTGCCGCAGTCGCAATGGGTCAGCATCGAAGGTGCGGGGCATGCCGCCAATCTGACACACCCAGAGCCTGTGAATGCGGCCTTGGCCGATTTTTTGCGGCGCTTGCGCTGACTCTGGTGTCTAAGCGTGGAGCGTGTGCCAGGCATTCGTGTCTGGCGGCGCTATGTCTGGCTTCAGGCGGGTACGGCTTGCGGCGCTGGACGTATTTGTCGCGTGGCCGGATCGATGTAAGCGGCAGGCACTTGGTAGTGGCTGGCGTTGAAGACATCAATCCCACATTCCAGGTTTTCCACCCAGCAGTAAAACTCTTCCACTGCCCGCTTACCCATGATGGGAGCGCCATGCTGCGGGACGAGCATTTGCACATCCAGCTGGCGTGCCATCTGGGCCCACAAGCGCAGGATCTTGTTGGAGACCATGTAGCGACGGTGGAACGCTTCCATGCGCGGAATATGTGCCTTGAGGTTCACCACGGGCTTGCGCGCTTCGATGCCTGAGGTCATGGAGACACCCAGATCCCCCGTGAACAAGATGCGGCTGATCGGATCGTAGAACTGGAAGTTGCCTTCCGAGTGCATGAAGTGCGCGGGCAGCAAAATCAGTTCGCTGTGGCCCAGCGGCAGGCGTGCGCCGCTGTCGGGAACGCCAATGACGCGGTTTTCGGTTTTTCCCACTTTGGTGAAGTGGGGGGCAAAGCGTTCCCAGATGCGTGAGATGACGAGCGAGGCCTTGGTGCTGGTCATCCAGCGATCGAGCGAGGCAATGATGTCTGGGTCAGCGTGTGAAGCAATCACATACGACAGCTTCTGCGGGGGGAAGTGCCGCGTCATGCCCATAAACAGCTCATTGAAAGCCAGGTTGCCACCGGGATCAATGATGGCGCCGGTGCCGTGGTCCACAATCAAGAACTGGTTGCACTGAACGGCTTGGCCGTCTTCCTCCATGAGGTCAGTGAACATGAGGCAAGCGTGCGTCTGGTCGCGGTACAGTTCAATCGCCATGGAGGTGGTGCGTTGGATGAAAAGCGCAGACTCTAGGGCGAATGCACTGCCTAGCAGTTGATGCAGAGCAAGCCGTTTATCCAGAGCATCAGAGATGCCTCTGTCTTATGGTTGAGTGGTGGTTGCCGTGGCCTCTGCAGGCATGGCGGGCACGACGGAATGGGGCAAGGTTGCACGGTTTTGGGCGGCCGGCTCCGTGGGCAGATACAGATCGCCGCGCTGGCCGCAGGCCCCCAGTGCTGCCGTACAAACGGCAAGGGCAATGCACCGGAATAAAATTTGGTGAGCATTCAACATGAGTGGATTGTAATGACCGACCTTGAATATTTAGATAAAGCTGAACAACTGCTGATGGCGGTGGAGCAGTCGTGTGACCGCCTCAATGATGAGGTCGACGCCGACATTGATGCGCAGCGTGTGGGGGGCATGGTGACACTGGTGTTTGCCAACCGTACGCAAATCGTGGTGAACCAGCAAAAGCCGCTGCATGAAATCTGGCTGGCCGCCAAGGCGGGTGGGTTTCACTATAAGTTTGACGGCGCGTCGTGGAAGGACACCAAGGGCCGTGGTGAGTTTTTTGCCCATTTGAGCCAATTTGCCAGTGAACAGTCGGGGTTGACGCTCACGTTCTATGTGTCCGTGGTCTAAGCGGCTGCACCCTTCGAATAAAAAAGCCCAGTGAGAAATCACTGGGCTTTTTTGTGGTCGCGTTAGTTACGGAACAAATCGAGAATGCGGTTGCGCTCTTCAGGCGGCGGCGCCTCGGTTGCCTCTTCGGTGCCATAGCTGGCATCCATGCCCAGGGCGGTGACCCCTGCGGAGCCCGTGAACTCATCAAAGTACCACTCGCCACCGACGTTGGTCACGCCTTCTGGAACGGGGTAACTGGCCACGGGAACATCTTTCAGTGCATGCTGCATGAAGTTGATCCAGATGGGCAGACTCAGTCCACCACCAGTTTCACGAGAGCCCAGGTTGCGCGGATTGTCGTAGCCAATCCATGTGATGGCAGTCAGCGTGGGCTGAAAGCCTGCAAACCACGCATCGACAGCATCATTGGTGGTGCCGGTTTTGCCATACAGGTCCGGACGTTTGAGCGTAGCTTGTGCGCGCGCGGCTGTGCCGGATTTGGCGACGGTCTGCAACATGGTGTTGATGACGAAGGCATTGCGAGGCTCAATGGCGCGCTGTTGCTGTTCCAGTGGTGGAGGCGTGAATTCAGAGAGTACGCGGCCTTTGTGATCCGTAATTTTTGCAATGAGCCAGGGGTTGATGCGGTAGCCGCCATTGGCAAAAACCGAGAAGCCGGTGGCCATCTGCATGGGGGTGACGGATCCTGCGCCCAGGGCCATGGTGAGGTAGGCTGGGTGGCGGTTGGCATCAAAGCCAAAGCGCGTGATCCACTCTTGCGTGAACTTGGGGGTGGTGAAATCCAGCACCCGAATCGATGGAATGTTTTTCGATTTCGCGAGCGCAGTGCGCGCGGTCATCGGGCCTTCGAACCGGTTGTCGTAGTTGCGTGGTTCCCAGGGTTGGCCGCCAGTGACGTTGGAGCCAAACATCAAGGGCGCATCGTTGATCAGCGTGCCAGGGCTCAGGCCTTTTTCCAGTGCGGAAGAGAAGATAAACGGTTTGAACGCAGAGCCGGGCTGTCGCCATGCCTGGGTGACGTGGTTGAACTTGTTTTTCTGGAAGTCAAAACCGCCCACCAAGGCACGGATGGCGCCCGTGCGCGGATCTACCGCAATGAATGCGCCCTCGACTTCAGGCAGCTGTGTGGCAGACCACTTGCCTTTGGCCGTTTCAATAATGCGGATGACTGCGCCGGGGCGAATCTTGATGTTCGGCGCGGCTTTGTCACTCAAACCAGATTCCACGGGCTTCAGGCCATCGCCAGTGATGTTTAGGGTTTGCCCGTCGGGGCGTTGAACGGTCAGCGACTTGTTGGATGCTTCAAGCACCACGGCGGCCAGTACATCACCGTTGTCCGGGTGTTGTGCCAGGGTGTCGTCAATCACGTCTTCCAGCGCGGCTTTGTCGCTAGGCAATGCGATGAATTTCTCTGGACCGCGATAGCGCTGACGGCGCTCATAGTCCATGATGCCTTTGCGTAGCGCGCTATAGGCCACTTCTTGTTCGCCAGCATTCAGGGTGGTGTAGACGTTCAGGCCGCGGGTGTATGCCTCATCGCCATACTGGGTGTATACCAGCTGACGCGCCATTTCGGCCACGTAGTCGGCATTGACGCTGCCACTGCGGCTGGCATTGCGCAGTTGCAGAGGCTCTTCTTGTGCCAGGCGAGCTTGCTCGACCGTGATGAAACCGTTTTCTGCCATTCGCTCAATGATGTAGAGCTGGCGGATACGTGCGCGCTTGGGGTTGCTGATGGGGTTGTAAGCCGAAGGGGCCTTTGGCAGTCCTGCCAGCATGGCGGCCTCGGCCACCGTCACATCTTTCAGTGGCTTGCCGAAATAGACTTCGCTGGCCGCTGCAAACCCGTAGGCACGGTGTCCCAGGAAGATCTGGTTCATATAGATTTCCAGAATTTTTTCCTTGGACAGCAGATGCTCTAGCTTGAATGTGAGCAGCACTTCATAGATTTTGCGGGTATAGGTTTTCTCTGTAGAGAGATACACATTGCGCGCGACCTGCATGGTAATGGTTGACGCGCCCTGGCTCTTGACTTTGCCCAAGTTGGCCAAAGCTGCGCGCAGCATGCCTTTGTAGTCCACGCCGCCGTGTTCAAAAAAGCGCGTGTCTTCAATGGCCAGCACTGCATCGACCATGACCTTGGGGATCTCGTTGATGGGCGTGAGCGTGCGGCGCTCTTCGCCGAACTCGCCAATCAGTGCACCTTCGGCCGAGTAGACGCGCAGGGGGAGTTTGGGGCGGTAGTCGGCCAGCTCGGAAACGTCAGGCAGATTGGGGTATGCCATGGCCAAGGCCACCGCAATCACCATGGCCACCGCAAGCGCACCAGCTACCGCTAAACCAATCAACCACAAAAAAGCCCGCAGCAGCCAGTGCTTGCGAGGGGTGGGATTGTTTTTTTGTTTGGAAGGTTGGGCGCTGGATTCGGGAGAGTTAGGCATGTCGCTCCACTCAAATGAGGAAAGGCATTATAGAAAACGGCAGAGGTCTAGCGCGGGAGGGGATGTGTCGTTGTGTCAACGGGCGTGACCGATGCAGGTCGGCTGACGGGCATCAAAACGTGTGCTTTTGGCAACGATGGTGGGGCAGATCAGGGTGGGGGACGCTTGGTTGATTTATATCCTTGCTGATAGCATGCCTTCAGATCAGGATTTCTATATATCAAAATGAAACGAAAGGGAGGGGCCGGTGACCTCTATGGGATCCCTTTTTAAGCGGCAACCTGCGCCGCTTATCGGTTTGGATATCAGTTCATCTGCCATTAAATTGGTGGAGTTGAGTCAGGGTGGCCAAGGGGCCTGGGTTTTGGAGCGCTGTGCTTCTGAGCCCCTGGAAGCGGACTGGGTGGTGGATGGCAATATCGAAAAATTCGATGAAGTGTCTGACGCACTCAAACGGTTGCTGAAAAAGAGTGGCACACGTGCAAAGCATGTGGCGCTGGCTTTGTCGCATTCGTCGGTGATTACAAAAAAAATCATTCTTCCGGGCAGCCTGAGCGAGCAAGAACTGGAAGTGCAGGTGGAGTCTGAGGCCAGTCAGTACATACCTTTTCCTTTGGAAGAGGTGAGTCTAGATTTCTGCGTCATTGGGCCGAATGCCAAGAACCCGTCAGACGTTGATGTGCTCTTGGCGGCTACGCGCAAAGAGAAGGTTGAGGAAATCAATAATCTGGCCGTACTGGTGGGGCTTACACCGGTCGTGGTCGATGTGGAGTCCTACGCTTCTCGTTTGGCAGCTGCGCGCTGGATGGCTCAGCTCCCCAATGCAGGGGAGGGGGATCTGATTGCTTTGATCAAAGTGGGTGCGCGCAATTTCAGTTTGCAAATTGTGCGCAATGATGAAGTCTTGCACGACAGCGAGCAGGGCTTTGGCGGCGCACAGCTGACGCAGCTCATTGCTCGCCAGTACGGGATCAGTGTGGAAGAGGCGGAGCTCAAGAAAAGAACCGGAGATCTTCCGGCCGATTATGCAGAGGCCGTGCTGCGGCCGTTTGTCTCCAGCGTGGCGCAAGATGTGATGCGGGCACTGCAATTTTTCTTTACCAGCACGCCTTATCACAGCGTCCAGCACATAGCGATGTTTGGTGGAAGCGCAGGTGTTCAAGGCCTGGCGCAAGCGGTGCAAGAACAAACCAAGCTTCCTGTGCATTTGCTCAATCCTTTTGAGAAGATGGCCTTGGGTACTTCCGTGCACCAAAGCAAGCTCAAGCATGAAGCACCGATGTATCTCACTGCATGTGGGTTGGCGATGCGGAGGTTTTTATCGTGATTTTGATAAATCTTCTTCCCCATCGTGAGGCTGCACGCAAGCGACGCAAAGAGGCATTCCAGATCACCATGTTCATGTCGGTGATTGCTGGTTTGCTGGTTGCCGCAATGATTTATTGGTGGTTTCAGCTGCGCATTGAAGAACAAAAAGATCGCAATGCGTATTTGCAGTCTGAAATTGCGGTCCTGAATCAGCAGATCAAAGAAATTGAAGGTCTGGAGGGCGAAATTACGGCCTTGCGAGAGCGTCAAAAGGCGGTCGAGGACTTGCAAGCCAACCGTAACTTGCCGGTGCATCTGCTCAATGAGTTGGTGAAACAGTTGCCGGAAGGGGTGTACGTCACTTCGCTGAAGCAAACGGGACTGTTGGTCGAAATGAAGGGGGTTGCGCAGTCCAATGAGCGAGTCTCTGAAGTGCTGCGTAACTTGTCAGGAGGAACTCCCTGGTTCACCAAGCCGAACCTCAAAGAGATCGTGGCGGGCAGCGTTGCTTTGTCTTCCAAGGATCAACGCAAGGTCGTGAATTTCAATTTGAGCTTTTCATTGGTTCTTCCTGCAGATTCAAGTGGAGGAGCGAGTCAATGAAGTTCGCCAAGAAAAAAAATGCAGCCAATGCGGGCGTGCAATGGCAAGCATTGCAAGCACAGTTCCAGAACCTGGACCGCAAAGATCCTTCGCTGTGGCCACTCATTCCCAGGGTGTTGCTCTGTACAGGGATTGCGCTGCTCACTGCTGGAGCCGCTTGGTATTTTTATTTGAGTAGTTTTGAGGAAGATCTGGAGCGAGAGCGCGGCACGGAGATGACGCTGCGCGCAGACTATGAGAAAAAACTGCTGAAGGCAGTCAGCTTAGAAGGCCTTAAAAAGCAGCGCGAGCAGGTGCAGCAGTATGTGATCCAGCTGGAGAAACAGCTGCCCAGCAAGTCTGAAATGGCCGCATTGCTGTCAGATATCAACCAAGCAGGCTTGGGTCGCAGTTTGCAGTTTGAGTTGTTCAAACCAGGCAGTGAGGCTGTCAAGGATTACTACGCGGAGCTACCGATTTCCGTGAAGATCTCGGGCAGCTTTCATGACATGGGAATGTTCGCCTCGGATATTGCGCACTTGCCACGCATCGTGACGCTGAACAATATCTCGATTGCGCCGAAGGGGAACGAAGGCACTTTGATGCTGGACGCTACCGCTCGCACATACCGATATTTGGATCCTGAAGAGGTCGCTGCACAGCGCCAAACGCAGGCCAAGGGCGGTAAGGGCAAGAACAAGGGGGCAACGAAGAAATGACACATCGCAAACTCATCGTGGCAGAGTGTCTCGCGTTGCTGCTTTTGACGGGATGCTGGGGAGAGGAGCATGGAGATTTGCGTGAGTGGATTGCCACCCAGAAATCTGTGACCAAACCGCGGATTCAGCCGTTGAAAGAGCCAACGGTATTTACCCCGCAGGCTTATACATCTGGTAGTGGCATGGATCCGTTCAACATGCTCAAGCTCACACAGGCACTGAGTCGAGACTCCTCTCAAAACACGTCGAATATGGCGTTGTTATTGGCTGAGCAAAACCGCCAAAAAGAAGAGCTGGAGGGCTATCCACTGGACAGCATGTCGATGGTGGGGAGCATGCGTAAAAACGGCCACGATACCGCATTGTTGCGTGTCAACAAGCTGATTTATCAGGTCAAAGCCGGTAACTATTTGGGCCAAAACTATGGCCGCATTCTGCAAATCGGGGAGCACAGCATCAAGTTGAGAGAAGTTGTTCAGGACGCTACCGGGGATTGGGTAGAACGGATGACAACGCTTGATCTGCAAGAGGGGAACAAGTAATGCAACACAAGAAAAGTTGGGTGCCTGTGCGCTGGTTCATCATCTCGATGGCCGCTTTAACTTCAACACTGACCTGGGCTGCCAGCGTGCAGTCTGTGACAGGGTCTTTGCAAGGTGGTGGCGAGGTCGTTCGGATTGAGTTGTCCGAGCCTTTGGCTGCACCCATTACCGGGTTTGCGATTCAGTCGCCGGCTCGTATTGCATTGGACTTGCCAGGCACCAGCAATGCCATGGGGCAATCACTGGTGGAGATTCAGCAGGGCAACTTGAATACGGCCAATGTGGTGGAGGCATCAGGGCGCACACGCTTGGTGCTGAACCTCAAGACAGCGACAACCTACCGTACAGAGATCAGCGGCAATGCGGTGCTGGTCTTCTTGGATCCTGTGCAGCAAAAATCTTCGCTTCAACCAGCCACGTCGACCAGCAAGCGCGTGCTTGCGCCCTCGACCCAGCAGGCCGGTATTACGGCGTTGAAAGACCTGGATTTCCGGCGTGGTGGTGATGGGGCTGGGCGGTTGATTGTCGACCTGGGCTCATCCATGGTGAATGCGGATGTACGCCCTGAAGGCAAAGGGTTGACCATCGAGTTGCTGAAAACCAGCTTGCCGGAAGGTTTGCGCCGTCGCTTGGATGTGGTGGATTTTGCAACACCGGTGCAGACGATTACGGCCAGCCAGCAGGCTGATCGTGTGCGCATCAAGGTGGATGCTTTGGGCGAGTGGGAACATTCGGCCTACCAGAGCGACAGTCAGTTCGTGCTGGAAGTACGCCCTAAAAAGGTGGATCCAACCAAGCTGACCAAGGGTCCTGGCTTCTCCGGCGAGCGCTTGTCGTTGAACTTCCAAAATATTGAAGTGCGCTCCTTATTGCAAGTGATCGCTGATTTCACGAACTTCAATATCGTGACCTCCGATACGGTCGGTGGCTCGTTAACGCTGCGTTTGAAAGATGTGCCTTGGGATCAGGCGCTCAATATCATCATGGAGGCCAAAGGCCTGGGCATGAAGAAGAACGGCAATGTGCTGTGGATTGCCCCCAAGGACGAAATTGATGAGCGTACCAAGCGTGACTTTGAAGCGGCACGCAGTATTGAACAGCTGGAGCCTTTGCGTACCCAGGGCTTCCAGATCAATTACGCAAAGGCGGAAGAGCTGAAAAAGCAAATTGCTGATAACAGTGGCAACAGCGAAGCCAGTACCCGGTTTTTGTCGCCACGTGGTTCGGCCATTGCGGAGCCTCGCACCAATCAGCTGTTTGTGACGGACACTTCCAGCAAGCTGGAAGAAATTGCAAATTTACTGAAGAAACTGGATGTTCCCGTGCGCCAGGTGCTGATCGAAGCGCGCATTGTGGAAGCGCGTGATACCTTCGGTCGCTCCCTGGGCGTGAAGTTCGGTGGTGGCTATGACCGCGCCGGTCGTGGCAGCATCGGCAGTGGCTACGACAGCTTTGGCACGACCAATAGCTCTCCCTTTGTGAATCTGCCTGCGGGCCTGTCGACCGGTGGAGCCGCCGGCACATTGGCGCTGAGCATTTTCAACTCGGGGTTGACGCGTTTTCTGTCGCTGGAACTGTCGGCCATGGAGGCTGAAGGTGTGGGCAAGGTGATTTCGAGTCCACGCTTGCTGACGGCAGACCAGACACAGGCAGTGATTGAGCAAGGTACGGAGTATCCCTACACGCAAACAGCACCCAACGGGGCAACCACGATTGCTTTCAAGAAAGCGGTGCTGAAGCTCGAGGTGGTGCCTCAGATCACCCCTGAAGGCAACATCATTTTGGATCTGGATCTGAACAAGGATTCCCGTGGCGAGACGACGTTGCAAGGTGTGGCCATTGACACCAAGCACATCAAGACGCAAGTCTTGGTTGAGAACGGCGGCACGGTGGTGATTGGTGGTATTTTTGAAATGGAAGAGACCAACCAAGTCAACAAGGTGCCGCTGCTGGGCGATATTCCTGTGATGGGCAATCTGTTCAAGAGCCGCACCAAAGAGTCGACCAAGCGCGAGATGCTGGTCTTCATCACACCGCGTATGGTGACCGATGCAATTGCACGCAATTAATTGCTTGCAGAGTCTGTGACAATCAAAGGCCGCCTCTGGGCGGTCTTTGTGCATCTGTGAACCAGGAAACTGCTGTGCATTTCTCTCTTGTCGGCCTGCCGGGCTCAGGAAAATCCACCATTGGCCGCCAGCTGGCCAGGGCGTGGAAGTTGCGTTTTGTGGATAGTGACCACGTGATTGAGCAGCGCCTCGGGTGCAGCATCAAGGAGTACTTTGCTGCGCATGGCGAAGCGGCATTCCGTGATGTCGAATCCCAAGTGTTGGCCGAGCTGCTGCAAGCGCCCAGGGCATCCGTCTTGTCGACTGGGGGCGGAGCCATCTTGCGCGCAGAGAATCGCGCGGCGCTCAAGACGCACAGCACCGTTTTTTATCTGCAGTCCTTGCCCGAAGACATAGCGCGGCGTTTGCGGCATGACACCACGCGGCCACTGATGCAAGGCGACGACCCCTTGCGGCGACTGCGCGATTTGCTGCAAGTGCGTGGCCCGCTGTATCTGGAGTCTGCCCACTATGTGGTGGATGCGGCGCGCCAGAACACAACACAAGTGAGCCGCAAGATCTGTATGCAGGCCGAACTGGCGGGTTTGCTGCCCAGCTCCGCTTGCTGCAATGAGATTGTGGATTAAAGGTATAAATACGCGCAGTGCTTAGCGCTTTTAAGCGATGTGAAACCTGTGAACAAGGCTGCATGCGGCCTTGTTTGTTTACCGAGATGCCTACCGTGACGTTGCAGAGCCAGACTGTTCATATTGATTTGGGTGACCGCTCGTATCCCATCGTGATCGCCCCCAATTTGTTGGGCCAAGCCGCCACTTTTGCCGGCTGTCCGAATGCGGCGCAAGCGGTGATCGTGACCAATACGACCATTCAGCCTTTGTACGCCGCGCAGCTCAAAGCGGCGCTGGCGGGGAAGTATCCGCAAGTGCACACTGTTGTGCTGCCGGATGGTGAGGCACACAAAGACTGGCAAACCCTGCAACTGATTTTTGACGGCCTGCTGGAGAACGGCTGTGACCGCAAGACCGTGCTGTTTGCCTTGGGCGGCGGCGTGGTGGGGGATATGACCGGCTTTGCAGCCGCCAGCTATATGCGCGGTGTGCCGTTTGTGCAGGTACCAACCACCTTGCTCTCGCAGGTGGACTCCAGCGTGGGCGGGAAAACTGCGATCAACCACCCGCAGGGCAAGAACATGATTGGCGCGTTCTACCAGCCACAGCTGGTGGTCTGCGATCTGGCCTCACTGGACTCCTTGCCCGCGCGTGAAGTCTCGGCCGGGTTGGCCGAAATCATCAAATACGGGCCTATCGCGGACATGGCATTTTTGGCGTGGCTGGAAACCCATGTTGAGGCCTTGCGTGCGCTGGATCGCACAGCGCTGATGCACGCCGTCAAGCGCAGTGTGGAAATCAAAGCCGAGGTGGTGGGTCAGGATGAAAAAGAAGCGGGTTTGCGCGCAATCTTGAATTTTGGCCACACCTTTGGGCATGCGATCGAGGCGGGTATGGGCTATGGCACATGGCTGCACGGAGAAGGCGTGGGCGCAGGCATGGTCATGGCCGCGCACCTCTCGCACAAGCTGGGCATGGTGGATGCCGCTTTTGTAGAGCGTCTCACACGATTGATCGAACGTGCGGGCCTGCCAACACGTGGCGCTGTGCTGGATGCACACGACAATGCGGGCGCGTATCTGGCGCACATGCGAGTCGATAAGAAAGCCGAGGCGGGCGAGATTCGCTTTGTGCTGATTGATGGCCCAGGTCGTGCCATCATGCGCTCTGCACCAGACAGTTTGGTGCGTGAAGTCATTGATACCTGCTGCGCACAAGGCGTGGGTATTCAGAATCAAGATTGATAGCTTGCTGCGCTTGTCCATTAAGCGCTAAGCGGCAATTTGATGGATATTGAAAGGGTTGGGCATTGCAAGCAATTTTGTCTCCATGGGCCTGTTCGCTGGACGTGACGCGCGGGCGCAGGTATGCCGAGCTTGACGCACCCACCCGTACCGAACACCAGCGCGACCGTGATCGCATCGTGCACTCCAGTGCATTTCGCCGGCTGGTCTATAAAACGCAGGTTTTTGTGAATCACGAGGGCGATTTGTTCCGCACGCGGCTGACCCACTCGCTGGAAGTGGCACAGCTCGGGCGCTCCATTGCGCGGCCCTTGGGGCTGAATGAAGACTTGGTGGAGGCCATCTGCCTGGCACATGACCTGGGCCACACCCCGTTTGGCCATGCCGGGCAGGATGAGCTCAATGCCTGCATGCAGGACTTTGGTGGCTTTGAGCACAATTTGCAGAGTCTGCGGGTGGTAGACCATCTGGAAGAGCGCTATCCGCAATACGACGGTCTGAACCTGACCTTTGAAACGCGGGAAGGCATTCTCAAGCACTGCTCACGTGCCAACGCACTGAAGCTGGAGGCGCAAGAGCCCGGTGGGGTGGCCGCACGTTTTTTGACTGGCCGGCAAACCTCGCTGGAAGGGCAGCTGGCCAATCTGGCCGATGCCATCGCCTACAACGCGCACGATGTGGATGACGGCGTGCGCTCAGGCTTGATCAGCCTGGAGCAGCTGCAGTCTGTCCCGCTGTTTGCCACGTTTTATGCGCAAACGTTGGCGGAGTACCCTGAACTTGCGCAGCCGCAGGCCCAGCGCCGGTTGCTGTATGAAACCATTCGCCGCATGCTCAGCGCGCAGGTGTATGACGTCATCGACACCACGCGGCAGCGGATTGCACAGGCAGGCGTGCAACATGTGGATGAGGTGCGCGCGTGCGATGCACCGCTGGTGAGCTTTGGGGATGCCATGCGTGCGCAGTCGCAGGCGCTCAAGCACTTTTTGTTCCACGAGCTGTATCGCCATGCACAGGTCATGCAGACCATGGATGCTGCAAGGCAGGTGGTGCGCGAGCTGTTTACGGCCTATATGGCGCAGCCGGGCATGATGAAACCCCGCTTTGCGTGGCGTGCGCAGCAAGCGGCCAGTCAGGCCGCCTTGGCACGTGTGGTGGCCGACTTTGTGGCCGGCATGACCGATCGCTACGCCGCGAAAGAGCATGCCGCCATCACGGGCCAGCATTTGCTGGCGTAGCGCCGGGCACCAGAACTTGCGCTGGGGCAACAGCTAATCACCGCGCGCGCTGCAACAGTGCTGGTGCATGGCTAGAATTTGCGCCATAACACAAGGGGGCATGGTGCCCCCATTTGTTTTTGAGGCCGACACATGACCGATACCACCACAGCACGCTCCTTTCCTGAAGACATCGTGATCGCAGATACGGTGCGCTGGCTGGAAAAGGCCGTCATCGGCCTGAACCTCTGCCCCTTCGCTAAAAGCGTGCACGTCAAAGGGCAGATCCACTATGTGGTCAGCCAGGCGACCGACGCCGAAGGTGTCGCCATGGATTTGCACCGCGAACTGGAAGCCCTGGCCGAAAGCTCCCCGGAAAAGCGCGACACCACGCTGCTGATCCTGCCGCAGGCGCTGCAGGACTTTCTGGACTTCAATGACTTCACCGTCTTGGCCGATGACATCGTGGACGAGCTGGAGCTGGGCGGCATTTTGCAAGTGGCCTCGTTCCACCCCCTGTTCCAGTTTGAGGGCACGGATGTGGACGACGTCACCAACTGCACCAATCGCGCGCCTTACCCTATCTTACATTTGCTGCGAGAAGACAGCATCGACAAAGCCGTCGAAGCCTTCCCGGAGGCCGAGATGATCTATGAGCGCAATATGCAAGTGCTTGAGCAGATGGGCATCGAAGGCTGGTTGGACCTGGATGTGGCAGCGCGCTGCCCGGTGACCGGGCGCGGCAGCGACGTGGTGGCTGAAGAGAAGAAATAATGAGCAAGCAACACAAGGCACAAGTCGCCAAAACGCCCAAACCTGCTACGCAAGATATTGCCACGCAGCTGGAACTCAAACCGGGCCAGAGCATTGAACTACTCAAGGCGCTGCACATCCTGACTCGCGACGGCAAACTCAACCAGGACTCGCGCCGCAAGCTCAAGCAGGTCTATCACCTGTACCAATTCATTGAGCCCATCCTCCAAGAGCTGGGGGAGGGCAAAGACGGCAGCCAACAGGCGGTGACGCTGGCCGACCATGGTGCGGGCAAGTCTTACCTGGGCTTCATCCTGTACGACCTGTACTTCAAGGCCCAGGGCCAGGGGCGCATCTACGGCATCGAAACCCGCGCACCGCTGGTTGAAGCGTCGCAAAAGCTGGCCGCTGAGCTGGGTTTTGACCGCATGGAGTTCCTGAACATGTCGGTGGCAGAGTCCACCCGTGCGGATTTCATGCCTGAACGCTTTGATGTGGTCACCGCGCTGCATGCCTGCGATACCGCCACCGATGACGCGATTGCCTTTGGTCTAGAAAAAAAGGCCAAAGCCATGGTTCTGGTGCCCTGCTGCCAAGCGGAAGTGGCAGCCTGCCTGCGCCAAACCAAGGCCATGAGCCTGTCCCGCACTCCTTTGGCCGAGTTGTGGCGCCACCCCATTCACACCCGTGAAATGGGCAGCCAGATCACCAACGTGCTGCGCTGCCTGTATCTGGAGGCCAGCGGCTACCAGGTCACGGTCACAGAGCTGGT
Source organism: Comamonas sp. 14P8.1.4 (assembly GCF_057799285.1). Taxonomy (NCBI): domain Bacteria; kingdom Pseudomonadati; phylum Pseudomonadota; class Betaproteobacteria; order Burkholderiales; family Comamonadaceae; genus Comamonas; species Comamonas sp. 14P8.1.4. The sequence continues at coordinate 87,111 of NZ_JBYOKN010000010.1, forward strand.
GGGCTGGGAGCACAGCATGAAAAACGAGCTGATCGTGGCGCGCTACACAGGCCACAAGAAGCGCAGTGCAGCCGATCGTTTGCAACAGTTGTTAACAGAGTTTGGGTTGGAAAGTTTGGCCAAAGAACGCTTCAAGATACCAGAGTTAACAATTTAAGAAAATAAATAAGTAGCACAAAGCGCTTGATGTCATTGGTTTTCAGTATCTATGAATGCTGGAAGCCTTTGATATCAAGCGCTTTTTGCTATGGAAAAGAATATAACTAATCGTTCAAAGGTTGCTATGAACGGTGCTTGACAAGCTTTTTTAAGCTATTTAAATTTAAGTTTCGATTGGTTTTTTTTATTAACAAAAGTTTTCTTCCTACACGAATGGGTAACAAAAGCTATGCCCGTCACTGGTTGAATGACTATGCAGATGTATTTTTTGAGTCAGTAAATTTGTCACATGATTTTTCAATCTTTGCTGAGTGTTGTTTGGGGTTAACGCCTTCACACAGCAAGTCTTTCACTGAGGCACTTATGAAAGTACGTAATTTTTCCAAGACTGTGGCCTGCGTTGGTATGGCCTCGCTGGCCATGAGTGCCTTGGCCCAAGCCCCTGCACAACCTGCTCCAGCTGCTGCATCGCAGCCTGCGGCACAGCAAGCCGTTGTCCCCCCTGCGCTGCAGCAGGTGGTCGAGCGTGCGGTGACCTCGCACCCCGAAATCAATGCCCGCTACCATGACTTCCTGTCTTCCCTGGAAGGTCAGAACGTAGCGCGTGCCGGCTGGCGCCCGCACGTCACCGCACAGGCCTGGAAGGGCCGTGAGTGGCGCAGCAATATCGAACAAGTTGCCGATTACGACTGGGGCCGCCATGGCTGGAATGTGGAGCTGCGCCAGCTGATTTTTGATGGCGGCGCAACGTCCAACAGCATCCGTCAGTACGGCTTCGAAAAACTGTCGCGCTACTACGACCTGCAAGCCACGTCCAACACCTTGGCCAACGAAGCCGTTGCGGCCTACCTGGATGTGCAGCGTTACCGCGCCATGCAAGGCCTGGCCAAGGAAAACTTCAACATGCACGCCACCACGCTGGGGCAGTTGCGTGAGCGCCAGCAGTCTGGCGTGGGCCGTGGGGTGGATATGGAGCAGGCCAATGGCCGTCTGTCGTTGGCACAAACCAACCTGATGACCGAGAGCAACAACCTCAACGACGTGACACAGCGCTTCCGTCGTGTGGTGGGTGACTATCCACCGGTCGACATGCCTGCTGTGCCAGTCGTGGTTGGTCGCTTGCCGGTCATTGGTCAAACCACCAGCTTTGAAGATGCTTTGCGCACCAGCCCCATGGTGCTGTCCAAGCAAGCGCTGGTGCAAGCTGCACAAGCGGGTGAAAAGGTCGCAAAAGCGGCCCATGCACCGACCGTTGACTTGCGCGCCAGCGTGGGCCGTGACCGCGAGCAACCCGGCGCGCTGTACCGTGACCTGCAAAGTTCGCGCGTGCAAGTGATGCTGACGTACCCGCTGTACCGCGGTGGTGCTGATTCGGCACGTATTCGCCAGACGGCCGCGCAGAACTACGCGGCTCAGGATGTGCGTGATTACACCTGCCGCAATGTGCAGCAAGAGCTGTCGATCACATGGAACAACATTGTGCGTTTGCGCCAGCAACTGCCTTTCTTGCGTGAGCATGAGCTGTCGACTTCCAAGGTGCGCGTGGCTTACCTGCAGCAATTCAATATCGGCCAGCGTTCGCTGCTGGACTTGCTGGACACCGAAAACGAGTTGTTTGACGCCCGCCGCGCGCTGCTCAATGCAGATTTCGATCTGAAGAAGGCAGAGTATTACTGGCTCTCGCTGTCGAACCAGGTGTTGACTCAACTGGAGCTGGCACAGCCGCACAACGACAGCCAGCCTGACGAGCGCCAGGCGCTGGTTCTGCCCGATGAGCCATTGCGTGCTTGCATGGATACCCTGCCAGATACCAGCAACTTGACACCCGTGACTTTGACGCAGGCCGCACAGCCCGCCCCAGCGGCGGCTGCACCCAGCGTCAAAAACTAGGATTCCCAGGCGCCGTAAGGCGCCCAAACACAAGAAGCTCCAAGAGGGCGGATCGCATGGCTCACAAAGACAGCAAAGAGGGGGCGCACGCAGACAAGCGTGATTTTTCAGCACTGGATGAAGACTTCATCCGGGTGCTGGAGGATTTGATTGATGCCTTGTTGGCCAATGGAACTTTACGTCTGACAGATCTACCCCCTCGGGCACTGGAAAAGCTCAATCAGCGTAAGAAAGAGCGTGACCGCTTGAGGAACTCACTGGATTTGATTCCAGATGACGATGGTTTGATCTGAGGTGACAGAGGTATCTATGGAAACTTCCCAAGATGCGCTGCCTGAGTCGGGTCAGCCCCAAAATGTGGCAGCACCAGAGCGCGCTGCCACCAAAGCCACTACATATGGCTTGCCGCCCCACAGCACGCAGGACGATCCGCTGCTGACGTGTCTTGTGGAGCTGACACGCATTCACGGCACCCCTTACACCGCACAAGCCTTGAGTGGCGGCCTTCCGCTGGTCAACAACCAGCTGACACCATCATTGCTGGAGCGTGCAGCGGCGCGCGCGCATTTCACTACGCGTATTGTGCGGCGAGCCCTGGATGGTGTGCCTGCAGGCTTGCTGCCCGCAATTTTGCTGTTGCACAACAATCGTGCGGCACTGTTGTTGCAGCAGATAGATGCACAGCGCTTTCTGGTGCAGTTTCCTGAAGCTGGCAGTCCTGTGGAAGTGTCCGCACAGGATTTGCAGGCGATGTATGCAGGCTTTCTGTGCTTTGTGCGTCCGCAGTTTCGGTTTGAACAGCGTGCCGAGCAAGGTGTACCACGCCGTAAGGAACATTGGTTCTGGAGCGCGGTGTGGAGCAACAAGCGTCTTTATCGCGATGCACTGCTGGCAGCGATTTTGATCAATCTCTTTGCCTTGGCCATTCCGCTGTTCAGCATGAATGTGTATGACAGGGTGGTGCCTAACAACGCGGTAGAAACCTTGTGGGTGTTGGCGATTGGTGTCAGCTTGGTGCTGCTGTTCAACATGGTGCTGACGACTGCGCGGGCTTACGTGGTGGACACGGCGAGCAAGCGCATTGATGTCAGTTTGTCAGCGCAAATCATGCAGCAGGTGCTGGATCTGCGCATGGAAAGCAGACCGGTTTCCGTAGGTTCGTTCGCCGCGAATTTGCGCTCTTTTGAGTCGGTGCGCGATTTCATTGCCTCTGCCAGCCTGACAGCATTGGTAGACCTGCCATTTGTGCTCTTGTTTTTGATGGCTTTGGCATGGGTTTCACCGTGGATGCTGATTCCACCGGTGGTGGCTATTGCAGCGGTGCTTTTGGTGTCTTTCTATGCCCAAGCAAGCCTTGAAAGCCTGACGGTGAAGTCGTTTCAGGCTTCCTCTCAGCGCAATGCCCTGCTGGTGGAGACGCTGACCAATCTGGATGCGGTCAAAACCTTGAACGCACAAAGCGGGGTGCAACGGCTGTGGGAGAGTGCGACCCAATACCTTGCATTCATTGGTGGAAAAATCAAATTGATTTCTGCTGCAAACGTCAACTTTGTGCAGACGATGCAGCAGCTGGTGACGATTGCTGTCGTGATTATTGGTGTGTACCTGGTGCAATCGGCGCAATTGTCCATGGGGGGCATCATCGCCGCCTCCATGATTGCTGGCCGCTGCATTGCTCCGCTGGGTCAGGTCGCGGGGCTGATGATGCAGTACCACAATGCGAAGACATCACTGGGCTCCATCGATAACTATATGAAGATGCCCGTTGAGCACGATGCTGAGCGTGACTTCGTGTCACGTCCGGTGGTGCAAGGGGAAATTGAATTCCGTAACGTGAGTTTCAGCTATCCAGGGTCGGATCAACTCTCGCTCAATGAAGTGAGTTTCTCTATTCAACCGGGTGAAAAGGTGGGCGTGATTGGGCGCATTGGTTCCGGGAAGACAACGTTGGAAAAGCTCATCTTGGGCTTGTATCAACCCAAGTCTGGGGCCGTGCTGATCGATGGTGTAGATGCACGGCAAATTGATCCGATTGATTTGCGTCGCTCCATTGGGCATGTGCCGCAAGATCCGATGCTGTTTTACGGCAGTCTCAAGCACAACCTGCTGGTAGGTGCACCTTACGCCACAGAGGCGGACATGCTGCATGCAGCCCGTGTTGCAGGTGTTGATGAGTTTGCTGCAGAGCACCCCAAGGGCTATGAAATGCCGATTGGGGAGCGCGGTGAATCGCTGTCAGGTGGCCAGCGGCAATCGATTGCGGTTGCCAGAGCCTTGATCCAGAGCCCTCCGATCCTTCTGCTTGATGAACCCAGCAGCAACTTGGATAACCAGAGCGAAGCCATGCTCAAGACGCGCTTGAAAGCTTCGATGGACGGTAAGACCTTGGTGCTGGTGACGCACAGAACCGCGTTGCTGGAACTGGTGGATCGATTGATCGTGATTGATGCAGGTCGGGTGGTAGCAGATGGAGCCAAGGATCAAGTGATTGAAGCGTTGAAGTCAGGGCGTATTGCGCGCGCAGGAGGACGCTCATGACCCAGCCTACATCGCAGAAAAAATCATGGAAAGAGCGCTTGGAGAACTGGGTGCTAGAAGGCGATGCGCAAGTGAAAGGCGTTGCTCCTGATGACTTGGCTGCAGATGCCCAGTGGGCGGCGGGCCAGCAACAGGCCAAAGGCTCTCGCCTGCTTCTGTGGGTGGCCGTAGTGACCGTGCTGGTGCTTCTGATCTGGGCGTGCTTTGGTCGGATCGATGAAGTGGTCAGGGGACAGGGCAAAGTGGTCCCATCCAGACAAATTCAAGTGGTGCAAAGCTTGGATGGCGGCCTGGTCGAGCAAATTTTGGTGCGCCCAGGCGAGCGTGTCGAGGTGGGGCAAGTGCTGCTGCGCATTGATCCCACACGTTTCACCGCTTCGTTGGGAGAGAGCAAGGCAGAAGTGCTGGCGCTCAAGGCCAGAGCGGCACGCTTGGAGGCCCTGGCATCTGGCGATGTTTTTAAAGTTCCTGCTGACGTACTCAAAGACGCGCCGCAGGTGGTGGAGATGGAGCGCAGGTTCTGGGAAACCAAAACACAGGAACTCAACACCACCTTGAATATTGCCAAAGATCAGCTCAATCAGCGTCAGCAGGAGCTGCGTGAAACGATGGCCAATCGTGACCAAGCCGCATCAAGCTGCAGCTTGACTTCGGAAGAGTTGCGTGTGACCAAGCCACTGCTTAGCAGTGGTGCCGTTTCTGAAGTTGATCTTTTGCGGCTTCAGCGTGATGTGGCTCGCTTTTGTGGTGAGGCCAAGGCTGCAGGTGCCCAGATCGGCCGTATTCAGGCCGCCATTCAAGAGGCAGAGCGCAAGGTGCAGGAGTCGGAGCTCAATGCGCGCAATCTGGCTCGGGTAGAGCTTTCTGAAACGCGGGGCAAATTATCTTCGTTGGAGCAAGGGCAACTGGCGTTGGCTGACCGGGTCAAGCTGGCTGAGGTGCGCTCGCCAGTACGGGGGACGGTCAACAATCTCTTGGCCAACACCGTCGGTGGTGTTGTTCAGCCTGGCAAAGATATTTTGGACATCGTGCCCATGGATGACACCTTGTTGCTAGAGGTGCAGATCAATCCTAAAGACATCGGTTTCTTGCACTTTGGGCAGAAAGCAGAAGTCAAGTTCACGGCATATGACTTTGCCATTTACGGTGGACTGGAGGGCAAGGTCGAGCAAATTGCAGCAAACACTACGACAGATGAGAAAGGCAACTCTTTTTACATCGTCAAAGTGCGTACCGAGCGTGCCCATGTGGGTGACGATTCGCGCCCGATTATTCCGGGCATGCAGGCAGAAGTGCACATTCTGACTGGCAAGCGTACGCTGATGCAGTATCTGCTCAAACCAATTTTGAGAGCCAAAGCGAATGCTTTGACAGAGCGCTGATCGTGCTTCAGACAGATGAGGACAAGATGCAAGAGCAGTCCATTTTGATCGTTACGCGTGACACCGCTTTGTGGCAAAGCTGGCAGTCTTTAAAGGCAAGGTCCAAGACGCCCTTGCGTGGTGTCGCATTGCCAGACCTTTTGCAATGGAAATCCAGTGGGCATCAGCTGGTGATTGTGGACATGGCGCTGCTGAAAGAAGCAGGCGCTGGTGCGCAATGGTCGCAGTATTTTGAAGGCTTGCGTGTACTCGTTCTGAGCGCTCACATGAGTGATGACGAAGGGCGTGCTGTGCTTGCGCATGGTGCAAGTGGGTATGCGCATACCCATTCTTCGCTGGACACCTTGGTGCTGATCATTGAAAGTATGGCCAACGGCTCCATTTGGATGGGGCGTAGCTTGCTACAGAAAATGCTGCAAGACATTGACCAGCGGCTGCCGGTGTCCGCCGGTAATACCTGGGCACAGGGGCTTTCTCCGCGCGAGGAGGAAGTTGCACGTTTTGCTGCCATGGGGCGGAGCAATGCAGAGATTGCGCAGCAGCTCGGTATTACCGAAAGAACGGTGCGTGCGCATCTGTCATCCGTGTTTGACAAACTGCAGGTGGATGATCGCCTGAAGCTGGCACTCAAAGTGCATGGCATTGCCCGTTGAGGACTCTATCTGCGCTCAGAGGTCTCAACTTTTTGGGCTAACTCATTTCAGGGTTCAGTGATTTCAGAAGATGCAGTTCTGAATCACCAATTAGGCGGTCAAACGGTAGTGCGTATTGTCTTGGCCGCCAATAGTGCACAAGCAAGGTAATTCTTAGCATTCTCTCCAAGGACAGCTCTGTATGGGGCTGATTGAAATACTTTGGAGCAATGTCATGGCCAATACCTCTGCAGTCATCACCAAATTGGATGGCCAAGCGTGGGTTCGCAATAGCGACGGTAGTTTGCAACCTTTGCGCGTAGGCATGCGTGTGCCAGTCGATGCAGAAATCGTGACGGCTGCAGGTAGCCAAATTACGTTGCAAGGCAACGAATCCGGGGTGTTTCAGGTTGCTGAAAACCAGCAATTGAAGCTGGAAAATGACCTGTTTAAACCGGCCGAGCAGAGTGAAGCCGCTATTGCCAGCCCCGCTGAGGCAGATGTCAATGCATTGATTGCCGCACTGAATCAAGGTCAGGATCCGTTGGCGGAATTGGATGCGACTGCCGCAACCCTGTCCGGGGGGGAAGGTGCAGGAAGCACCTATGTACGGCTTGCGAGTGTGATTGAGCGAACCTCCCCCCTGGGGCTGGAATATCCTCGTTTCTCTAGCGCACCCGATGACACTCGTATTGCAGGCGGGGTTGTTGCTCAGGATGAAGCAAGTCCAGCACCGCAGGTCAGTATTCAGTCTGATGCAAAAACCGTTGATGAATCGGGTCTGAATAACGCCGCCACCACAGAGACCGCAGTCGGGTCTTTTGCGGTTCGTGCCACTGATGGCATTGGTTTCGTAACGATTGGTGGAATCACCTTCAGCTTGGCACAGCTTCAGGGGGATGTAACGCAGTTGCCAACCATCGATACCGGTGAGGGAATGCTCAAGATTACGGGCTACGCCCCAGGTGCGAGCAACCAGACTGGAACGGTTAGCTATGAATACACCCTAAAGACAGCCCTGACACACGACAGCGGTGACGGTAAAAATACCCTGCAAGACCTGATCGTTGTCAGCGTAACGGGTTCTGGCGGCGGGACTGCTGCGGGCCAGATTGTGATCACCATCCTGGATGACGTGCCAGTGGC